>NZ_JAIUGZ010000014.1:0-180021 GCF_020164875.1 Mesorhizobium sp. CO1-1-8 | reverse complement strand
TTCACCCAGCCACTTGAGCAGCACGGGCAGGCGGCCGTTGACGCCGTTCACGTTGAATGTTGCGATGCGAGTCATTGGATTTCCATGGCTAGACTAGCTTTTTGCCGAGGTCGCGGGATCATACGGAACAGTACGGGAGAACTTCTGATTTCGACCCACGAAAAAACTAATGAAATCAAAGATTTCGATACATCCTCCGGGCCCACCATTGGCTTTCTCTGCCGTTGATTTGATCGGGTTTTTTGTACTTTTTTGTCCCACTTTCTTCCACCCCCTCCAAAGTGGGACATTTTCGTTTTCCTTTCGATCGAATACCAGAAGCGTCCGGCAGACTGCACCACTATCCGGCGGCGTGCCTTGCGGATGTAATGATCGGGCTGCTGATACGTCGTCCAGCCGTAAAATCGCCTTCGGCTGTTCATGCGTGGCACCGTTTTCTGCGGCAACGGTGGCGCCTGCCTTGCGGACCCCGTCGGCGCTGCAGCCCGGGAGCCCCGCTTCGTCCCACCATTGGCGCATCTTGTTACCAAGGCCGTTTTCGAGAAAGGCCGACCATACTCGGTGACGAGGAATGTCAGGTTGCCGGCCGGGGCGAAGGAAAGCTCATCCTCGAGTTCTGGGAGTAGAGGCAGTTCGACGACAATCGCTTCCTTGCGCACCTTGCTCTTGTCGGTCTTGCCAGGCTTGATCCTGATCCGCTTCTCCCAGGTCCCGGTATCCTTGTTGCGAACCTGGGCAATGTGTTGTCTGCCGAAGATTGCTGCATCGGACAGTCGCAAACCTGTGAACATGAAAATCGCCAGCGCCATACGAGCCATGGTGCCGCGCGCATGCCGTTTCTCACACTGGACGATCTGCGACACTTCCCGGGTGTGGAAACCTTCGCCATTGCCCGAAGTCAGGCGCTTTATTCCGTTTGCCGGATTGACCTCGACCATCTCGGCATCCTTGGCCCAAGCGAACATTGCGCTAATGGTTTTGTAATATTGTTGGCTGCCCCCGGATCGTCTGACCGGGTATCACGGAGCTCCTTGACGTGAGCCCGCTTCATGGCCGCGACGGGTAATGAACCCTTCGTCGAGAAGTCCGGGCTAACTCTCAGCAAATATTTCCGCCGTGCTCCCGGGCTGATCGAGCCTCCAGATGCGGGCTATGCAGCGGCGCATCTCGTCGGCGGTGGCCCCGCCTCGAAATTCGGCAAGGCGTATGGCCTTGGCTTCCAATTCCTGTTTCGCAAGCGTGTTGCCGGGGTCGCCCTTGGGCTCGTCGACGCGGGCATCGAGTTTGCTGCCGCCAACGGTCGTGACGCTGACCTTGCCAACCCATCGCTTGGGATAAAGTCTGTCGACCTCGGCGTCGCGTTCCATACGCACCTTCGCGCGGAAACGGGCGACGCGGTCATCGGCAAGTGCGTGGTGTTCGAACGCGTCGAGGTCGGCGACGCCATGGACGGCGATCAGCCCCAACACCGTACCCATGGAGAACTTCGCCTGATGGACGGTTTGCGGTATGACCACGGCGCCGAGGACATCGATGGCTCCCTGGTGGACATGGGTCACCACATCCGTGATGTCGTCCGGGCCGAGCCCTTCGCGGCGCATGAGCGACTGCAGCGCGTCAGCGGCCGGATGGGTGTGTCGGCAGGCGGCGTGCCATTTGAAGGACATCTCCTCGGTTGCCCAACGGCTGCCGAGGCGGTCCGTCAGCCGGGCCGGATCGGCGTCGCTGGACATGCCGGCTGCCATGCCTTTTTTCCCTTCGAGTATCTGCGCGGCCCCCTTGAAGCCTTCGCGCGCCAAATAGGCAGAAAACACGCCGTTGGCGGCGGCTCGCGCCGTATGAAGCTGCTTGGAATCGGCGGCATCGCGCAGGAATTCCCAGAGTCCCGCCGCCTGGGTGCCGGCGGAGCCGAGAGCATGGTTGAGGCCGGCTGCGTCCAGTCCGATCAACTTGCCGACCGCCGCGGCCGCGGCGACAGCGCCAGCGGTGCCGGTGGTGTGGAATATCTCGTAGTGCGAGCGTCCGAGGAATTCGCCAACACGAATGCCCGTCTCGTAACCGGCTATGCAGGCCGTCAGGATGTCGCGGCCGGATTTGTTCTCCGCCTCGGCAACCGCCAGGACGGCCGGAAAGATCACCGCAGCCGGGTGAAAGACCGAGCCGTTATGAACGTCGTCCTGTTCCACGACATGGGAGGCCGCTGCGTTGACCATCGCCGCGAAGTAGGGGCTGGTGCGCCGCCTCGTCGGGATGATGGTGCTTCGACCCTCCGCCGGTCCCATCGCACGAGCGAAGGCGTCGATCATCTCGACCTGGTGCGCGCCCTTGCCGGCCAGCGCCGAGCCGAGCCAGTCGATCATCAGTCCTTTCGTGAAATGAACGACGCGCGGCGGAATTTGTTCGAAGTCGAACTCGGCAATGAAGGCGCAAAGCCTGGCGGTCGGCCAATCGGCGATGTCCGTGGTCATCTGTTGCTCCTCCTCTGCATGCGGCCTCTAGACCGAGGCGATCCGGTGCAGGATCCGCCTTGCCCGCTCGATGACCGGCCGATCCACCATTTCGCCGTTCACCTGGCTGGCTTCGCCGGATGAGGCTGCGCCAATGATGTCTCGTGCCCATGTGATGTCATTTTCGCTCGGGCGAAAGCCATTGCGAATCGACTCGATCTGCCTCGGGTGGATGGCCATCTTGCCGCCAAAGCCCATCTTCATGGCGTGGCGTGCGTCATCTTCGGTGATTTCAGGACTGCTCAGGTCAGTCGTTACGCCGTCGATCGGCGCGGCCCGGCCAGCCGCGCGCGAACGCCAGACGATTTCGTTGCGCGCCACAAGCAAGATCAGCCGATCATGCGCGCAACCGAGATCGAGTGAGAAGTCGACCGAGCCGAAGGCGGCGGCAACGACGCCGGGCGTGGCCAGTATGTCAGGCAGGTTGGCGAGGCCGACGGCGCTCTCGATGAGCGCGATGACGGAAACGCTGCGTGCCATGTGCCTGGTCATACTGGCAATGTCTTCCGGACGTTCGGTCTTGGGCAGCATGACGGAAACGCCATCGAGGCGCCGTACGACGTCGATGTCCGCTTCGTGCCAGGGCGTGCCGGCGGCGTTGATGCGGACCACGACCGCGGATTTCAGCGTGGCTGCATAACCGACAATTGCGTCCCGGGCGCGGTCCTTGTCGTCGGGGGCGACGGCATCCTCGAGGTCGAGAATGACCGCGTCCGCGCCGCTGCCGTCGGCCTTGGCAAACCGCTCAGGACGTGAGCCCGGCACGAAAAGCGGCACGACAGGCGTGACGAAGCTCACCATTGCGCCGTGGCCTTGACCGTCACCTGGCCATCGGACGACCGTACCTCGAGAGCCATGCCGTCTTGGCCTGGGGATGTTGCGCTCAGAAGCAGGCGTTGCGCGCCTGTCGCCGGGTGTACGCTCCGGAAGGAGAAACGGCGCGGCGACGTGCCGGCAATGGCGGCGGCGAAGTTCATCAGCAGCGTCGCCTGCAGCGGGCCATGGATGACGAGCCCGGGATAGTGCTCGACCGTCGTGGTGTAGGGCGCGTCGTAGTGGATGCGGTGCCCGTTGAAAGTCAGCGCCGAATACCGAAAGAGCAGCACCGGATCGACGTCGACCGAAAGCTCGTGCGATGCTGCCGGGGTTGGACTTGCTGGTGGGGCAGGGGTCGCTGCGGCAGCGCCGGCTACGCGATAGACGATGGTCTGATCCTCCTCGATCACCGGACCGGAATCGTTGGCGATGTCGTGCCGGACCTTGACGAAGGTGAGCGGCCCGGTGCGGCCCTGCTTCTCCTCGATGGCGGTCACTGTCGAGCGGCGGCGGATGCGGTCGCTAGAGCGGATCGGAGCGATGAAATGCACGTCGCTGGCGGCCCACATGCGGCGTGGAAGCGGCACCGGTGGCAGGAAGCTGCCTTTGGCCGGGTGCCCGTCAGGTCCGAGTTCGCGCATGGCGGCAATGTCGGGCGTCAGGCACCAGTGCAGTCCGGGCAGGGCCGCGCCCTCGGTTTGCGCTGCGTAGTCGCCAAGCGTGGCGCCAAAGCTGGCCAGCAGGCGCGGGGTCACAACATCCTCGACCTCGTGGGTGCGTCCGACCCACTCCTGCAGCGTGCTTGTGTCCGAGTTCATAAGGTCCTCGTCAGGCGGCGAATTCGGACCGGATTCGGTCCGTGTCGGCGCCAAGCTCGGGAACGCTGGGAACCGTTGCGAACCCCTCGGGCCGCCCTGCCGGCATGGGTACGGCGATGCGCCTGCCGTCCGGCAGCGCCACCTCTGTCCGGCGCAACGCCTTGTGATCCGGCAGGTCGTGCATTGCGCTGACCCGGCCCCAGGCGATCTGCGCCTCGTTGAGACGGTCTATGGCCGCTTCGCAGTCGATTGCCGCGAAGATCGGTTCGATCTCGGCGTCGAGTGCCGTGCGGTTGGCCACCCGCCAGGCGTTGGTGGCGAAGCGTTCGTCGGCGAACAGATCCTGCCTTTGCAGCACGAGAGCGCAGAAGCGCTTCCATTCATTGTTCTGCTGGATAGACACGACCACGCTGCCATCCCGGCAGGCATAGGGTCGATAGGGGTAGATCGAAGCGTGCGCCAGGCCATATCTCTGGGTCTCGCGGCCCGCATGTTCGTAGTGCAGCAGCGGCACGGTCATCCAGTCGGCCATGGCGTCGAACATGGCAATTTCGACAATGCGGCCGCGCCCGGTCTTCTCGCGCGCCAACAAGGCTTCGAGGATAGCCGCATGGGCATTCATGCCGGTGGCGATGTCGGCGACGGAAACCCCGACCTTGCTCGGCGTGTCCGGTGTGCCGGTGACGGCGCAGATGCCGCTTTCGGCCTGCACCAGCATGTCGTAGGCGCGCATGGCCGCGTAAGGCGTGTCCTGCCCGTAGCCGACGATGTTGATGGCGATCAGCCGAGGAAACTCCTTCGCGATTGCATCGGCGGAGAGGCCGAGCCTGTCGATGGCGCCCGGCGCGAGATTCTGCACGAGAACATCCGCGCGCGCGACCATCCGGTGCAGCAAAGCCAGGTCGTGCTCGGCCTTCAGGTCCAGCACCGCGCTTTCCTTGCCGCGGTTGAGCCAGACGAAGTAAGCCGACATGCCTTCAACAGTGGAATCGTAATGACGCGCGGTCTCGCCTTCCGGGCGCTCGATTTTCACGACGCGCGCGCCGGCGTCGGCAAGGCGGACCGTGCAGAGCGGAGCGGCGACGGCCTGCTCGATGGAAACGACAAACAGGCCCTCCAGCGGGCGGGCGCCGTCAGACATTGCGCTGCACCCCGGAGCGGGCCAGCACACCAGGCTTCAGCCGCTCGTTCTTGCCGTAATCCTCGGCGGCGTGGAAGAACAGATGCGGCGTGCCGTCGATGTCCTCGAGCCTCTTGCGGTAAGCCTCCAGATAGGCCTTACGGCCATCGTGGCCGACGCGGCCCGGCATATAGGCGACGAAGGGCGGCAGCACGTCGAAGCCTGAGTAGCGCAGCAGGCCATTGTGAATCGGCCACAGCACTGTGAGGATGTCGCCATCGATGCCGTCGGGTGCGTAGGTGTCGGCCGGTGTGCCCGTGGTCGCGGCCACCATGGCGAGCTTTCCGCTAAACATGCCGGTGTCGTATTTGCGGCCCGGCAGATAGGCGAAACCGCGCGCGAAGACACGATCGGCCCAGCCCTTGAGGATTGCGGGCATTCCGAACCACCAGACCGGGAACTGGAACAGCACGAAGTCCGCCCGCTTCAGCTTGTCGATCTCGGCGCTGATGTCGGCCGAGAGTGCGTCGGCCTCGTAGGCGGCGGTCTGCTCGCGCGGCAGGCTGAAGAAGTCCGGATCGTTGCGCTCGCCCGATATGTCGCCAGGCCCCGCGACTGGGTTGAAGCCCATCGCATAGAGGTCGCTGACGACCACATCGTGGCCTGCACGGGTCAAGGTTTCCACAGCCAGATCCTTCATGGCGCCGTTGAAGGATTTTGCTTCCGGGTGTGCATAGACGATGAGGACGTTCACGGACGACTCCTAGTAGGAACGCGGCAGCCCAAGCACGTGCTCGGATAGGTATGACAGGATCAGGTTGGTCGAGATCGGCGCGACTTGGTAGAGGCGCGTCTCGCGGAACTTGCGCTCCACGTCGTACTCTTCGGCGAAACCGAACCCGCCATGCGTCTGGATGCAGACATTGGCGGCTTCGTTCGAAGCGTCGGCCGCCAGCATCTTGGCCATGTTGGCTTCAGCGCCGGGGTTCTTGCCGGCCTCGTAGAGGGTCAGCGCCTCGCGCACCATCAGTTCAGCAGCGCGCATATTGGCGTAGGCCCTTGCGATCGGAAACTGGATGCCCTGGTTCTGGCCGATCGCCCGGCCAAACACATGCCGCTCCTTTGCGTAGGTGCTTGCCTTTTCGATGAGCCATTTCGCATCGCCGACGCATTCGGCTGATATCAGGATGCGCTCGGCATTCATGCCCGAGAGGATGTAGCGGAATCCCTTGCCCTCCTCGCCGATCAGGTTTTCGGCCGGTACGCGCAGATCGTCGAAGAAGATTTCCGTGGTGGCATGGTTCATCATGGTGCGGATCGGCCGGATGGTGAGGCCGTTGCCAACGGCCTCACGCATGTCGACGATGAGGACCGAGAGGCCGTCGGTCTTCTTCATGCCGTCCTTGAGCGGCGTGGTTCGCGCCAGCAGCAGCATCAAATCCGAATGCTCGGCGCGGCTTGTCCAGATCTTCTGGCCCTTGACCACGAAATGATCGCCGTCGAGACGAGCAGTGGTCTTGAGAGCGCCGGTGTCGGTGCCGCTGCTCGGTTCGGTGACGCCGAAGGCCTGCAGGCGCAATTCTCCCGCGGCGACCTTCGGCAGGTATTGTTGCTTCTGGGCTTCCGAGCCGTGGCGAACAAGCGTGCCCATCGTGTACATCTGGGCATGGCAGGCGCCGCCATTGCAGCCGGCGTGCTGGATTTCCTCCAGCACGGCAGCGGCGGCCGAAAGCGGCAGACCCGAGCCACCATAGGCCTCCGGGATCAGGATCGAGAGCCAGCCGGCCTCCGTCAACGCCGCGACGAATTCACCGGGGTAAGTCATGTCCCTGTCGAGGGCGCGCCAGTATTCTCCGGGAAAGCGCACGCACAGCCTGGCGACGGCATCGCGAATGTCCTGATAGGATTCCATGAGGTTTGTCCGGCTTCTTGTCTTGCTGCGGGCCTCACTATCGCGCCTTCATGCTCTGTCAGCAATGCACGGCGGACGTGAGCAGATATAACGGAATTCGAACGCTTAGGGCGGAGGACCGAGAAGCTGGCCGACCCAGACGGCCCGCCCGACAAGATCCTTGACGATGTCCTCGATCGCTTGTCCGGCAAACCGCGCCAGCCGCGAGGCAGGCCGGTCCGCCGGGTATGCAAGGATCAGGCGGCGCACGGGCACCGGATCGATGAGCGGCGCGGCGGTGAGCAGCCCGGCGGTCACATCGGCATGGATGGGAGCGAGCGGCAGGATCGTCCAGCCATGGCCGTTGCGCACTAGGTCCTTCAACGCCGAGTACGAGTCCGCTTCGATGCCGACATCGAGCGTGATGCCGGCATCCGTGGCGCAGCGCTCGACGATGATGCGCAGCCCGTGCTTGATGCTGGGCAGCAGCAGGCGCTTGCCGGCGAGCGAGGCGAACGACACGGCGCGCACGGTCGAAAATCCCGCGTCCGGCGGTCCGATCAGGAAGAGATTTTCCAGGAGCAGCGGGCGCGAGCGCAGTGAACGCGCCATGCGTGGGTCGTAGAGCACCGCGACGTCGACCTCGCCGCGGTGCATCCAGTCCAGCAGATAGCCTGTGTAGGCGCTGACAAGTCTGAGCTTGGCCTTGGGGTGGGCCTTGCCGAAGGCGGCAGCCAGCGGCAGCGAAATAATGTCGGCAACAGTGGGTGGCAGGCCGATCGCCACTTCGCCGGTCAGCGGCGCGTCGGCGGGCGTGGCCGTGGCGCGGATCTCGTCGATCTCGGCCATCACGCGCATGGCGTGCGTCAGCACCTCCTTGCCCTGTTCGGACAGCACCATGCCGCGTCCGTGGCGCAGGAAAAGGGCAAAGCCCAGCTCCTCCTCCAGCATGCGAACCTGCCGGCTGAGCGCCGGCTGCGCAATGTGCAGCCGGTCGGCGGCCTTGCTGAGGCTGCCGAGTTCGGCGACGTGGATCAAGGTGCGTAGCTGCGATAACTCCATGAGCTATCAAATACCATTATATCTGGTCACGAGAAAGAGACGAAGATTAGATCGGATGACCGAGGTAATCTAATGGCAATTCAGTTCTCGGAGGTCCAAGGTGACGGCGAGCGTAGAAGCAAAACATCCGCAAGCAGCAGCGCTTGCAGCCGCTCCAGCGGCGTCTGAGAAGCAGTGGCCAGATCAGATCTATGACGTGCTCAAGGCTGCCGGCATCAGTCACATGTCCTATGTGCCGGATGCTGGCCATACCACATTGATCCGCCTTTTCAGTGACGATCCCGAGGTCGTCACCAATGTGCTGACGACGGAGGAGGAGGGCATTGCCATTGCCGCAGGCTCCTGGCTCGGCGGCAAGCGGAGCGTCGTGCTCATGCAATCGTCTGGTGTCGGCAATTGCATCAACATGCTGTCGCTTCCCGTGCAGGCGCGCTTTCCCTTGCTCGTCCTGGTGACGATGCGGGGCGAATGGGCCGAGTTCAACCCGTGGCAGGTGCCGATGGGACAGGCGACGGAGGCCTCGCTGAAGGCGATCGGCCTCAGGGTGCTGCGCGCCGAGACCGGTCCCGACCTGGTGGAGACGGTGGCGCAAGCAGCCCTGATGGCTTTCGATGCCGACCAGCAGATCGCCGTGCTGATCGGGCAGCGGCTGCTCGGCAAGAAGAAGTGGTGAGCGAGATGAATCTACCGACGATGGATCGCCGGATCGCGGTGAAGAAGCTGCTTGACGCCCGCGACGGCGCATTGGTGGTGACCGGTCTCGGCTCGCCGAGCTACGACGTGCATGCCGCCGGCGACCGCAACGACAACTATTATCTGTGGGGCGCCATGGGCGGCGCAGCACTGATCGGCCTCGGGCTCGCGCAGGCACAGCCCGACAAGCGGGTCATGGTGATTACCGGAGATGGCGAACAGCTGATGGCATTCGGTGCTCTGGCGACGATCTCGGTGGCGCGGCCGAAAAATCTCGACCTGATCGTGCTCGACAACCAGCATTTCGGCGAGACCGGCATGCAGTCCAGCCATACCGGCAAGGGCATTGGTTTCGACAAGGTCGCGGCCGCCTGCGGGTTTTCGAAAACCGCCGAGTTGCGGTCGCTGGAAGAGGTCGAGACGCTGTGTGAAGAGCTGCGTCGCCCGGCCGACGGCCCACGCCTTTTCGTGCTGAAAATCACCGCCGAGAACCTGCCGCGCTCGCTGCCCTCGCGCGACGCGGTCGAGGTCAAGAACCGCTTTCGCGCCCATCTGGGCTTTGCCACCTGTTGAGGACCGATATGGCGCTGGTCAGTTTCCAGAACACGGTCGGGGGTCGGCTGCAATCGACCGCAGATACATTCGAGAGTCACGATCCGTTTACCGGCAGGCCCTGGGCGCTGATCCCGCGCGGGGGAGCAGGCCAGGTGGACGCTGCCGTGGCGTCCGCCAAGGCAGCTTTCCGGTCGAAGGAGTGGGCCGGCATCACGCCGACCGCGCGCGGCAAGCTGCTGGTGCGGATGGCCGACCTGATCGCCGAGAACGCGGATCGCATTGCCGCCATCGAGACGCGCGACAACGGCAAGCTGATCACCGAAATGACGGCGCAGCTGCACTATATCCCGGAATGGTTCCGCTATTTCGGCGGTCTTGCCGACAAGATCGAAGGCGCGGTGCTGCCGATCGACAAGGCAGGCATGTTCGCCTTCACCCGCCATGAGCCGCTGGGTGTTATCGCGGCAATCGTGCCCTGGAACTCGCCGCTTTTGCTTCTGACATGGAAGCTCGCGCCGCTGCTGGCGGCCGGCAACACCGTCGTCGTCAAACCGTCGGAACACGCCTCGGCCTCGACGCTGGAGTTCGTGAAACTGTTTGCGCAGGCCGGCTTTCCTCCCGGCGTGGTCAACACGGTTACCGGCATGCCGCTCGATGTCGGCGTGCCGCTCGTTGCCCACCCCGATGTCGCCAAGATCGCGTTCACTGGCGGCGAGCCCGGAGGGATCGCCGTCTACCGCGCGGCTGCCGAACAGCTCAAGACCGTCACGCTGGAACTCGGCGGCAAATCGGCCAACATCGTCTTCGACGATGCCAATATCGAGAGCGCGGTCAACGGCGCGATATCAGGCATTTTCGCCGCCAGCGGCCAGACCTGCATCGCCGGCTCCCGCCTGCTTGTGCATCGCAAGATCCATGACCGGTTCGTGGAGGGCGTCATAACGCTGGCGGCCAGCGCCCGATTGGGCAATCCGGCGCTGCAAGAGACGCAGGTGGGGCCGATCACCACGCAAGCCCAGCGCGAGAAGGTGTTGTCCTATCTCGGCATAGCGCGCCGCGAGGGTGCGCTATGCGTGCTGGGCGGTGGCAAGCCGGCGTCCGGTGAACTGGCCGAGGGCTGGTTCGTCGAGCCGACCATCTTCACCGGTGTGAACAACACTATGCGAATCGCGCGTGAAGAGGTGTTCGGGCCGATCCTGTCGGTCATTCCGTTCGACGACGAGGAAGAGGCCTTCGCCATTGCCAATGACAGCCCCTACGGACTGGCGGCAGGGATCTGGACCAGCGACATGGGCCGGGCGCTGCGCGGTGCAGCCGCGATGGAAGCGGGGATGGTCTGGATCAATTCATACCGTGCCGTCTCCTACATGGCGCCCTTCGGCGGCTACAAGAGGAGCGGTATCGGTCGCGAGAGCGGGCAGGAGGCGATCAATTCCTATCTGCAGACCAAGACGGTGTGGATAGACACGGCCGGCAAGACCGCCAATCCCTTCGTGATCCGCTAGGGTAGGCTTCGGTGAGAGAATTATCCTTATCCGTGGCCAAGCTCGGCACACCGCTCCCTGAGACGGTGGTCGACTTACAATGATCGAGGGACTGGACATGAGACAGGCAGGCAAGGTGGCTGTTGTCACAGGCGCGGCGCGCGGCATCGGACGCGCTTGCGCGGTGCGCTTTCTGGCCGAAGGCGCGAAGCTCGTACTCGGCGATATCGATGCCGCGGGACTGAACAAATGTGCCGCTGAAATCGGCTTGGCCGACAGCGTCCTGGCCGTCGTTACGGATGTCAGCAAGAAGGACCAGGTCGATGCGTTGGTCGCGGCGGCGGTCGCCAGGTTCGGCCGTGTCGACATCATGGTCAACAATGCCGGCATCGCTCCGGTTCAAGACTTTCTCGACATCAGCGAGGCGGACTACGACAGGGTTCTCGCGGTCAATTTGAAGGGCGCGTTCATGGGCACCCAGGCAGCCGCCCGCCAGATGATCACGCAAGGTGGAGGCGGCGTCATCATCAACATGTCATCGATCAATTCGGGCCTCGCCAACCCGCGCGTTGCCACCTACGCGATCTCCAAGGGCGGCATGAATCAGGTCACCAGCACCGCGGCCGTCGCCTTCGCTCCGCACGGCATCCGTGTGGTCGGTGTCGGCCCGGGCACCATCGCCACGGACATGGTCATGGACGGGACATTCATCGATTCGGAGGAAATGCGACGCGCGGTTCTTTCGCGGACACCGCTCGGGCGCCTCGGCACGGCAGCCGAGATCGCCTCGGTCGTGGCGTTCCTGGCCAGCGACGACGCTTCCTACATCACCGGCGAGACGATCTACCCCGACGGGGGACGCCGTGTTTTGAACTATACGGTCCCGATCAAGGAGTGAGACATGGGTAATTTCGACAAGCTGCATCACATCTGCATCGTCGTGCGCGATATCGACAAGGCGCAGGCCTATTATGACTCCATCGGCATCGGCCCATGGGAGTCCTATCCGCCGCTGGCCGAATACGAAGAACTCCAGGTCCCAAGCCCGGAGGGTTTCAAGGCGATGCAATACCGGATTTGCAACCTGCCGAACACTCAACTGCAACTGTGCCAGCCGAACCACGATCCTTCACCGCAGCGGATTCATCTCGACACCAAGGGTGAAGGCGTCTTCCATATCGGCTTTGAGGTTCGTGATGCGGACGCAGCCGAAACCAAGGCGAAAACCGACGGGCTTGCCGTGCTGATGCGCGGTCGCCGGGAAAACCGTACCGGCTTCACCTATTACGACACAGCCGACAAGGCAGGGGTGATCCTGCTGACGCGGGCGACCAATCTGCCGGGCAAATGAACCAATCGCGTGAAGGGAAAGCCGATGCGGATCGAGTGGGAATGACTGGTCCGTTAGCTGCCCCGCAATTCCTGAAGCCGGTCGACCAGGAATTTGCCGCTGGTGATGATATGCATTTCCAAAAGGCCGACGGCGCGCAGCGTATCCTTGGCTTCGCACAGGTCGATGAGTTGCCAGTGGTCGCGGTCGGACTGGGCCTGGATCTCGGTGAGCGTCACCATCATGCGCGTGTAGCGTTCCAGCTGCTGGTAGATGCGCCCCACCAGTTCGATCGTCGCTTTGCGGGCGGACGGCGCGTAGAGCGCGGCGTGGAAGTTCCAGTTGAGCTGGTTCGAGTACTCGCCTGTCTTGCCCTGCTCCTGGTGCTGCTTTGCCCGTTCCCGGGCCAGAGCGAGGTCGGCCTCCGTCATCCTTGGAATGGCAAGGGCCAGTAGCCATGTTTCGATCCGGGCCCGGAGTTCGTAGAGCTCGAGGATCTCGTCCAGGGAAATGGAGGTGACGACGGCGCCCTTGTGGGAAACCAGCGTGACGAAGCCTTCCGAATGAAGCTGATGCAGCGCCTCTCGTACCGGAATTCGGCTGACGCCGAACTCGGTGGCCAGATGCTCCTGCCGCAGCTGGAAGTTGGCCTCGTATTCGCCGATCAGGATCTTCTGCCTGATGGCATCGGCGACCTGGGTCGAGATGGTTTTCTTCTGTACGAGCATGAATCAGCCTGGGGCGGCCGCCTTGTTTGTCGACTGGCGCCGTTTTGATTGAAGAAGTGGACGCATAGCACCGTTGTCACCGCGATGCCATGTCGCCCGTTTCGCTTCAGTAGACATGTTCCTCGATGGGCTGGTTGCCAGCGATCCGTTCGTAGCGGAAGGCCGACAGATCGACAGAGCGGTACTCGCCATAGGCAATGAGATCGCTGACGCCCGACCCGGTCGCCGCCGCATGCATCATGCCGTGGCCGCTAAAGCCGGTGGCCAGGACAAGGTTCGAGATCTCGGGATGCCGGCCGATGATGCCGCTGTGGTCGAAGGTGTTGTACTCGTAGAGCCCCGCCCAGGCGCGCAGCATGCGCAATTGTTCGAAGCCGGGAACACGATGGGCCAGCGCCGGCCAGATCAATTCGTCGAATAGGTCGTAGTCCACATCCAGGCCGAAATCGTCCGGGTCGTTGTCGCGCACCGGCGGAATACCGCACAGGAAGAGCTGACCTTCCGGTCGCAGCCAGAAGCCGCTTGTGTCGAAGACGAAGGGGCAGTTTTCGATCCTTGCCGGCGTTTCGAAGACGAAGACGCAGCGCTTGCTCGGGACAACCGGCAGTTCGGTACCGGCCATCCTGGAAATGCCCGCGCTCCATGGTCCGGCCGCGTTGATCACCGTGCCGGCGGCAAGCCGGTCGCCATTGTCCAGCACCACTTCACCAACCTTGCCGAGAGACGCCATGGTCAGTCCGGTCACGGTCGCGGCAAGATAGTCCACGCCCTGCGTGCGCGCCTTGCGGCGGAATGCCTGCATCAGGCCGGGGCCGTCGAACCAGCCCTCGCTGCCAAGGCCGAGCGAGCCAAGGGCGAGATCGTCCGTGTTGAGCCATGGGAAGCGTCGCGCCAGATCGGCTTGCTCGATCAGTTCGGCGTCGACGCCCATGCCGCGCTGAACGCGGTTCTTGGCACGCTGCGCTTCGGCCCGCTCAGGCGTCGCCAGCACGAGGTAACCGGGCAAATGCAGGCCGATGTCCGCCAACTCGTCGCCAATGGCAAGCCGCGTCTTTACCTGGCGCAGGAAGTCGATGCTGAACTTCGACATGGCGATGTTCGGCGCCGTGCCGAACTGCTGGCGTATGGCGCTGGTCGACAAGGAGGACGAGGAGGCCGTGTAATAGGGGTCCCGCTCGATCACGGCGATCCTGCCATCGAAATCCGGATTGGCGGACAGGAAGTAGGCGATCGAGCTGCCGACAACACCGCCGCCGACGATCACCACATCGTAGTTTGTGCTCATTCCAGTCGTGTTCCTTATCTCGAATGTTATGCGTGGTGACGAAGGATTGGATACTTTCCTCTATCGATCCACCCACAAAATGAGACATACCCCGGTCTTCGACGCAGAAAAAGGGGTTTGACGCGAAAATAAGAATACATTATCCAATTTGTAGCAGATATCAGACATACCGAGGATTGTTCCGTGGGCTTCATCGCTCCCCGTCTCGACGTCATCAAGCCAAGCCCCAGCATGGCGGTCACCGCCAGGGCAATCGAAATGCGCTCGGCCGGCATCGACGTCGTCAGCCTGAGCGCCGGCGAACCGGATTTTCCGACGCCTCCGCACATCGTCGAGGCAGCTTACGAGGCGATGCGCAGGGGTGAGACGCGCTATACGGCGGTCGACGGCACTGCAGCGCTGAAGAAGGCGGTGGCCGGAAAATTCAGGCGCGAGAACGGCCTCGACTACAAGCCTTCGCAAATCAGTGTCGCGGGCGGCGCCAAGCAGATCATCTACAACGCCCTGCTGGCGACGCTGGCCCCCGGTGACGAGGTGGTTGTCCCCGCACCCTATTGGGTTTCCTACACCGACATCGTCCTGCTCGGCGAAGGTAAGCCCGTGGTCGTTCCCTGCACGGAGGCGCAGGGCTTCAAACTGACGCCGCAAGCCCTGCGAGCCGCCATCACCTGGCGCACCAAATGGCTGCTGCTCAACACGCCTTCCAACCCGACAGGCGCCGTCTACAGCCGCGACGAACTTGCGGGACTTGCCGGGGTGCTGCTCGACCACCCGCATGTTCATGTTCTGACCGACGACATCTACGAACATATCCTGTTCGACGGACGCGTCTTCCATACCATCGCTGGCGTCGAGCCGCGGCTGAAGGACCGCACGCTGACGGTAAACGGCGTGTCGAAAGCCTATGCCATGACCGGCTGGCGGATCGGCTATGCCGGCGGGCCGGAACCGCTGATCCGCGCCATGGCGACCGTGCAGAGCCAAAGCACGTCGAACCCGTCATCCATCTCGCAGGCCGCGACCATCGCCGCACTGGAAGGCTCTCAGGACTTTCTTCGTCCGCGCGCGCTCGAATTCCAGGCCCGGCGCGACCGCGCTCTGGAGTTGCTGCGCGCCATTCCCGGCTTCACCTGCCAGACGCCCGAGGGCGCCTTCTATCTCTACCCCAATTGCTCGGCCCTGATCGGCCGTCGCCGTCCGGACGGCAAGCCTATCGGCAGCGACGACGACTTCTCGCTTTACCTGCTCGATCAGGCACGGGTCGCGGTGGTGCAGGGCTCTGCCTACGGCCTGTCGCCACATTTCCGCATTTCCATAGCCACGTCGATGGACCTGATCGAAAAAGCGATCGGGCGCATCGCCGAGGCCGTCGAAGCGCTGCGATAGGGCCGGCGATGGATCTCGATTTCGTCCAGAAGCTGATCGAATTGGTCTCGCGTTCGCCTATTGCCGAACTGGATATCGAGCGCGACGGCGTTCGCATCCGCATGTCCAGGCAGATGGCACCGGCGCAATCCGCGCCACAGGCGCAGCCTTCGCCCCAGCCGGGGCCAGCCGTCGGCACCGCCGTCTCCTCAAATCCGGCTTTGACAGCTCCGCCCATCGCGCGGCATTCAATCCGCGCGCCGCTGACCGGCGTGTTCTACCGTTCCGGCACCGAAGGCGAACCGCCGCTGGTTGCCATTGGCGATGTGGTCGCGGAGGGGCAGAAAATCGGCGTCCTCGAAGCCATGAAGACGTTCAATGTCATAGAATCCGATCGCACCGGGCGGATCGTCCAGATCGCTTTCGACGACCATGCCGCCGTGCAGTCCGGTGACGTGCTGTTCGTTCTCGAAGATCTGGGCTAGCGGCGATGTTCGATACCGTCCTTATCGCCAATCGCGGTGAAATTGCGCTACGCATCCTGCGCGCCTGCCGCGCTCTCGGATTGAAAACGGTGGCGGCGCATTCGGAGGCCGATGCGAGCCTTCGCCATGTCGCACTGGCGGACAAGGCGATCTGCATCGGGCCAGCTGCCGCGACAGAGAGCTATCTCAACATCGCCGAGATCATCGCGGCCGCGCAACTCACCGGCGCGGGCGCGATCCATCCGGGCTACGGCTTCCTTTCGGAAAACGCCGCCTTCGCAGAGGCCGTCGAAAATGCCGGCCTCATCTTCATCGGGCCGTCGGCGGCGGCGATCCGCACCATGGGCGACAAGGTCTCCGCCAAGCGCACGATGATTGCCGCCGGCGTTCCCTGCGTTGCGGGGTCGCAGGGTGCGCTGCCGCAGGATGAGCAGGAGGTGTGCGCCATTGCCGAGGCCATCGGCTATCCGGTCATCGTCAAGGCGGCGGGTGGCGGCGGCGGGCGCGGCATGCGCATCGTGCGCGAGCAGCGCGCCCTGACGGAAGCCGTTTCGATGGCGGTGAAAGAGGCGGACCGGGCCTTCGGCAACCCGCAAGTCTATCTGGAAAAATTCCTCGAGCAGCCGCGCCATATCGAGATCCAGATCCTGGCGGACAAGCACGGCAGAGCGGTCTGCCTCGGCGAGCGGGATTGCTCCATGCAGCGCCGCCACCAGAAGATCATCGAGGAGGCGCCGGCGCCCGGCATCACCCGCGAGGCGATCGCCGAGATCGGCGAGCTGTGTGCCCGCGCATGCCTGACCATCGGCTATACGGGTGCCGGCACGTTCGAATTCCTCTACGAGGACGGGCGCTTCTCTTTCATCGAGATGAACACCCGCGTGCAGGTGGAGCATCCCGTCACCGAGCTCGTCACCGGCACCGATATCGTGCGCGAGCAAATCCGCATCGCTCGGGGCGAACCCCTGTCGTTCAGCCAGGAAGACATCCGCATTCAGGGCCACGCTGTCGAATGCCGCATCAACGCTGAACATCCCTACAGCTTTCGGCCGCATCCGGGCCGGGTCGAGCGCTGGACGCCGCCCGGCGGTCCCGGCATCCGCGTCGAATCGCATCTCTACTCCGGCTACACCGTGCCGCCGCATTACGATTCGCTGGTGGCCAAGCTGCTGGCGCATGGCGCGACGCGGGCCGAGGCGATCCGGCGCATGAGCGGCGCGCTGGGCGAGATGGAGGCGGTCGGCATCGCCACCAACGCGCCGCTGCACGGCCTCCTCATGGAGGAGCCCGGCTTCGCCGCTGGCGGCTACGATATCCATCATCTCGAACATCTCATTGAAGGCGGTCTGCTCCAGGGACGAGACGGCGATGACGGTTGAGGAGATCGAAAGGCTGACCGCCTGGTGCGCAAGCGCCGGCATAGGCGAGATCGAATTGGTGGAGGCCGGCTTTTCGCTTCGCCTGCATATGCAGGCCGTTGTTGCGGCAGCACCCCTGGCTGCGGCCGGAGCGCCGAACGCTGAAACGGTCTTCAAGGGCGTGCGTGCGCCCGGCGTCGGCGTGTTCCGTCTCGATCATCCAACGACCGGCCGCCCGGTTGCCGAACCCGGCCAGACGGTTCGCAAGGGCGAGACGGTCGGCGTCCTGCAGGTCGGCCCATGCCTGAAGGCCGTGCTCGCGCCGACGGACGGCGTGCTGGGCGCGGCGCTGAGCAAGGACGGAGCGGTCGTCGGTTACGGCACGCCACTCTACGAGCTGGCGTGAGGGCACCGGCGATGGTTCCAACATTGAGGAAAGCACCATGACGGGATTGCAGGTCGATATCAATTCCGACATGGGCGAGGGTTTTGGAGCGTACAGGCTCGGCGACGACGCAGCGATCCTCGACATCGTCAGTTCCGCCAATGTCGCCTGCGGCTTTCATGCCGGCGACCCCGAGATCATGGCAGCCACGTTCTCGATGGCGCGCGAAAAGGGCGTCGCCGTTGGCGCGCATCCGAGCTTCGCCGATTTGTGGGGATTCGGACGCCGCATCATCCCGCATTCCATGGATGAGATCGAAAGGCTGGTCGCCTACCAGATCGGCGCGGCGCAGGCGCTTTCCGCCTATGCCGGCCACCCGATCCGCTACGTGAAGGCGCATGGCGCGCTGGGCAACCTTACCCAGACAGACCGGGGCGTCGCCGAAGCCGTGACGCGCGCGGTGAAGGCCGTCGATCCCCGCCTGATCTGCCTGGTCATTGCGCTCGGCTTCCAGGACAGGATCGCGCGCGACGCGGGTCTGACGGTCAGGTCCGAGATCTTCGCCGACCGCGCCTATACGGAGGAAGGCTTTCTTGTCACGCGCAAGCTGGAAGGCGCTGTCATCCACGATGCCGAAAAGGCGGCCGGACGGGTCGTGCGGATGGTCAAGCAAGGTGCCATCGAGACGCTTTCCGGGCAGCTGCTGCAGACACCGATCGATTCGATCTGCGTCCACAGCGACACGCCGGCGGCCGTCGCCATCGCCGCGCATGTCAGGAGACGGCTGGAAGCGAACGGTGTCAGGGTCCGAGCGTTCGCGGCCTGAGCACGGCCGCATCCGTTTCAGGACCAGACATCGCTGAGGCGATGTCCGCGTGGATAAGGGTCTGTCGGGTCGAGACCGTACTGGCCGATGCTGGTGATCCAGGCCTGCCCGGCAATGGTGACCACGACGGCGTCGCGGTCGCCGACGCGCGCATTGGCGATCACGCGGGAATCAAAATGAGTCCCGATGATCGACCTGTTGCGGAACAGCTCGCCCTTGGCGATCTGCCCCTTGGCCGACATCACCGCAAGCCGCCCGGTGGTGCCGGTGCCTGTCGGCGAGCGGTCGAGCCTGCCATGCAGGCACACCGTGCCGTTGACGCTTTCCACGCGCCCGTCGACGCGCTCGATCGGGCCTTCGAAAATCACGTTGGACACGTCGCGGATCTTCGCGTTCTCCGGATGCACGACTTCGAGCTGCTCGTTGACCGCTTTCTTGATGCGTTGGCCCATCAGCGACATCTGGTGGGCCTCATCGGGTGTTATGGAAAAGCCCAGTGCGCGAGCGTTCACATGCGCGAAAGTCATGCCGCCATAGGAGGTGTCGACGGTGATCGTGCCGAGCCCCTCGACTTCGACATGTGTGTCGAGGTGGAACGCGAAAGCCGGCACATTGGTGAACTCGACCTGCGTCACCTTGCCGTTCTCGCAGCGGCAGCGCACCTCGATCATGCCGGCCGGCGCTTCCATGCGCAGCCGCGTCTCGGGTTCCTTCATCGGCACCATGCCCGTCTCCAGCGCCACAGTGGCGACGCAGATGGTGTTCGAACCCGACATGGGCGGGTATTCGGTGCTTTCCATGATCACATAACCGAGATCGGCCGAGCGATCGCAGGGCGGCAGGATGATGTTGGCGTTGACGTAGGGGGCGCCGCGCGGCTCGAAGAGGACGAGCCCGCGTATGTCATCCATATGCTCTTGCAGATATTCCTTCTTTTCGAACATGGTCTTGCCGGGCACGTCCATGACGCCGCCGGTGATCACATTGCCGACTTCCCCCTCGGCGTGGCAGCCGACGACCGTGAATGTTCTTGACCAGCGCATTTTTTCTCCCTTCCCCTTGATGACCAAACCTGAGTAAGGTGGGCGGATCACCTCAAACGCCGCCGAGTCCTTCTTCAAGAAATCGATCGAGCTGTTCGATCTCCTGAGCCGAGAGGCTGATGCCGCCACTCTCCGATGCTGCTCGGGCAATGAATCGCCGCTGCGAGGGCAGGCGCGCACCCAGACCTACGATCGCCTCGAACAGGGCTTCGGCACGACCCAGCGGGTTGCCGGGACGGCCGGCGGAAAAAGCCTGCGGCGAGAAGGCGATGATCAGCTCCCCATGCGATGGATAAAGCGTCGACGTGCCGAGCAGATCGAGCGCCTCGGGGCTGGTCAAGTCGCCGATCATGATCCCGGCGAGCAGCTCGATCATCGTCGCGATGGCGGAACCCTTGTGCCCGCCGAAGGGAAGCATAGCGCCCGCCAGGGCAGCTTCCGGATCCGTCGTCGGCCTGCCGTCGACATCGATCGCCCAGCCTTCCGGCAGCTCCTTGCCGGCGCGGCGGTGCAGCTCGATCTCGCCGCGCGCGGCAACCGAGGTCGCGAAGTCGAAAACGTAGGGAGGCTGCTTTTCACGCGGCCAGCCAAAGGCAAAGGGATTGGTGCCAAGCAACGGTCCGTTGCCACCGGTCGGAGCGACCGTGGCATAGCTCGGGCACATGGCAAGGCCGGCAAGGCCTGCTTGCGTCAACGCTTCGACCTCCACCCAAAGAGCGGAAAAATGAACGGCATCGTTGATCGCAAGCGCGGCAATGCCGCAGGAGCGAGCCCGCTCGACCAGCACCGGCAGGCCCAGTTCGAAGGCCGGGTTGGCGAAGCCGCCTTTCGCATCCACTTTGATGATTGCCGGCGCGCCTTGCGGCAACAATCCAGGCACCGCGTTCGGGTTCACCTTCCCGGCCCTGATCGTCCGCAGGGCGCCTTCGATGCGGTAGACACCATGCGACTTGCAGGCATCGCGTTCCGCCGCGACGATGACCCTTGTGATGGCGCTGGCCTGGAGGGGGGTCAGTCCGGCCTTGCGGAAAATTGCATCGACGCGCTCATGCAGGGCATCGACGGTGATCGTGGTGTTGGTCATTTCTGGCCTTCGGGTTTGGCCGCGCACAAACGCTGCCTTTAAAAATCCAGACCGCCGGCAAAGGCTCTTAGATCCTCTGCAAGCAAAGCGGGCTGCTCGAGGGCTGCGAAATGACCACCGCGCGGCATCGCTGTCCACTGGCGGATGTCCTTGAAGACGCGCTCGACCCAGCTTCTTGGCGGCATCGGCAGCTCTTTGGGAAACAAAGCCACCGCAAGCGGGACATGGATCGCCGCGCCGGGCGCGAATGCAAGCGGACGGGCGCGCGTTTCCCAATAGAGCCGCATCGACGAAGCGACGGTCCGGGTGAACCAGTAGAGCGAGATGTTGGCGAGCATGTCGTCGCGCGAAAAAGCGGCGTTGGCCAGATCGCCATCGCAATCGCTCCAGTCGCGGAATTTTTCGATCATCCACGCTGCCAGTCCGACCGGCGAATCCGTCAGTCCGTAGGCAAGCGTTTGCGGGCGCGTGGCTTGAATATGAGCATAGGCGCCATGAAGATCCGCCCATCCGGCCTTCCGTTCCAGGAAGGCGCGTTCTTCCGACGTCACGTCACCGGTCTGACCCGGGTCATGTGGCGGTGAGAATGAGCCGGGGATGAAATTGAGATGCACGCCGGCGAGACTGTCTGGATGCGCATGCGCCAAACATGTCGACACGCTCGCGCCCAGATCCCCTCCCTGGGCGAGATATCGTTTGTAGCCGAGACCGCTCATCAGTTCGGCCCAAAGGTCGGCAACAGCGAACAGGTTGAGACCAGGTTTGGTCGGCCGACTCGAAAAGCCATAGCCGGGAATTGACGGAACCACGACGTTGAAGGCGTCCTCCTGTCTTCCACCGTGCGAAAGCGGGTCGGTCAGAAGCGGGATCAGCCTGTGAAATTCGAAGACGCTGCCTGGCCAGCCATGGGTGAGTATGATCGTTCTGCCGGTCGCAACAGCGGCGCGCGCATGGATGAAATGGATGGTTTGGCCGCCGATATCCGTCTGGTAGTGCGGATGGGCGCTCCAGGCGGATTCCTGCTTGCGCCAGTCGAAGCCGGTGCGCCAGTGCTGCATAAGCCGGCGCATTTCCTCGTGCTCTGTTCCCTGCGCCCAGCCTATTGCCTGCAATTGGTCCGGCTCGCGCCAGTTCGAGATGCGCTTGTTCAAGTCATCGATTTCAGACTGGGCAATCTCGATGGTGAAGGGGCGAATTTTCATGGGCCCCTCTGCTCGCCGACCATGAGGTTCCGGGCGGCGATAAAGTCGCGGCGTTGCTGCAGGTTCGTGCGAAGCGCTTCCGTCGACGCTTCGATCGAGACCGCTGAGAAACGCAGGCGCGCGCCGACAGGCGCTTGTGCGAGCCGCCACAGGTCGGCTTCGATCACCGTTGCGATCTTCGGATAACCGCCGCAAGTGTTGGCATCGGCAAGCTGGATGATCGGTTGGCCGGACGGTGGCACCTGGACAGTGCCGGGTACGATGCCGTGCGACAGCAATTCCATCGGGGAGACGAGCGAGAGCGTCTCTCCGGCAAGGCGATATCCCATCCGGTTGGCGTCGTTGGTGATGCTCCATTCGCTGCCGGTGTAGGCAGCCTGGGCCTCCGGCGTGAAGGCGTCGAACTCGGCGGCCGGCAGAACCCGCAATTCGATTGCGCAGGCCAAGCCGTCCGCCGCGCCTCGCCGCTCTTCCAGCGCCGCGCCGATCCCGCCTGCGGGAAGGCGGCATTGCGCCAGGTTGAGCGCAAGCCGGTCGCCGCGCGACAGGCCGCGTCCGCTGAGCCCACCGAAATTGCCTTTCACATCCGTCGCGCGCGATCCCATGACGGGCGGCAGATCGATCCCGCCGGCAAAGGCGATGTAGGAGCGAGCACCGGTGCGTGGTGCTTCAAGGACAAGGGTCTCGCCGGCGCGGATCGTCATGGCCCACCAGGGCGGGCAGGGCCGGTCGCCGACCCTGACGGCGCAATCCGCACCGGTGATGGCGACGGCGGTGTCGATGTGCGCGCGCAACCGGAACGGATGAAGCGCGACCTCGATCCCGGCAGCCGAGGGATCATTGCCCAGCATGAGATTGGCGATCGCCAGCGCTTGCCTGTCCATGCCGCCGCCATGGCTGACCCCCAGCGCCAGATGACCGGGCCGGCCGAGGTCCTGGACCGTGTTCAGCAGGCCGGTGGTGAGGATCTCGATCATGCCTCGATCCCTGCGATTTCGAATCGGATCTTGTCTCCAGGCCTGAGCAGCACGGGCAATTCCGCTTCGGCCTTGAACAGCTTCACGTCGGTATGGCCGATTATGTGCCATCCGGACGGCGCGGTCATCGGCATGATACCCGCCTGCGCGCCGCCAATGATCACGGCGCCCTCGGCGACTTCGAGGCGAGGCGTGCTGCGCCTTGCCCAGGCAAGTTGGGGGTCGAGACCGGACAGATAGGGAAAGCCCGGCATGGCGCCGATGGCGGCGACGGTGTAGGTGGCCGCCGCGTGGCGCCTGACGGTCTCGTCGACAGACAGGCCGCAATGCGCGGCCCAGTCGGCGAGATCCTCGCCGCGCGCGCCGCCATAGCTGACGGGAATGGTATGATGCGTGCCGGTCACCGCATGGGCATCGGTGCTGGCCCAGAGCGACATCAGCTGATCGCCGACGCTGTGGGCGTCCGTGGCGAGCGGGTCAAACACCACCAGCAAGTTGTTCATGCCGGGAACGGTCTCGCACACGCCCTCTAGGCGCAGCGCCGCATTCGCTACTGCCCAGACCAGTTCCTGGGTGGCATCATCGAAAGCCCCCTGCGCGCCGTCGAGCAGCAGCGCGCCCGATCCCGCAAGACTGATATGGGGCATACCGACAACCATGGGCGGTCAGTCCTTCACCGGCACCGTATAGTTCAGGATCAGGCGGCCGCCATCCGGATAGATGGTCTGGCCGACAATGTAGGAAGCGTCGTCGCTGGCCAGGAAGGATGCGACGCTGGCGATCTCCGAAGGTTCGCCACAGCGGCCGCTCGGCGTGCGCGACAGGATGGTCTGGCGCTGCGCTTCGCTGGCCATGACGGAACTCTTGACCATGTCGGTCAGGATGGTGCCGGGGCCTATGGCGTTGACGCGGATGTTATGCGGGATCAGTCCGACGGCCATCACCGCCGTCAGCTGCTTGATGCCACCCTTGGACACGGCATAGGCGACGGAATTGGGAATGGCCAGAATGGCGTTGATCGACGACATGTTGATGATCGAGCCGCCGCGTCCCTGCGCGATCATGGCCCTTGCCGCGGCTTGCCCAAGAAGGAAGGGCGCCTTGAGATTGACCCGCTGAACCAGGTCGAAGGCCTCCTCGGGGAAGTCGACGAAATCGTCCAGATGGATGATGCCGGCATTGTTGATGAGCACGTCGACACCGCCGAAGCTTTGCATGGCCTTGGCAATAATGCCGTCGGCCATATCCCTGTTGATTTCGGAAAGGTCAGCGGACAGCCAGACGGCGCGCTCGCCAAGACGTTCGGCATGCGCGCGCCCGCGATCGGCCTGCACGTCGACAAGCACAACCTTGGCGCCATCGGCATGAAAGCGCTCGGCGCAGGCAAGGCCCAGGCCTTGTGCCGCCCCGGTAACGATCACGACTTTTCCTGCGTGCTTCACAACCCAATCCCTTTTCACAATCATGACGTTTATGGATATGTTATCCAATCTATCTTGAATTTTGATGCCATTGCAAGCCCGGATGGGCGGAAGGTCGTGGGGCCGGTCGGCCCGCAACATGCCATTCGTAAGCTGCTTTGGCTTTTTTCCGCCGACCATCGCAAGGTCGGTTGACTCCGCCGAATTAATTGTGATTGGATACTATATTCACAAAAGCGGACGAGGGGGAGTGCAGGCGATGGCAGATGGATCACAGGAAAGCGAACTGATCGACGCGTTCCGCGCTCTTGCGACGCCATTGATCAGCGACAATCTCGCTCGTGTCCCCGGAGCTGTCGGGTTACGGCCGTTTCATCGGATGAGCGGCGTCATGGCTGGGAGGGCGCTGACGGTCAGGACCCGTCCCGGCGACAACCAGTTCATCCATCGTGCACTCGATCTGTTGCAACCCGGCGACGTCATAGTCGTCGATGGCGGTGGCTACGAGGGGCGCGCTCTGGTCGGTGAAATCATGACCAGTGTGGCGGCGTCGCGCGGCGCCGCGGGCATTGTCATCGACGGCGCCATCCGCGATGCCGGTGCCATCGGCCGCAGTCCGTTTCCATGCTTCGCGCGGTCGGCCATCCATCTCGGACCGTACAAGGATGGCCCGGGAGCCATCAATGTTCCCGTCTGCATAGCCGGCATGGTCGTCGGTCCAGGTGACATCGTCGTGGGCGACGAGGATGGTGTCGTGGCATTTCCAATCCACGGTGCCGCTGCCTTGCTGGCCGCTGTCCGGGCGCAGGAGGCCCGCGAGGCCGAGATCATGCAGAGCATCCAGGAGAACCGCTATCAGGGAGCCTATGCCCGGGCTTCCGGCGGCAGTCTCTGATCGGCGGATCAGGAGCTTGCCGGTGAGAAATCGCATGGCCGGCTGGCGATCTTGCTCAACATAACCGCTCCGCAACCAACCAAGGGGCGAAACAATGCATTTCGGGCACGCCGCCTGGATGCGCCAACAGGGGAAATGGAGAGAATGATGGTTGTTTCCTTCAAGAGGCTTGCCAAGAGGCTGGCTTGTGCGACCGCCCTTGCCGGGCTGGCTATGACCACGATGGCCGCGGCTGCCGATATCAAGATCGGTATCGTGGCCCCCATGACTGGTCAACTGGCCAGTGAAGGGCAGGATATGGAGAACGCCGTGAAGATGGCGATCGACGCCGTCAACGCCAAGGGCGGCGTCAACGGCGACAAGATCACCACCACCACCGCCGACGACGCCTGCGATCCGCAGCAGGCGGTGACCGCAGGCAGCAAGCTTGTCTCGGAAGGCGTGACCGCCATCGTCGGCGGCTACTGCTCGGGCGCCGTCTTGCCGACATTGAAGATCTACGGCGACGCCGGCATCCCGTTCGTCATCATCGGAGCGAACTCGACCAAGCTGGTCGCCGCCAATCAGGGCAATGCCTTCCTCGCCAATTCGACCGGCGACATGCAGGCGACGACAGCCGTCGAACTCTTCAAGAAGAACGGCTACAAGAAGATCGCGGTCGTGGACGAAGGCGATGCCTATTCGTCCGACCTGGCCAAGTTGACCGCCGAAGCCTTCAAGAGCGCAGGCGGCGAGATTGCCGCCAAGGAGACCACCACGGCCGGCGAGCAGGACTATTCGGCGGTCGTCACCAAGATCAAGTCAAGCGGTGCGGATGCTGTCTTCTGGACCGCCTACCATGCCGGTGGCGCCCTGCTCACCAAGCAGCTTCGGCAGGCCGGATTCCAGGGCGGCATTGTGCTGGGCGACGGCAACAATTCGCCGGAATATCTGGAAATCGCCGGCTCGGCCGGTGAGGGCGTGTTTCTCTTGTCCCCGCCCACCGTCGACCTCTTGTCCGGCGCCGCCGACTTCAAGGCCAAGTACAAGGAAACCTACGGCCGCGACGCCGGCGCCTATGCGGCGCTCTCCCATGATGTGGGCGGCCTGATCGCCGATGCGATCACGCGGGCCAAGTCGGCGGATCAGAAGGCAATCATCGAGGCGATCAAGGCGAGCGACTTCAAGGGCCTTGCCGGTGAAATCAAGTTCACCGACAAGAACACGCTCCAGACCTCGAACTTCCGCCCGGTGATTGCCAAGGGCGGCAAGTGGGTGGCAGCCGAATAACGCGAAACGGGTCGAAGCCGAGGCGGGCTTCCGGCCGCCTCGGCTTCATTGCCGATTGCCTGGCGTGCACTGACGCCGCGCCGGCCAACACTCTCTCAATTCTGCCCTCGGAGCATCAATGACGCTCGACCTGCTTATTCAGCAATTGGTGAACGGCCTTATCGTCGGCTCGTTCTATGCCCTGATCGCGCTTGGCTACAGCATGGTCTTCGGCGTCATCAAGCTCCTGAACTTCGCCCATGGCGACATCTACATGAACGGCGCTTTCGTCGGCCTCATCGTGTTTTCCTTCGTCGGCATATGGGTCGGCAATGGCTGGCTGGGCGTGGTCTGCGCCCTGCTGGTGTCGATGCTCGCTGTCGGCTTGCTCGGCGTCGTCATCGAACGCTTCGCCTATCGGCCGATGCGCAATGCGCCCCGCCTCTCCATCCTCATCACGGCGCTCGGCGCCTCAATGGTGTTGAACGGCACGGCACTCGCGCTGACAGGCGGGCGGCATTACGCCTTCAACACGGATCTCGGTTTTGCCGGTGTCGACATTTCCACCGTTCATATCACTTACACGCAGATTGTGCTGGTGGCGGCCTCCATCGCTCTTATGACCGGGATGCAGGCCTTTGTCTCACGCACCATGTACGGCAAGGCGATGCGCGCCGTGTCCATCGACATGGGGGCGAGCCGCCTGATGGGCATCGATGTCGATCGGGTGATCGCACTGACCTTCTTCATGGGATCGGCGCTCGCCGCCGGCGGCGGCGTCATGGCCGGCGCGTACTATGGCAGTGTCCATTTCTTCATGGGCTTTATCATGGGGCTCAAGGCCTTCACGGCAGCCGTCATAGGCGGCATCGGCAGCGTCCCGGGCGCCATGCTCGGCGGCTTGCTGCTCGGCCTCCTCGAGGCTTTCGGTTCGTCCTTGCCCTTCGTCGGATCGGAGTGGCGCGACGTCTTCGTTTTCGGGACCCTGATCCTGTTCCTTGTGTTCAAGCCGACCGGCCTTCTTGGCCGCTCTGTCGTGGAGCGGGTATGATGATCGACGAAGTGAGAACCATGCCGGCCGCCGGGCAACCGCAATTGATGCGCTGGTCCGCGGTGCTGCCCGGCCTGGCGGCACTCGCTGTCGCGCTGGTGTTGCCGCAATTCGCCAACGCCTATGTGACGGAGGTGGCGACCACGGCGCTGCTCTATGTCGTGCTGTGCCTCGGCCTCAACATTGTCGTCGGCTATGCGGGCCTGCTCGATCTCGGCTACGCCGCCTTCTTTGCGGTTGGCGCCTACACGTCAGGCATCCTGACCGCGGAATTCGGGTTCAATTTCTGGCTCACCATCCCGGTCGCCATGGCCGCGGCCTGCGTGGCCGGCATCATTATCGGTGCTCCGACGTTGAGGCTGCGCAGCGACTATCTGGCGATCGTCACGCTGGGCTTCGGCGAGATCGTCCGCATCATCGCCCGCAACCTCGACATCACCGGTGGCGCGAGTGGTCTCATCGGGATCGAGCGGCCGGAGATCTTCGGCTTCAGGCTGATGCAGGTGCAGCACTTCTATTATGCGTTCCTGGTGCTGGCCCTGCTCACCGCCTTCGTCTGCCTGAGCGTCGAGCGGTCACGAATGGGACGAGCCTGGTTTTATGTTCGCTATGATGAAGACGCCGCCGCCGGCATCGGCATCAACCGTGTCACGGCCAAGCTGCAGGCCTACATGATGGGCGCGGTCATCGCTTCGGTTGCCGGGTGCCTCTACGCCGCCAAGATGACGGCCATCTCGCCGGAGAGTTTCACATTCAACCAATCGCTTCTCATCCTGCTTGGCGTCGTCCTGGGCGGTATGGGCCGCATTCCCGGCGTTGTGCTCGGTGCTGTTCTCGTCGCCCTGCTTCCGGAAGTGCTGCGCGGGGCGGGCACCTATCGTCCCCTGGTGACCGCGGTTGCGCTGCTGGCAATCATGCTCTTCAGGCCGAACGGGCTGTGGCCGGACAAGCGGGTTTGACCATGGCCTTGCTGGAAGTCCGCGATCTGCGCCTCAGTTTTGGAGGACTGAAAGTCCTTCACGATATTTCGTTCTCGGTAGAGAAAGGTGCCATCAACAGTCTTATCGGGCCGAACGGCGCCGGCAAGACGTCGCTCTTCAATTGCCTGACCGGCTTCTACAAGCCGAAGGGCGGCTCGATCAGCCTGGTCGGTCGGCCAATTACCGGTTTGCCGCCGCATCGCATCACCGCGCTCGGTCTCGCCCGTACCTTTCAGAACATCCGGCTGTTCAAGGAGATGAGCGTTCTGGAAAACGCCATGTCCGGCCAGCACTGCCGCAGCCGGCACGGGATTGTGTCGGCGATCCTGCATTTGCCGGCACAGCGGCGCGAGGAGGAGGCGATTCACGCGATCGGCATGCGCTGGCTAGGCTTCGTTGGCATCGAGCAGCATGCGCATCGCCGTGCGGGTGGTCTTTCCTATGGCGATCAACGGCGGCTAGAACTCGCAAGAGCCCTGGCCTCGGCGCCCAAGCTCATCCTGCTGGACGAGCCTGCCGCCGGCCT
The DNA here is from genome assembly GCF_020164875.1 of Mesorhizobium sp. CO1-1-8. Taxonomy (NCBI): domain Bacteria; kingdom Pseudomonadati; phylum Pseudomonadota; class Alphaproteobacteria; order Hyphomicrobiales; family Phyllobacteriaceae; genus Mesorhizobium; species Mesorhizobium sp. CO1-1-8. The sequence continues at coordinate 150,886 of NZ_JAIUGZ010000014.1, read as the reverse complement.
GAACGAGCGCGAAAAGCTAGACCTTGTGCACCTGATCCGCCGCATCCGTGACGAAACCGGTATCACAGTCCTGCTGATCGAGCACGACATGGGCCTGGTGATGCAGGTGTCGGAAAAGATCGTGGTGTTCGACTATGGGCAGAAGATCGCCGACGGGCCGCCGGAGGCAGTGAGAGCGGACCCTAGGGTCATCGAAGCCTATCTGGGTACGGAGGAATGATGGACGCCGAAATCGTTCTTTCCGCGGACAGCATCGTGGCGCGCTATGACGGCATCGAAGCCCTTCATGGTATCAGCCTTTCGGTCAAGCGCGGCCAGATCGTCGCCCTGCTTGGCGCGAATGGTGCGGGCAAGAGCACCACCCTGCGCACGCTGTCCGGCCTTGTTGCCGCATCCTCCGGATGTGTCCGCTTCCTGGGCGAGGACATAACCAAAGTCCCGGCCCATCGCCTGCCGCATCGCGGGCTCGTCCACGTCCCGGAGGGAAGGCGTGTTTTCGGCGACATGACGATCAAGGAGAACCTTGACCTCGGCTCGTTTACGCTTGCCGACGACGCCGAGCGCAGGCGGCGGCTGGATCACGTTTTTGAACTCTTTCCCATCCTGGCGCGCAGAAAGAATGGCGATGCAAGGAACCTCTCTGGAGGAGAGCAGCAGATGCTCGCGATCGGCAGAGCCCTCATGGCCGCGCCCAAGGTGCTCCTGCTCGATGAGCCGTCAATGGGCCTGGCGCCGCAACTGATCAAGGAAGTCATGAATATCGTCCAGCGCCTCAATCGCGAAGGCGTGACCATCCTGCTTGTGGAGCAAAACAGCAAAGTCGCCTTGAAGTTTGCCGACTACGGCTATGTTCTCAAGGCCGGGCGTATTGTGCTTGAGGGGCCAGGCAGCGAACTCGCGAGCAATGAGGCGGTCATCAGCGCCTATTTAGGTGGCGTGGCTGCTTAGCTGGCAAAGCTGCCACCGCCCGGATTTTTACAATGATGCTGCCGCTCCTGTCCATGATTTGCCCGCCTTGCAGGAGTGGAATCAGCCACAACGAGGCGGAGCACATCGAACTCGAATACGCCGTCCCGAAGAGGGTAGTTGAAGCCGCAGAGGGAACACCGGCACCACGGGCTGCCAGGACGATCGCGAAGTGGTCTAATCAGGCAGCCGAACGGGTTGTTCAATCGCTGCAGGATGTGTCTGCCAACGAATAGGCAAGCGCCGACTTCCGATTTCCATGATCGACAAGCAGGTCGACGGGTGTCGGTAAGCTGCGGAACGAAGCTCGCCTTCCGGCAGCTTCTGCACAGACGGGAAGGGCATTGGCTAGATGGTAGTTACGCCCGCTTGTCGTCCGGATGGCCAAGCTCGCAGAACCACCCGCCCAGATACTTCACCGATGGCGCCTTGGGATCCGGAATCTGCGTCTTCGCCTCGACCGCTGCGCGGAACGACTCGGCACTATCCTGCGGAAAAAATCCCAGATGGTTGGCGCCGCTGTTGTCGACCATTTTCACCTTGTTGTCGGAAAGACCGAAGGAGATCGTGTGGCCGACGCGCGGCGCGGTGAGAGCTGCCTCGACCAGACGCACGCAGTCGGCAAAGGAGAGGTACGACCATAACATGCGGCGGTCGGCCGGTTCGGGAAAGGACGAGAAGATGCGCAGGCACGCGGTCTCGATGCCGAACTTGTCCCAATAGAGCCGGCTCAGGCTCTCGACGAAGTTCTTCGACACGCCATAGAGGCTGTCGGGGCGCACCGGCGCGTCGACGCCGATATGTGCTTCGACTTCATGGTAGCCGATGGCATGCACCGAGGAGGCATAGATGACGCGCTTCACACCGTGTTTCCGAGCGCCTTCGTAGATGTGGTAGGAGCCGCGAATGCTGGAATCCAGGATCGTCTGCCATGCGCATTCGAGTGGCGCGCCGCCGAAATGCACGATCGCGTCGCAGTCCCTAGTGGCCGCGATCGTCGCCTTCATGTCGGCGAGATCGAAGACCGCTTCTTCCTCATGAGGAGCAAGATCGCCGAACGGTTCGCGACCCGCCAGACGGATCGTTTTTGCCAGCGGCACCAGCCCCTTTCGCAGTTCCGAGCCGAGGCGGCCGGCGGCGCCGGTGATCAGGATGCGTTCGTAATGCGGCATGGTCTACTCCACTTGCGCGACGGCGGCGTTGATCCGCGCGATCGCCTCGGCAAGCACCTCCTCGCTGGTGGCGGTGGAGATGCGGAAATAAGGTGAAAGTCCATAGGCGGCGCCCGGCACCGAGGCCACGCGCCCTTCGTTCAGGAGATAATTCGCCACTGCCGTGTCATCCTCGAGCACGACGCCTTTTGGGGTCCTGCGGCCGATCAGGCTGGCGCAGCCGATATAGGCATAGAAAGCGCCTTCCGGCGGCGGAAGCGTCAGGCCGTTGATGCGCCTTATGCCATCGACGACCAGGTTCCTGCGCGCCTCGAATGCCTCGCGGAAACGGGTCACCTCGTCCTGCGGGCCGTTCAATGCGGCGACCGCTGCCGCCTGGGCAATCGAGCAGACCGAAGTGACCGACTGGCTCTGGATGGTCGACATCGCCTTGACGAGTGGTGCCGGGCCGGCTGCATAACCGACACGCCAGCCGGTCATCGCGTAGGCCTTGGCCACACCGTTGACGATAAGGCTTCGGTCCTTCAGGTCCGGGCAGGCCTTGCCGAACGACACGAATTCGCGACCATCGAAGATGATGTGTTCATAGATCTCGTCGGACAGGATGAGCACTTGCGGATGCCTGGCAAGGACAGCGCCAAGCGCCTCGAGATCGTCGGCCGAGTAAACCGCGCCGGATGGATTGCCGGGCATGTTCAGGAACAGCCACTTGGTTCTCGGCCCAATCGCCTTTTCCAAGAGCTCGGGCGTCAGCCTGAAGCCGCCGCTTTCCGGGCATTCGACCGTGACGGGCGTGCCGCCAAGCAGCTTCACCATCTCAGGATAGGAGACGAAATAGGGCGCGGGCAGGATGGCCTCGTCGCCGGGTTCCAGCGTCGCCATCAGCGCGTTGAAGATAATCTGCTTGGCGCCGTTGGCCACGACGATGTCGTCAGCGGTGTAGTCCAGTCCGTTCTCGCGCCTGAACTTCCCGGCTACCGCCTCGCGCACCTCTATTGTGCCGGCCGCGGCGGTGTAGAGGGTCTGGCCCGCTTTGGCGGCTGCATAGGCCGCTTCGATTATGTGGGCAGGCGTCGGAAAATCAGGTTCGCCAAGGCCAAGGTCGATGACGTCGACGCCTTTGGCCCTTAGCGCCTTGGCCGCCTGCGAGGCCGCCATCGAAGCCGACGGCTTGACCACGGACAGGCGCGAGGAAATGTAGCTCATCGGCTTTTCTCCGAAATATAGCCCCTGGACACGTCCTGTGCCCGCGCCTCCGTACTGCGCCTGGAGGGATCCCCATAGCCGCCACCGCCAGGAAGTTCCAGAACCAGACGACGCCCTTCGGGGACGTGCTGCCAGCCCTTGGGGCGCATCAGCGTGCCGTCGTCGAGCCTGACGATGCCGGCAATCCCGTCCTCGCCGCCATCGCGGCCCTTGGCTGGATGCCTGACCCGGTCGAACATGGCGGAGAAATCGAACTCGTGGCCTTCGGTGGCCGCGATTTCGAGGATCTGGCCGAGGCCGCCGCGAAATTCCCCGTCGCCGCCGGAATCGGGACGCAGTTCCTTGCGCCAGATGACGATCGGCCCGGTGTGCTCGGTCGCCTCGATCGGCATCGTCTGGACACCGGACGGAAAGGCGGTGGCGGACAGCCCGTCCAACGTCGGGCGCGCCCCCATGCCCCCTGAATTGAACATCAGCACCTCGGCGCGGCGCCCGTCGCCACCGGCGACCGGCCTGACCGAGATGTGGATGTTCCACAGTGCTGCCGCGCCTTCGGCAAGGATCTGGCCCGGCAGCGCCTTGGCCAGCGCGCCCAGCACCAGATCGGGCACCATATGGCCGATGACGTGCCGCAGGGAGACCGGCGCCGGCCGCGGGGCGTTCAAGATGTTGGTCGGCGACGATATGGTGAACAGAGCAAGCGAGGCCGCATTGTTCGGGATCTCCGGCGCCACCACGCACTTCAGGGCGTAGCAGGCATAGGCCTTGCTGTAGATGATCGGAACGTTGATGCCCCAGCGGCTCATCGGATCAGTGCCGGAGAAATCGACGTTCAAATGGTCGTCGCCAATCGAGACGGCGGCCGCCAGCTTGACCGGCGTGTCGTAGCCGTCGGTCACCAGTTCGTTCGTCCAGGTGCCTTTCGGCAGCGCCCCGATGCGCTCCAGCGTCGCGTCATGGGTGCGCTTGAAGATGAACTCTCCCAGCCTGTCCAGCGATGCCAGGCCGATCTCCTTCATCATGTCGACCAGGCGGCGGTGGCCGACCTCGTTGCAGGCGGCCAGCGAATAGAAGTCGCCGACGACCTGGTTCGGCTCGCGCACGTTGGCGCGCAGGATCTTCACCAGATCGAGGTTCACCTTGCCGCGCTCGGCGAACTTCATGATCGGGATCTGGATGCCTTCCTCGTAGACCGACTTGCCGTCGGCGCCGAAGCCGCGGCCGCCGACATCGACCACGTGCGCGGTGCAGGCGAAGAACGCCACCAACTCGCCATTCAGGAACGACGGCGAGACCATGGTGATGTCGTGCAGATGGCCGGTGCCTTTCCACGGATCATTGGTGACATAGGTGTCGCCTTCGTACATCTCCGCGCGCGGGATCTCGCTCATGAACTGCAGCACGGCCTCGGCCATGGTGTTCACATGCCCGGGCGTGCCGGTCACCGCTTGCGCCAGCATCTCGCCGCGCGGATTGAACACGCCGGCCGACAGGTCGCCCGATTCCCGCACCGACGTCGAAAACGCCGTGCGCAACAGGGTCAGCGCCTGCTCCTCGACCACCGAGATCAGGCGATTCCACATCACCTGCATGCGGATTTCCAAGATGTCGCTCATGCCTGGACCCCTTTGCGGATCAGGAGGATCGAACCGTCGCTCTGCAGCACGGCATCGAAGAGGGTGGTGACGACCGTCGACGTCTCACGCTCGACGATCACCACCGGGCCACTGATGCGATCTCCGGGCGAGAGGTCAGCGCGCTCGATGATGCCTGAAACCTGCATTGCTCCGGTCGCCGGATCGAAAACCCCGCGCGTCTGCGAAGCGGCAACGGTCCTTGTCCCCATGGTGATCTCGTGCCTTGCCGGGGCCGGCCGCACGTCCTGCGCCTTCACCGACCAGGTGACGATCTCGATTTCCAGCCCGTCGAGGCCATCGATGGCACGGCCGAAGAAGCGCGCGTAATTGTCCCGGAAGGCGTCCTTGACGTCGACCTCATCGCCGGGCTTGAACACCCTGTCAGGCAGCGGCACCGGGATTTCCCAACCCTGGCCTGCATAGCGCATGAAGGCGGTGATCTCGCGGGTGATGGCACCGTCGGTGCCGGCCCGCACGAAGCTCCCGGCGGTCGTCTTCAGTCCGTCGAGCAGCGCATTGACCTCGCATGCATCGAAACGCGACAGCCGCATCAGCTTGGAAGCCAGCGCCTCATAGCCGAACGGCGCCTTGAGGAAACCGATGGCCGAGCCGACGCCGGCGCCCTGCGGAACAAGGCATTGTTCGACGCCCAGCTTTTCGCACAGCCGCGCCGCATGTAGGGGTGCTGCACCACCAAAGGCGATCATGACATTGTCGGAGATGTTCTTGCCGTTCTCCACCGCGTGCACGCGGGCGGCATTGGCCATGTTCTCGTCGACGACCTCGCAAATGCCGAAGGCGGCCGATATGGAATTGAGCGAAAGCCGGCTGCCGACATCGCGTGTGATCGCCTGCTCGGACGTCCGCGTGTCGAGCCTGATGGCGCCGCCGGCGAAATTGTCGGGGTCAAGCTTGCCCAGCACCAAGTCGGCATCGGTGATGGTCGGGCGGCTGCCGCCGCGCCCGTAGCAGGCGGGCCCGGGTTCGGACCCGGCACTTTCCGGACCGGTCTGGATGCGCCCCATGGCGTCGACCCAGGCGATCGAGCCGCCGCCGGCGCCGATCTCGATCATCTCGATCACCGGGATCGAGATCGGCATGCCGGAGCCCTTGCAGAAGCGATAGGTGCGGGCAATCTCGAAGGTCCGCGCCGTGCGCGGCGAATAGTCCTCGATCAGGCAGATCTTCGCGGTCGTTCCGCCCATGTCGTAGGAGACGACGGAGTCCAGGTCGAAGCGCCGCGCCACGTCGGCCGCGAAGATCGCGCCGCCAGCCGGACCGGACTCCACCAGGCGCACTGGAAATTCTGACGCGGTTTCCACCGAGATCAGGCCACCGCCCGAGTGGATCATGAACACCGGGCAATTCGCCCCCATCTCCTTCAGCCGCACCTGGAGGCGCACCAGATAGTCCGCCATCTGCGGCCGGACATAGGCATTGGCGCAAACCGTGTTGAAGCGTTCGAACTCGCGCATCTGCGGCGAGACCTCGGCGCTGATGGAGATCGGTATGTCCAGTTTCCTGGCGAGGATCTCGCGCGCCCGCTGCTCATGCACCGGGTCCATGTAGGAATGGATGAAGCCGATGGCGACGGCGCCGAAGCCGCCGGCGGCGATGCTGTCGGCGATCTCGTCGAGCGCTGCTTCGTCCAGCGGCTGCAATTCCCGCCCATCCGCGCCGATGCGCCCCTTGACCGTATAGCGATGCTCGCGCGGGATCAGCGGCGGCGGCAGTTTCAGGTTCAGATCATACTGTTCGAACCGGTTTTCCGTGCGCATCTCGATGACATCGCGAAACCCTTCGGTGGTGACCAGCGCCGTCTTGGCGCCACGCCGTTCGATGAGCGCGTTGGTCGCCAGCGTGGTGCCGTGGATGACGATGTCGAGGTCGGCCAGCGTGATGCCGGCGTCGCGCACGACGATCTCGATGCCGTCGAGGATGGCCTGCTCGGGGGCGGCATAGTTGGTCAGGATCTTGGTCGAAAAGATCGTGCCGCGCACATCGACCACGATATCGGTGAACGTGCCGCCGATATCCGCGCCGAGACGGATGTCATTTGCCGTGCTGGTCATGCGTTGGCCTTCTGCGAAGCGAGCGCTGCGTCGCGCATTTGGGAAAGGGTCTGACGCGGCGTGAGAGCCTCAGGCGAAATATCCAGCTCCAGGACCGCGCCGGTCGCGGATGCCAGCGCCCTGCCGAAAGCACCGGCGAAATCGCTGGTCGCGCCGACCCGCTCGGCGTGGAAGCCATAGGCCCGGGCGATGCCGACGAAATCCGGGTTCTCGATGTTGGTTCCCGACACGCGCGCCGGATAATGCCGCTCCTGATGCGCGCGGATGGTGCCGTAGATCCCATTATTCAGGATGAGGACGATCGGCTGCGCCCCTGCCTGCATCGCCGTACCCAACTCCTGGCAGTTCATCTGGAAATCGCCATCGCCGGCAAAACAGACGACGGTGCGTGAGGGAAAGGCCACCTTGGCCGCTATGGCCGCCGGCAGGCCGTAGCCCATGGCGCCGGATTGCGGCGCCAGCAGCCGTGCCTTCGGCCCGAACTTGAAGAACTTGTTTGGCCAGACGGTGAAATTGCCGGCTCCGTTGGTCAGGATCACGTCGTCGGGCAGCGTCTCGCGGAGCCAGCGGCTGACCTCGACCATGTCGACCGGGCCTGGCTGGGCCGGCGCGGTGAATGTGCCCTCATAGCTTTCACGCGCCTGAGATCGCCACGCGGCCCAGTCGCCTTTGATCGACGAGAGCGCCTTGGCGAAGGCGTTCGGCCCCGCATGGATGCCAAGCGACGGCACATAAATCTTGCCGATCTCGCGATCCGAACCATGGACATGGATCAGCTTCTGCTTCGGCTCGGGCACGGATAGCAGCGTGTAGCCATCCGTGGTCATCTCGCCAAAGCGCACATTGATCGCCAGGATCACGTCGGCGTCGCGGATCAGCTTCTTGACATGCGGTACCATGCCGACACCCGCTTCGCCGACGAAGACCGGCGAACCATTGTCGAACTGATCCTGGAAGCGGAACGCCGCGACCACCGGAATGTCGGAGGTTTCGGCAAAAGCCTGGAGCGCCGCGCGCCCTTGCGCCGACCAGTTGGCGCCGCCGATCAGCACGATCGGCCTGCGGGAGGCGGCAAGCATGGACCGTGCCTCGGCCAGCGCATCGGCATCGGCCGCGGCCTCGAACACCTTGGCCGGTCCGCTGAGTGCCGCGCCATCGGTCAGCGTCGTCAGCATGTCCTCGGGCAAGGCGATCACCACCGGGCCGGGCCGCCCGGTGAGCGCCGTGGTCCAGGCCCGGGCGACGATTTCCGGCAGGCGCTCGACATCGTCGATCTCGACAGCCCATTTCGCCATGGTGCCGAACACGGCGCGGTAGTCGATTTCCTGGAACGCTTCGCGGCCACGCATGTCGGTGCCGACCTGGCCGACGAAAACGATCATCGGCGAACTGTCCTGCATTGCCGTGTGTACGCCGATGGACGCGTTGGCGACGCCCGGTCCGCGCGTCACGAAGCAGATGCCAGGCGAGCCCGTCAGCTTGCCATAGGCCGAAGCCATGAATGCCGCACCGCCTTCATTGCGGCACAGCACGTAGTCCAGCTTTCCACGAGTGTCGTGCAGCGCGTCCAGCACGGCCAGGTAGCTTTCGCCCGGCACACCGAAACTCTTGGTCGCGCCGAGCGCGATCAGGCACTCGACAAGAAGGCGACCGCCATTGCGGATCATGCTTCGACATCCTTCATTCCGGCGGCAAGCGGACCGAGCCTGCCCTTCAGATTCATACGTGCACGCTGGCGGTTCGAGACGAAACCAAGAAATGCCGTCTATTCGAAAGTTTTTCTTTACTGAGAGACGCGCACCGAGACGCCCGGGTTCATCGTGCCCAGCGGATCAAACGCAGCCTTGAGGCGCGCCATGAGCTCTCGCTCCACCAAGCCGCGATTGCGGTCGGCCATGACGACCTTTGCCCGGCCAAGCCCATGTTCGGCTGCAAAGCTGCCGCCCATCTGCGTGGCAAGAGATGACAGCGCCTCGGCGAACAGCTCGGCCTTGCCGTCGAAACCGGCACGACCTTCCGGCGGAGACAAATTGTAGTGGATGTTTCCGTCGCCGAGGTGCCCGAACGGGTTTATCCGCACGCCGGGAAGAATGCCGCCGCAGATCTTCGCGCCTGCCTCGACGAAACGGGCGATTGCACCTGATGGCACCGAGATGTCGTGCTTGAGCTGCTGGCCTTCCAGCCTCTGTCCCTCCGGTTGCTCCTCGCGCAACCGCCAGAATTGTGCCCGATGCGCACCCGTCGCCGCCAGCGCGCCATCTGAGACCAACCCCTGTTCCAAGCCCCATTCCAGCGCCGAAGCCAGGATCTCGTCCAGGGGAACGCGTGACGCCCCCGATGCCAGTTCTACCAGCAGATAGACGTCGCCCCGTGTCTCCAGTTGGTAGGCAAGGTCGGGCAAGTGCTTCAGCGCCAATTGCAGGCCGAAATCGGAGAAGAACTCGAGGCCAGTGAGGAATTCCCCGGCCTCGCCGCGCAGGAAGGTGCCGAACGAAACGGCGGCGGCAAAGCCGGGCAGGATCAGAAGGGCGCTCGCTTGCTGCCGGGGCTGGGGATACAGCCGCAGGATCGCGCGCGTCACGATGCCGAGCGTACCTTCCGCGCCGCAGAACAGCTTGCGCAACTGATAGCCGGCATTGTCCTTCTGCACAGCGCGCAGCCCGTCCCAGACCCTGCCGTCAGGCGTCACGACTTCGAGACCCAGAATGAGATCCTGCATCATGCCGTAACGGAAAGCCTGGCTGCCGCCGGCGTTGGTGCCGATCAGGCCGCCGATCCTGGCGCTGCCTTCCGCGCCCAGATGCATTGGAAACATCAAGCCATCCGGTTCCAGCGCCTCGTGCAGCGCGGCCAGCACGACGCCCGCCTCGACGACGATCGAGCCGCTGTCCAGATCCGGCTTCCCGATCGCCGTCATGCGTGAGAGCGAAACGATCACCGCATTCGACTGCTCGGCGACCGCGGCGCCGCAAAGCCCGGTGTTTCCGCCCTGCGGCACCACCGCCAGCCCTGCCTCGTGGCATAGCTTGACGACACTGGCGACCTCCGACGTAGTCGCGGGCCTGGCAACGCCAAGAGGTGCGACGCCGTAGCCATTGAGCCAATCGCGCTGGTAGGGCTCGGCATCCCGGCCCGAAAGCCAGCCTTTCGGCCCGAGAATCTCGTACAGCGCGGTAGCGGGATCGGTCATTGATTTACCCGAGTTAGCTGGGGGCGTGCCGTGCGACACGCCCCGGATCGTTGCTTCCAATCAATGACGATCCAGCACCTGCGACAGGAATTCTCGGGTGCGCTCGTTGCGGGAGGAGGTGAAGAACTCGTCCGGAGGCGCCTCTTCGAGGATCTCGCCGCCATCCATGAACATCACTCGATCGGCGACCCGGCGCGCAAAGCCCATCTCATGGGTCACGCAGATCATCGTCATGCCCTCGGAGGCGAGCGTAACCATCACGTCGAGCACTTCGGCGACCATTTCCGGATCGAGCGCCGAGGTCGGCTCGTCGAACAGCATGATCTGCGGCTGCATGCAAAGAGCGCGCGCAATCGCCACCCGCTGCTGCTGTCCGCCGGACAATTGGCTGGGGTATTTCATGGCCTGCTCGGGAATGCGCACCTTTTCGAGATAGCGCCGGGCGGTCGCCTCGGCTTGCGCCCGCGGCTGCTTGCGCACGATCATCGGAGAGATCATGCAGTTCTCCAGCACCGTCATGTGCGGGAAAAGGTTGAAGTGCTGGAACACCATCCCGACTTCACGCCTGATCTCGTCGATGTTGCCGACATCGTCGTTGAGTTCGGTGCCGAGCACAACGATGCGGCCGCCATTGTGCTGCTCGAGGCGGTTGATGCAGCGGATCATCGTCGATTTGCCGGAGCCGGAGGGTCCGCAGACGACGATTTTTTCGCCCCTTTGTACGGAAAGGTTTATCCCGCGCAGTGCTTGGAACGTGCCGTAGTATTTGTCGAGGTTTTCTATACGGAGCGCCGGCTCACCGGTCGAATTGGTCGAGATCACCTGCACGCCTCCTTACCGTTCGCTGACCGACATGCGGCGCTCGAGAAAGGCGCCGTAGCGGGACAGGCTGAAGACGAAGATGAAGTAGATGAAGGCTATGAAGGCATAGACTTCGACATAGGCGAAGCGCCATTCGCCGGTGCCATAGGCCGCGTTGCCGGAAGCAAGGATCTCGAAGAAGCCGACGATGACCACCAGCGAGGTCTCCTTGAACGAGATGACGAATTGGTTGATCGTCGCCGGCATGGCGTTGCGCATGGCCTGGGGCAGGAGGATGCGGCTGATGCGTTGCCAATAACGCATGCCAAGCGCCATGGCAGCCTCTTCCTGTCCTGTCGCAACGCCCTGCATGCCGCCTCGCACGATCTCCGCCTGATAGGCGGAGAAGAACAGAGCGGAGCCGAGGATCACGCGGTAGAGCTTGTCGCCCTGCAGCCATTGCGGCAGCGCGAACGGCAGAACCACGGCAAAGGTGAAGAGGATCGATATCAGCGGCAGCGACCGGACCCCGTCGATGATGAGGCCGGTGGTCCGCGAAATCCAGGGCAGCTCCGACCGGCGCAGCAAGGCCAGGCAGATCGCCAAGGGGAAACCGATCAGGCAGGTGGTCACGAAGATGAACAAGGTCAATGCCAGTCCGCCCCAGGCTTCCTCGCCGACATGGGCAAGGCCAAGCACGCCGCCTTTCATCAACACGTAGAAGAGGCCTGTTCCGGCTCCCCATACCAGCGCGATCCGGCGGCCCGTCCAGAATGCCGGGATACAGCTCAGCACCGTCATCACCACAACGGCGACGCAGGCCAGTGCCGAGCGCCATTGTTCTTCGTAGGGATAGAGGCCGAAGAAGATGATCCGCCATCTCGCTGCGATGACCGACCAGCAGGCTCCCGCTGCCGCCTGGCAGGCTTCCGGCCCGCCGCTGGTGGTGAAGACAGCCGAGAAGACCGCCCAATTCAGGAGCTTCCAGACCAGGAAGACCATGATCGTCAGGCAGGCTAGCGACACCACCGCCTGAAGCGGCGTCGCGAAGAAGCGTCGCCTCAGATCCTCGAGCCTGCCGGGAGCGGGTGGAGCGACAAGGACCATCTCCATCTCTCAGCCCCTCAGTTGATTGCCCTTGAGGGCAATTGCCTTGTTGATGCGGTTGAAGACGGCGGCAAGGCTGAGGTTGATGGCGAGAAAGCCGGCCATCAAGATGCCGATCGCCTCGAGGGTTTGCCCGGAATGGTTGATCGTCAGCGCCACAATCATGAAGAAGTCGGTGAAGCCCACGGCGATGCCCATCGTGGTCGCCTTCATCAGCCAGACATACTGATTGGCAAGGATCGGCAGCATGGCGCGCAGCGCCAGCGGCAGACGCACCAGTGTGAACACCCGCCAGGGGCTGAGGCCCAGGGAAAGTGCTGCCTCGACCTGACCGGTGCCGACAGCCTTGAAGCCGCCGCGCACGATCTCCGCGATGTAGGAGCCGCCATAGATGGCGATGGCGATGGCGAGGGTGGCAAATTCCGGTGGAATGCGCAGGCCGCCTCTCAGATTGAGGCCTTGCAGGGCAGGGAAGTCCAGCAGAGGCCTATCCGGCAGACGTCCGACGGCCAGAATGATGGCCGCGCAGACCAGTGCCGCTGCGGCGGCGGCAAACTGGATGGCGCGCCGCTGGCCGATTGGTTGGGCAAGGCGCGACGTTCGGCCCAGCCAGGCCGGCAGCACGATGGCCGCGATCACAGCCACTGTGGCCGCAGCAAACGCCGCACTGCCGACGTTCGGGAATGGAATGTAGAGCCCCCGGCTGGTGAGCAGGAAGCCCCAGGCTTCATGCGCGCTGCGCGGTGTCGGCAGATGCGTGATGATCGCGTACCAGAAGAAGACTTGGAGGATCAGCGGGATGTTGCGGAAGATGTCGACATAGGTGCGGCCGAGCAGCCGCGCCAGGTCGTTCGAGGACGTCCGCGCCAGACCGACGATCGTTCCCACGATCGTCGCCAGTATCAGTCCGACGCTGCCCAGGAACAGCGTGTTGATGATGCCGATGAGGAAGTACCACCAATAGGGATCATTGGCCGTGGCGGGCAGCAGCGAGAAATTCACATCCCAACCAGTCGACTTGAACAGAAAGTCGAATCCGGAGGTGATCCCCTGATCAGCCAGATTGCGGCGCGCAATCACGATGCCGGCAAGCACCATCGCGGCGATCGAGCCGACATAGAGGACCTGCAACAGCGCGTTGCGGACCTTTTGATTTCTCAGCAGGCTGACCATCCAAAGATCCTTGCCGAATTATCGCCAGCCCCGCCCGGCAGGTGCCGGGCGAGGCCTGAGCGGATACGTTAAGAAAGGATCAGTCGATCACCAGCGGGAACAGGACACCGCCATTGTTCCAAAGGTTGGTCAGCTCGCGGTCCATCTTGTAGGGCGAGTCCTTGCCGAGATCGCGCTCGAAGATTTCGCCGTAATTGCCGACGTTCTTGATCACCTTGTAGGCCCAGTCGTCATCGAGACCGAGACCCTTGCCCATGCCTGGCGTGACGCCTAGGAACTTTGCGACTTGCGGCGAGGTCGGCTTGGCCTTGATCTCGTCGACGTTCTTGGAGGTGATGCCTTCCTGCTCGGCGAAGATCAGGGTGCTCAGCGTCCAGTTGGCGATGTCGACCCAATTGTCGTCGCCTTGCCGCATGATCATGACTTCAGGTTCGACGGCGAGCACGTCGGGCAGGATGACATGGTCGTCGACCTTGCTCTTGGCGATGCGCGCAATGGCGAGCGTCGGGCCCCACTGCGCATAGAGATCGCAGCGTCCCGAGAAATAGGCCTGTTCGAGTTCCTCCGTCTTTTCGATGAGCACCGGTTCGAGCTTGATGCCAAGCTTGGCCGTATAGGCCGCGACCTGCTGCTCCTGCGACGTGCCTGCGGGAATGCAGATCGTGCCGCCGGCGGCATCCTTGAGCGATTTGAGGTTGAGCTCCTTGTGCGCCATCACCTTGGTGGTTCCGAGGTAATAGGACATGGAAAATTGCAGCCCGAGCTCGGTGTCCCGGCTGAGCGTGCCGCCCGACGCTTTGATGATGATGTCGACATCGCCCGACTGCAGGGACGGCCAGCGCTGCGCCCAGCTGATCGGAACGACCTTCAGCTTTGCCGGGTCGCCGAGCACGGCAGTGGCCACCGCCCGGCAGAGATCGATGTCCATGCCCTTCCAGTTGCCCTTGTCGTCGACTTCGGCGAAGCCGAGATAGGATCCGTCATGGCCGGTGCAATTGAGCACGCCGCGCGCCTTGACGGCTTCCAGTGTCTTGCCGCCGGCGGCTTCTGCCGGCGCCGCAAAATGCGCAAGTCCAAGGGCCATGGCTGCGGCCCCCCATTTCATCGTCTTCATGTTCCGTCTCCACTGTTGAGGTTGTTGGTTTCTTGTTGTTGGAGGTCCAAAAGTTTTCTTTCAGAGCTCGGTCTCAAAGCCGCTCCTAGTCGGAAAGCGGGGTCGGTTTCGGCACGGAGGAAATTTTCAGGTCGCTGCCCCAGTCCTGCTGGGCGAGCCATCGATGAAGGGCCGCGACCGCCTTCACGCGCAGGTGCCCGCGCGGGACGATCAGATAGAATCCGGGAACTTCTTCCGGGCGCATATCGGCAAGGGCGTCGCGGCCAACCGGTGCGACCAGCGCGCCCGACCTCAAATCTTCCTCGGCGTCGATGACGGAGACGAGACCGACGCCGATGCCTTGCAGGGTTGCACGGCGCATGGTTGCGGCATCGTCGAAGCTGATGCTTCGGTTGCCGTCCGTCTGCTCGATGGCAAGGTGGCGTAAAATGTCTGGCCAAAGGCGCTTCGACTTGACGGTGTCCAGCAACGTGAACAACGTCAGGTCCTGCGCCGACTTGATGCTTTCGCCGATGGCCGGGGTGCAGCAGATGACCTTCGGATCCGGTACCAGCAGGATGGTCTCGTAGTCCGGCCAGTTCCCGTAGCCCCACTGGACGGTCATATCGATATCGTCGCGTCCGAAATCGGGCAGGTCGACCATCGTGGTCAGGCGCAGATCCGCACCCGGCAATATCTCCCGGAACAGGGACAGACGAGGCAGCAGATAGTGGGTCGCGAAATAGGGGCTCGCATTCAGGTTGATGCGGTCCCGGTAGTTCGACTTGGTGACGCGGCGAACACCTTCGGAAAACTCGTCGAACCCGGCTTTGACATAGTGCGAGAGAAGGATAGCCGACTCGGTCAATTCGACCGACCGGCCCTTGCGCTCGAACAGCGTCACCTGAAGCGTATCCTCCAGAAGCTTGATCTGCTGTCCGACGGCCTGCGGCGTGACCAGCAATTCATCTGCCGCCTGCCGAAAGCTCTTGTGCTGCGCGACGGCGTGGAAGACGCGAAGCGCATTCAGCGAGGGAAGGCGGAGCTTGCCGGTCATCGTGATTCCACCTCCTTTCGCTTGCGTTCCCGTTGGACAATTCAGCGCCGCAGGCGCTGCGAAGATAGCTCAGGCGTATATATAACCACCTGAAACAATTACGTTTTCTCCGGTCATGTAGGTGTTCTTGGGGCCGCCCGTCATGAGCACCCACTCGGCAATCTCCGTAGGCTCGGCACCACGACCCAGCGGGCTTGCCTTGGCCAGTTCCTCGAGGAAGCCGAGGGCCTTGGCCCGCTCCGTGGCCATGCCCGCGGGGGCCACCGAATTGACCAGGATCCCGTGTTTTGCGACGTCATGGGCAAAGGAACGCGTCAGGCTGACCACGGCGGCCTTGGTCGCCGCATAGTGGGCGTTCTGCGGATGCGCTTTGAAAGCGTCGACAGAGGTCAGATTCACGATCCGCCCGCGCACATGGCTCTTCGGCTCCTGCGATTGCATGTGGCGAACGGCCGCCACCATCATGTGGTAGGTGCCCTTGATGTTGATGCCGTTGGAGGCATCCCAATCGGCGTCGCTGATCTCCAGGAGCGGGCGGCGAGGGTAGATCGCGGCGCAATTGATCAGCGTGTCGATACGCCCGATTTTCGAAACGATGGCATCGAAGGCGGCGTGGCACTGAGGGCCGACCTGGATGTCGCATAGGGCGGTCGCGGTCGGCAGGCTGTTGGCCTTTGCCGGTGCGAGAGCGGCTTCGGCGGCGTCCTGGTTGATGTCGATGATGCCGATCTTTGCAGCCCCGGCCTCTACAGCCATCCTGGCCAAAAGCGCGCCGAGGCCAGCGCCGCCGCCTACGATCAGAACGGAAAGATCCTTCATTCCAGTTTTTCCTTACTTGGTGCCGCTTGGCGAGGTTGGCCATGTCGGCATGATGTCGAAACGGGTAACGTCGGCCCATGCGGGCAGGCCGAGTACCGCGACCACCATTCTGGCGACGTCATCCGGCTGCACCACTTTGCTGGCGTACATGGCCGCGCGCGCCTTGGTGTCGAGGATGTCCTGGTAGAGCTGCGTCTCGACACGGCCGGCGACGATCTCGGTGACGCGTATACCTGATGGGGAGAGGTCGGCGCGCAGCGCGGCGGCAAAGCCCGATATCGCCGCCTTGGTGGCCGAATAGACGGCAATGTTGGAATATGCGGCGTGGCCCGCCGTGGAGCCGGTGAACAGGATGTGGCCAGACTGCCGCTCGCGCATCTGCGGAACGACGAGGCGGGTAAGCAGGATTGCCGCGCTGAGATTCACCTCCAGCGTGGTGTCGATGTCTGATATCTTCATGTCGGCGAAATTGCCCAGCGGCGGCATGATCCCGGCATTGTTGATCAGCACATCGATGGTGAGATCCGCCAGAACCGATTCCAGCGCCTCGCGGTCAGTGACATCGACGGCGATGGGCACGATGCCGGATCGTTCGGCCTGCAATTCCTTGAGCGCGGACTGGCTGCGCCCGACCGCATAGACATTGTAGCCGACGTCGCTCAGTGCGATCGCCATGGCCCGTCCTATGCCGCTCGTTGCACCTGTGATGAAGGCTGTCGTCACGTGGGCTTCCCTGATTGCCTGATTTCAGTCTGCGGCCTGGGCCGATGCCGCGAAACCAAGAAAACCAGCAAAAAGGAAAGATAAACTTTCGAAAGCCGGTTCAGCCTGCGAAACTCGCCTGGGTGCCCCGACGATCGCGGAAGCCGCAAAGCCAAGGAAACGCCGGGAAAATGGCGCTTTCCACGCGTGGGAAACCGGGCGCCGCTGGCCGGCAGACCAAAAACAAGGCTTTCGCAATGCGTGGCTGATCTGGTCCACACGCCTGTGCATACGAAGCGAAGTCGCCGGCCTTACCTGCCTGTCGGAGCAGGTCTCTTCATATCGGTAAAGAGCGAGGCCGCAGCCGCCTTCTGCTCGGCCTCCGTCGCCGCGACGCCCGAAGCCCGGGCCAAAGCGCGCACACGCCCGAGGCTGTTGTGCAGATGCTTGCGCATGGCCTGGCGAGCAGCACGACCGTCCTGCCTTTCGATGGCGTCCACGATGGTTCTGTGTTCGCTGTGAATGCGTGCGTAGTAGCTGTCCTTGAGCGCCGGCGTGACCACGTAGCCCAGTTGAAAGCGTGGAACGATCATCGGCCTGAGATAGCTCAGGAAGCCGTGGATGAATTCGTTGCCTGCTGCTTTGGCGATCGCCAAGTGGAAATCATAGTCGTAGTGGATCTGGACGACAGCGGGATCCGCTTGCTGGGCGTCGACCTGTTCCATCAAGGCTCGGATACCATCCGCCTCCGCGTCGGTGCGCCGTTCCGCGCAGAGCCCAGCGGACTCCACTTCGACACTCAATCTCAGTTCGAGCAAGGCGATGGTTTCCGGCAAGGTCCTGAGAGCCTCGTCCGGTATCGAGAAATTGCGCGGCGCCGGCGTTTCGCTGACGAACATGCCGCGTCCTTGCTGCGGTACCACCAAGCCCTCGGAGCGCAATCGCGCCACCGCTTCCCGCACCACCGTCCGGCTGACATCGTATTCGGCGCAAAGCTCCGCCTCGGTCGGCAATTGCGCGCCGGGCAGCAACTGCCCGGAGCGGATCTTTTCGGACAGGCTCTCGGCCACGACGGTGGAAAGTGGCTTGCGTTTCGTCATCAGTGTTCCCCAGTCCGATGCCAGATGCAGGATGATGCCCGAACCGGCAAGGCCATTCAAACCGCTGCGGTGACGATCAGCTCGACCAGCATTCCGGGCTTGGCCATCCGTCCCTCGCCGGAAGAGCGCGCCGGTGCGTGCTCCTTCGGCATCCATGCGTCCCAGACCGTGTTGACCTCGTCGAAATCCCTGATGTCGTCCAGCCACATCTGCACGTGAAGGATGCGGGTCTTGTCCGTGCCGGCCTTGGCAAGCAGCGCGTCGACCTTGCCGAGCGCCTCGCGCATCTGGTCGGCCGCGGATTGACCAGGCATTGCGACCTGGCCGGTGAGGTAGAGGGTGCCATTGTGGATGACCCCGTGGTGGATGCGGGTGTCGAAGTCGAAGCGCTTGATGTCACTCACTGGATTGTCCTTGTCGGATTTCCGGCCTCCGCCGGATAGGTCAGATTTCCGGCCTCCGCCGGATGGGTCAAGTTTCCGGCCGCTGCCGGATGGGGGTCAGATTGCCGGCGTCTGGCGGATGGGGTTTCCCTGCAGATATTGCGCGTAGGGCGCATGAACGAGCCAGCCGGCGTCGACGGGCAGGGTCACACCGGTTATCGATGCTGCTCGGTCGGAACAGAGGAAAAGTGCGGCCTCGGCAACGTCGCGCGGCTCGACGAAGCGGCGCAGCGCGGTGGTTGCCTGGATGGCTTCGGGGTTGCGCTCTCCCTTGGCGATCCTGGCTTTCAGACCGTCCGAAAGCGTGTAGCCGGGTGCCACCGCATTGACGCGTACGCCGTGCGGACCGAGCTCGGCGGCCAGGATCTGGGTCAAGGCCAGAACGGCATGCTTTCCGGGCGTGTAGGCAGGCAGAGACAGCGGCGCGAAAGAGGCGAGCGAGCCGACATTCAGGATCGCGCCTCGCCCGGCAGCCGACATCAGCCGGCCGAACACCTGGCAACCCAGCAAGGTGCCGCGATAATTCACCCGCCACATCCTCTCGTCTTCGTCCAGATCCTGGTCGAGGACGTGCTTGCCGCTCTGCAGGATGCCGGCGCAATTGACGACGATTTGCGGCGTGCCGAACGCCGCGCTGACGGCCTGTGCCAGCGCTTCCACCGAGCCGGGATCGGCGACATCGGTCTGGACAAACAGCGCGCGCGGCGCGCCCGCCGCCGCGCAGGCGCCAACAGCCTCATTGCCCCGCGCCGCATCCCGGCCGGCGACGACCACATGGTAGCCGTCCTCGGCGAAGCGCAGCGCTATCGCGCGTCCGATACCGGAAGTGCCGCCGATGACGACAGCCGTCAATGTCTCAGCCATTGCCGCGGCCCTTGCCTTCGATGTCGAAGAATTCGGACATGGCCCGGACCTGGAAATCCATCATCGGGCGCCCCGGCTGAATGCGGCAGCCGATCTGCTCCGCCGCCTTCAGCAGGGCGGTCTCGGCGGGCTCCATGATGATGTCGACGACCGTCATGTCCGGGGTGAGCCGGCTCACATCCAGCGGCAGTGGGTCGCCGGCGTGCATGCCGACCGGTGTGGCGTTGATGGCCATATGCATGCCGGTAGGATCGGCCTCGCCGACCTGGATGCGGCATTTCGGGAAGACCTGCACGACCAACGCAGCCAGTTTTTCGGCGCGGCCGGTATCGATGTCGGCGAGGCGGATCTCTTCGGCGCCGGCTTCCGCGAGACAATAGGCCAGCGACGCGCCGGCGCCACCGGCGCCGACCTGGAGGATGCGGCGGCCGGCAATCTTATGCCCGCCTGCGTTGAGGCCGTCGATAAAGCCGACGCCGTCGAAATTGTCGGCGTACCAGCTGCCATCGGGCAGCCGGCGCACGGAATTGGCGCTTTGCACCCGCGCGGCACGGTCGTGAGCGGCAGAGCATTTGTGATAGACCGCGACCTTGTAGGGCACCGAGATGATGACGCCCCTTATGTTCTCGGCCGCCGTGATGCCGGCCCAGAAGGTCTCGAAATCCTCCGGTCGGCAGCTCAGCGGCACCATGAGGCTGTCGAGCCCCTTTTGCTCGAAGATCTCGTTGAATATGCCGGGGCTCTTGGCATGTGCCACGGGATGGGCCAGCATCACGAAGATGTCGGCCTTGCCGGTTCCGCGCATCGGTTCACTCCTTTTCTTTTGACAGTTCATGGGCGCTGAGGATCTCCAGCGCCTTGACGAGGGACGAGTGGTCGGCCTCCGCGCCGCCCGGTCGGGCTGAGCAGGCGCTCATCAGTTGCTGCGCCATCGCGGTGTTCGGCAGCGAGACGCCAAGCGTGCGAGCGCTTTCGAGCGCGAGGTTGAGATCCTTCTGGTGAAGCCGCATGCGAAAGCCCGGGGCGAACGCACGGGCGATCATGCGCTCGCCATGCACCTCCAACACGCGGGACGAGGCAAAGCCGCCCATCAGCGCGGCGCGCACCTTTGCCGGGTCGCAGCCGGCCTTGCTGGCAAAGACGAGCGCTTCCGCCACGGCCTCTATGTTGAGCGCGACGATGATCTGATTTGCGATCTTGCAGGTCTGGCCGGCGCCATTGTGCTCGCCGATCAAGGTGATGTTCTTGCCCAGCGACCGAAAGATCGGCAGCGCGCGCTCGAACTCTGCGGTTGGCCCGCCGACCATGATGGTGAGGCTCGCCGCCTTGGCTCCGACCTCACCGCCGGAGACCGGGGCGTCGAGGTAGCCGGCTCCCGCTTGCCGCAGTTTCGCTGCGAATTCCGCGGTGGCGATAGGGCTGATCGAACTCATGTCGATGACCAGCTTGCTGGCCGACAGCCCCTCCAGGACGCCGTTTGCTCCAAGCAGGACGCGCTCCACATCTGGCGTGTCGGGCAGCATGGTGACGATGATCTCGGACATCCGCGCCACATCGCCAGGAGAGGCGACGACCGATGCCTTGAGGTCCTTCGGCAGAGGGGAGCGGTTCAGGACCGTGAATATCTCATGTCCCGCGTCGACGAGATGGTGCGCCATCGGTGCTCCCATCACACCAAGCCCGATGAACCCGATCTTCATTCTCAAACCCCTGTACGAAGGTTGGTGCGCATTGCATATTGCAGCAAATTGCTGCCGTATGATATAGGACATCATACAAATTTCAACGTCCTTTCGCTCATCGGAGACTGACCGCAAAATGCAAGAGCGCCTCAACACGCTGAAGGCTGCCGTGTCGGCTGGCCGGGCCCATATAGGCATCTGGTGCTCGCTGGCTTCGTCCCTCACCACAGAGATCGTCGCGGGCTCCGGAGCCGGCTGGGTGCTGATCGATGGCGAGCATAGCCCCAACCATCTGCGCAGCATCATGGCCCAGTTGCAGGTCATGGGCGGCTTCGACAGCGAGGCCGTCGTCAGGCTACCTTCCGACGATCCCAATCTGATCAAGCAGGCCCTGGATATCGGTGCGCGCAGCCTGATGATCCCCAATGTGCGGACGGCCGATCAGGCCCGCGCCATTGTGGCGGCCATGACCTATGCGCCTGGCGGATTTCGCGGCTTCTCGGTCGGTCACCGTGCCAACGGCTTCGGCCGCATCGCCGGTTACCACGCCAAGGCGCGTGAGCAGCAGCTTCTCGCCGTGCAGATCGAGGATGAACTAGGCGTCGCCAATTCCGCCGAGATCGCGGCGGTAGACGGCGTCGACGTGCTGTTCGTCGGGCCCGGCGACCTTTCCACGAATATGGGCGCGATGGGCAATCCCGGGGCTGCACACGTTCAAGAAGCGATCGCCTCGGTGCGCAAGGCAGCAACAGCGGCAGGCAAGGCCAGCGGGATCCTGGCTCCCGCAAAGACCGATGCTGACCGCTACCTCGCCGACGGCTTCACCATGGTTGCCGTTGGTTCCGACCTCGGCCTGCTGGCGCGGGGCTCGGATGCCTTGGTCGCTTCGTTCAATCAGTAGACCGGAGATACAGCCATGCCGATCCCCCCGTATAAAGCGCCATCGCGCCCCGCCTACGACATCGTCATCGTCGGCGGCGCCGTCGTCGGTTCGTCGACCGCCTACTGGCTGAGCCAGGCGCTGGGCAGCGGCGCCTCGATCCTCGTGGTCGAACGCGACTCGAGCTATGAATTCTCGTCGACGGCGCTCTCCACCAGCGCGATCCGGCAACAATACTCTAATCCGATCAATGTGAAGATCAGCCAGTTCGGCATCGAGATCATCCGCGGATTCCAGGAGCGTATGGCACCTTTCTACAAGGACGAACCGGCGCCCGACCTCGGCTTCAAGGAGCATGGATATCTCTACTGCTGTTCACCTGATGGCGTCGAGGCGGCGCGCGAGCGCGTCGACCTGCAGCGCAGTTTCGGGGCTCACACGGTGTTCCTTGAGCCGGGCCTGCTGAAGGATCGCTTCCCCTGGCTCAATGTCGAAGATCTCGGCGGCGGTTCCTGGGGGGCTCGGGAAGAGGGCTGGTTCGATTCCGTGGGGCTGATGAATGGTTTCCGCCGGGCTGCCCGCGCCAGTGGCGTCGAGTATATCGACAATGCCGTGACAGGGCTGGATGTCGCCAAGGGGCGGGTCGTCTCGGTGCGCCTCGCGACCGGACAGACGGTTGCCTGCGGAACATTGGTCAACGCCGCGGGCCCGCGCGCGCAGCAGGTCGCCGCCATGGCCGGCCTGTCGATCCCGGTCGCGCCCTACAAGCGCTACAGCTTCGTCTTTGCCAGCGCCAACCCGATCCCCGGTCGAATGCCCAATGTCATTGACCTTTCCGGAACATTCGTGCGTCCCGAAAGCGAACTTTTTCTCACGGGCAACACGCCGCAAGGCGACGGGCCGGCCGACTACGACGACTTTGAAATGCACCATGAAGAGTTCGACGACTACATCTGGCCGGCGCTCTGGCACCGCATTCCGTCCTTCGATGCGCTCAAGGTCCAGACCAGTTGGACCGGCCACTACGAGTACAACATGCTCGACCACAACGGCATCGTCGGCTTCCACCCCGAGATAAAGAACTTCATGTTCGCCAACGGCTTCTCGGGGCACGGGTTGCAACAGTCGCCAGCCGTGGGTCGGGCCGTTTCAGAACTCATCGTCCACGGGGCTTTCCAGACGCTCGATCTGTCGCCGTTCTGTTACGAGCGCATAGATCGCAACGAGCCGTTTCTCGAGGAAGCAGTGATCTAAAGCGAGAGATCGACCCCCATTTTATCTCCGGTATTCAGCCCGTCCAATGAAATTGCATTTTAGTGGGAGAGGTCGTGAAAACTGCTCGCCAAGTTCAGGATATGACAGATCGGATGATTGAGGTTGGTTCGTTGGAGAAGACAACAACGATTGGGAAACCACTGCCCAAAGATCGTCAAGGGCCGGCCAGTTCTTCCTGGGCCACCGTTATTCTGGAGATCGGACGGAAACTCCTCGGAAAATAACAGCAGGGGCTGTTTCGACCTATGGCTGGGAGCCTTTGCGCTTGGCACCATAAAAACGTTGGAGCCGCGCACGCGGAGGCCCCGAGTCGAGCGCGGCGTGTTGGTACTGCTACTCAATTCGAACGACATGCTGGCCGTGCTGACAAGGATGCGAAAGCTCAGGAAGGCAAGCCGCTTTATCGCACCAGCGCGGACTCGGCCGCCACTGGTCGTTTCGGCTTTCCAATCGACGAGCCACGAACGTTCGCCAAGAATCTGTACCATTTCGGACCAAGTCGCCTGCTCTGTCATTTCTTAGTGACTCAAGGTGCAGGCGGAGTCATGCTCCAGCATCCAATGCACTTATGAGGGAGAAGGAAGCCATGTTGTTTCCTGGTCAAGTCGTCCTGCCCGACGAACTGGAGATGCTCGCGCGCGTGTGCCGGACCGCCTGCAAGGAGGAGGATATTCCGCTTAACAGCCGGCAGGCACAGACACTCGCTTCCCATGTCCTGAAGCTTTTCCTGAACGGCCTTACGGGCGAGGAAGAGTTGCTAAGCGCCGAGCGAAACCGCATGAAAAGGCAAGCTCACGTCGACGCCTTGAAACAGCCGCCTGCGCTCCAGGCAGCTTGATGGCAGACAGCACCGGCGCTGTGCCGGCCCCCCTCCCGGCAAGGACAGCATTGGCCGCCCAGCTTGTGTAGGCCGGGACTTTCTGCGACCTGGAATGTTGCAGGTGTGATGCTGATGGCCATGGGCAATCTGCGCCAGGCCCAACCTCTTCGATCGCGGCCGCAATCCTGCTGGTCGGCATAGCCGTCGCGCTCGTGCTGCTTAGGCCGGTTCTGGGCCTAGCCGGGTTGTCGGTGCTGGCCGGCTTGATGGCCTCGTTTGCGGTAGCGCTCGAGCGTTACCGCCTTTCCCCCACCGAATAGCTGGCCAAGTCAGGCTTTGCTGCTACGGCTGAGCACCTAGCCAAGCCGCTTGAATGGTTGAAGCACCTGGCTGGCGCGTGCGGCAAGATTGGCAACGACGTGCAATGGCAGATTTTGAACACGACATCCCTGGCTCAACTCGCCGGACGGAAGGGCTTTGCAAGAGATGCCGGGAAATGCAGCGCCAGCATCTGGCGGTTCCGCGAGATGAGCACCAACACGATGATGGTCGCCAGGTAGGGCAGCGCCGACAGCAGCTCCGAGGGGACTTCCAGTCCCAAAGCCTGCCCCTGCAGCTGCAGGATTGTCATGCCGCCGAACAGCCAGGCGCCAAGCAGAATGCGCAGCGGCCGCCATGTGGCGAAGACCACCAGCGCCAGCGCGATCCAGCCCTTACCGGCGGTCATGTTCTCGACCCACAGCGGCGTGTAGGCGACCGACAGGTAGGCGCCCGCCAGCCCCGCCATCAGCCCGCCAAACAGCACAGCCATATAGCGGATCCTGATCACCGGATAGCCGATCGCATGTGACGTCTGTGGCGACTCGCCGATCGTGCGCAGAACCAGCCCGGCTTTGGTCCTGTAGAGAAACCAGCTGATGGCGACGAACATCAAAAAGCCGAGGTAGACCATCGGGTCGAAGCGGAACAGCAGCGGGCCAATCACGGGCAAATCGGAC
Organism: Mesorhizobium sp. CO1-1-8; assembly: GCF_020164875.1. Classification (NCBI taxonomy): domain Bacteria; kingdom Pseudomonadati; phylum Pseudomonadota; class Alphaproteobacteria; order Hyphomicrobiales; family Phyllobacteriaceae; genus Mesorhizobium; species Mesorhizobium sp. CO1-1-8. Next base: position 125,829 of record NZ_JAIUGZ010000014.1, on the reverse strand, counting down.
AAGACAGGTATGTTGACGCGATGCAATGCCTCGATCGGATCGCTGCCGAAACCGCGCCCGAGGAACGCCGAAACCCCTGAACCGAAGATCGCCAGCGCCAGGCCGGCGGCATATTGATTGGTCAGGAAGGTCAGCGCCAGAACGCCGAACAGCAGGGATGCGGCGGCACCCGCCAGCGCGCCGGCCATGATCGCGACAGGCATGGAAAAACCTGCCGTGACCGCCCAGAATGCAAGAGCCGCCCCCATCAGCATCATGCCTTCGATGCCAAGATTGAGAACTCCGGATTTCTCCACCACGAGTTCGCCGAGTGCCGCGAAGATTAGGGGCGTCGCGGCAATGATGGTGCCCGTGAATATGGCAATGAACAGATCCATCAGGCTCTCTCCCGAACCAGGCGAATGCGATAGAAAATGAAGAAGTCGGCGGCGAGCAGGAAGAACAGCAGGATGCCCTGGAAAATCCGCGTCAGCGCCGAGGGCAGGCCCAACGTCATCTGCACGCCTTCGCCGCCGAGAAACAGCAGCGACATCAACAGCCCGCCGAGCACGATGCCGAACGCGTTCAGCCGTCCGATGAAGGCGACAATGATGGCCGCAAAACCATAGCCTGGCGATATTTGCGGCGAGAGCTGGCCGAGTGGTCCAGCGGCTTCCGCCATCCCCGCGATCCCGGCTGCCGCGCCGCCGGCCAGCAGGCCGATCCAGACCGCGGCCGACTCGCGAAAACCCGCATAGCGAGCGGCGAGAGGGGCGGCACCGCTCACCGACATCTTGTAGCCAAGAAAGCTGCGGTCGGTGAACAGCCACATCGCGATGACGGCGACGACGGTGATGAAGATCGAGGAATTGAGCCGGTAGGCCGGATCAAAGGATTGCAGCAGCGCTGCGGCGGGCAAGAGAGCTGTCTGAGGATAGTTGAACCCGGCCGGATCGCGCCACGGTCCATGCACGAGATAGGACAGGAACAGCGTGGCGATGTACGTCATCATCAGCGTGACAAGGATTTCGTTGGTATTCATGCGGGCGCGCAGGAAGGCGGGGATCGCGGCCCATGCCATGCCGGCGCCCATGCCGGCCAAGAACATCAGAGGCAATAGCAGCACGCTCTCGGGATCTGGCCAGAATAGGCCGACGCCGCTGGCGGCAATCGCACCCATCGTGAACTGGCCCTCGGCGCCGATGTTCCAGACATTGGCGCGAAAGCCGACCGCCAGCCCGCAAGCGATGAGGATCAGCGGCGAGGCCTTGAGCAGCCACTCAGACAGCCCGTTCATCGAGCTGAGCGGCTCGATGAAGAACGCATGAAGCGTGGCCAGCGGATCATGCCCGAGGGAAGCGAAGAAGATCGAGCCAACGATGACCGTCAGTGCCGTCGCCAAAACCGGCGCGGCGACGCGCATCGGCGCGGAGGGTTCCGGTCTTTGTTCAATCCTGAAATGCAACGCTGCCACCTCTGTTCGCCGATACGCCTTCGCCCATGCCTTGGCCAGTCATCAGAAGCCCGATTTCCTCGCGGTCGGCGGTCGTGCGGACAAGTGGCGGAGACACCTTCCCCTGGCAGATGACCAGCAGCCGGTCGCAGATCTCGAACAGCTCGTCGAGTTCCTCGGAGACGACAAACACGGCCGCTCCGGCGCGGCTGAGATCGATGATGGTCTGGCGGATGAAAGCGGATGCGCCGACATCGACCCCCCAGGTCGGCTGCGAAACCAGGAACAGCTTCGGCGTGAGCGCGATCTCGCGTCCGACGATAAACTTCTGCAGATTGCCACCCGACAGGCTTTGCGCGGTCGCTTGCGCTCCGCTGGCCTTGACCTTGAACCTGTCGATGATGCCGGTGGCGAAAGCCTTCGCCTTGCGACGGTCGACCAACCCCTTACGCACTGTGCCGAAGCGATGCGCCGTCAGCACGGTATTCTCCCACAGCGTGTGCGATGGCACGGCACCGCGTCCGAGCCGTTCTTCGGGAACGAAGGCGACGCCGAGTTTGCGGCGTTCCTGGGGGCGCAGGCGGGCGACGTCGGTTCCGCGAATCCTGATCGCATCAGCGCGCTCATGAGTGCGTTCGCCGCTGAGCAGGGCGATCAGCTCGGCCTGGCCATTTCCGGAAACGCCGGCAAGGCCGACGATCTCCCCGCCATGCACATTGAACGAAACGTCCTTCAGGTCGACGCCGAAATGATCCCGGGCCTTGACCGAGAGGCCCTTGACCTCAAGCACCGGACTGTCGCTCGGGACCGGCGGGCTGACTTGCATTTCAGGCAGTCTGGAGCCGACCATCATGCGGGCGAGCTCCAGCGATGTCGTCTCCTTGGGGCGGGCGGTGCCGGTGACCTTGCCGTTGCGCAGCACCGTTGCGGTGTCGCAGAGCTCCTGCACTTCGTCGAGCTTGTGGCTGATATAGACGATGCTGCAGCCTTCGGCGGCCAATTGCCGGAGCGTCTCGAACAGCTTGACCACCGCCTGCGGCGTCAACACGGAAGTTGGTTCGTCGAGGATCAAGAGTTTCGGCGCCTGCAGCAGGCAGCGCACGATCTCGACGCGCTGGCGCTCGCCGACCGACAGGTCGTGCACCTGGCGATGCGGATCGATGGGCATGCCGTAGCGGAGCGAGAGGTCGCGGATCTTTTCGGCAAGCGAGGGAAGATGAAATCCGCTGCTTGCCGACAGCGCAATGTTTTCGACCACGGAGACGGATTCAAACAATGCGAAGTGCTGGTAGACCATCTCGATACCGAGCGCGCGCGACACCGCCGGGTTGTGGGCGACGATCGCATTGCCATCGCTGTAGATATCTCCGGAATCGGCCTGCGCCGCACCGTAGATGATCTTCATCAGCGTGGATTTGCCGGCGCCGTTCTCGCCGAGCACGGCGTGGATCTCGCCGGGCTGGATCGACAGTGAAACGTCGTCATTGGCGACGACGCCCGGATAGCGTTTGCAGATGTTGCAGAGTTTTAGACGCGGGTGCATGGCGGTCCTGCCGTGGCGTGAAGCGAGGTTGGACGAGGCGCAAGCCGGCTGTCGCCGAAGCATCTGGGCTTCGGCGCCGGCGGATCTTTGATGGACGATCAGCTCAGCTTGCCGATCATGCCCTTCACGAACCAGTTCATACCGCGGATGTCGTCATCGGCCAGAACAGAACCGGCGGCGACCTTGACGTTGCCGTCCTGGTCCTTCAATTCGCCGGCATAGGGGTGAACCTTGCCGCTGCCGATGTCGGCCTCAAGCTGTTTCAGCTTGGCCCGGGAATCGGCGGGAATGCCTTCATTGTAGGGCGCCATCTTGACCACTCCGCCCGCCAGCCCGTCCCAACGTACTTCCGGCTTCCAGGTGCCGGCAGCGACAGCCTTGGCTGCGCCGACATAATCGCTGGTCCAGTCGAGGACGAACGAAGTCAGCTGCTTGCCGGAGCCGAACTTCGCCATGTCGCTGGCATAGCCGATCGACCAGGCGCCGCCTTCGCCGGCGACCTGGACGCCGGTTGCAGTGTCGGTCATCGAGCAGATGACGTCGCAGCCTTGAGAGAGCAGCGTCTTGGCGGCCTCCTTCTCCTTGCCTGGATCGAACCAGGAATTCAGGAAGATGGCGTTACAGGTGGCGTTCGGGTTGACGCTTTGCGCACCGAGCAGCAGCGCGTTGGCCGGGCCGACGATATCCGGGATCGGAAAGCCGCCGATAAAGCCGATCTTGCCCGATTTCGACATGTGGCCGCCGGCCGCGCCAGCGACGAACGTTCCTTCGTAATATTTGGCTTCGAAGGTGCCGAGATTGGCGAGGTGGACGATGCCGGAGCAATGTTCGAAAGCAACCTTGGGGTACCGCGGCGCCACTTTCTGCATCGGTGTGCCGTGCGAGAAGCTGGTGCCGAAGATCAGCTTGTTGCCGGCGCTGGCCAGTTCGCGAAAAATGCGCTCCGCATCCTGCGGCATGAAGATGTTGTCGATGACGGTAAGCTCGACCTTGTCGCCGAACTCGGCCTTGATGGCCTCGACGCCGAGGCTGTGCTGCTTGGTCCAGCCGATCTCGGCGACCGGCGAGACATAGACGGCGCCGATCTTCAGCACCTCCTGGGCGCGCGCGATCGTTGTCAGTCCTCCGGTGCCGAACGCAGCGCCGAGCGCGCCGCTGTGTTTGAGGAAATTGCGTCTTGTCAGATCGTTCATGATGGTAACCCTCTGTTGGTTTTTTTTGTTGATGCCCGGCTTGTCGGTGCCCGGTCTATTTTGGGGAGATGGACGTGCACGTGCGCCGCGCTACCGCCATTCCCTGATGTGTTGGCTGATTTCCTTGGCGCAACCGGCACGGTTGCGCCGTCGGTCTTGTCGTCGAGATAAGGCGCCAGCGCTTCGGCTGGCGTCATCTCCGGAAACACTTCGCGATCCATGATGTAGCCGCGCACCACCGCGCGATGATGGGTGTCTATCAGGTCCATGGCCTGTTTCAGGCGGCCCTTTTCCAGGAGATCGACGACCCGCGAGTGATCGTCGAGCAGGTTGCAATAGTCGAAATCGGCGGTAATGAGCGACCGCAGCAGCGTCGTGCGGCGCACAAGCTGCGCGTGGATTTCCTGCATCACCTTGTTGCGGCTGAGACGCACGAAGACGGTATGGAATTCCTGACCGAGCACGTCGGCCAGCGCATCGTTGCCAGCAGCGACAGCCTGGCGCTGGCGTTCGACATGGTGGCGCAGTTCGGCCCAGCCGGCAGGGCCGAGGCGGTCGCTCAACTGAGCTGCTACGCCCTGTTCGACCAGGGTCAGCGCGTCGTAGATCTCCAGCGCTTCCTGCATGCTGGGCCGGGCGACGAAGGCGCCGCGGTTACGCTCGATCTGGGCCAGGCCGTCATCGGCGAGGCGGATCAGCGCCTGTCGCACAACGATGCGGCTGACGTCGAATATCTCGGCAAGTTCGCGTTCGCCGAGTTTGCAGCCTGGTACGAGCCGATGATCAATGATCGCGCGCGTCAGTGTTTCCGCGATCGTTTGGGAGCGACCGCTCACGACATGGCTCTCCGCCGTTTGCAAGACATGATTGTGATATCGTCCATATCGAACACATGCCCTCGGGCTGCAACATATCTCGAATTCAGAATTCCATATATGGGAATGCAATCATTGCAATCTGTCAACAAAAAATCGTAATTTGCCACGCAAAAACTTATTGATTGATATCCAATCTTGTGGTTCTTTGATTTCGAAACGCTGAGCTAGGTTCATGGTGAAGGGCTAGCCGAGTGAGAGGGGATGCCGATGGCAACCCGTTGCAATGACCGCGAGCTTTTGAACGACTGGCATATCGTTGCCGACCGCGCGGCACTGGCCGGCGATACACCGTTCCCGACCCGCTTGCTCGGGGTCGATCTTGCCATCGATTGCAGGGATTTTCGCAAGATAGAGGTTGTACGAACGGATACCGGAGCGACGCTCAAGAGCGCCGAGCGATACGGCTTCGTCTGGGCGTGCCTCGATACACCCTGGCGCGACATCATCTATATTCCGGAGGCCAACGAGGCGGATCGTCATCTGGTCAGTGGCGGCTCCATAGCGGTCAAGGTGTCCGGTCTGCGCGCCGTCGAGAATTTCCTGGACATGGGGCATTTCCCCTTCATCCACACTGGCTGGCTCGGCGAGGAGCCGCATACCGAGGTGGCGCCCTACAAGGTGGAAATCACTGACAAGGGCGAGGTTCTGGCGACGGAATGCAAATTCTATCAGCCTGTGGCTTCGCCGACCGCCAGGCACGGGTTTGTCGTCGACTACATCTACAAGGTCATACGGCCCTATACGGTGGCGCTCTACAAGAGCAACCCGATCCAGAAGGAGCGCCTCGACGTGATCACCTTGTTCGTGCAGCCGGTCGACGAGGAAAATTGCATCGCCCATCCTTATCTTTGTTATCTCAAGGAGGGCATGGAGGCGGCGACCGTGCGCAGCTTCATGCAGTTGATCTTCGGCCAGGACAAACCGATCCTGGAGAACCAGGTGCCCAAGCGCCTGCCGCTCGACCCGCGTGCTGAAACGCCGATCCGAGCCGACGCCGTCTCGGTCTACTACCGGCGTTGGCTGCGCGACCGGGCTGTCACCTACGGCGCCATACCGGCGCAATCCTGATTTCGGCAACGACGGTCCCGACGCAGTGAAGGATAGAACGATGGCAAAATGCACGGATACGGTAATCCTGAATCTCTGGCATCCGATCGGCGCGATTGCCGAGACGTCTCCGTTCGCCGTCGAGGAGACGGTGTTGCTTGAGGAGCGTGTCAGTTTTGCCGTCAGCGAGAAGGGCGAACCCGTCGTGTGGCGGTCGCAGCCGGGTTTGCGGCCGGGAGACCGGGCGCCGGTCGTCGACATCGATGAAAGGCTGCCGGCAAAGAGCGCTTATGGCTATGTCTGGACCTCGCTCGGGTCGCCGCCCGAGGATCTGTTTCCGATCCCGGAATACGCGGAAGCGGATCGACGCAAGCTCAACGCCGCGACTTTCGGCGTGAATGTTTCAGCGCCGCGCGCCATCGAGAACTTTCTCGACATGGGCCATTTTCCATACGTCCATACCGACATTCTCGGCGTCGAACCGCACACCGAGGTCAAGGAATATGATGTCGAGATTTCCGCCGACCGCGACGAGATCCTGGCGACGCGCTGCCGTTTCTTCCAGCCGATGGCTTCGACCACCTCGGACGGCGGCGCGGATGTGGACTATGTCTATCGCGTGCCGCATCCCTATTGCTCGGTGCTCTATAAATCGAGCCCCCTCGATGAAACGCGGCGCGATGTCATCGCCGTCTTTCTGCAACCGGTCGACCAGGAGCACGTGCGGGCTCACATGCTGCTGTGTGTGCTCGACGAGGACAATGAAGATAAGGTAATCAAGCGATTTCAGCAGACCATCTTCGGCCAGGACAAGCCGATCCTTGAGAACCAGGTGCCGAAGCGTCTCCCGCTCGATCCTCGCGCGGAAACACCTATACGGGCCGACAAGTCGGCTATCGCCTACCGGCGCTGGCTCAGCCAGAAGGGCGTCACTTACGGCGTCATTCCAGTAGCGGCCTGACAAGATTTTTGGAGACGATGAATGTTGGAAGAAGCCAGGAACAAGTGGCATCCGATCGCCGCTGCCTATGATTTGCCGTACCGTCACGTCTTCCATGGCCAGTTGCTCGGCCGGGAGTTTGCCGTCTGGCGCGCCGATGACGGTTACGTCAACATCTGGGAAAACCGTTGCCTGCATCGTGGCGTCAGGCTGTCGATCGGCATCAATGATGGTCGCGAGCTGAAGTGCCAGTACCATGGGTGGCGCTATTCCAACCGCACCGCCGGCTGCACCTATATTCCGGCCCATCCGGCCGACGCGCCGGCCCGCACCATCACCAACCGCACCTTTCCAGCCGTGGAACGCTATGGCCTTGTCTGGTCGTCCGAAGAGCCACGAGGCGAGGTTCCGGACGTCTCCGGCTTGCCGGAGGGCAAGTTGCTCGTGCTGCGTGGCCTCCCCGTCAACGCGCCGGCCGGCAAGGTCATCGAGAGACTGAAGGCCTATCGTTTCCAGCCCAGCGCCAGGATCGACGGTGACAGCGCCGAGATCCAGGTTGAAGCCGTGCAAGATTTCGCCGTGACGCTGCGCTCAGTGGACGGCAGCGCGAGGACACAGGGCGTCTTCTTCGTCCAGCCGGTCGATTCCAACCGTTCGGTCATTCGTGGCGTGCTGGATCAAGACGCCGATGGGGCTGAGCGGATCGCCATCTTGCGCCATCACAATGAGCTTCTGTCGAAGCTGCGCGACCAGGCGGAGGTGGAGGCTGCGAGCGAATCGGCGCCTGCGCCGATCGAGCCGATCTACGAAAAGGTGTCAGCTGAACTCGCGGAGATGCCGGAATTGATGACGCATGGCCGCAAGGCCGCACTGCGTGTCACGGTGGCGAGGAAATGGCAAGCGGCCGACGGCATAGCCGGATTTGAGCTTCGCCCGATCAAGGGCCTCCTGCCGACCTTCCAGCCAGGCGCTCATATCGATATCCACATGCCCAACGGCGAGATCCGGCAATATTCGATTACCAACGGGCCGGGAGAAACCGACTGCTTTGTCATCGGCGTGAAGCTGGAAAGGGATTCGAAGGGCGGTTCGAAATGCATGCACGAGACCGTGCGTGAGGGCGACGTGCTGGCGATTTCGGAGCCGCGCAACAACTTCCCGCTGCGCCGCGACGCGATCAAGACGCTGTTCATCGCCGGCGGCATTGGCATCACGCCGCTGCTGGCCATGGCACAGGCCCTGAAGAACCAGGAGCTGACGCACGAACTTCACTATTTCGCTCAAGGAAAAGAGCATCTCGCCTTCTCCGATCGCCTGCAGCGCCTCGGTGGTTCGCTCGTGCCGCACCTCGGCCTGACACCGGAGCAGACAGGCGCCAAATTGCGCCAGCTGCTTTCCCCATACCAGAACGGCATGCATGTCTATATCTGCGGCCCCGGCCCGATGCTGGAAGCTGCCCGAAGGACCGCGGCAGAGCAGGGCTGGCCGGATGCCGCCGTGCATTTCGAGTATTTCAAGAACACCAACAAGATCGACGACAGTTCCAGCTTCGAAGTCGCGCTGGCGCGTTCGTGCGTCACGCTGAAGGTGCCCGCGGGCAAGACGATCATGCAGGTCATGCGCGAGAACGGTATCGACGTGCCATCGTCGTGCGAGCAAGGCGCCTGCGGCACCTGCATGGCGACTGTGATCGAAGGGGAGCCGGACCACCAGGACGTCTACCTGAACGATGCCGAGAGAAAGGCCGGGACCAGGATCATGACCTGTGTGTCGCGCGCCAAATCGGCACGCCTCGTGCTGGACATATAGGAGCTGCCGATGATCACGCTTTACGATTACGAACTGTCGGGCAATTGCTACAAGTTGCGCTTGCTGATGAGTTTCCTCGGCGTCGACTACAAAACCGTGCCCATCGACTTCTATCCCGGCCGCGAACACAAATCGGAATGGTTCCTGAAGCTCAATCCGCTTGGGCAGCTGCCGGTCATCGACGATGGCGGGCTGATCCTGCGCGATGCCCAGGCGATCCTGGTCTACCTCGCGTCGAAATTCGATCCGTCGGGCACTTGGTATCCCAGGGACAATCCAGCCCTACTCGGCGAGGTCAGCCAGTGGCTGGCGTTCGCCGACGGCATCACCGCAACCTCGTCGGCGGCTCGCCTGCACGACGCGCTGTTCTACGATTTCGATGTCGATGCGGCACGTGCGGGCGCGCACCGGCTGTTTCGCATTTTCGACGAGCATCTGTGGTTCGGCGAACAGCAAGGCCGCGACTGGATCTGTTCTTCCAGCCACCCGACCATCGCCGACATCGCCTGCTTTCCCTACATCATCCTGTCGGAGGAGGGCGGAATACCCCGCCAGGACTATCCGGCCATCCGGCGCTGGTGCGATCGGGTCAAGCGCATCAAGGGCTTCACTGTCATGTCGGGCGTGTTCCCGGCAGGACCGGCCAAGGTCGCGGCCTAGTCAGTTTCAATCACAAGCGAGGCCACGTCTCGCAAACGAAATTTTGGGGAGTAGAAAGAATGAAAACCCGCGCCGCTGTCGCAGTCGCCGCCGGAAAGCCGCTGGAGATCATGGAGGTCGACCTCGACGGGCCGCGTGAGGGGGAAGTTCTGGTCGAGATCAAGGCGACGGGCATCTGCCACACCGACGAATTCACGCTGTCGGGCGCCGATCCCGAAGGTCTGTTTCCGGCGATTCTGGGCCATGAGGGCGCCGGCGTCGTCGTCGATATCGGCAAGGGTGTCACCTCGCTCAAGAAGGGCGACCATGTCATCCCGCTCTACACGCCCGAATGCCGCCAGTGCCCTTCCTGCCTGTCCAGAAAGACCAATCTGTGCACGGCCATCCGCGCCACCCAGGGCCAAGGCCTGATGCCCGATGGTTCATCGCGCTTCTCGATCGGCAAGGACAAGATCTTTCACTACATGGGCTGCTCGACTTTCTCCAACTTCACCGTGCTGCCCGAGATAGCACTTGCCAAGGTCAACCCCGACGCGCCCTTTGACAAGATCTGCTACATCGGCTGCGGCGTCACCACCGGCATCGGTGCTGTGATCAACACCGCCAAGGTCGAGATCGGCGCCACCGCGGCCGTCTTCGGCCTCGGTGGCATCGGCCTCAATGTCATTCAGGGCCTGAAACTTGCCGGCGCCGACATGATCATCGGCGTCGATTTGAACAACGACAAGAAGGAGTGGGGCGAGCGGTTCGGCATGACGCATTTCGTCAATCCGAAGGAGATCGACGGCGACATCGTCCCGCACCTCGTCAACATGACCAAGCGCGGCGCCGACCAGATCGGTGGCGCCGACTACACATTCGACTGCACCGGCAGCACCAAGGTGATGCGTCAGGCGCTCGAAGCCTCGCATCGCGGCTGGGGCAAGTCGGTCGTCATCGGCGTCGCGGGTGCCGGCCAGGAGATCTCGACGCGGCCGTTCCAGCTGGTCACCGGCCGCACCTGGATGGGGACCGCGTTCGGTGGCGCGCGCGGCCGCACCGACGTGCCGAAGATCGTCGACTGGTACATGGACGGCAAGATCCAGATCGACCCTATGATCACCCATACGCTGAAGCTCGAGGACATCAACAAGGGTTTCGATCTCATGCATGAGGGTAAATCGATCAGAAGCGTCGTGGTTTACTAAAAGACAGCCACACGCCGCCAGCCAACCGGCCGGCGACCTCTGTGGTGAAAACATGGGAGGAAGTAAGAATGGCGGAGAAACTGCATCCGAAAATCGACAATGGGCTGCCCAGGGAAAGCGCGAGCTTTGCCGGCGGCACGCTGGTCTGCGCCTGCACCAGCAAGCCGGTGAAGGTGAAGGTCAAGGGCCAGATCGCCCACAACCACGCCTGCGGCTGCACCAAATGCTGGAAGCCTGAAGGCGCGGTATTCTCGGTGGTGGCGGTTGCCGGCACCGGCGATGTCACCGTCACTGAGAACGGCGACAAGCTGAAAGTGGTCGACCCCTCAGCGCTGATCCAGCGTCATGCCTGCACCCAATGCGGCGTCCACATGCACGGACCGGTCGAGCGCGACCATCCGTTCAAGGGCCTATCCTTCATCCACCCCGAGCGCTTCGAGGAAGACGGCTGGTCGCCGCCGGGCTTCACCGCCTTTGTCTCGTCGATCATAGAATCGGGCGTCGATCCGAGCCGCATGGACGGCATTCGGGGCAGGCTGAGGATGATCGGCCTGGAGCCCTATGACTGCCTCAACCCGGGCCTGATGGACTACATCGCCACCTGGACGGCTAAGAAGTCCGGCGCCCTGCCGGCCTAAAATGGCCGGCCACGGAACGTCTGGCTTTTCGTTGGCCTCCAGCCTCCCGGCCAGGTCAGCGTGTTCCCAAAGCCTGGCGTCTACCGGCGGCGTTATCGGGGTGCACCTCGATAACGCCGCCGGGACTGTTTGTGCGGCGCGAGGTTGCGAGCGATGCATCCGGCCGTTATGCCGGCCGGGATTTCAACAGCAAGCAACTGGCAGCAGGGCGATGGATCCGGCATGCGTGGTGGAACCCACGAACAGCACGTGAAAGCTGGCGAACAAAGCCACAAAAACCGCTGATCGCGGGTGATTTCAGCAGACCCACCCCGAAGTTTCGGGGTGGGTCTGATTGCAAAGGGGGTATCGACGACGCCACGTCGCTAAAGTCGCCCGGCGGCTTGGCGCCGGGGCTGCGCCCGGTCAGGACGTCCAGTCAGGCAGCTTGCTCCAGGGCGCGCTCATTGACGCCGCCTTCGCCCAACCCGGAAAGCGCTTCGTCCGTCGCGACCTCCTCTTTCAATGTCTCGTTGAGGAGCTTGACCACGTCGCTCTTGCCAAGCTGTTCAGCCCACGCGACCAACGTGCCATAGCGCGCGATTTCATAATGTTCGACGGCCTGTGCCGCGCCGACCAGCCCTGCATCCAGCGCTGGGTCACCCTTGTATTCGTCGAGGATTTCCGACCCTTCCTCAAGAATGCCGTCGATCGCCGGACAGGTCTTGCCGCGGGCCGGTTTATCCATAAGTTCGAACACTTGCTCGAGCCGATCGACCTGGCCTTCGGTTTCCATGCGATGTTTCTCAAAGGCTGCGGCCACCTCCTCGGATTCGGCGCCCTTTGCCATCTTCGGCAAGGCTTTGAGTATCTTCTTTTCGGCGTAGTAGATATCCTTCAGCCCATCGAGGAACAAAGCCTCCAGTCCCTTTGTCGTCGCTCTTTTTGCAGTCGCCATGATTTGTCTCCCTTGGATTATCGTGAAAGCTCACCGGCGGTGTAGCCATGGACTAACTTTCCATGGAAGCAGTTGTTCCCTGGGGGCGACGTGAAAGGGCAGCACTTCAAACACTGCTTTTGTCGAGAGCCGATCGATATCAAAAGGCGATGGCGATGACGGTGTGAGAGCCGCAGGCAGGGGGCGAAGAGCATCGGGTTTCGTCGCGCCATATGGAGCAAAGAAACACTTCCGATGGGTTCATATACAAAATCATATTTACATATAAAACAAATCATGATGATCTTGCAGTCGTGCAACGGCGGCTAAGGTGGCCGGTTCCGGGACCCGTCGCCGAGCCTGAATGCCGGCAGATGGTCGTGCGCAATGAAACAACATGATGTCGCGGTCGAGTAAGCCGTGCATTGGTCGGATCCAGGGAGTGCGGCATGCCCTTTGATGTCATCGTTGTGGGAGCCGGCGCAGCCGGGGCTGTTCTTGCCGCCCGGCTCACCGAAGATGCGGCCACGAACGTGCTTTTGCTGGAAGCGGGGCCGGACTACCGGAGCGGCGAGCAACCTGCCGAGATGGCGAGTCCAAATCCCTTCAACCTGCTGCTTCCCGATCATTTTCAGCAACAATACATGTATCCCGACCTGATGGCTCGCCGCACCAAGCGGCAGGAACACCGGGTCTACTGGCGCGGCAAAGGGCTTGGCGGTTCGACGGCCGTCAATGGGCAGATTGCCATTCGCGGCGTGCTCCACGCCTTCGACCGCTGGGAGGAAATCGGATGCAAGGGCTGGTCGGGAGCCGACGTGCTGCCCTTCTTCTGCCGCCTGGAAGACGACCCGATCGCGGCCAATTTTCACGGCAGCGATGGGCCGATTCCGATCTACCGCGCGCCTGTCGAAAGCTGGGGAAGCGTCGACAAGGCCATGCGCCAAAGCGCGATGGCTCTTGGCCATCCCTGGCATGACGATCTCAATGCTCCGGATGCCGAAGGGGCTTGCACCTATCCCATCAACAGTCGAGCCGGCAGGCGCGTGTCAGTCAATGACGGCTATCTGGAAGCTGCCCGCGACCGGCCCAACCTCACCATCATCGGCCAGGCGACGGTGGACAAGGTGCTTTTCGATGGCAAGAAAGCGATCGGCGTTTTGGCCATCGTGGCCGGTCAGGTTCGCAAATTCGAGGCGCCGCTGGTTATCGTCTCGGCCGGCGCCATCCACTCTCCGGCCATCCTGCAGCGCTCGGGCATCGGTCCGGCGGCTCTCTTGAATCGAAAGGACATCGAGGTGCTTGCCGACCTGCCAGTCGGCGAAGGTTTCTTCGACCATCCTTATTGCCGCATCGAACTGAAGCTGAAGCCGGAATTCAAGGCGACCGATGTCGACACGCGGCATACCAACTGCTGTGTGCGGATGAGTTCCGGCGTGCCGGGTGCCGAGCGCGACGACATTCTGTACGTCGCCATGAACCATGGCGGTATCGGCGTGGAATCCGACAGCGCCCAATTCGGCGAGGCCATGGTCAATCTGATCCTGATGGAGGCCAAAAGCCGCGGCACCGTGCAACTGCGTTCCGCCAATCCCTTCGACCAGCCGATCGTAGAAGAGAACATGCTGGACGATCCAATGGACCTTCAGCGCATGCGTATCGCCTATCGCCACCTCGGCGAGATTGCCCGGCAGACGCCGATCCAGGCGATCGCCGAGCGCGTGCTGCTGGGGGATTCCAATCTGCCTTTGTCATGGCTCGAAACGGCAAGTGACGAAGAGGTCGACAATTTCCTGCTGGCGCAGTCTTCCGATGCGCAGCATGGGATCGGCGGCTGTTGCATGGGCCGGCCCGGCGAGGCCGTGGTCGATCCGGAATGCCGGGTCTACGGTTTGGAAGGACTGCGAGTTATCGATGCATCGATCATGCCACTCGATTGCCAGGCAAACACCAATCTCACCTCGATCATGATTGGCGAGAAAATGGCTGACAGCCTGCGCCGGTCCATCTGACAGGTCGCTGCCGAACGGCATACGGTCGCGCGGGGAGGCCCGCGCACAAGAGCATGATGCCGAAAAGTGTGAAGCGGTTTTCGGACGGCATCATGCTCTATGTCTTTGAGTTAGAGCCGGATAATTTCAGGTCGTATCGACCTGAAATTATCCGGCTCTGGGCGCGGGCCTTGAATGTCAGCGAGTGACATCCACGGTAATCGTCTTCAGGTCGCACATTTCCATCAGCGTGTGCCGACCCCCGGTGCGACCGAGGCCGCTCTGCGTACCGGCGGCGCCGCCGGCAGGGATGTGCGGCTCCCAATAGCAGCTCATCTCGTTGATGTTGACGATGCCGACCTTCAGGCTTTCAGCAAAGGCAAAGGCGTTCTTGATGGTGCTCGTGAAGACCGCGGCCGACAGTCCGTAGGGGCTGGACGCCGCAAGTTCCATCGCCTCCTCGTCGGTCTCGAAGGTCAGCACGGGTGCAATTGGCCCGAAGGATTCCTCGACATTGAGCAGGCTTTCCCGGGTCAGTCCTGTGACGATCGACGGCTCGAAATAGAGATTGGTGGCAAAACCCGACGCCACATTGCCGCCGGTGACGATATCGGCCCCACGGGCACGGGCGTCCGCGATGTGGCTGAGCACCTTGTCGACGGCCACCGCATTGTTGATCGGACCCATCGTCGTCGCCGGATCGAAAGGGTCGCCCATTTTCACCTTCGAAGCCGCTTTCACGAGACCTTCGATGAAACGGTCGTGGATGGATTTGTGCACCAGCACGCGTTCGGTGGCCGTACAGATCTGCCCGGCATTGGCAAAGCAGCCGGCTCCCACCTGGGCGGCAGCCATGTCGATATCGGCATCGGCCAGGACGATGGTCGGACCGTTGCCGCCCATTTCGAGCAGAAGTGGCTTGCCCGCGCCACGCCGGGCGATCGTCGCGCCGGTGGCGGAACTGCCGGTGAAGCCGATGGCATGGGTGCCCGGATGAACGACCGCCTCGTCGCCTACCTCCGCACCGTCACCCAGAACGAGATTGATGACGCCATCCGGCAGTCCCGCCTCGATGAAGCATTCGACGAGTGCCGTTGCAATCAGCGATGTCGTCGGCGCGGGCACCCAGACGACGGTGTTGCCCGTTGCGACGGCCGGTCCGAGATAATAGAGACAGGGCAGGGCGAGCGGGAAATTCCAGGGTGTGATGATGGCAAAGACGCCCTTCGGCTGCAGGAAGCTGAAGGCGCGCTTGTTGGCATCGGCAAGCGGAAACGCCGCCGTCTCCAGCCACTTCATCTGCTCTGCTGCATTGCGGAACCCGAGAGCTGCTGCCGACGCTTCGGCCTTTGCCTCGCTGTGGAAGGGCTTGCCCTGTTCCAGGCAGAGCAGGCGCGCAAGCTCCTCGGCGCGCCTGTCGATCGCGTCGGCAATGCGCATGCATAGCTGAGCGCGCGCGAAGGTTCCCATCTTGCGCATGGCCTCGCGTGCGCCTTCGGCTGCTTTCACCGCGCGGCCGACATCGGCGCGGGTGGAAAGGGAGAGATAGCCGAGATGCTCGCCCGTCGAAGGACTGTCGATTTTCAGGAACTTGCCGGAACTGCCCGCGATCCACTCACCGCCGATGCGGTTGATGCCGATGCGGGCGGCCGCCTCCGGCTCCGAGACGATCGCCATGCCGCGCAGGTTGGGGCCTTCGAGAGAAGATTTGAAATGGACTGTCATCATGCGTTCCTTTGGCCGAATTCGGATTGGATGTTCAAAATGGCGGCGCGGCTGCGCTCCACGGCTGCGATGAAAAGTCTGCTGCCGGCCTCCGCGCTCGCCTCCGACGGCGTACCGATGACGCCGTTGTCGCGGATGGCTTCGAAACGGCGCCAGACGGTGACAGCCGGCGCGGCGTAAAGGTGAGGATCCGGCCAGGATGGCGGGGTGCCGCCTGGCGGGATGAGATCGCGGCGAACGCTGTCGCCAAGCACATGCATCATCAACGAGGTTTCAAGCGCGCAAGCGTGACCGGTGCCCCTGGCGGCATCGGGCAGGGCCTGCGCCGCCACGTCGGCGATGAGATCGAAATACGAGAACCCCGCCGTGACGATGCCGCGCTGGCCAAGGGTGGTGATCGCCACCTGGATGGCGGCGCGGTTTCCGCCGTGGCCGTTCAGCATGACCGGTAAATAGCCGTCTTCGGCAAGGCAGCTGCAGAGATCGACGAGAACGGCGATGAAGGTCTGTGGGCTGAGGCTCATCGTGCCGGAGAAGGAGCGATGATGCTCGGACGAACCATAGGCGAAAGGTTCGGCAACACGGATGGAGGCCTGTCCTTCCGCCGCGGCGAGAGCAACCGCTTCCGCAAGCCAGCAATCGACGCCGAGCGGCAGATGGGGGCCATGTTGCTCGACGGCGCCGAGCGGCAGAATGACGACGGGTTTGTGCACGCCGGCTGCCGCGTGTCTTTCCGTATCCGGCGAGGTCATCAACGCAAAGCTGGACCTGGGCGGGATCGGCAAGGCCGGAACTGGCTCGCTCATCGTGCTGCCTCCACAAGCCGGGCCTTGACGTAGGTCATGCCGGAATCGGCCAGGAGAGCGACCATGATGATTGCCCCCTTGTAGAGTTCGAGGCTGGACGGGTCAGTGCCGAACACCCGAAGCGCCGTCGTCAGCAGGCTGACGATCAGGGCTCCGACGACCGCGCCCCACACCGTTCCCCGTCCGCCGAAAATACTGGTGCCGCCAAGCACGGCAGCGGCGATCGCGTCCAGAAGCAGCGAGGTACCGCCGATATTGGGCGTCACGACCGGCACCCGGCTGATCATGATCACAGCCGTCAGGAAGACGAAGATACTGGAGGCGCAATAGACGAGGATCGTGTGTTTCGTCACCGGGATGCCGGCAAGTTCCGCGGCTCCGGCATCCGACCCGAGCGCATAGGTACGCAGCCCGAAACGGCTGTGCCGCATCAGGATTGCTGCTACGGCAACGATCAGGAGCGTTGCGAAGATGACATTGGGAATGCCGAAGCTGCGCTCGATACCGACCGCGCGAAGCGTCGGATCCTTCAGCATCAGGACGCCTTTGGAGGCAACAGCAAGCGTTGCGCCTTGCAGCGCGACCATTGTGGCCAGTGTTGTCACGAAGGGCGGTATCTTCAACAGTGCGATAACGGCGCCGTTCGCGAGGCCGATCACCACCATCACGGCAAAGCCGACAAGCAGGGCAAGCGGCAGACCGGCGCCGCCGTCGATCAGGCTGGCGATGAAGACGGCACAGAAGGCGACGCCGACGCCGGCGGACAGGTCGATGCCTGCCGTCAGCAGAACGATCAGGGCGCCAAGCGCCAGTATGGCGATCGGGGTCGCCTGGGCGACGATGTTGATGAGGCTGGCGGTTGAAACGATGCGGGCGTCGATGAGCGCGAAGATCGCCAGCAGGATGACCAGCAGGATCAACGGCGAGAGATCGAGAAAGCGCCTGCACCAGATGTTCTGTTGGCGGGTCATGAGGGTTCTCTCATCGGATGTGCCAATCTTCGACCGGTTCGCGCAAACCTGATTTGACGCTGCGCAGGATTGCGTCATTGACGGCGACGGCGCGCAGGGCGTCGCCGAGCGGCATCACGAAGGGGGTGTCGTCGCGAACCGCCGTTATGAAATGGTGGACTTCCTCGAAGAGATCCCCGGTGATACGACCATTGACGGTCGGCCAGTGCAGGGCGTCGGGTTGCGACCACTGTCCACGCGACAGGATGCGTAGCCCGTGGTCGCGCACGTCGAGGTCGATCATGCCTTCGGTGCCGATGATTTCTGTGCGTGCCCAGATGCCGGTCGGAACGGTCGGTGGCAGTGTCCAGCCGAAGTAGAGCTGTCCGCTCATTCCGTTCGCCAGCTCGACGGTGGAGAAGATCGCATCTTCGGAGCGAACCCCGAGCGAAGGCATGAGCTTGGCGACGGGCCGGGAGTAGACGGCGGTGATGTCCGAACCCGAGATCCATTGCAGCGCATCCACGTCGTGCACGCCGAGGTAGAAGCAGACGCTCGAGTTTCCGTTCATGCGAAGACCGACTTCGCGATTGGTGAAACGGCCGCTGCTGCCGTGGATCGGCTCACCGATCCGCCCGGATTTCACCGCTGCCGCGGCCTCGCAATAGCGCGGGTCGAACCGCAGGATGTGGCCGACCAACAGGCGTGCGCCGCTTCTTTCAGCTGCTTTCGCGATCGCCTTGGCGGCGGAAAGATCATGAGCCATCGGTTTTTCGAGCAGCACCGGCTTGCCGGCATCGAGCAGCGTGCGGCAAACGTCTTCATGCAGCGTGTCGGGTGCCGCCACTATGAAGGCGTCGGCGGCATTGGCGGTCAGCGCGGCGGCGGCATCGGTGAAATGCCGGACGCCGAAATCGGACGCGGCCTTGCTTCCCGTGGCAGCATTCGGATCAACGAATGCTGACAGTTCCGCGACAGGGCTGGCGGCAACCACCTGCGCATGCAGGAGGCCCATGTAGCCGGCACCGACGATGGCGATCTTCAGCTTGCTCAAAGGGTTTCTCCTTACAGGCATGGTGCAAGGTTGGATGCTGGCCGGGGTGCGCAGGCTGGCGGTGTGATCGTGCGATCACCGAAGGCCAGCGTCATCACGTCTTCTTCCGTCGCCCCACGCGCCAGCGTGCCGACAGAGTGGCCTTCGCGCATGACGACGATGCGGTCGGCCACGCCGAGGACTTCGGGCAACTCGCTCGACACCATGAGGATCGCCGCGCCCTCGGCCTTCAATCTTGCGATCAGGTGATGGAGTTCGGACTTTGCGCCGACGTCGACGCCGCGTGTCGGCTCGTCGAGCAGGATGATCTTCGGCTTGGTGGCAAGCCATTTGCCGATGACGACCTTCTGCTGATTGCCGCCCGAAAGCTCGATGGTCATCTTGTCGGGCTGGGCTGGCCGCACGCCTAGCGAGCCGATGAGATCGCGCGCGAGAGCCAGGATGCGGCGAGGTCTCAGCAGGCCGAAGCGACTGTTGTCGCGAATCCAGGCGAGGGACAGGTTATCCCTGATCGACATCGTGCCGACGAAGCCTTCCAGATGCCGATCTTCCGGTATGTAGACGATGCCGGCGCGATTGGCGGCCTTGGTGTCGCCGCCGGTCTGCTGCCCGCCGAAAATTCTGAGCGTGCCGCCGTGCATGGTCTCGAGGCCGGCAATCAGCCTGAGCACTTCGGAGCGGCCGCTGCCCATCAGGCCGGCGAGCGCGACGATTTCGCCCCTGCACACGCTGAGTGTCGCCGACTTCAAGAGCTTGCCATCGGAGATGTTGCTGATCTCGATCGCGGTTTCGCCGACTTGCGCTTCGAGATAGGGGAAGATGTCGCCGACATCGCGCCCGACCATCATGGAGACGATCTCGGCCTCGTTGGTCTGGCGGGTCTGGCGCTCGCCGATGAAGCGTCCGTCACGCAGAACGACGACGCGGTCGCACTGGCTGAAGATCTCTTCCATCTTGTGGGAGATGTAGAGAATGCCGGCGCCGCGAGCTCTCAGTCTGTCGATCAGGTCGTAGAGCTGGTCGCGCTCGCGGTTGGAGAGCGCGCTGGTCGGCTCGTCCATGATGAAGAACCAGGCATCGGACAGAACGGCACGGGCAATTTCCACCATCTGCCGGTGCCCGACCGAAAGCGTTCGCAGCTCCGCGCCAATGTCGATATCAAGCGACAGCTCGTCCATGATGGTTTTCGCATCGCGCCGCATTCGGGTCCGGTCGAGAAATCCCAGGCGGGTGTGCGGTTCGCGGCCGATGAAAAGATTCTCAGTCACCGTGAGGTCCGGCGAAAGGCTGAAATGCTGATGGATGACGCTGATGCCCTTGGCGTCGCTGGGGGAGTGGAACTGGACGGCGTTGCCGTCGATGACGATCTCACCCTCGTCCGGGCGATGCAGACCGGAAATGCACTTCACCAGCGTCGATTTCCCGGCCCCGTTCTCGCCGGCAAGTCCCACCACCTCGCCGGCCGAGACGGCAAAGCTGACACCGTCGAGTGCCTTGACGCCCGGAAAAGACTTGCCAAGCCCGCGCAGCGCTATGCTGTGTTTGCCGGCCGGTGTTGTGGCGGCGTTGCGGGGCGACGGGGTGGACCCGCGGCCACCGGTCTTGAACAAGGCGGCGACACTCTCCGGCTGGCTGGTGAGAACGGCCACCAGAATGAGGCTCGCGGTGACGAAATAGATCAGGATCTGCGGCACCTGGAGGAAGGACAGGCCGGTGTTGATGACGCCCAGCAGCAGCGCCCCGATGGCCGTTCCCCAGATGGAGCCCTGGCCGCCGGACAGTTTCGTGCCGCCGATGATCGCGGCTGTGATGGCCGTAAATTCAAGGCCGGTTCCGGCAAGCGGCTGGGCCGAACCAAGTCGGCCGATGGTGAGGATTGCGCCGAGCCCGGCAGTCGCGCCGGCAATCAGGTAGACGGAGATGCGCACGAGGTCGACGGGAACCAGAGAGGCCCGCGCCGCTCCCGCATTGCCGCCGATCGCATAGATCCAGCGCCCATACACCGTGCGATTGAGCACGAACCACCAGAGACCCAGACAGATGGCGGCGATGATGACGGAGACCGGCAGGAGGCCGATCGTCTCGCGTCCCGCGAAAAGCAGGACCGGATCGGCGACCGCGATGCTGGATGCGCCGGAGAGACTGAGCGCCAGGCCGCGTGCAAACGCCATGGTGGCGAGCGTTGCGATGAAGGGAGAGATGCCGGCAAAGCCGATCAGCGCTCCATTGAGCAGACCGATTGCGGCACCGCCGCCGATCGCGGCGACAAGGCTCAGGCTCGCCGAGCCGGTTGCCGTGTAGGCAAGACCCGCGGCGATGCCGGAACAGGCGAGGTTGCTGCCGACGGAAATATCGATGCCGCGTGCAATGATCACGGCCGTCATGGCAAAAGAGACGAGGGCGATGACCGCACTCTGCTGCGCGATGCTGACAAGATTGCCGGTCGACAGAAAACGCGGATCGATCCAGCCAAAGACGGCGATGGCGACCAGCAGCACCGCGATGAGAACCGGTTCGTTGCGCCGCAGTAACGGAGAGGTCCAGGACTGGAACATGGGTCGGTCCTCTTGTCGAGCATCATGCGCGGCCACCACGGAAGCGGCGACGGCGATCGTCAGGAAAAGGGGACGCCGGATGATATGTCATCCGGCGCTTGAGCCGCTTTAGGCTGTTACTTTGCCAGGGTCATGGCGGTCGCCGGAACCTTGGGACCGAGTTGCTCGGTATAGTTCTTGGCTTCCACCGCCTCTTTGTCGGTGTTGATGTATTCGAAGGTGAGGCCATCCGCCTTGAGCTTCGCCGCCGTCGCATCCGAGGTCACGAAATAGGTCGGCATGTAGAGATCCTGCGGCAGCTTTTCGCCGTTGGCCAGGCGAGCGGCAACGGCGATGTTCCAGTAGCCGACACGATAGGCGCCGGTCAGCACGTCCATCACCATCTTGCCGTCATCGATCAGCGGCTTCATCTCGGCGTCGCCGTCGTAGCCGCCGTAGAGCAACTGGGTTCCCATCGAGCTGGCAACGGAATCGGCTGCCAGGCAGAGGCTGTCGGAGATGCAGCCGATGGCCTTCAGGTCCGGATAGGTGGTGAGCCATGTCTGGGCGGCATTGGTTGCCTTGGCTGCGTCCCAGCCGGTCGGCTCGATCCCGACCACCTTGATGTCCGGAAACTCCTTTTTCAGGGTCTCGACAAAGCCTTTTTCGCGCGTGTCGGACACGAAGTTGCCACGCGACCCGACAAGCAGGGCGACTTCGCCCTTGCCGCCAAGCGACTTGCCGAGCGCGCGAGCAACCATCGACATGTTGTCGTAGTCGGGATAGAGCGTCGAATAATTCGAGCCGGCCTCGACCTTGTTGCCCATGGTGATCACCGGAATGCCGGCGGCAGTGGCTTTCTGGATGACCGGAATGACCGCATTCTTGTCGATCGGATCGATCAGGATCGCACTGACGCCCTGATTGATGAAATTCTCGATGATGCTGACCTGTTTTTCCAGACTGCCCTCGGCGCTCTGCCAGGTGGATTTCACCCCATAGTCGGCGGCAGCCACGTCGCCCGCTTCCTTCATGCGGACGAAGAAGGAGTTCTGCAGGTCGATTGCCGCAAGCCCAAGAACCTTTTCCGCGGCAAGCGAGGGCGTTGCGATGGCGAGTGCGAGCAGAGCAATGGATGCTTTCAAGGAAATGCGCATGTTTCAATTCTCCTCTTGTTGCGGCAGGGCGATTCTTCGCCTCTTTTTCATGTTCCGCACGACGACCGTCCCAGCGACAGGCATTCCGGCGGTATTCCGCGGCACTCGTGCCGTATCCATGTCAGGGCCGCGTCCTGCGTGGACCGGCCTTTCTCAAGCTCGGCCGTTCAGGCCTTCGACACCGGCGCCACAGACAAGCCCGGCGATGCGGGCGCCGCGCGGTGGCTTGAAAGCTCCGCTCATCAACGCGGCCAGCGATGCCGCGCCGCTGAGGTCGGCGGCGATGCCGAACTCGAACCAGAGCAATTCAGCGGCCTTCTCCATGTCGGCATCCTCGACAAGGACGATGTCGTCGACGTGCTTGGCGACGATCGCATAGATGCTTTCGTCCGTTCGGCCGCAGGCCATGGTCGCCACCTTCGTCGTTATTTCGGGCAAGCGAACGACATGGCCGGCAGCCAGGGAGGCGTGAAGGGTCGGTGAACCGGTCGGCTCGACACCAATGATCCTGGCGTCGGGTTTGACGTGCTTCAGGACTTCGGACATGCCGCTGATGAGGCCGCCCCCGCCGATCGCGACGATGTAGATGTCGGCATCGGGAATCTGATCAACCATCTCCAGCGCCACAGTGCCCTGACCGGACACGATCTGCGCATCGGCGAAGGGATGCATGTAGAAGGCGCCGCACGCCTTTGCCTCGGCCAATGCCGTCTCATGCGCTTCATCCCAGACATTGCCTGCAAAGCGAACGTCAGCGCCCCATTTGCGCAGTTTTTCCGCCTTCAGCGGGCTTGCATTGTTCGGCAGGTAGATGGTGGCGGGAACGCCGGCCTGGGCGGCCACATAGGCGGTGGCCAGGCCGTGATTGCCACCGGATGCGGCGACCAGTCCGTTTTCGATCCGGTTCGGCTCGAGCGTTTTCACCCGATTCGTGGCGCCCCGGATCTTGAAGGAGCCGCTCACCTGGAGGCATTCGAGTTTCAAATAAACGTCATTTTGAAGGTCTGCGCCCGTGGCATGATCGAGCTTGACGACCGGGGTGCGCCGTATGAAGGGGGCAATGCGCCGGGCAGCCGCCATGATGTCTTCATGGCTCATCGGTCAGTGCCTCCGGATATTCGTTGGCAAGCACGAAGCAGCAATTCCCCGGGCGCACGCGGCCGGGCTGACGCTTGGCGAAAACGATGCCGTCGATGGGGTGAAGGAGATCGATTGGCGCGCGTGACGGCGTGTGGAGGAAGTGAATGCGTCCGGCAAGGTCGCCCTTGCTGACGGCACCGCCGAGCGGGCTCAAGGGTTCGAAGACACCGTCCTCCTCGGAAAGCAGATAGCCTTCGCTTCCTGGCACCTTGAGCACGCGTGCGTTGGCGCCAGGGGCAATGTCAGGCGCGCCTTTCAGGACGCCTGCATGTTTCAGCACATTGCGGATGCCCCTGCGGCAGATGCCCAGCGCATCCTGACTGACAAGGCCGCCGCCGGCCATCTCACTGCCGATGACGATCAGCCCCTGGTGGTTGGCGGACGCGGTCGAGGTCCGGGTTTCACCGAGATTGTCGACCATGACAACGGTCGGCGCCCCGAAGGCGAGCGTCGCCTTGATGTTCTTGCGATGCCCTTGCGCGGTGGGGGAGGGCTCGATGATCGCGCTCGGCAGGATCATCAGGGACGAACCGCCGGAGTGGAGATCCAGGAAGTAGTCGGCCTTCGGGAACAGGATGTCATGCACATAGGCCGCGATCTGGCTTGTCAGCGTGCCGTTGAAATCGCCCGGAAAACTGCGGTTGAAATTCAACCCGTCGACCGGGGAGGTGCGGGTGCCGGCCTCGACGGCCCGAATGTTGATGGCCGGAATCGCAATGATACGACCGGCAATATCCCGTGGATCGATCTCGCGCAAAAGCTCGCCGAGCGCGATCGGCCCCTCATATTCGTCGCCGTGGTTGCCACCCTCGATCAGGACCGTCGGACCGTCGCCGTTCTTGATGACGGCGAGCGGAACGCGGACCGTGCCCCAGGCATCGTCGTGCGGCGATTGGGGCACATGGAAGAAGCCGATCTGCTTGCCCTCGCGATCGAAATCGACCGACGTGTAAACACTGTTGTTCCGGGGAGTGATGGTCGCGCGGACAGTGTTTGCAGGTCTCTGTACGGTCATCGGGTTGGCCTCGAAATTCATTGTCCCGTCATCATGTCAGTTTTATATATGGTGTCAAGTTTGGATATAAAACCAATGGCAATTCCGATTTCTTGTCTCTATCGTGCGTGGACCACCGGGGATTCTTTGAATGGCAGACGACGCAAAAGAGAGTGGCAAGCCGACCTATTCGGCCCCGGCGCTGACCAAGGGACTGGATGTCCTGGAGCTGCTGGCGGAGGCGCGGGCGCCCTTGACGATGAAGGAGATCGCGGAAGGCCTCGGCCGTTCGAAGAATGAAATATTCCGGATGCTGATCGCGCTGCAGGAGCGACAATATATCGAGCGCAACGCCGAGACCGACGCCTATTCGTTGACCGACAGGCTTTTCAAGCTGGGACTGCACACGCCGAGCGCTCAGGATCTCATGTCCGCCGCCATGCCCGAGCTGACGCAGATTGCCGAGGACTCAAATCAGTCGCCGCACCTGGTCGTCTTCAATCATGGCTTGACCGTTGTGACCGCGGCCGTTCCCGGCGGCGAGGACATGGCGTTCACGCTGCGCCTCGGCTACGGCCGCCTGGCTACGGACGCGACTTCCGGCCATGTGATTCTTGCCTTCCAGCCGCCAAAGGTCGCGGCGCGGATGATCGATGAATGTGCGGTGCATTCGCCGGCGCCGCTGGATCGTGACGCGCTGGAAAAGCAGCTTTGTATCATCCGCGCGGACGGCTACTGGATGCGCGAGAGCCGTGACTTCGTCGGCATCACCGATATCTGCTGTCCGGTCATCGGACCGGACGGCAGCGCCGTCGCCTCCATTATCGTCGCCTATATCAATCGCCATACGCGTGAAAGCCGCCATGCCTATACTCTGGAGGTCCTGCGTGCTGCCTGCGATCGCATCTCAATGAAGCTGTCGCCGCGGGTTCGCTGAGGGATCGTGGTGCGCTGAGGGCGGACGAGGCACCGTCCGCGGGCCGTTTGCACCGGATTGATAATACCAGTATAGGTCCAGTCGGGAATGTTTTGATCCTGGGTGCTTCTCGCGCGGGAGGAAAGGCAATGACAACCGTGAACCTGATCGGGCTTGTCAGTCGGGAAATGGAAGCGACAGCGTCCGATGTGCCGCTTTACAGACGGTTGAAATCGGCGATCGAGGCAGCGATCCGCTCCAATGCGTTGAAGGCCGGCGCGGTTCTGCCGGGCGAACGGGTTCTGGCGGAAGCCCTGTCGATCTCGCGTGTCACTGTGAGAAAAGCTCTGGCGCTGCTCGAAGAGGAAGGGCAGCTCAATCGCCGGCATGGTTCCAAAACCGAGATCGGGTCGCGGGTCGAAAAATCGCTTTCGACGCTGACGAGTTTTTCGGAGGATATTCTGGCGCGCGGCCTGAAGCCTGGATGTCTATGGCTTTCCAAGCAGATAAGCCGTCCATCCCCAGCCGAAATGATGGCTTTGGGTATTGCGGGCAATACCAATGTGGTTCGCATGCGTCGTGTGCGGACAGCCGATGGCGCGCCAATCGCCGTCGAGGTCTCGGCCGTGCCGGTTCGCTTCCTTCCTTCGCCCGAGATGGTTCAGGACTCCCTTTATGAAGCGCTTGATGCACGCGGCCTCCTGCCTCAGAGGGCAATCCAGCGCATGCGCTCGCGCGGCGCATCGCTGGAGGATGCAAAACACCTTCACTGCGAGGCGGGGGCACCGCTGCTGATGACCGAGCGCCGCTGCTTTCTCGCCGACGGACAGATCGTCGAATACTGCGAGACACGATACAAGGGCGACGTCTACGATTTCGTCTTCGAGCTGCAAAGGTAATACCAGTTCTGAACTGGTTGTAATCTGGTATTTTCCATTTATCGTGATGGCGACAGGGGAGTGCCGACGTGCAGCGACAAGACATCGCCAACAGTCTCATCGTGTCCTGCCAGCCGGTTCCCGGCGGCCCGATGGACAGTGCGCAATTTGTGACAGGTTTTGCCAGGGCCGCTCTTGAAGCCGGAGCCAAGGCCCTGCGCATCGAATCCGTGCCCTATGTCGCGGCCACCCGCCTGGCCGTCCGCGTGCCGATCATCGGTATCGTCAAGCGCGATCTCACCGACAGCCCCGTGCGCATCACACCCTATCTGGCCGATGTCGAGGCCCTGGCCGAGGCGGGCGCCGATATCATCGCTTTCGATGCGACGGACCGTGTCCGTCCCGTTCCTGTCGAAGCGCTTGTGAAAGCCGTCAAGGCCAGGAACAAGCTGGCCATGGCCGATTGCTCTTGCCTTGACGACGCGCGCCGGGCCCTTGCCGCAGGTGTCGATTTCGTCGGCACGACGCTTTCCGGCTATGTCGGCGGGCCGGAGCCGAAAGATCCGGACATCGCCCTCATCGCTCAAATGCGAACCCTGACCCCCTACGTCATCGCCGAAGGGCGTATCCGGTCGCCGGAGCAGGCGGCTGCCGCCGCGCGCGCCGGCGCCTGTGCCGTGGTTGTCGGCTCGGCGATCACCCGTACCGAGCATGTCACCTCATGGTTCCACCAGGCGATTTCCGACGCCTATGCGGCAAGAGGCGCGCAAACCGTTCTTGGCCCAACCGTGCTGGCCCCAACAGTGCTGGGCCCAACCGTGCTGGGCATCGACATCGGTGGAACCAAGACCATGGCCGCGCTGGTCAGCGGCGGCAAGGTGACCGAGGACATGATCGTGCCGACCGCGCGAGAGGCTGGGCCCGATACCTGGCTGGCTTCCCTGGCGGAAAGCACGTCGGCATGGTCCGGCCGCTTCCGTCGCGTCGGCATCGCGGTGACCGGACTGGTGCAGGATGGACGTTGGTCGGCGTTGAACCCGGCGACGCTTGGCATTCCCGATGACTACCCGCTGGTCGAAAGGGCATCAGCTGTTTTCGGCAAGCCGGTCTGTGCGTTCAACGATGCCCAGGCAGCTGCCTGGGGCGAACACAAATTCGGCGCCGGGCAAGGCCGCGACATCGTCTTTCTGACCATCTCGACCGGAATTGGCGGCGGCATCGTTTGCAACGGCCGATTGCTGTCCGGTCTAGCCGGTCACTTCGGTCTGATCCGTGGCCTGTCTGAAGACCGGGCTCCGCTCGAAGACGGCACCTCCGGCCGCTGGATCGCCTCGCAAGCCCTCAAGGCCGGCTTCAAGGCCGATGCCGCCGATGTGTTCGGGCATGCGCTGAAGGGGGAGGCCTGGGCCGGCGCCATCGTCTCGCAGAGCGCCTCGCGGGTCGCAACGCTGTGCCGGGACATTCAGATGATGTTCGATCCGAAATCGATCGTCATCGGCGGCAGTATCGGTCTTGCCGAGGGTTATCTCGACCGGGTGCGCGCGCATCTGGGCGAGGTTCCACCGCGCCTTTCCTCCGATCTCGTTGCGGCGAAGCTCGCAGGCCACGCCGGCGTCATCGGCGTGGCCGACCTTGCCGAATGGGCAAGGTAACGGCGCCCCCGGTCATGCCATGTAAAGATCATCAAAAAAGAAGGGAACGATCATGAAATTGAGCAGGACGTCTTTTGCGCTTATGGCCACCCTCCTTGCGGGGACGGCTTTGCCGACCTTTGCCAACGCAACCGTGACCGTGCTCGGCTGGCCTGGCGGCTCCGAGGAAACCGCACTGCGGGCAACTGTGGAAACCTACAACAAGCAGGCAAGCGATGCCGACAAGGTGGAGCTGCTGTTCTTCAACCGCGAAGGCTTTTACGACAAGCTGCAGGCCGACATGGCGGCCGGATCCAGTGCCTTCGACGTGAACCTCGTCGCCACCTACTCCCTCGGTCGCTACGCGCCCTATATGGAGCCGGTCGATCTTGGCGCGGACGCGGCCAAGGTTTTCGGCGAATCCGTTCTCAAGACGATGCAGTTCGACGGCAAGCAATACGGCGTGCCGACAGACCTTTCGTTGCACTTCATGTACTACCGCAGGGATCTCATCGACGCCTTGATGAAGGATGATGCCGCAAAGAAGACCTATGGTGAAATCGCCCAGAAATATCTCGGCAAGCCGCTGCAGCCGAAAGACCCGGACAGCTGGACCTGGGACGACTGGGCGGCCACCGCCCTGTATTTCACCAAGCAGGTGAATCCCGACAGCCCGGTGCGTTACGGCACGGTCCTGCAGATGAAGAACCTGCTGTTCAACATGATGGTCTTCCAGTCGCTGCCGCGCTCCTACGGCGGCGACTGGATGGACAAGGACGGCAATGTCACGGTGGATTCCGATGCCTACAAGACCGGCCTCGAGCTCTACAAGAAACTCTATGATGCCGGGTCTTCGCCCAAGGATTCGCTGAGCTACGAATATGCTGAAACCAACGCGGCCTTCGCATCCGGTCAGGCGGCGACGGCGCTGCAGTGGAATGCCGCGGCGGCGGATCTGACCAGCACCGAAAAATCCCCGGCCGTCGCCGAGGCGACGGGGATCGTCGCGCCGCCGGCAGGTCCCGACGGACGCGCTGATCATATCCACGGCCTTGGTTTGGGCCTCAACAAGAACGCCAAGAACAAGGAAGGCGCCGTCAAGTTCCTGAAGTGGCTCGCCACCGAGGATGCGGCCTTGCTCTATGCGCGCAGCGGCGGTTCGCCGGCATTGTCTCCCGATGTCGTCGCCAAGGTTGCGAAGGAACGTCCCGACCTCGTCAAGCTCGGCGAATTCGCCAGCAAGTACGGCTATGTCATGACCGGAGCGACGTCCGCGGGTGCGCTTCCAGTCTATGAGCTGCAGGCAAAGGAGTTTACCGGCTACTGGTCCGGCCAGCAGAGCCTCGAGGATGCGCTCGCCCACACCAAGGCGGGCATGCAGGACCTTCTGAAAAAATGAACCATTTGCCGGACGCCGGGTCGAGGCTCGGTGTCCGGCGCGTTTGGCGGATCGACATGGCCCTTGTGACACGTGCCGAAGGCAGGATGTATCTGACGCCGCTGGTCGGCTTCCTGCTGCTGTTCCTCGGCTTTCCGGCGATCGTCAATCTGATCTATTCCGTTTCGACCGTCACATTCGAGACGCTGCGCAGTCCGGTGTTGAGCGGCTTCGGCAACTATGTCGCGGTGTTGAACGACCGCGAATTCTGGAGCTCGGCCTGGTTCTCTCTGCGCTTCGGTATTCTTACCGCATCGGCGGAATGTCTGATCGGTCTTTTCCTTGCCATCTTCCTGGCGCCGCTTCTGAGCAAGCGCCCAGTCCTGATGGCGCCGTTGATGCTGCCGCTGATGGTCGCGCCGGCCATGGTCGGTCTCATGTACCGGCTGGTGCTGCATGAATTCGCGGGGCCCGTCCCCCACTATCTCTTCGAATGGTTCGGCGACAGCCCGGCCTTCCTCGATATCAACAATGCCTTCCGCACCCTTGTCGTCGTGGAGACGCTGCAATGGACGCCTTTCGCCTTCCTGCTCTTCTACATGGCCTATTCGGCCATACCGCTCGACGTGCGCGAAGCCTCCTCGCTCGATGGCGCATCACCGTTTGAGATCGTCCGCTGGATCGACCTGCCGTTGATGAAGCCGACGCTGGTCATCGCGTTTTTCATCCGTTTCATCGACGGTTTCCGAGTGTTCGACAATGTCTACGCACTGACAGGCAGTGGTGCAGGCGGCTCGACAACCTCCTTGTCGATCTACATCTACCAGGCCTTCTTCAAGGAAGGGGCAATCGGCAAGGCGGTCGCCGCCTCGGTTGTCCTGTTTGTGGCGTCGTTCATCGTTCTCCACGGGCTCAACCGGCTTGCCGGCCGCGGGAAGCTTTGACGATGGTCAGGGTACTGCGCTGGATCGTTTTTGCCATCGCCGTGCTGGCGATGAATTTCCCCATTATCGTGACGCTGATCACATCGCTCAAAAGCCAGCGCGAGCTTTCGACGAACCCGGGTTTGTGGATCAGCCAGCCGACGCTCGACAACTATCTGGAGGTTCTGACGCAGACCGGCCGCTTCAACATCTATGCCTATCTGCTGAACAGCACAGTGGCGGCGCTGATCGGAACCGGTCTTGCGATCGTGCTCGCGTTCCCGGCTGCCTATGCGATCGCGCGTAGCGAGGCGGGAAAGCGCTTGGTCCTGCCGATCGTCATCAACCTTCGCGCCGTGCCGCTGATCATCTTCGCGATCCCGCTCTACATGATGTACCAGTGGCTGGGTCTGCTCGATACGCGGATCGGGCTCGGGCTCATCCTGACCATCGTCAACGCGCCGCTTGCGCTCGTCATCCTGGTGAACGCGATTTCAGATGTGCCGGTCGAACTCGACGAGGCGGCGAAAGTCGATGGCGCAAGTTCCTTGCAGGTGATGATGATGATCGTCCGGCCCGTCATCCGACCGGCGCTGGTCACAACCTTCATCTTCGGCTTCATCACCGCCTGGAACGAATTCCTCTTCGGCCTCATGCTGACAACCAGCCGTGCCGTGCCGATGACGGTCGGCGCATCCTTCTTCTTCGCCGCGAGCGGCGGTGGCGTAAAATGGGGAACCGCTTCCGCCGTCATGATGCTGGGCGCTTTGCCGCCGGCCTTGCTGGGGCTTGTGATGTATCGGCAGATATCGGGATCCATGACCGCTGGAGCGGTCAAAGGCTAAAGCAAGAAGAAGTTCGTCTTTCTGACAAGCTGGACAACCCTATCCGACAGCGCGAGCGCACTCGTCAGGCCAGGTGACTCGATTCCGAAAAGACTGATCAGCCGTCCGGACGGATCTGCCAGAATGTCGAAATCACCGAACTGCAACCCGTTCGTTTTAGGCCGCAGCCCGCAATAGCTCGGCTCCAGTTCCCCGTCTCTCAGCCCCGGCCAATAGCGTCGGATGGCCGCGTAAAATGGTGTGGCCCGAGTTGGGTCGACCGCGTAGCCGATCTCATCGACGGGCTCGACGTCCGGCCCGAAACGGACGGATCCGGCCATATCCAGCGTCAGGTGAACTCCGAGGCCGCCTGGTTCCGGAACCGGATAGACAAGATGGTTGATGGACGGGCGGCGTCCAAGCGCAAAGTAATTGCCTTTGACGTAGGTGACATCTGGGATTTTGCCGCCATGACCGCCCGCAAAGCCCCGGGCAATGAGATGGGCTGACAATCCCGCCGCGTTGATGACGAGATTCGCAGCAATCCGATAGCCTTCCATATCGCCACCAAACTGGAGTTCGCAGCCCGTTTCGGCGACGCTGCCGCCGAGAACCGGCGCGCGAAACGCAAAGGTGGCACCGGCATTCTCGGCATCACCCTGTAACCCCAGCATCAGCGCGCGGCTGTCGACGATCCCCGTGCTGGGGGACAAAAGCGCGCCGGCGACATCGAGTTCAGGCTCAAGCCGTTCGACATCCGTGCGGCTGAGCATCTCCAGGTCCGCAACACCATTGTCCGCAGCCTTGGTCCGGATCCCCTCCAGGATCGGCAATTCCGCGTCGCCGGCAGCGACAATCAGCTTGCCGATGCGTTTGTGCGGAATCCCGCGCGCTTCGCAATAGCGGTAAAGCGCGTTCTTTCCTTCGACACATAGCTGCGCTTTCAAGCTGCCCTTCGGATAGTAGATCCCGGCATGGATGACCTCGCTGTTGCGGCTCGACGTGCCCAGCCCGGGGCTGGCCTCGGCCTCCACGACAAGAACCTCGCGTCCGTCGAGCGCCAGCCGCCGCGCAATCGCCAGGCCGACGACGCCGGCGCCGATGACGATGCAATCGACTTTCTCGTCGGGGATTCCCATCGTCATTCGCCAGGTCCCAGGGAACAATGCAGGACGTGCAAGCAGGCCTCACCAGAATTGCGGGCCCACCGAAGGAGCCACGAGCGTGACATGTCACTCCACCGGCGAGCAATGTCCAGGCCATTGAGCGACAAGCACGAAGGCCCACGATCAGGCTGCCCAATATATCCGCACCAGGGCTGATGGGAAAATTGCCGAGGCTCCCACCCCTTTCACCGTTACCAACACCGGCGCGGTGGAAGGCACTGAGACCCGCCAGCTCTATGCCCGTTACGGCAAGCCCCGCCTCAAGCGGCGTCAAAGTTGCGCTGCTCTTTCCCGGAGTTGCACAGCAGATATCGGGGTCCATGATCGCCGGGCGCGGTCCAAGGCTGGAGTCTGGAATAGATCCGCGGTGCTCCCAAGCTGACCGAGCAAGAAATGGTGCGGCTTGCTGATGGCGAGATCGCGATGGCGCAGACGCAGCGCGGGCTGGTTAGGTCCAGCCTAAGCCGAACTACTGAAAATCATAATTTGTGCAGCGCACCCAACGTGCTTTGCTCCGACATCGGCTGAAAGAGAACAAGAAAAGAACGATGTCGATCAGGCTGCGCACACCGATGCAGCCGATCTCCTCGTCGTAGGAGAGTGCCAGGTGCAGCGGTGTCCGCAGCGTCACTTTCGAGGCCTTGAGGCAGGCCGCAAGCGCGCAGGCCATGCGCGATCCGCGCTATGACATTCTGTTCGAGCCCGTGAAGATCGGTCCGGTGACCGCCAAGAACCGCTTCTACCAGGTGCCGCATTGCAATGGCGGCGGCTATCGCGATCCTTCGGCCGCGGCCGAGATGCGCCGCATCAAGTCGGAAGGCGGCTGGGGCGTCATCTTCACCGAGCAGACCGAGATGCACCACACTTCGGAGATCACGCCCTTCATCGAGCTCAGACTGTGGGACGATGCCGATATCCCGGCCCTGGCGAAGATGGCCAAGGCCATGCACCAGCATGGCGCGCTGGCCGGCATCCAGCTGGCCTATTCAGGCATCAACGGGCCGAACCTCTACACCAAGGAAGTGCCGCGCGGGCCGTCGGCTTTGCCGATCCGGACCTTCACCAACGATCCGGTGCAGGCGCGCGCCATGGACAAGCAGGATATTCGCGACCTGCGCCGCTGGCACCGCAATGCGTTCAAACGCGCCAGGCTGGCGGGCTTCGACCTGGTCTGCCTCTACGGCGCGCATGGCTTCGGCATTATCCAGCACTTTCTGTCCACGGCCACCAACCAGCGCAGCGACGAATATGGCGGCTCGCTGGAAAATCGCTCGCGGCTGATGCGCGAGCTGATCGAGGAGGGCAGGGATGCCATCGGCGACACGTGCGGCCTGACGCTGCGGCTGTCGCTGGACGAGATGATCGGCGAGCTCGGCTTTGCCAATTCCGAAGTGCGCGACATGATCGAGATGCATGCCGACCTGCCCGACCTCTGGGATCTGGCGCATGGCGCCTGGGAGGACTGCTCCGGGCCGTCGCGGTTCAAGGAGGAGGGCGCGCAGGAGAGCCTGGTGTCCGGCATCAAGAAGCTGACCTCGAAGCCGGTCGTCGGCGTCGGGCGGTTCACGTCGCCTGACGTGATGGTGAAGATGATCAAGTCCGGTGCGCTCGATTTCATCGGCTGCGCGCGGCCGTCGATTGCCGATCCCTTCCTGCCGAAGAAGGTGGAGGAAGGGCGGATCGAGGACATTCGCGAATGCATCGGCTGCAACATCTGCATCACCGGCGACATGACCATGTCAATCTCGCGCTGCACGCAGAACCCGACCTTCATGGAGGAGTGGCGCAAGGGCTGGCATCCCGAACGCATGCAGGCCAAGGGCGACAGCGACAGCGTGCTGATCGTCGGCGCCGGCCCGGCCGGGCTGGAGGCCGCCCGCGCGCTTGGCCTGCGCGGCTATCAGGTGGCCATCGCCGAAGCCGGCACCGAACTTGGCGGCCGGGTGGCGCGCGAATGCCGCTTGCCCGGCCTCTCCGCATGGGGTCGCGTCCGCGACTACCGCCAGTACCAGATCAGCCAGATGTCCAATGTCGACGTCTATTTCGAAAGCCGATTGTCGGCCGACGACATACTCGCCTTCGGCTTTCAAAACATTGCCATCGCCACCGGCTCGACATGGCGCCGCGACGGCGTGGCGCGCGCGCATGTCGTGCAGATGCCGGTGGACCCGGCCATGCCGGTGTACACGCCGGACGATCTGATGGGCGGCAATGTGCCGACCGGCAGTGTCGTGCTGTTCGACGACGACCACTATTACATGGGCGGTGTTCTGGCCGAGCTGATGGCGCGCCAGGGCGCAAGGATCACGCTGGTGACGCCTTCGGCCTATGTGTCCGACTGGACCCGCAACACGCTGGAGCAGGGCGCCATCCACCGCCGGCTGGCAGAACTCGGCGTCGAGATCGTGCTGAACCGGACTGTGACGCGCATCGTGGCTGGTGGGGTTGTCACTGCCTGCGCCTATACGGGCAGCCAGCGTGACATCGCCGCGGATGCCGTGGTGCTGGTGACGTCGCGCCAACAGGATGACGGCGTCTGGCATGAGCTCAAGGCGCGGCGGGACGAATGGGCCGACAGTGGAATCCGCTCGATCAAGGTCATCGGTGACGCCGAAGCTCCGGGTCCGGCCGCCTGGGCAACCTATGCCGGCCACCGCTTCGCGCGCGAGCTGGACGAAGCCGATATCGGCGACGCACTGCCCTTCCGCCGCGAGGTGACGGCGCTGGCGGCGGATTAGGCTCCTGCGGCGGTCAGCGAATATCGGGTTGTTCAACCATACCGCATTGCACAATTCCTTCGCTTGGTCACAATGCTGGCATGGTTCGAACCACACTCGCCGTCCTGGTGATCGATGAAAACCGCATCCGCGCCGCGATCATCGAGGCGGGGCTGCGCGAGGCCGGTCATGAGCGGGTCACCGTCATCCATGACGTGACCGGCATTGCACGGCGGATCGCCGAGATCGAGCCCGATGTCATCGTCATCGAT
This sequence comes from Mesorhizobium sp. CO1-1-8, assembly GCF_020164875.1. Classification (NCBI taxonomy): domain Bacteria; kingdom Pseudomonadati; phylum Pseudomonadota; class Alphaproteobacteria; order Hyphomicrobiales; family Phyllobacteriaceae; genus Mesorhizobium; species Mesorhizobium sp. CO1-1-8. The sequence continues at coordinate 90,530 of NZ_JAIUGZ010000014.1, read as the reverse complement.
CTCGAAAACCCGAATCGCGACATGCTGGAAAACATGTTCCAGCTTTCGCGTGCCGTAAAACGGCCGATCGCCATGTTCGTCGACCGCTCCGACCAGGCCTCGATCGAGGCAGCGGTCGATGCCGGCGTTTCAGCCTATGTCGTCGACGGTCTGCGGCAAGAGCGCGTCAAGCCGATCCTCGACATGGCGGTCAGCCGCTTCAACGCCTTTTCGCGCATGGCGCGCGAACTGGAAGAGGTTCGCGGCGAGCTCGAGAGCCGCAAGGTGATCGACCGTGCCAAGGGCATCCTGATGAAATCGCGCGGCCTCTCCGAAGAGGCAGCCTACACGCTGCTGCGCAAGACGGCGATGAACCAGAACCGCAAGATCGGCGACATCGCCCAGAGCCTGGTGACTGCCGCCGGGCTGCTCGGACCGGCGGAGGACGAATGAGCATGACTGCCGCGCACCAGGTCACCGCCGGCTTCATGCCGCTTTTCGACAGCGCAGTGCTGGTCGCGGCCGGCGAGCTCGGCTTCGCGGCACGGGAAGGCATCGATCTCACCCTGCACCGCGAGACGTCCTGGGCCAACATCCGCGACCGCATCGCCATCGGTCACTTCCATCTCGCGCATATGCTGGGACCGATGCCGCTCGCCTGCAATCTCGGGCTGACGCCGCTCGCTTCGGAAACCATCGTGCCGTTCTCGCTCGGGCTCGGCGGCAATTGCGTCACCGTCTCCAACGCCGTTTGGGCTGGGATGGCGGCGCATGGCGCAGAGGCCGACCTCGATCCGGCGCGCGCCGGCGCCGCCCTTGGCGCGCTCATCCGCGAGCGCGCCGCGGCCGGTGGCGATCCGCTGCGTTTTGCCGTGGTGCATCCCCATTCCGGGCATAATTACGAATTGCGCTATTGGCTCGCCGCCTGCGGCATCGATCCGACGCGCGAAATCGAGATCGTCATCGTGCCGCCGCCCTTCATGGCGGATGCGCTGGCCACGGGCCGCATCGACGGCTACTGCGTCGGCGAACCCTGGAACAGTGCTGCGGTTGCCGCCGGCACCGGGCATATCGTCACCGTCAAGGCGCGGATATGGCGCAACAGCCCGGAGAAGGTGATCGGCGTGCGCAAGGCCTGGGCGGATGAGAATCCCGAGGCCTTGGCGGCGCTGCTGCGCGCGCTGCATCATTCGGCGCGCTGGTGCCAGGATCCGGCCAACCATGGGGAATTGGCTGCCGTCATGGCGCAGCCCGGCTTCCTCGGCCTGCCGCAGGCCGTCCAGATGCCGATCCTGACCGGCCATCTCCGACTGGGCGGCGGCGCGGAGCGGACCATCGACGACTTTTTCCTCCCCTTCGACAAGGCGGCGAACTTTCCGTGGAAGAGCCATGCGCTGTGGTTCTACACGCAGATGGTGCGCTGGGGGCATGTGGCGCACACGCCGGAAAACCTTGCCATCGCCCGCGACTGCTACCGTCCCGACCTCTACCGCTCGGCCCTGGGGCCGCTTGGCGTGGCACTTCCCGGCGCCAATTCGAAAGTCGAGGGCGCGCTCAAGGTTGCAACCGCGGTCGGCGCGACAGGGGCTGGCCTCGTGCTTGGCCCGGACGGGTTCTTCGACGGCCAGATCTTCGATCCCGACGAGATCGACGCCTACATCGCCAGCCAGAAATCGGCCCGCGGGGAAGCCTGATCATTTTCGCGTCATTCTTGTGCATTGCACAAAAATTGTGCGCCCGATTGCCCTAATGAACAATCTTTGGCCCGCCAGCCATAGGGCCCGACGTGTCGGTGACCGGCATGCATTGGTGATTTCATTGATCTTTTTCATCTCTGTCGAAACTGGCACGGTTCCTGCTTTGAAATAGACAGGCCCTTCGCGGGTCACGGAACAGGCGTCCAATGGCGGGCGCCACAGGCAAAGCTGCCGCTCAGGTTAATGCGCGCTCCCGGTCACCCGGACGCGAAGACCTGGCTGGCGGCTTTTTTGTTTTGATCAACACGCAATCGACGACGCGGATCCCAAGCCGCGCCCAACCGGAGACGACGATGACGAAACGGATCAGGACTGGAACGACTCTCAAAGACATGACGCGCCGCGATTTTCTGGTCAGCAGCGCGATGACGGCGGCACTGTTCGTGGCGGCCCGCAAGCTTTTCCCTTCCGGCGCCTATGCTGCGACCGCTACTCCGGAGGTCACCGGCGCCAAGCTCGGCTTCATTGCGCTCACCGATGCGGCACCGCTGATGATCGCCAAGGAGAAGGGGCTGTTCGCCAAGTTCGGCATGCCCGATGTCGAGGTGCTCAAGCAGGCCTCCTGGGGTGCGACACGCGACAATCTGATGCTCGGCGGTGCGGCCAACGGCATCGACGGCGCCCATATCCTGACGCCGCTGCCTTACCTCATGCACACCGGCAAGGTGACGCAGAACAACCAGCCGATGCCGATGGCGATCGTGGCGCGGCTCAACTACGACTGCCAAGGCATTTCGGTCGCCCAGGAATATGCCGGCACCGGTGTCGGCCTCGATGCCTCCAAGCTGAAAGACGCCTTCGCCGCCAAGAAGGCGGCCGGTAAGGAAATCAAGGCCGCCATGACTTTCCCGGGCGGCACCCATGATCTGTGGCTGCGCTACTGGCTGGCCGCCGGCGGCATCGACCCCGACAAGGACGTCTCGACCATCGTCGTGCCACCGCCGCAGATGGTGGCCAACATGAAGGTCAGCAACATGGACGTGTTCTGCGTCGGCGAGCCGTGGAACGAGCAACTCGTCCACCAGGGCGTCGGCTTCACCGCCGCCACGACGGGCGAGTTGTGGAAGGGTCATCCGGAAAAGGCGCTCGGCCTGCGCGCCGAATTCATCGAGAAATACCCGAACGCCACCAAGGCGATCCTGATGGCCGTCATGGAAGCGCAGCAATGGTGCGAGGCTGCTGAGAACAAGGACGAGATGGCCGCCATCATCGGCAAGCGGCAATGGATGAACGTGCCCGTCGCCGACATCATCGGTCGCCTCAAGGGCGACATCAACTACGGCAATGGCCGCGTCGCCAACGGCACCGATCTCTACATGAAGTTCTGGAAGGGCGGCGTCTCCTATCCGTTCAAGAGCCACGATACGTGGTTCCTCGCCGAGAACATCCGCTGGGGAAAGTTCGCGGCGACCACCGACATCAAGGCGCTGGTCGACCAGGTCAACCGCGAGGATCTGTGGCGCGAGGCGGCCAAGGATCTCGGCGTCGCGGCAGCCGACGTTCCGGCGTCGTCGTCGCGCGGCGTCGAGACCTTCTTCGACGGCAAGATCTTCGATCCGGCCAACCCGTCCGCCTATCTCGACAGCCTGAAGATCAAGGCCTCGGCGTAGCCTAACAGCAAGCGGCGCCCTGCGCCGCTTGCGATCACTACCTGCCCCAAGGAGTTTTCCCCAGACATGTCGATCCAGACTATCGAGGACACCAAGGTGAAGGCCTTTCCTGCGAAGCCGGCAGCGGTCATCGCCTTCACCGCCAGGGCGCGGCGGCGCTTCGATCCGCTCGCCATCGCCGGCAAACTGGCGAGCGCGCTGATGCCGCCCATCGTCGTCATCGCGCTGATGCTGGTCGTCTGGCAGATCGCCTGTTCGTCGCCGACATCAAGCCTGCCGCCGCCGACCCAGGTGTGGAACGAGGCCTACGATCTGATCGCGCATCCGTTCTTCGACAATGGTCCGCAGGATATCGGGCTGGCATGGCGCGTGCTGATCTCGCTGCAGCGCGTTGCCATCGGTTTCGGCCTGGCGGCGGTCGTCGGCGTCGCTCTCGGCGCGCTGGTCGGCCAGTCGATCTGGGCGATGCGCGGCCTCGACCCGGTGTTCCAGATCCTGCGCACGGTGCCGCCGCTGGCCTGGCTGCCGCTGTCGCTAGCGGCGTTCCGCGATTCCAGCCCGTCAGCGATCTTCGTCATCTTCATTACGTCGATCTGGCCAATCATCATCAACACCGCGGTCGGCGTGCGCAACATTCCCGAGGACTACCGGAACGTCTCGCGCATCCTGCGGCTCAACCAGTTCGAATTCTTCGTCAAAATCATGGTGCCGGCCGCCGCGCCTTACATCTTCACCGGCTTGAGGATCGGCATCGGCTTGTCCTGGCTCGCCATCGTCGCCGCCGAAATGCTGACCGGCGGCGTCGGCATCGGCTTCTTCATCTGGGATGCGTGGAACTCGTCGCGGCTGCCCGACATCATCGTCGCGCTTGCCTATATCGGCGTCACCGGCTTCTGCCTCGACCGGCTGGTCGCGGCAGTCGGCGCCTTCGTCACCCGCGGCACGGCGGCAAAGTGAGGAGAGGGGCGATGACGGCCTATCTGAAGCTCGACCATATCGACAAATCCTTCACGCGTGGTGCCCAGGTCAGCGAGGTGTTGAAGGACATCCGGCTGACCATCGACAAGGGCGAATTCGTCTCCATCATCGGCCATTCCGGTTGCGGCAAGTCGACCTTGCTCAACCTGATCGCCGGGCTGACCAAGGTGTCCGCCGGCGCCGTGCTGCTCGAGGACAAGGAGGTCGACAGCCCCGGTCCCGAACGCGCCGTGGTGTTCCAGAACCATTCGCTGCTGCCGTGGCTGACCGTCTACGAAAACATCAATCTGGCGGTGTCGAAGGTCTTCGGCCGGACCAAGAGCAAGGCTGAGCGGCATGACTGGATCATGCGCAATCTCGACCTCGTGCAGATGGCGCATGCCAAGGATAAACGCCCGGCTGAAATATCGGGCGGCATGAAGCAGCGCGTCGGCATCGCCCGGGCGCTGGCGATGGAGCCGAAGATCCTGCTGCTCGACGAGCCGTTCGGTGCGCTCGATGCGCTGACGCGTGCCCATCTGCAGGACGCGGTGATGGACATCCATTCCAGGCTCGGCTCAACGACGATCATGATCACCCATGATGTCGACGAGGCGGTGCTGCTGTCCGACCGCATCGTCATGATGACCAACGGCCCGGCGGCGACCATCGGCGAGGTGCTTGCCGTGCCGCTGGCGCGGCCGCGCCGGCGCGTCGAACTCTCTTCCGACCGGACCTTCCTGCGCTGCCGCGAGGCGGTGCTGAAGTTCCTCTACGAACGCCACCGCTTCGTTGAAGCCGCGGAGTAGCACCATGAGCGAAAGACTTGTCATCATCGGCAATGGCATGGCCCCCGGGCGCATGCTGGAGCACCTGCTGGAACAGGCTCCGGGCCGCTACACCGTCACCATCTTCAACGCCGAGCCGCGCGTCAATTACGACCGCATCATGCTGTCGCCGGTGCTGTCGGGCGAGAAGGCCTATGAGGAGATCATCATCCACGGCGACGGCTGGTACATCGCCAACGACATAACCCTCTACAAGGGCCACAAGATCGTCGCCATCGACCGGGCGGCGAAGACCGTCACCTCCGATCATGGCGTCACCGAACCCTACGACAAGCTCGTCATCGCCACCGGCTCGGTACCGTTCATCATTCCGGTGCCCGGCCATGACCTGCCGGGCGTGCTGACCTATCGCGATCTCGACGATGTGCAGGCGATGATGCTCGCCGCGCAGTCGCGGGCCAAGGCGGTGGTCATCGGCGGCGGCCTGCTCGGTCTGGAGGCGGCAGCGGGCCTCAACGCGCAAGGCATGGACGTCACCGTGCTGCATGTCATGCCGACGCTCATGGAGCGCCAACTCGATCCGGCCGCCGGTTATCTGCTGCAGCGTGCAGTGGAGCAGCGCGGCATCAAGGTCATCACCAAGGCCAACACACAGGCGATCACTGGCAACGGCAAGGTGGGGCAGGTGGAACTGGCCGACGGCACCATCATCCCGGCGACGCTGGTGGTCATGGCCGTCGGCATCAGGCCGAATTCGGCTTTGGCCAAACAGGCCGGCATTGCCGCTAACAGGGGCATCGTCGTCGACGCCGGCATGCGCAGCAACGATCCCGACATTTACGCGCTCGGCGAATGTGCCGAGGTCAACGGCCAGGTCTATGGCCTCGTCGCGCCGCTCTACGAGATGGCGCGCGTTACAGCCAGCCAGCTTGCCGGCAACGAAGCGGCGGCCTTCGTCCATATGGACACGCCGACCAAGCTCAAGGTCACCGGCATCGACCTGTTCTCGCTCGGCGACTTCGCCGAGGGCGAGGACCGCCAGGAAATCGTGCTGCGCGATGCGGCGGCCGGCGTCTACAAGCGCCTTGTCCTGAAGGACGACCGCATCATCGGCACCGTGCTCTACGGCGAGACGGCCGACGGCGCCTGGTTCAACGACCTGAAGAAGAAGCAGACCGATATTTCCGAAATGCGCGATACGCTCATCTTCGGCCAGTCCTACCAGGGGGGTGCCCCGCTGGACCCTATGGCGGCCGTTGCAGCCTTGCCGGATGATGCGGAAATCTGCGGCTGCAACGGCGTTTGCAAGGGAAAGATCACTGGCGCGATTACGGGGAAGGGCCTGACCTCGCTGGACGATGTGCGCGCCCATACCAAGGCGTCCGCCTCCTGCGGCTCCTGCACGGGCCTGGTCGAGAAACTGATGGTGCTGACCCTCGGCGACACGTACAATCCCGCCGCCGTGCAGCCGATGTGCTCCTGCACCACCCTCGGCCATGACGAGGTGCGCCGGCTGATCAAGGCCAAGAGCCTGAAGACTATTCCCGCCGTCATGCAGGAACTGGAGTGGACGACCTCCTGCGGCTGCGCCAAATGCCGGCCGGCGCTGAACTACTATCTCGTCTGCGACTGGCCGGACGACTACGCCGACGACTACCAGTCGCGCTTCATCAACGAGCGCGTTCATGCCAACATCCAGAAGGATGGCACCTATTCGGTGGTGCCGCGCATGTGGGGCGGCGTCACCAATGCCGCCGAACTGCGCGCCATCGCCGATGTCGTCGACAAGTTCGAGATCCCAATGGTCAAGGTCACCGGCGGCCAGCGCATCGACATGCTCGGCATCCGCAAGGAGGACCTGCCGGCGGTGTGGGCCGATCTCGGCCAAGCCGGCTTCGTCTCCGGCCACGCCTATGCCAAGGGCCTGCGCACGGTGAAGACCTGCGTCGGCTCGGACTGGTGCCGCTTCGGCACGCAAGATTCGACGGGCTTCGGCGTCCGCATCGAAAAATTCATGTGGGGCTCGTGGACGCCGGCCAAGGTCAAGATGGCGGTGTCGGGCTGTCCCCGCAACTGCGCCGAGGCGACCTGCAAGGATGTCGGTGTCATCTGCGTCGACTCCGGCTACGAGATCCATTTCGCGGGGGCAGCCGGCCTCGACATCAAGGGCACCGAGGTGCTCGGCCTGGTCAGGACCGAGGACGAGGCGCTGGAGCATATCGTGGCGCTGACGCAGATGTACCGCGAGCAGGGCCGCTATCTCGAGCGCATCTACAAATGGGCCAAGCGCATCGGCATCCCCGAGATCAAGCGCCAGATCATGGAGGATGGCGAGAAGCGCAAGGCCTTCTACGAGCGCTTCGTCTTCAGCCAAAAATTCGCCCAGGTCGACCCGTGGTCGGAACGCGTTTCCGGCAAGGACAAGCACGAATTCCGGCCGATGGCCTCGGTCGGGTTTGCGCAGGCGGCGGAGTGAGCGCGTGTTCCCGAAAAGTGGAAACCGGTTTTCGGTCAAGAACACGCGCAAAAAGGAAATCTAGATGAACTGGGTATCAATCGGCTCCATCTCCGACATCCCCCGCCGCGGCGCGCGCTGCGTCGCAACGCCCGAGGGGAAAATCGCGGTCTTCCGCACCCAGGACGATCAGGTCTACGCCATCGACGACCAATGCCCGCACAGAGGCGGACCGCTCAGCCAGGGCATCGTGCACGGCACGGCGGTGACCTGCCCCTTGCACAATTGGGTGATTTCGCTGGAGACGGGCAAGGCGCTCGGCGCCGACGAGGGCGCGGTGCGCACCATTCCGGTGCGGGTCGAAAGCGAGCGTCTGTTCATTGCGCTGGAAGCGCTGGCCAGCCGCGCGGCCTGAACTCATGGAGATCGACGAAGCGCGCGAGGTGAGGACCACCTGCCCCTATTGCGGGGTGGGCTGCGGCGTGCTGGCGAAGGTCGCCGCGGACGGGCAGGTGTCCGTCCGCGCCCCCCCCGACCACCCGGCCAATTTCGGCCGGCTCTGCTCCAAGGGCTCGGCACTGGCCGAGACCATTGACCTCGACGGCAGGCTGCTCCATCCGGAGATCCACGGCCGCCGCGCCGGCTGGGACGAGGCGCTCGACCTCGTCGCCTCGACCTTCTCGCAAACCATCGCCGAGCACGGCCCGGATGCGGTCGCCTTCTACGTCTCCGGCCAGTTGCTGACCGAGGACTATTACGTCGCCAACAAGCTGATGAAGGGCTTTGTCGGCTCAGCCAACATCGACACCAATTCGCGGCTGTGCATGGCCTCCTCGGTCGCTGGCCACCGCCGCGCCTTCGGCGCCGACACCGTGCCGGGAAATTACGAAGACCTGGAGCTTGCCGACCTGATCGTGCTGGTCGGCTCCAATCTCGCCTGGTGCCATCCCGTGCTCTACCAGCGCATCGCCGCGGCCCGGGAAAAGCGGCCTGACATGAAGATCGTGCTGGTCGATCCGCGCCGCCCCATGACCGCTGACATTGCCGACATGCACCTGGCGATCGCGCCGGATGGCGATGTCGCTTTGTTCACCGGCCTGCTCGCCTGGCTCGGCCAGCACAATGCGGTCGACCGTGCCTACATCACGACGCACACCACCGGCTTCGGGCAGGCGCTTTTCGCTGCATCGGCGCTCGACCTGGCCAGCGTTGCCGCCGCCACAGGCCTGAGCGAGGACGAGCTTGGCCGTTTCTACAGCCTGTTTGCGGCGACGGCCAAGACAGTGACCGTCTACAGCCAGGGGGTGAACCAATCGTCTTCGGGCACCGACAAGGTCAACGCCGTCATCAACTGCCATCTGGCCACAGGCCGCATTGGCAAGCCCGGGGCAGGGCCGTTCTCGGTGACAGGCCAGCCAAACGCCATGGGCGGACGCGAGGTCGGCGGCATGGCCAACATGCTGGCCGCCCATATGGAGATCGAAAACCCCGACCATCGCGACCGTGTGCAGCGCTTCTGGAACGCACCTGGTATCGCGCAGAAGCCCGGCCTGAAGGCAGTCGAGATGTTCCAGGCGTTGGCCGACGGCCGCATCAAGGCGCTGTGGATCATGGCCACCAACCCGGTCGATTCGATGCCGGATGCCGGCGCCGTCGAAGCGGCGATCAAGGCGTGCCCGTTCGTCGTGGTGTCAGACGTGTTGGCCCAGACCGACACCGTCCGCCACGCCCATGTCCGGCTGCCCGCCGCCGCCTGGGGCGAGAAGGACGGCACCGTCACCAATTCCGAGCGCCGTATCTCACGCCAGCGCGCTTTTTTGCCCGTGCCCGGCGAGGCAAGGCCCGACTGGCGGATTGTCGCCGAGGTGGGCAAGCGGATGGGGTTTGGCGAGGCGTTTTCCTATGCGTCGCCGGCGGAGGTGTTCGCCGAGCACGCCGCGCTGTCGGGGTTCGAGAATGACGGCGTGCGGGATTTCGATATTGGTGCTTATGCTCGGATTGTTGGAGAAGACTACGACGCATTGAGGCCTTTCCAATGGCCGGCGCCGAGCCCAGTCACCCCCCTCTGGCCTGCCGGCCATCTCCCCCGCAAGGGGGGAGATCGGCTGTCATCACGGCCTTCGCCAGGCACCAACGGTAGAAGCGAGGTGTCGTCGCCAAAATTGCCGATCTCCCCCCTTGCGGGGGAGATGGCCGGCAGGCCAGAGGGGGGTGTCCAGGCTGGGCGTCAACCGGTTCGCTTCTTCGCCAACGGTAATTTCTACACGCCCGACCGCAAAGCGCGCTTCATCGCCATCCGCCCGACCACGGAAGTTCGCACCAGCCCCGACTATCCGCTGATCCTCAACACCGGCCGTATCCGCGACCATTGGCACACCATGACGCGGACGGGGAAAAGCCCGCGGCTTTCGCAGCACATCGCCGAACCCTTCGTCGAAATCCACCCGGCGGATGCGCAGCGCTTCGGCATCGGCGACGCCGACATCGCACGCGTTTCCAGTCCGCGCGGCGACGTGCTGGTGCGTGCGTTGGTGACGGCGCGCCAGCGCCAGGGCAGCCTGTTTGCGCCGATGCATTGGACCGATCAGTTTGCGGCAAGGGGCCGGCTCGACACGCTGACCGCGCCGCTCACCGATCCGATTTCCGGCCAGCCGGCGCTGAAACATGTCGCTGCCCGTATTGAGAAATTCACCGCAAAGGCCTTCGGTTTTGCTGTGACGCGGCAGAGACCGGCGCCTGATACCGCAGCCTACTGGGCCGTGGCCAAATGCAAGGGCGGCTGGCGGGTCGAACTGGCCTTTGCCGACGACCAGATCGACTGGGCCAGCTTTGCCGGGTCGCTGTCCGGCGCGTCACCGGGCGCGGAAATGCTTGCCTATCACGACCGCGACGCCGGCCAGCATCGCATCGCCGCCTTCCACGGGGATCAACTGTCCGCGGCCTTGTTCGTCGCACCCGGCCCGGTGGCCGTGTCGCGCGGCTGGGCGGCGGAACAGTTGAGCGCCGATCATGTCGACCGGCGCGGCAGGCTGGCGATTGTGGCCGGGCGGCCGGGCGGGATCGACGTCGATCGCGGCGCCATCGTCTGCTCCTGCTTCGGCGTCGGCGCTAACCAGATCGCGGAAGCGGTGCGCGGCGGCTGCGGCAGCGTCGCGGCAATCGGCGCGGCCCTGCATGCCGGCACGAATTGCGGCTCCTGCCGCGCCGAGATCAGGATCATCGTCGACGCACAGAGCCTTCAAGCAGCCGAGTGATTGCCCATCAAAGGGCCTGCGCGACGGCGCTGGTTGGGCTATGGTGGTGCAAGCTTGCAGTGTCGAGCACGAATCGTCTTCAGTCAGGGTCACCCAATGGCAAATCCTCCCCGCCGACCGACAAATCCGATGACGGCCGCCGAGGCGGCTTTCAAGCCGGTGAAGAAGCCGGCGGCTCCAGTTCGTGAGCCCTCCGCCGCTCCAGGCGTCAGGGAGCTTGTTTCGATCCGGATCGACCGCGCCGTGCTGGACCACTTCCAAGAGGATGGACCCGGCTGGCAGGATCGCATCAACGACGCCTTGCGGCAGGTGATAGAAGGCAAGCCTGTTGTCACTGAGGGCAATCGTTCAGACGACGAGTAGCGGCTGTTCCAGCCAGATCACGCCTCGAAGTGCATGATATAGAGCTTCCGCGTCTTCTCGTGGATCGTCCATTCGCCTTTCCAGCCTTTCGGCAGCACCAGCATTTCGCCCGGGCCGACGTCCTCGCTGCGGCCATCGGGACCATGCAGCGAGACGCGGCCCGAGACGATGTGGCAGGTTTCGGAATTGCTGTCGCGCGAGGCCGTGAAGCGGCCTGATGTGCACTCCCAGACGCCAACTTCCAGCGTGCCGTCCGGCGAGGTCCACAGCGTCTTCGACGCTTCGAGCTGATCGCCGCTGATGGAGGTCGGCTTGGGCTCGGGCTCGCCGAGATCGATGGAGGCGAGGTGGGCGAAGGTCTGGAAGTCGGTCATGGCGGTCTCCGGGCAGGCACTGAAAATGCAGAAGGATTTGGAATCGCTCCGAGGCTCAATGCCCGGTGATGCGGTCGGCGATCGCGGCCAGTTTCGACGTGTGCTGGAGGCCGGCTTCCTCGCGCTCGTCGGCGACGCGGTAGAGCTGATACATCGAGTGGACACCGAGCCAGCGCATGGGCTCTGGTTCCCACTTGCTGACCTTTCGGTTGACCCAGGGCAGGCGGGTCAGTTCGGTGTCGCGGCGCAGGATGAGGTCGCGCAGCGTGCGGCCTGAAAGGTTCGAACTCGAGACGCCGAGCCCGACATAGCCGCCGGCCCAGCCGATGCCGGTTTCAAGGTCGAGGCCTGATGTCGTGCACCAGTCGCGCGGCACGCCAAGCACGCCGCACCAGGCGTGGTCGATGCGAAGCCTGGCTGTCTGCGGCAGCAGCCGGGTGAGGATGGCATGCAGGCTCTCGATGGTCGCCTGCTGCGTCTGGCCGCGCACATCCGTTTGCGATCCGTAGCGATAGGGTACGCCGCGTCCGCCCATGGTGATGCGGCCTTCCCTCGTGCGCTGGGCATAGCAATAGGCATGCGCTGCATCGCCCAGAAGCTCATGGCCTTGCCAGCCGATCTCGTCCCATAAGGATTGCGGCAGCGGCTCGGTGATGATCTGCGCGCTGTTGAGCGGCAACCAGAGCCGCTCATTGCCTGATATGCCGGCCGTGAACCCTTCGGTGGCACGGATGATGATCGGCGCGCGCACGGTGCCGCGGTTCGTCGTGACCTTGCCCTTCTCGATGCCGGTCACGGTGGTCTGTTCGTAGATCGGCACGCCAAGCCGTTCGACGGCTTCGGACAGGCCGCGCACCAGCTTGGCCGGCTGCACGCGCGCGGTGCCGTGGTGGATGTAACCGCCAAGCACATTTTTGATGTTGATGCGGGCCTTGGCCTCTGCCCGGCCGATCAGGCTGACGCGGTCCTGCGGCACGCTCCAACCGATCGCATCGGCATAGGCGGCCTTGATCCGTTCGAGCTGCGGCGGGTTGGTGGCAACCGTCAGATTGTCGACACGGCGGATGTCGGCATCGATGCCTTCGGCCTCGGTCACCGCGATCACTTCGTCGACCGTGCCATGCATGGCGGTTTCCATGTCGATGACGGCGCCGCGCGTCGAGGTCTGCAGATATTTCTCGCGCGACCAGCTGAAGCCGCCGGACAGCCAGCCGCCATTGCGGCCCGACGCGCCGAAGCCGGCGAACTCCCGCTCGACGATGGCGATGCGGATCGATGGATCGGCCTGCTTGAGATAGTAGGCCGTCCACAGCCCGGTGTAGCCGGCGCCGACGATGCAGACATCGGCTTCGAGGTCGCCCGGGAGCGGGGCGCGATAGGCCGGCAGACCAATGTCTGCATACCAGAACGAGACGTTGCCGTTGACTTTGGCGTCCATGTCTAAAAATCCTGCGGGGAAAGGAGCGATCAGGTCATCGTCATGTCGGCGCGATCGTCGTCGGCAAGAAGTTTTGCATCGACGACCGACCAGCGCAGATCGACCGTGTCACCAATCGAGAACGGTGTGGCTTCCAGCGACGAGCGCACGATGGCGACCGAGCCATCGCGAAGCGTCACCTGGTATTTCGAACCCGATCCCAGATAGATCGCTTCGCTGACCTCACCGGTGAGGCTGTTCTGTCCGGCAGCGGGCGGCGTGTTGGTCCCGGCAAGCGAAAGCTTTTCCGGGCGCAGCAGGAGCACCGGATTGCAGCCGCCGGCAAGCTTGCCGTTGGCCACGATCTTCTGACCGGCGATCGTCAGGCTGGTCTCGTTTCCGGACGTCTGGGCCTCCCCGCGCAGGCTGGTCGATTCGCCGATGAACTTGGCTACGAACAAGGTCGTCGGCTCGTCGTAGAGCTGGCGGCCGGTTCCGACCTGTTCGATGCGTCCCTGGTTGAAGACGGCGATGCGGTCGGACAGGACCAGCGCCTCTTCCTGGTCATGCGTGACATAGACAAAAGTGGTGCCGAGTTCGCGGTGGATGCGCTTGATTTCCAGCTGCAGCCATTCGCGCAGTTTCTTGTCGAGCGCGCCGAGCGGCTCGTCCATCAACAGCAGCGGCGGATCGAACACGATGGCGCGCGCCAGCGCCACGCGCTGCTGCTGGCCGCCTGAGAGCTCTGAGGGATAGCGATGCGCGAAGTCGGCCATCTTGACCATGTCCAGCGCGCGTACGACGAGACGGTCGCGCGCCTGCTTGTCCATGCCGCGCAAGGTGAGGGGATAGGCGACGTTCTTGCCGACAGTCATGTGCGGAAACAGCGCGTAGTGCTGGAAGACGACGCCGATGTTGCGCTTGTGCGCCGGCAGGGCGACGATGCTTTTGCCGCCGACGGCAAGATCGCCTGATGTGAGGTCGGTGAAGCCCGCAACGACGTTGAGCGTGGTGGTCTTGCCGGAGCCGCTAGGCCCCAGCAGCGTCATGAACTCGCCCGGCTCGATATGCAGGCTGACATCGGCGAGCGCGGTGAAATTGCCGTAGCGCTTGATTGCCCCCTTGATGTCGATGGCCGCGCCACGTTCCCTCGCAGTCATCTCAACTCCTCGTCGATTTCGAGCTGATGATCAGCCCCGCGCTGATGATCAGCGTCGTGGCAATGAAGATGATGGTTCCGACGGCCGTCACCGTCGGGTCTGCGTCGCGGGTGATGCTGGTGAAGATCTGCACGGGCAAGGTCTTCAAATACGGGCTGGTGATGAACAGCGCGACGATGATTTCATCGAAGGAGGTGACGAAGGCAAACAAAAGCCCGGACAGGATGCCGGGCGCGATCAGCGGCAAGGTCACGGTGCGGAAGGCGGTGAAGCGATCGGCGCCGAGGCTAGCCGCCGCCGTCTCCAGCCGCACGTCGAAGACTTCGAGGCTTGCCGATACGGCGATGATGACGAAAGGGATCGCCAGCATCGTGTGCGCGATGACGAAGCCGGTGGTGGTGCCGACCAGCTGGTAGTCGAGGTAGACGGCATAGATGCCGATCGCCAGCACCACGCCGGGCACGATCATCGGCGTGATCAGGATGGCACGCAGCAGGCCGGCGCCGGAGTGTTTCATGCGGCTCAGGCCGAGTGCGGCCAGCGTGCCGATCAGCGTGGCGGCGACGGCGACGAGGCCCGCGACCCTGAGCGAATTGAAGAAGCTCGACAGCCAATCTGGGTTGGTGAAGAAATTCTCGTACCATTGCCAGGAGAAGCCGGAGGGCGGGAAGGCAAGCGACTTCTTCTCGTTGAACGACATCGGGATGATGACCAGCGTCGGCATCACCAGCCACACGGCGACCAGCAGGCAGAACAGGCCGAGCAGAATGCGGAATGGTGCCAGTCTCATGATCTGGACGCCTGCTTGTGGCGCTGGCGCATCAGCGGGGCGGCGAGCGCCAGAAGCACGAAGGTCGCGACCAGCAGCACGACGCCCATAGCGCCGCCGCGGCCCCAGTTGAGCAGGCTGAGTACCTGGCTCTGCACCAGCGTCGACAGCATGGTGCTGCGCGGGCCGCCGAGCAGGGCCGGCGTAATGTAGAAGCCGAGCGACAGGATGAAGACGATGATGGCGCCGGCGAAAACGCCGGGCAGCGACAGCGGCAGATAGATCTGCAGGAAGGCGCGTGCCGGGCGCGCACCGAGGCTGCGCGCCGCCTGCACGAGGCGCAGATCGATGCCGCGCATGACCGAATAGAGCGGCAGGATCATGAACGGCAGCAGCACCTGCGCCATGCCGATGACCACGCCGGTCTGCGTGCGGATCAGCTTCACGCCGTCAAAGCCGAACAGCCTGATGACCGAATTGATTATGCCGGAATCCTGCAGCAGGATGACCCAGGCCAGGGTGCGCACCACGCCGCTGACCCAGAATGGCACCAAAACGCACAGGATGAGGACCAGCCGCAGGCGCGGCCCGACGGCCGTCATGAGATAGGCATAGGGATAGGCTGCGATCACGCAGACGATGGTGACCCAGGCGGCGATAGAAAAGGTGCGCCACAGGACGGTGACGTTCACCGGCGTGGAAAAGAACCAGACATAGTTCTGCAGGCCCCAGGCCGGGTCCGAAAAACTGCGCAGCGTGACGGTCAGCAAGGGATAGCCCATAGCCGCGATAAGCAGGAGCAGGGCCGGCATCGCCAGCAGCGATGGATAGGCGGCAAGGCGCAGGCGCCGCTGCGGCCTCTGCACGGCACCTGACGGCCGGGGATGATCACCCCCGGCCGTCGGCGTATGCGATGTCTGGCTCACGCCGTCACCTCTGTGGTAGCCGGCTCAATTGCCGGCCATCAGCGCCGTCCACTTGTCGGACGCGGCGGCGAAGTTGGCGACCCAGAACTTGATGTTCTGCTGGTAGCCGAGCTTGGCGTGGTCCGGCGTGTTGGTCAGGAAGGCGGCGACGGATGCGTCGACATTCGGCTGTGCCTCGTTGTTGATCGGCGAGTAGGAAGTCTGCTCGGTCAGGATTTCCTGTGATTTCTTGCCGAGATAGGCGTTGATGAGCGCGTAGGAGGCGTCGGTGTCCTTGGCGCCGACCGGGATGGTCAGTTGGTCCATGACGACCAGCCAGTCCTTCCACACCGGCGTGTAGGCAGCGCCATTCTTGACCGCCGTCATGGCGCGGCCGGTCCACATGATGATCATGTCGGCCTCGCCGGATTCGGCAAGCTGCTGGGATTCTGCGCCGGTCTTCCAAAAGATGGTGTCGGGACCGATCGCCTTGATCTTGGCGATGCCCTTGTCGATGTCGGCGGGCGTCATGGCGTCGACCTTGCCGCCGTCGGCCAGGATGGCCTGTTCGATCAAGCCGCCGAGCGGGCTGCCGCTGCCGTCGATGGCGCGGGTGCCGGGGAATTTCGCGGTGTCGAAGAAATCCTTCCAGTCCTTCGGCGGATTGTCCTTGTACTTGTCGTTCTTGTACATCAGGACCATGCCGTAGTTCATCGCCGGCACGCTGCACTCACCGACCTGGCCCGCCGGGATGTGCGAGATGTCGAGCTTGGTCAGGTCGAGTTTCTGGAACAGTTTGCCACAATGCACGAAGGGCGGAAAATCGTCCGTATCGACGACATCCCAGGTAACATTGCCCGATTCGACCTGCGCCTGGAGCTTGGCGATTTCGGTCGGCCCGTCGTTCAGCAGCTTGACGCCACTCTTGTCGACGAATTCCTTGAGGGCGGCGACCTGGCCGTCCTGGTAGATGCCGCCATAGGAGACGAAGGTCAGCGTCTTGCCCTTCAGCGACCCGTCCACCACGGTCCCGGCCGGCGGTGCGTTCTGCGCGTGAGCGGCTGCTGTAAGCAAGGCCAGTGCGGCGGCGCCGACGAACCCGGCCAATCTTGATCTGCTTCCCATTTTCTAACCCTCCGATGGCTCGCTGTTTGATTTTGGCAGACCGGTCGCGAGCGTTTTCCGGGCTACATATTGGTCGAGGTCGACGGCGCCGCTTGTCGGCGGCGCAATGATCCACAGCACTTCGGCCACCGTATCGCCGACATTGATCGTCCGGTGGGGCGTCGAGGTCGAATATTCGATGCTGTCGCCCTCTTCGAGGGTGAAGCTCTCGTCGCCGAGCGTCAATTGCACGCGTCCGCGCAGCACAAGGAACATTTCGCTCGCGTTGCCGTGCGTGTAGGGCACGTCGCCGGTCGAGCCGCCGACGGCGAACTCGCCGCAATAGACTTCCATCTCGCGGATCGGCCGGCGCGACAGCAGCGTCTTGCGGTAGCCCTCGCTGGTCGGCAGCGCCGGCCGCTCGGCGCTTGTCAGCACCGCGTGCGGCGACACTTCGCATTCGTCGAAAAGATCGGCGAGGCTGATGCCGAGCGCGTTGGCGATGAGCATCAGCGTACTGGTGTTGGCTCCCGAAAGGCCGCGCTCGAGTTGGCTCAGGAAACTGGCGGTGGTGCCGATCATGTCGCCGAGCTGGCGCAGCGTCAGGCGTCGCGTGGTGCGATAGGCCTTGATGCGATTGCCCAACACCGTCGAGCGGCGTGCTTCGGCGCTGGACGCGGCATTGTCGTTGAGAGCGTGATCCGCAGCGATTTTCATGGCGATCTCAGGGCTCACTTAACATGCTATTAAGTGATGCCTCCTGGCAAGCGGAATCGCTCGGTCACCTGAAAATCATCGATGGACCTGCAGGGGGCATGGTCGGACCGGCAATCCCGGTTCGGCTCGATCACTGGATCATGAAGCGCGAACTGAATGGCAGGCTTGCCGCGCCGACGGCCTTCGGGCTGATGGTGACGCGCGCCGGCAGCGCTTCGATGGCGGGGAATTCCCGGCCGATGTCGTCGCACAGGGCCTCGGCGATCTTTTGCGGGGCATAGCTGGACAGGACGACCGTCCTGAATTCGACAAACTGGGTCAGCGCGGAGATCGACGCTTTCAGGCGATTGGAGCATTCCCCCAGCCATGCGCCGTAGGCCTCGCCAAGGTCGGGCCATTCAGGGCTGCTGCTCCAGATGATTTCGGACGGTCGCCCGCGCATGGCCAGTTCGCTCTCCAGGCGCATCAGGCCGTGATCGAAGCTGGCGCTGGAGTTTCCCTTGTAGATCTGGTGGTTGAGGATGAGCCTGCTCTGCAGCCGTGCACCGAGATAGAAGAACAGATAGTCGTTGAGCGGCTTTGCGACGCCGAACATGCTCTCGCCGCCGGCTGCCGCGGTGATGTCGTTCTGCACGAAAACCGGCAGCTTGATCTGTTCCTCGATCTCAGCCTGCAGGGTCTTCAGCGAGGTGCTCGATCCGTTGCGGGTTGCAGCCATCGTGTCGACATCGTCGGGGACGGCCAGCCCGATGCCGGCGACCCGGCTGCGCGCCTCGACCGGCAGGCTGGTCATGGCTTGCCTGATCGCACCCAGCAGATCGCTGCTTTGCGGAAAGGGATTGGCTTCATCCGCCGGCAACTGCGTGTGGAAGCGCACGGTGCCGATGAAATCGATGAGCGCGATGTCGATCCTGCGCCGGCTGAAGCCGACGCCAACCGCATAGGCGCCTTCCGGGTTGAGTGAAAGCGGGATGGTGGGCGGTCCGACGCGGCCACGCTGCGCCTCGCCCTGCGAGACCAGGCCTTCCTGTTCCAGCGAGCGGACGATGACCGAGGCCGTCTGCGCCGAGAGGCCGGTCTTCTCGCCGATTTCCATTCGCGAAATGCCTTCGTTCTGAAGCAGCAGGGACAGCACCAGCCGCTCATTGTAGCTGCGGACGCTCAACGCATTCAGCCCGCTCGCACGATCGGCGATGCGCAAGGGATTGGGTGGTGCGAATCTCATGTCAGGCAAGGGTCGCCCCGTCGGTAAGAGCGCGTTGCCTGGCGGCGCTATGGTCGCTCATGTCGAGCGGCTCCAGCCGATGGCATCGACCGCGCGGGCAAGTGCGGTGCCCAGCAATCTGTGCGCCTCGGCATCGATGTGAAAGCCGTCCGCTTCGCTGCAGGACACCACCGAGCCGGCATCGAAAAAATGCAGTTCGAGCGAATCCGCCAGGACCTCGAACTCGAGCGCCAGCAGGCGCGATTTCTCCGGCGCGCCGGCGAAGATGGACTTCCATTCCTTGACGTCGTCCTGCATCGGCGGCGGCGCCACGATCATGATCTCGGGCGTCGAGCCGCCCGGCCCGGGCGCCAGCTCCTTGATGTCGTAGACGAGGCAGCCTATGCCCATGGCCACTTCCGACGGCGGTTTGTTGAAGCGGACCTTCAGGTCGTTGGTGCCGAGCATGATGATGACGAGGTCGAGCGTCGCATGGCTCTGCAGGCATGGGCGAAGATAGGTTCGGCCGTTCTTGTGTGCGCCCTCGATCGGGTCGTCGTGGACGGTGGTCCGGCCGCTCAATCCCTCCTCGATGACATACCAGTCGGGACCTAGCTGAGAACGCAATATGCCCGGCCAGCGCTCACCTGGACCATAGCGCTCGAGCGGCCCCCTGCCAGGGATCTGGCCGTGTGTGTTGGAGTCGCCGTAGCACAAGACTGATCGCATGGTTTTCCCGCCGGGACTGACAGCGCGCCGATGCCGGCGAGCGCCATTCATGATGGATAGAGGAGCGGTGAAAGGCAAGCAAGGGGATAGTCATTCAACATGACTAACTATTGACAGGTCGAATCCACTGTGCTTCTAAGGTGGCCGGAGGAGTTCTCAACCGTCATCATCGTCCAGCCCGGGTTGGGCCTCGCCACGCATGTGTTCGGGGGCGGGAGAATTGCGTGCATCGGTCGGTTTGCGACGACGAGCATGCATTGGGAGAGCGTCTCGCGGCCCGTACGCATTCGTACCGCCGGCCATACGAATTCGTAGGCCGGGGCAACCACAAGGAGGAGAGTTCAATGTTAGGATTGCTGAAAACCGTCGGTCTGGGAGTGCTCGTCGCATCAGCGCTCGCCGCTACGTCCCTGGCGCATGCGGAAGACATCAAGCTGATGGACGGCGTCGCGCCGCGCCCCGACGACACGCGCATGACCGCGGCCGGCGCGTTCAAGAAGGATCCGCCCTGGATCATTGGCATGAGCGACTTCGGCGTCAACGCAAACACCTGGACGGTGCAGGTGGCGCATGAGGCGGAGAACGCCGCGGCCAAGGACAAGCGCATCTCGAAATTCATCCTGCTCGATGCCGGCTTCGACCAGAAGAAACAGGTGGCCGACATCGAGGACCTGATCGCACAGCATGTCGACGCGATCATCGTTCAGCCGGTGACCAGCACGTCGGCCAATGCCAGCATCGCCAAGGCGGTCGCCGCCGGCATCCCGGTCATCCTTCACACCGGCCGCATCGATTCCGACGCCTACACCACAGAAATCCAGGGCGGCGCCGAGCATTTCGGCAAGGTGATGGGCGACTGGCTGGTGAAGACCGTCGGCGACAACGGCAAGATCTGGGTCCTGCGTGGCCTTGCCGGCCATCCGGAAGACACCAACCGCTACAACGGCCTGCTGGAATCGCTCAAGGGCACGCATGTGCAGATCCTCGCCGAGGAGCATGGCGACTGGCAGTACGACAAGGCCAAGAAGCTGTGCGAGACGCTCTATCTGAACAATCCGCAGGTCGATGGCATCTGGTCGTCCGGCGCCGACATGACGCGCGCCTGCGTCGATGTCTTCAAGCAGTTCGGCACGCCCATTCCGCCGATTTCGGGCGAGGGCAACAATGGCTACTTCGGCCAGTGGATCACGGATGGGTTCAAGTCGATCTCGCCCGAATACAGCCCCGCCCAGGGCGCTGCCGGCGTGCGCGCCGCTGTCGCTTTGCTCGAGGGTCAGCAGCTCTACAAGCGCTATGTCTACAATCCCGACGGATGGGACCAAGACAAGGCCAAAAAATACTATCGCGACGACCTGACCGCCAACGTCTGGTGGCCGAGCGAATTGCCCGAGGACAAGCTCAAGGAATATTACGGCAAGAAGTGACGGCGCCGTGGCTGGCGTGGAGTGCACAAGCCTTCCCGTAGGCCGTTCCATCTGTTGAATCCGGTTCGTTCGAGGGCTTCGTGACCAATCTTATCGAGATGTCCCACATTTCGAAGGCGTTCGGAGGGAGCAAGGCGCTCCATTCCGTTTCCCTCGATCTCAAGGCGGGCAGTGTTCACGCCCTGATGGGGGAGAACGGCGCCGGCAAATCGACGTTGATGAAGATCCTGGCGGGCGTGCATCAGCCCGATTCCGGCGAGATCTTCATGAACGGGGAGAAGCTCGATCTGAAATCGCCGCGCGCCGCGCTCGATGCCGGCATTTCGACCGTTTTCCAGGAGCATTCGCTGCTGCCCAATCTGTCGATCGCCGAGAACATGTTTCTCGGCCGGGAGCCGACGACACGGTTCGGCTCGATCGACTATCCCGCGATGTACATCCAGACCGCCAGGGCGCTTGGCGAACTCGGCCTTACGCTCGACCCGTCGCAGCTCGTTTCCAACCTGACCATAGCCGAGCGGCAATTCGTCGAGATCGCGCACTGCATCCAGGCGGACGCCGGCGTGCTCATCCTCGACGAGCCGACGGCGGCGCTCAACGCGGCCGATGTCGATGTGCTCAACCGCAACATCCGCCGCCTGCGCGATAAGGGAAAGGCCATCGTCTACATCTCGCATCGCATGGAGGAGATCTTCGAGCTGTGCGACACGGTGACGGTGCTGAAGGACGGCGCACTGGTCGGTACCAGGATGGTGCCCGAAATCACCACCGACGAACTCATCGCCATGATGGTCGGACGCGAACTCCAGGACCTTTTTCCCGATCGCACGGGCGAAAAGGGCGACGAGATCCTGCGCGTCGAGAACCTCAGGATCACCGAGACATCGCAGCCGCTGTCGCTGACTTTGCACAAGGGCGAGATCGTCGCCCTGGCCGGGCTGGAGGGGCAGGGCCAGCAGCGCTTCCTGAGATCGCTGATCGGCCGCTATCATCCCTTCGCCGGGACGATTTCCATCAACGGCAAGGCGCTGAAGATGCCGCTCCCGGCATCATCGGGCGTTCGCCATTTGCAGCAGCTGAAGGTCGGCTTCGTTCCCGAGGACCGCAAGGAAGAGGGGCTCTTTCTCGCTTTGCCGATCGCCCACAACATCGCCATCGGACTGCATTCGAGGCGACCCGAACTTGCGCCGGCGCGGCCGTATCGAAACGTCATCGCCCGCATGATGGAGGTCATGAATATCAAGGCGGCAGGGCCATCGGCGCCAGTCGGCTCCCTGTCGGGCGGCAACCAGCAAAAGGTTCTGCTCGGCCGGTATCTGGCCGCCGATCTCGATCTTCTGCTGGTGGAGGAGCCGACGCGCGGCGTCGACATCGGCGCCAAGTCCGAAATCTACCATCTGCTGCGCGACTTCACCCGCAAGGGCGGCGCCGTGCTGGTGCTGTCGCGCGAGACGATCGAATTGATCGGGCTCTGCGACCGCATCTACGTCGTCCATCACGACACGATCGTTGCCGAAATGCCGGCAGCGCAGGCGACGGAGCACAATATCCTCGACGCGGCCCTGATGGGCGGCTCCACGCGCCAGCATTAGGGGCCTCCATGCATCGTTCGCTTTTCAACATCCTGAGTGGCCGGAATACGCGGCAGGGCCTGTGGGGCCTGCCGCTGCTGGTCGCCTTGCTCATCTCGCTGTGGCTGACCGTCGAGACGACACAGTTCGCCACGGCCGAAAATCTCTTCAACCTGGTTGCCCAGGCGATGCCGCTGATCATCGCGGCCATCGGACAGCTCGTCGTCGTGCTCATTGGCGGGCTCGATCTATCGGTCGGCTCGGTCATCAGCTTCACCACCGCGGTGCTGGCGCTCGACCAGCCGGCGATCGTGTTGATCCCGGCGGTCTTCGTGCTGGCGGCACTCATCGGGCTGATCAACGGCCTGGCGATCACCCGCTTCAACGTCCATCCGATCATCGCGACGCTGTCGACGCAGTACATCGTGCTCGGCATCACGCGCATCTTGCGGCCTGTCTCCGGCGGCACGGTGCCGGAGATCGTCATCAATGCCGTCTCCGGCAGTTTCCTCGGCATTCCCTATCCGGTTTTCTGGGGCATCATCGTGATCCTGGCAGCGTGGAAACTGCTCTACGGATCCCGGTACGGGCTGCATCTGTTTGCGATCGGCGGCGGCATCTCGTCCGGCGCCGAGAGTGCTGCCCGCAACTTCGGCGTCTCCGACCGTCGCAACATCATCCTCGCCTATGTGGTCTGTTCCTGTTTCGCGGCCGTTGCCGGCGTCTTCCTGGCCGGGCGCATCGTGTCGGGCGATCCGAATGTCGGGCTGCTTTTCGAACTCGACACCGTCACCGCCGTCGCCCTTGGAGGCACCCAGCTCTCCGGCGGCATAGGCAGCCTGCACGGCACGGTGATCGGCGCGCTGGTCATGGCGCTGCTGGCCAATGGCATGAACCTCGCCAACGTCTCGCCCTTTGTCCAGACGGCGATCAAAGGCGGCATCCTGCTGGCGGTGGTCGGGCTGCAATCCCGCAAGAAGATGGGGCTCTGAAAGATGGCTGCCGTTCTCGCAAATCCGATCGCCCGGCGCCTGCTGCGCATACCGCCGTCCTATTTTGTCTTTCTCGTGCTGCTGGCGACGCTGTGGATCGCGCGGCCGAACATGCTCAACCTCAACATCATGGGTATCTTCGTCAGGCAGATCGTTCCGCTCGGCATCCTGGTGCTGGGGCAGCTTGTCGTCATGCGGGTGAAGTCGATCGACCTCTCCGGCGGCGGCATCATCCTGCTCATCAACTATTTCATCTCGTCGGGCACTTTCCCCGGCGCGTCGATGCCTTTCTTCGTCGTGCTGGCGCTCGCCACCGGCCTCGTCATCGGCCTGTTCAACGGCTTCATGATAGGGAGCCGGCGCGTGTCGGCGGTCATCGTCACGCTGGCGGTCAGCATCATCCTGGTCGGGCTGGTGCAGTTCCTGTCCAGCGGCAATCCGCCCGGCGATGTGCCGAAGCTGTTCAACGACCTCTACAACACGAAATTCCTGTCGGTTCCGACGCCGGTTCTGTTCTGGGTCCTGCTGACCGCTTTGGTGTGGCTGCTTCTGTCGCGGACCGTCTTTGGCCGCTACGTCGCCTCGGTCGGGGAGAATGCCGAAGCCGCGCATTTTTCCGGCGTGCCGGTCCAGCGCACGGTGATCCTTGCGCATACGCTGGCCGGCCTGATCGCGGCGATCGCGGCCTTGGTGCAGACCGGTTCAATCGCCGTCGGCAGCGTCCGTGTCGGTCTCGACCTGCCGATCCTGGCGGTCGCGGCAACCATCCTCGGCGGCGTCGTCTTCGGTCGTGGCGACGGCGGCGTCTGGGGGCCTTTCTTCGGGGCGCTGTGCTTTGCGCTGCTGTTCGTGGTGATGACGGTGCTCGGCATCGACGAGCCCGGCAAGCTCATCGCGCAGGGCGTCATCATTCTCGGCGCGGCAATCTTCTACGGAGTGCGCGTGCGAAACCCCTGACTTGAGACGGCGAAAAGCAAGTGCGCCAGCGTTCAGACAATTGCAAACAGATGGAGAAACATGGATGTCACCGCCAAAAAACATCATGTGCTACGGCGACTCGCTGACCTGGGGCTGGGTTCCGGTCAAGGAGGGGTCGCCGACCTACCGCTACCCCTATGACCAGCGCTGGACCGGTGTGATGGCGGCGGCGCTGGGGGAGGGGTACCACATCATCGAGGAAGGCCTGAGCGCGCGTACGACCTCTCTTGACGACCCCAACGATCCGCGCCTGAACGGCGCCAATTACCTGCCGTCGGCCATCGCCAGCCATCTGCCGCTGGACCTGGTCATCGTCATGCTCGGCACCAACGACACCAAGTCTTATTTCCGCCGGACGCCTTATGAGATCGCCAATGGAATGGCGAAACTGGTCGGGCAGATCTTGACCAGTGCCGGCGGCATCGGCACCCCTTATCCGGCCCCCAAGGCGCTGGTTATTGCGCCGCCGCCGCTGACCCCGATGCCCGATCCGTGGTTCGAGGGCATGTTCGGCGGCGGGCACGAAAAATCCAGGGATCTTGCCAGGCAGTACAAGGCGATGGCGGATTTTATGAAGATCGATTTCCTCAATGCCGGCGATTACCTCACCACGGACGGTGTCGACGGAATTCATTTCACCGCCGCAAACAACGCCGATCTGGGACGCGCGGTGGCCGGCAAGGTCAAGTCGATCCTCGAACCGGGCCAGGTCAGCACCGCCGCCTGAATCCGCCACGCCCGTAGGCTTGCGGCACACAGGCCCACGGCGCAGGTGTATCGCAGGTTCCTCCGGCGATACAAATCGATGCGGGGCCGAACGATGCGTTTGGCCCCGTATTGATGTGGCCAAGCCTCCGGCGGATGTGCGTCGATCTAGGGCTTTGGCGCCAGAGGGATATCATCGGCGGACGCTTTGGTTTGGCGATCGAAAACGACCGCCAGCCCGTTCTTGACGGCAAGCGAGGCGACCATGTTGTCGAGTTCGCGATCGGGAATGGCAGGTTTGAGGACGTGCCGGATGGCCTGATAGGCCTGCTCGGTCGACACATAGTCGTGGCGCTTTTTGCGCGCTTCCATATATTGCTCGATGAGAATGCCCAATCGGCGGGCGGCGATGTCATCTGGTTGCTGCAAGAGAGCCTCCTCAAGCGTCGATCGTTTGCAGACCCCAAAGATGTAAAAACCCACGCTACGAAAGTTAAGACCTGCGGTCGGCTTGAAGCTCAAAAAGATCCACCGCCTTCGTTGGACCAACCACGCCGCAGAGTGACTGGGGTGTCCGGACTGGTACAGCGCAGCCGCAAGGGGCAGGTCAATTGGTCAGTCCGTCCCGAATCCCGAGGGCGGCCATGAAGTGGTCGTTCTCCGAAGCCGAGCCGATGCTGACGCGCACATAGGTGTCGAAGCCTTGCTGCTTCCACGGTTTGACGATGACGCCTTGGCGCAGCAGGCTCTCGACGAAGACGGAAGCATCTTGCCGGCAGTTGAAGAACAGGAAATTGCCCCTGGAGGCGGCGACGTCGAGCCCCTTGCTCCTGAGGAAAGTCTTGACACGTGCTCTCTCCGCCGTGGCCAGCGCGACGACCCTGGCAAGATGATCCTCATCGGCCAATGCCGCCAGTGCGGCGGCCTGGGCCATGGCGTTGGCGTTGAAAGGTGTTCGGACACGGTCGAGCAGCGCGCGCAGTTCCGGGTCGCCGACGATGCCGAAGCCGATCCGCAATCCGGCCAGGCCGAATGCCTTGGAAAAGGTCCGTAGCACGATCCATGGCCGGTCGCATCGGCGTAGGTAAGGCAGGGACGACGTATAGTCGTCGCCCACGGCATATTCGGCATAGGCTTCATCGATGACGATCAGCGTCTCGTCGCTCGTCGCATCCAGAGCCCTCGACAGATCGCCGCCGGAGAGCCAGCTGCCGACCGGGTTCATCGGGTTCGAGAACAGCAGCATGCGCGGCCGTTCGCGCACCGCCTCGACCAGCGCATCGACATTGATGGTGAGATCGTCGTTGACGACAACGCGCTTGACGGTCGCCCCCATCAGCGTCGCGTAGTCCTCATGCAGCGGGAACGACGGATAGAGCGTGACGACGGCGTCGCCCGGCCGCAACACGGCACGGCTGATGATGGAGAGAAGGTCTTCGGAACCGTTGCCCAGGATAATCTGGTCCTCGGTGACGGCATATTTGTCGCCGATCGCCTGGCGCAGCTTGCGCCCGGCAGGGTCCGGATAGAGGCGGAACATCTCGGAGCCGGCATGCATCATCGTGGCAAGGGTCGGGCTGGGTCCGAGCGGATTTTCGTTCGAGCCCAGTTTGGCAATCCTGGCCGGCGCGTATCGTTGTTGCACCTCGTCAATGGTCAGCCCCGAATTGTAAGGCGACAGGCGGTTGACTTCGGTGCGGACCATATCCGAGGCTTTCGACACGGGCGGGCTCCTCTGCGGTGGATTCGTCATCCCGTACCCTAGCTGAGATAGTTTGTATATGCTTGTATATGTAACCTGATCTGGTAGTCTCGACGTTGAAGCGGAAATCGACACCGGCAAGGAGGATCACATGCGCAATGCTTCTCTCTTCGATCTCTCCGGCAGGAAGGCGCTTGTCACCGGCGCAAGCCGCGGCATCGGGCGCAGCATCGCCGAAGCGCTGAGTGCTGCAGGCGCCGACGTCGCGGTCACGGCGCGCAGCCTGGCCTCATTGCAGGACACAACGACAGCCATCCGCGCCGCCGGCGGGGTGGCGCACGCCATCGCTCTCGATGTCACCGATGTCGGCCGCTGCCGCGCAGCCACCGACGAGGCGGCCGGCCTGCTTGGCGGCCTCGACATTCTCGTCAACAATGCCGGGATGGAAGAGGTGCGGCCCTCGCTCGATGTCGACGAGGCGCTGTGGGACAGGATCGTCGACACCAATCTGAAGGGAGCGTTCTTCTGCGCCCAGGCCGCCGCGCGGCAGATGCGCGACGCCGGCCGGCCTGGCGCCATCATCAACCTGTGCTCGCTGACATCCGAAGTCGGCATTCCGACCGCGGTGCCGTATGGCTCGTCGAAGTCGGGCCTGCTCGGCATGACGCGGGCGCTGGCGGCGGAGTGGGCGGAGCTTGGCATAAGGGTCAACGCCATCGCGCCGGGCTATTTCAGGACCGCGATGACTGACGTTTTCTACAGCAACGAGGCATGGCAGCAGTCGATGCTGGCCAAGATCCCGCAGCGCCGTTTCGGCGATCTCTCCGATCTGCACGGCATCGCGGTGTTCCTCGCTTCGGATGCGGCGGCCTACATAACCGGCCAGTCCATTCCGGTCGATGGCGGCTTTCTCGCCTCGATCTGATGACGCGGTTTGTCTCCGCAGTTTCGACGGGAAGGACGATGGAAAAATTGCTGGCGACCGTCATACATACATGTATATACTTTTACCCCAGTGAAGCCTCTCGACGGCTTTGATCCTTGTCCGGGTCGGCCTGTCGGCCGATATGGCCGACCTGCGCCAACCGTCCTTGCGTTCCAAGAGTTCCAGGAGAACGAGCAGCCATGTCCGACATCAGTTTCCACGATTTGTCATCCGTCGATGCCGACCAGCGCGCCGGTCTGCTGAAGCGCGCCGAGGCCGATCTGACGGTCTTCGTCGAGAAGGTCCGGCCGATCATCCAGGCCGTCAAGGACGAAGGCGACGCCGCCTTGATCCGCTTCGCCAGGGAACTCGACAAGGCCAATGTCGCCGAGGGCGAACTGCAGGTGTCGGAAGCCGAGTTCGACGCGGCGTTCGACAAGGTGGAAAAAGACGTCGTCGAGAGCATCCAGTTCGGCATCGACAATATCAGGCATTTCCACGAAGAGCAGAAGCCGGAAACGATGTGGCTCAAGGAAGTCCGGCCGGGCGCCTATGCCGGCGACCGGTACACGCCGATCGCGTCCGTTGCGCTTTACGTTCCGCGCGGCAAGGGCGCTTTCCCGTCGGTGACGATGATGACGTCGGTGCCGGCGGTGATTGCCGGCGTGCCGCAGATCGCCATCGTGACGCCGCCGACATCGGATGGGTCAGTGGATGCTGCAACGCTCGTCGCCGCGCGCCTCGCCGGCGTCGGGACTGTCTACAAATGCGGGGGCGCGCAAGCCGTCGCCGCCGTCGCCTACGGCACGGAGACGGTGAAGCCCGCGCTCAAGATCGTCGGCCCCGGCAGCCCGTGGGTGGTGGCGGCCAAGAGCGTCCTGTCCTCGGTAATCAACACAGGCCTTCCGGCCGGCCCGTCGGAAGCGATCATCTTTGCCGATGACAGCGTCGACGGCGGCCTTGCCGCGCTTGATCTTCTCATTGAAGCAGAGCACGGGCCGGATTCCTCGGCCTATCTGGTGACGCACAGCCGCAAGGTCGCCGAAGCCGCCTTGGCTGCACTTCCGGAGCACTGGTCGCGGATGACCGAGCAACGTGTGGAGTTCTCGCGGGCGGTGCTGACCGGGAAGCGTGGCGGCATCGTGCTGACGGCGTCGCTGGAAGACAGCTACCGCTTCATCAACGATTATGCGCCCGAACATCTCGAGATCCTGTCGAAGGAGCCGTTTGCGCACCTTGGGCGCATCACCGACGCGGCCGAGATCCTGATGGGTCCGCACACGCCGGTGACGCTGGCCAACTTCGTGCTTGGACCCAATGCCGTGCTGCCGACCAGCCGCTGGGCGCGAACCTACGGGCCGCTTTCGGTGACGGATTTCGTCAAGCGCTCGTCGGTCGGCTATGTCACCTCGACTGCCTATCCGGAACTTGCCCTGCACGCCCGCAGGCTCGCCCGCTACGAGGGCTTCAGCTCGCATGAGAACGCGGTCTCGGAAATCCGCGACCGCTATCTCGCCGGCTGAGCGGAAACGATCGCGATGAAGGCCGCTCGACTTTATGGACCCGGCGATCTGCGCGTCGAGGAGATCGCCGCGCCGGGCGCGCCGGATGCGGGCTGGGTGAAACTCAGGGTCGACGCCGCCGGCATCTGCGGTTCGGACCTGCACAATTTCCGCACGGGCCAGTGGATAAGCCGGTCGCCTTCGACGGCCGGCCATGAGCTGACCGGCACGGTGACTGCCATCGGCGCGGGCGTCGATACCGTCGCCATCGGCGACAGGGTGGTTGCCGATTCCCGGTTCTGGTGCGGAGACTGCGCGCAATGCCATGCCGGCAGGCGGCATCTCTGCGCGTCACTGGGCTTCGTGGGAGAGATCTGCGACGGCGGCTTTGCCGAACAGGCGGTGCTGCCCGCACGGCTTTTGCATGTCATCGATGCCGCGCTCGACGAGCGGGTAGCGGCGATGGCCGAGCCGCTGGCGGTGGCGCTGCACGCAGTGCGGCGGCTACCGAAAATGGCAGGCGCCGTGCTTGTCGTCGGTTGCGGGCCTATCGGCGGTCTCGCCGCTCTGCTGCTGTCGCGGACCTTTGCCCCCGTGCTCGTCGCCGACCGCAACCAGGCTCGCAGCGCCCGCGTGGCGCGGGTGACGGGTGCCACGATTGTCGATCTGAACCGGGATGCCATTGCCGCCGCAACCGCCAATGCCCCGCTGCTCGCGTCCATTGAGGCGACGGGCAGCGTCGCGGCCCTCAATCAGCTGCTCGGCGTTCTCGATCCCGGCGGCACGGTCGCCATGGTCGGAATCTTCCATGACCGGCTCGACATCGATCCCAATAGTCTGGTCGAACGCGAGATCGGGTTGCTGGGATGCCACGCCTTTGCCGACGAACTGCCCGAGGCCGTTCGGATGCTGGGTGAATTGAGCGGGCCGCTGCTGGCGCTGATCGACCAGGAGATCAGCCTGGACGACATTCCGACTGCCTATGAGCGGCTGTTGGCGGGGCGCAGCGACGGATTGAAAACAATCATCCGCATGCGGCAACCTGTCGAGCAGTCGTGATTTCCGATGAATCGCCGGAAAGGACTTTTGACATGATCACTTTGCCCGACACGGCCAGCCCTCTCTACGAGAAGGTAAAGGACTACATCCTGGCGAACATCGGAACGGGCCGGTGGGGCAAGGATCGCAAGCTGCCGTCCGAGAATGAGTTGGTGGCTTCACTCGGCGTGTCGCGGATGACGGTCCATCGGGCTCTCAGAGAGTTGACCTCGGCGGGGTTCCTGATCCGTCTGCAAGGTGTGGGAACCTTCATCGCGCCGCCGCGGCCGCAGTCGACGCTGATCGAGATCAACAACATCGCAGCCGAGATCGTCGAGCGCGGCAACAGGCATCGTTCCGAAGTCCTCGTCCTCGAAACCATCATGCCGACAAAGGAGCTGGCGCTGTCGTTCGAGTTCGCAAAGCGTGTCTCGATCTATCATTCCGTCGTCGTCAATTTCGAGAATGATTTGCCGGTGCAGCTCGAAGAGCGCTTCGTCAATCCGAGCCTCATCCCCGACTATGACAAGCAGGATTTTTCGAAGACTGCGACCTATGACTACCTCATGCAGAAAACTCCGGTGACCGAGGTCGAGCATATCATCTCGGCAATCCCGGCCGACGCCGAGACGGCGCGGCATCTGGGCATCGATGTCGGCGCCTGCTGCCTTTTCCTGCACCGCCGGACATGGACGGGCGCGGTGGTGGCGACGATCAGCAAGCTGACTTATGCCGGCAGCCGCTATTCGCTCGGCAGCCGCTATTCCCCTTCAAAAAGCAGCTAGCGGAAGCAGGTCGAATGCAAGTCGGAGCGGTTTCGCTGCTAGTGTATATACATGTACTGATGAGAACGGCTCCGCCCTCGGCGGACGAACTGGCCGGAAGGAGCGACAGATGACGCCGACACCGAGCCGCACGGCGCGGATCCGGGCACTCGCGCAGCATGATGTTACCGAAGCACAAAGCGCGCTGGCGGCATTGCTGGGCGACCTGTTCGCGATGCGCCCCCGCAATGTCCGCATCAACTTCGATAAATACAGCCTCAATTCGTTGAACGGCTTCTTCGAAGACGACGGCAACCCCTACTTCTTCAAGTTCCATCAGGAGGAGCGGGAAGAGGCGATGACGGGCGAGTATTACCGCGCCGAGATTCTGTCGCGCGCCGGCCTGCCGGTCGACCAACCCGTGCATATGTCGGCCCAGCCTGGCGAGCAGATCCTTGTCTATCGCCGCCGCACGGATCCGAGATTTTCGGATGTGCTGTTCGCGCTGGATGCGCAGGACGATGCCGGCAAGCGGCAAGAAGCCGTTCTTGCCGAGCGCGACCTGTCAGCCAGGCTGCTCAAAGTCTATCTCGAGACGCTGCACCCGGTGACTGTCGAAGACGTAGCGGCGGAGCCGATCCACAGGCTGTTTCATGAGCGGCTGATCGATGCCGGGACACGCTTGTCGCCAGGCGGCCGGCTGGCCGATTTCTACGTCGGCAAGCCGTTCGTCTTTCCCGGTGCGGAACTGGATTGGGATCGGTTTTCCCGGCTGAAATTCGTCATCAACGGCCAGCAGTACACCGATAGCGTTGGTGAGCTTTTCGATGGCGCGGCGGTGCGCTTGCGGCCGGACCGGCTTGCCGATGCAGGCGGCGTGGTCGCGCATGGCGACGCCCACAACGCCAATGTCTGGTACACGGCGAAGGCGGGGAGGGCGGAGCTGTCCTTCTTCGATCCGGCCTTTGCAGGCTCGCATATCCCGACGCTGCTGGCGGAGGTGAAGGCGACGTTCCACAACATCTTCGCCCATCCGTTCTGGCTCTATGATCCGGCGACCGCGACAGAGGCTTTTCGCGCCCAGGCGCGGCTGGACGGAAACCTGCTACATGTCGACACGGACTGGGACCTGAGCCCGGTTCGTCGCGATCTGCTGGAAGTCAAGGCGATCGCGCTGTGGCTGCCATTGCTGCTGGAACTCAAACGGCGCGGCATGCTGCCGGCCGATTGGCGCTCAGTGCTGCGGGCAGGGCTTTTCCTGTCGCCGACGCTGGTCATGAACTTGCGCGCCGGTGCGCGCAGCCACACGCCGGTCTCTTCCCTCATTGCCTTCTCAGTCGCGGTCATGGTCGGCAGCGAACCCGTTGCCGGGGCCGATCGGGTGACAAGTTTCCTCGACCGGATCGATCCGGAAAAGGGCGAAAATTGAGTCCTTCCAACTTGTATATGCATGTATGTATTTTAGCCTTGACATCCGCGCCCGCTGACGCTGAAATATGTCAGCACTTCACCATGAAGTGGCAGGTAAGACGCCGAGGCACAGTGCCGCAAGAGCAGAAACCCGCAGTCTCACCAGACCGGCTACCTCAGTTGGAAAAGCGGTCTGATCATCAAGGGGAACAAAGATGATGCGTAACCTAACAGGACAATTTCGCGCGCTCGTGATGGCCGCCGCCATCGGGCTCGCCGCCGCCCCGGCAGCCTACGCGGCCGATGCGGCCATTCCCACCACGCCCGAGGCAGGAGCGTTCAAGATCGGCATCGAGCCCTGGCTCGGCTATGGCCAGTGGCATGTCGCCGAGGCCAAGGGCCTGTTCAAGACAAACGGGCTGAACGACGTCCAGATCGTCAACTTCGCCGAGGACAAGGACATCAATGCCGCACTTGCAAGCGGCCAACTCGACGCCGCCAACATCGCCACCCACACGGCGATGGGCATGGTTGCGGCCGGCCTGCCGGTGAAGATCGTGCTGCTGCTCGACGTCTCCATGACGGCCGACGCCATCATCGCCGGCAAGGACGTCACCTCCATCGCGGACCTCAAGGGCAAGCAGGTCGCCTTCGAGGAAGGCACGACGAGCGACATCCTGCTCAAATACGCGCTCGCCAGGAACGGCATGTCGATCGACGACGTGAAGCCGGTTCCGATGCCGGCTTCCGATGCCGGCAGCGCCTTGATCGCCGGCCAGGTACCGGTCGCGGTGACCTATGAACCGTACCTCACCGTCGCCATGGCGCAGAACAAGGACCTCAAGCTGCTGTTCACCGCCGGCGAGGATCCCGGCCTGATCAGCGACGTGCTGGTTGTGCGTGACGAGGTGATCAAGTCGCGGCCCGGCCAGGTGCTGGCCATGATCAAGAGCTGGGACGCGGCGCTCAAGGATTACAATGCTGATACGCCCGGCGGGCGCGCCATCATCGCCAAGGCTGTCGGTTCGGACGTCAAGGACCTCAACACCGCCTTTGACGGCGTGCGCTACTACTCACTCGCCGAAAACAAGACGGCGCTGATAGGCGACTTCACCACCAAGACCTTCGCCGATGTCGAAGCCGCCGCCAAGAACGCCAAGCTGCTGCAGGCCGATGTGACGCCGGAGCAGATGATCGACCCGGCCTTCGTCAAGGCGGCGGAATGATCAAGGCCGGATCGCGGTGGTGACGCGGATGCCCGGGGAGCGACCGGCGCCAGGACCGATCGCGAAACCGGCGAGGCGCCGCCGATCCTCCGGGATCGGCGTGCCCATCGCCAGGTCGCGCTTCCTGACGATCGCGGTGGCCGTGTTCGTTGGGCTGGGCCTTGCCTGGTGGGCGGCGACCGGACTGGGGTTGGTAAAGCCGATCTTCCTGCCTTCGCCGGGCAGCGTCGCGACGCAGATGGCCAAGCTCGCTGCCGACGGCACGTTGTGGCTGGACCTCAAAGCCTCGATGTATCGCATCTCCATCGGCTTCCTCATCGCCTCGGCACTGTCGATACCGATCGGCGTGCTGATCGGCAGTTTCCGTTCCTGGGAAGCGGCCATCGAGCCGCTGGTGGATTTCATCCGCTACATGCCGGTCGTCGCTTTCGTGCCGCTCTCCATCCTTTGGGCCGGCACAGGCGATTCGCAGAAATTCCTGATCATCTTCATCGGCACCTTCTTCCAGCAGGTGCTGATGATCATGGACAATGTGAAACGGGTTCCCGCCGATTTCATCGGCCTTGGGCGCACGCTCGGCCTGCCGGATCGCAAGATCCTGACGCGCATCGTCGTGCCCAGCGCCTTGCCGGGCATCTGGGATACGCTGCGCATCAGCCTGGGTTGGGCATGGACGTGGCTGGTGCTGGCCGAACTCGTCGCCGCGACTTCGGGGCTTGGCTATCGCATCACCGTGTCGCAGCGCTATTTCCAGACCAACACCATCATCGGCTACATCCTGCTGCTTGGCTTGCTCGGCCTCATCACCGACCAGGTGATGAAGGCACTGGAAAAGGTGCTGTTCAAGCAAGAGGGCCGCTCGCAATGAGGTCCAGCCGATGAGCCCCCCCAAATTGCGGATCGCCGGTCTCCACAAGAGCTTCGGCACCGGCGAGCGGCGCGCGGAAGTGCTGCGCGACATCAACCTCGATCTTGCCGACAATGAGTTTGTCTCCCTGGTCGGCACGTCGGGTTGCGGCAAGAGCACGCTGCTGTCGATCGTGGCCGGACTGCAGGACTTCGATGCCGGCGATCTCAGCATCGATGGCGCGCCGATCCTGCAGCCTGGTCTCGACCGTGGCGTCGTCTTCCAGTCCTACACGCTGCTTCCCTGGCTGACGGCGCGGCAGAACATCGAATTTGCCCTCAAGGCCGCCGGCTACGATCGCGCGACCTGCCGCAGGATCGCGCTGGAACATCTCGAACTCGTCAAGCTGTCGGACAGCGCCGACCGCTATCCGGCCGAACTCTCGGGCGGCATGAAACAGCGCGTCGCCATCGCGCGTGCGCTCTCCTATCGCCCCAAGATGCTGTTGATGGACGAGCCCTTCGGCGCGCTCGATGCCTTGACCCGGCATCAGATGCAGGAACTGCTCACCCAGATCTGGGAGGAACACAGGTTGACCGTCCTGTTTGTCACCCATGACGTGGAGGAGGCCGTCTATCTGTCGGACCGCATCGTCGTCATGGGGATCGGCCCGGGACGCATCACGCGGACCTTCAACGTCGATATCGAGCGCCCGCGCCGCGAAGAGGTGATGGAAAGCCCGGTATTCATGGATCTGCAGCGCGGCGTGCACAAGGCCATCCGCGAAGGGTCAAAACGCCCCGAAATGGCATCGGTGGGGTGACGCATCCGCGCCCCGGAACGATTGCGTGCCTGTGATGACTCGGGACGTCGTGTCTATGGCGCGGAGTTCTCAGGTCGGATAGGCTGCAGATTGATTGCGCCAAGGGCGGGAGCATGCTTTCCAGCTGACCGAGGCCGGGGCCGCCCTCGGAGTCGGCTTTAAGGACGCAAGAAAGCCAGGATTTCTGTCGCGAGCGCATCTGGCGCCTCCTCAGCCATATGGTGTCCACAGGCGATGCCTTTCCCCTGCAAGCTTGTCGTCCACGGGCGCCATACGCCGAGAACATCGCCATAGAGTCGTTCCAGATCATCGCGCATCGACCATAGAACCATGGTGGGACATTGGACCCGTCGGCCGGCCGTTCGGTCATCCGCGTCGTGCAGATGGTCGATCGAGAGGCCGGCCCTATAATCCTCGATCATCCCATGGATGACACGAGCGTCGAGAATTGCGGCTGTGTAGTCAGCACACGCCTCCGCGCCCATCTGATCGCCGGAACCGCCATACCAGGCTTGCGGGTTGGCCATGATCGCCTGTTCCGGCTTGTCGGGCTGTGCAAAGAAGAACCAGTGCCACCACTCGGCAGCGAAGCGGGCGTCGCATCGCTCAAGCGCCTCCAGGATAGGAACGCCGTCCAGAACGATGAGATGCGTTATCGCGGCCGGGTGATCCATTGCCGTGCGGAAAGCGGTGTAACTTCCGCGATCGTGCCCGGCGACGGCAAAGCGGTCAAAACCGAGATGGCGCATGAGCGCGACACAGTCTCTCGCCTTGGCGCGCTTGGATGAGCCTGCATGGTCATCAGTGTCCTCGGGAATCGAGGACTGCCCGAAACCGCGGAGATCGGGGCAAACCACCGTATGGTTTTGCGCGAGCAGCGGCGCAACCCGGTGCCAGGTGGCATGTGTACGCGGGTGACCATGCAGAAGCAGGATCGGCGGTCCGGACCCGCCGTGCCTGACCCGAAGCGCCGCTTCGGGCAACTGAATTGTCTCAAGTCGAAAACCGTCGAACATCAAGGTGTTAAACCGTGGCCGTTGTCGGAAGTTCCAGTGTCCTGAGAACGGGCGACATCCATCAGGCAGGTAACCAGACGGGGCCTCTGGTCATGTCGCCTTGCCGGCCGCCGCGTCCGTGGCCTCGTCGAGCACCAGGATCTTGGCGTCGGCCACCAATGCGCGCGCAAAACTGATCAGCTGGCGCTGGCCGAGCGAGAGATTGCCGCCGCGCTGCTCGAGTTCGGTATCGATGGCACAAGGCATCGGCGCCTTCGAGAACATCGATGCATGAGCCTTATCGGGCGCGTCGAAAATCTCTTTTCCATTGAAGCCTGACGCGCATCCTTATATCGCATGGCTATGAAGAAAATCGGTTTCCTGTCATTCGGGCACTGGACGCCCTCGTCGCAATCGCAAGTGCGCTCGGCTTCGGACGCGCTTTTGCAATCCATCGACCTCGCCGTCGCCGCCGAGCAACTGGGCGCGGACGGGGCGTATTTCCGCGTGCATCACTTCGCCCGCCAGCTCGCTTCGCCATTCCCGCTGCTGGCAGCCGTCGGCGCCAAGACCAACCGCATCGAAATCGGCACCGCCGTCATCGACATGCGCTACGAGAACCCGCTCTACATGGCCGAGGATGCAGGTGCGGCCGACATCATCGCTGGCGGGCGCCTGCAGCTTGGCATCAGCCGTGGCTCGCCCGAGCAGGTGATCGATGGCTGGCGCCATTTCGGCTACGCGCCGCTGGAAGGCAAAAGCGACGCCGACATGGCGCGGCATCATGCCGAGGTCTTTCTCGAGACGCTGCGGGGCGAGGGGTTTGCCCAGCCCAATCCGCGGCCGATGTTCCCCAACCCGCCCGGCTTGCTGCGGCTGGAGCCGCATTCGGAGGGTTTGCGCGAGCGGATCTGGTGGGGCGCGGCCACCAACGCCACGTCGGAATGGGCGGCGAAGCTCGGCATGAACCTGCAGAGTTCGACGCTCAAATTCGACGAGAGCGGCAAGCCGTTCCACATCCAGCAGGCCGAGCAGATCCGCATCTATCGCGAGGCCTGGAAAGCCGCCGGCCACAAGCGTCAGCCGCGCGTCTCGGTCAGCCGCAGCATCTTCGCGCTGGTCGACGATCGCGACCGTGCCTATTTCGGGGGCGGCAACGAAAGCCGCGACCAGATCGGCTTCATCGAGGAGAACACCAAGGCGATCTTCGGGCGCAGCTACGCGGCCGAGCCGGATGTGCTGATCAAGGAATTGGCGCAGGACGAGGCGATCGCCGAGGCCGACACGCTGCTGCTCACCGTTCCGAACCAGCTCGGCGTCGACTACAATGCGCATGTCATCGAGGCGATCCTGACCCATGTCGCTCCGGCGCTGGGCTGGCGCTGACGCCGGATCGATCGAAGCGGAGTGCTACCAAGGGAGGTACACCATGCCAAGGAAGGCCTTGATCGCCTGGGGCGGCTGGGAGGGCCATACGCCGGGGCAGAGCGCGAAGATCGTTCGCACCTTGCTTGAGCGAAACGGCTTCGACGTCACGCTGGGCGAGGGCACGGCGATGTTCGCCGATCCGGAGCTTGCTTCCTTCGATCTCATCGTGCCTGTCATCACGATGTCAAAGATCGAAAAGACCGAACTGCAGAACCTGATGCATGCGGTTCGCGGGGGAAGCGGGCTCGGCGGTTTCCACGGGACGATGGGCGACAGTTTCCGCAACGAGCCCGACTATCAGTTCATGACCGGCGGCCAATGGGTCGCGCATCCCGGCAACATCATCGACTATCACGTCGCCATCACCCGGCCGGACGACCCGATCACTAAAGGCATCAGCGATTTCGCCTACCGGTCGGAGCAATATTACATGCATGTCGACCCAAGCAACGAGGTGCTGGCGATCACCACCTTCACCGACGCGCATTTTCCTGGGATAGGCGGCGTCGTCATGCCGGTCGTCTGGAAACGGCGCTATGGGGCGGGGAAGGTTTTCTACAGTTCCCTTGGTCACACGGCAGGTGAGTTCGCGGTGCCGGAAATGGCGCTCATGGTGGAGCGCGGTTTGCTTTGGGCGGCGCGGGACTAGCCTTTGTCAGTCACCAAATTGCGAAAGGCGAGCGGCGAACCGTGGAGGCAGCGGTGTCTGAGTCCCTGCAATGGCTAGAAAGCCGGCCGCTGTCGAACTACCATTCGGTGAACAACAAAGGGGGGATGGAATGGATCATCAGCGGACAGTATTTTTGGTCGGAGGGGGCACGGGCGGAGACGAGGAAGCCGTGTTTACACTGCATGTAGAGGGCGCCGTCTGCAGCCTGACATGCGGCTACCGGGACAAGGTGATCAGGGCCGAAGAGGAAGACTTTTTCGAAGCTCTGTTCCAGATTCGTCAGGGCCTCGAAGCCGATGGTTTGCTGCCCTCTGCTACGGGGCGAGTGCCAATGTCTATCCCGAAAATACAGTGATGGAGAAGAGTCGCGGATTGATGGCCTGCAAGGTGAAAATGGGACAATTTCCCCAAGAGACGGATCTGGTCGATATATTTGACGACGGCGTCGACGTGGTTCCGGTTTTCGTCAAGATGCAGCAGGAATTTTGGGAAGAATGGCTGGCATCTCTGCCCTCCTAGTGCCCAGCACTCACTTTATCCCGCCGGTGACCGCAAAGGCGCCAGTGGTGCGCCCATCCTCCAACCGCACCACCGCCGTCACGATCGAACCGTACGAGCCGCGCCAGGCGCTGTGCAGCCGCTGATGCTCTGCGGCCGGGACGAGTGCGCGGCCGCTGAAGCGCGCACCGC
Organism: Mesorhizobium sp. CO1-1-8; assembly: GCF_020164875.1. Lineage (NCBI taxonomy): Bacteria > Pseudomonadati > Pseudomonadota > Alphaproteobacteria > Hyphomicrobiales > Phyllobacteriaceae > Mesorhizobium > Mesorhizobium sp. CO1-1-8. The sequence continues at coordinate 51,298 of NZ_JAIUGZ010000014.1, read as the reverse complement.
TTCGATGCAGCGCAACGGCCTCTCCGTTGACATGCACCCTGACGCTAGCCGTTTCGGCGGCCTCGCCGGGCAGGTTTAGCGTGATGACGATCTCGTCCTGATCGCCGGAAGCTTGCGTCTCGGCAGCAAGCACTATTGCAAGCGGAGGCGCCTTGCTGTCGCCGGCTCGGGCGGGGCGGCCTGAAAATATATCGTCGGCAAGTTCTGGCGTGCGCGGCGGGCTGGCGCGGCGCTGCGTGGCACGTTCGAAATCACCGGCCATGCGCAACAACCTGACATCATCATAGGCCTTGCCGGCGAAAGTCAGGCCGACCGGCATGCCGATATCGGCCATGGTGCCCATCGGCACGGTGACGGTGGGGATGCCGAAATGGCGCCAGACCAGATTGCCGTTGGCGACCCAGGTGCCATTGCGCCAGGCAAGGGCGGCGGACGCCTCGTCGATGTCTGCATCGGCCGGTCCGACATCAGCGGCGGCGGGCAGCACCACGGCGTCGATGCCTTGCGCGTCCAGCCAGTCCTCGAAATCGATCCGCCTTGTTGCTTCGAGGCCCTTCAGGCCTTCTTCAATCGTCGGGATTTCCGTGATGGGCGTGACGCCGGACCGCGCCCGCTCAACATACTCCGCCAGGTCGAAGCCGCCCTCATAGCGGTCGGCCAGCGTGCCTGGCGGCTGCGGAAAGATCTTTGGGCCATCGACCGAAACGAGATCGGGCAGCGCCGGGTCGGCATTGGCGCGCAGGAAATCGTCCCAGCCCCAGATGCAGAGATCCCAGAGTTCGCGCTCGGCGAAGTCCTGCGGCACCAGCCCGCGCTCGACCATGGTGCGCGCGCCGGGGCGGTCGCGCTCGTAGTTGGAGACGACGGGGAAATCGACCTCGATCACCTCGGCGCCAAGCCGCGTGAGATCGGCCGCCGCCTGTTCCCACAGGGCAAGCACCGACGCGCGGGTTTCGATCGTCGCATCCGCCTCGCTGTCGTGGCCGATATACATTCTGGGCACGCCCAGGCGCTTGCCTTTCAGCGATCCTGCCAGCGTGAGATCGGTATAGCGCGGCGGCCGCACGTCGGAGCTTTTCGGTAGCTTGATCCAGGGCTGCGCGCGCCAGAAATCGCCTCGCGTCTCGGGGTCGTCGGCGACGATGATGTCGAGCAGTTCGAGCACGTCGGGTACGCTGCGCGTATGCGGCACGACGACATCCATGGTCGGCACCAGGGGCCAGTTGCCGCGCACCGAAATGACGCCGCGCGACGGCGTGTAGGCGACCAGCGCGTTGTTGGTGGCCGGCGCGCGCCCGGACGACCATGTTTCCTCGCCAAGCCCGAAGGCGCAGAAGCTGGCCGCTGTCGCCGTGCCGGAGCCATTGGACGAGCCCGATGCGAAGGCGGCGGTGAGATAGTCGCCATTGTACGGACTTTCGGCGCGGCCATAGACGCCGCGCTGCATGCCGCCATTGGCCATCGGCGGCATGTTGGTCAGCCCGATCAGCACGGCGCCACCGGCCCGCAGCCGGGCGATGGTGAAGGCGTCCTCATTGGCAATGAGATGCTCGAAGGCCGGCGAGCCGGCGGCCACCGTCAGGCCTGATACCTTGTAGCTGTCCTTGGCGGTGTAGGGGATGCCGTCGAGCGGCCCGAGCACGGTGCCGTTGCGGCGGCGCTGGTCGGAGGCCGCCGCCTCCTCAAACATGTGGGGGTTGAGCACTGGGACGGCATTGAGGCTGATGCCGTGCCGGTCGAAATGCGCGATGCGCCTAAGATACGCCCCGACCAGTTCGACGCTGGTGACGGTGCCGCCATCGAGCGCGAGGCGCAGTTGGTCGATCGTCGCCTCGACGAGATGAAGGCTGGCATCGGTCATCACGGATCCCACATTTCCACGCGCCATGGATGAGCGAGGCCGCTGGCTTAGGCAAGAGGCTATCGCGGTCTTCTCCGGAACTTTTGTCCGGCTGGCGGTTTTGGATGTATGGTGTGATTCCGATGGCCAGGAGGGTGTGCCGATGACCACGAAATGCGTTGCGATCCTAGCTCTCGCGGTTGCCACGGGCGCGAGCCTTTGCGCCCCGGCCTTGGCTGGCGACCGGCATCCCGACCGCCGGGTCCACTCCGAACGCTACGTTCCCGCCGAAGGCGATCTCATTGACATCCTGTTCGGCGGCCCGCGCTACTACGATCAGCAGTTGGTGACGACGGCGGCCGGCGCGTGCTCCTATCATCGCGTCGGACCCGACGCGAATGCGGTGAACAAGATCAACGATCATCACTGTGGGAAGTAGGCGGCAGGCAGCGCCTCAGAGCCCGCCACTCTCCTTCATCTTTCGGCCATCAGCGCCAGGTCGCGGTGTGAATCGGCGAGGTCGGTCAACGGCTTTGTGCCTTCGGTGATGTTGCGGTGGGAAATGTCGAGTTCATTCGAGAAAGCATCGCCGTAGAGAGGCCCGAAGGTTTTCGTCACCGGGCCAAGCGGGCCGGCATCGGTGACCTCCAGCCGCGTCGGCAGCGGATATAGGGCGTGTCGTAGATGATGCGCACGCGCCTGGTGTTGGAGCGCACCTCGATCATGGCGTCGAACAGGCCGAGATTTTGACTGTGCGCCCTGCGGGCATGACTGTCCTGCCGGCATGCGCTACAACCAAGGCGGGAAAAAAGTGCCGGCCTCAGGGAACCGCTTGGGGGATGTCCGCGTTGGTCGCTACTTTTGTGCAGAGGGAGGTTTCGGGTGGAGCGTTTCGAAATCGTGAAAGAACCAACGGGTACGTTTTCGATTTTCGACACAATCACGGAATAGCCGGCAACGGTCGAAGGGGGCGTGTGCATTGGGCTTTATCGGCACGAAGTGCCGCTGGCGCTGCTTGCAGCGGTTGAAACGATCCAGCCCGGCCATTTTTCGCTGCTGCCCTGCTTGTCGGTGTTGAACGACTGGCGGGCTCATCGAGACGATCTGCTGGCATGAGCAAAGCTGCCCGATGTCGCATCGAAAATCATACCGTATGGAAAATCATGCCCTGTTGTCGAAAGCGGCGGTGAGGCATGGAAAGCAAGGGGAGGTTGCAGTGCGTCCGGAGGTGAAGCAATGTCTGATCAGGACGACCTGATCCGAGATGCCATCGGACGGCTGCTCGCCGAGAAGACAGGCGCCGCCGTCATATCGATGAGAGAGAGCATCACCGAGCTTCTGGCGCTGACCGGTGCCGCGCTGGATGAAAGACTGCAGGACCTGCTGCTGGAAATGGCCGAAGTCCGAGGCATGATGGTCGCTCTCGACGTCTGAGCAATATCGGCTGGGATGCCGCTGCATGCACCGGCATGCGCTTTCATCGCCTGCAGCCTCTAACCTTAATGCGTCTCCGATATCGGGCGTAGCATTTAGGCCGAAAGAGGCAGCTTTGGACCTCTGATGAAGATAGCAGACCAAAGCCGAGAGTAGCGGTCGAACAATTTCGTGGGCGACCGGCAGTGTGATCGCCGGCCGCCGTCCAACGCACTATGCCATGGCGGCCGAATGCGGCCGCTTTGACCGACAGTGTCGGGTTGGGACGGCGACCCTCTCAAGGGGCATTGCCCGGAATGCCGAGACAAATGTTCATAAGATTCGAGTTGGTGCGGGTTGAACTACTGAGCCCATGACTGATATTCGATTTGCTGGGGTGACATAGGCGGCAAGACTGCGTGCAAAGTGCTGCGGATGAGATCGGTTCCATTGACTCGACAACCACGCCGGTGCGGGAACTGACGCCTGACGATCGCGACCGGATGTTTGCCTTGTACGAGACCTACTACGAGGCAGTCGATCGCAATGTCTTCGAACGCGATCTCGCCGAAAAGAATGCTGTCGTGATCATCCGGTGCGACCGGGAGATTATCGGCTTTTCAACTTATCTTGTCAGGCCGCAGACCGTCGGCGGGGAGACCGTCCACTATCTCTTCTCCGGCGATACCGTTCTCCATTCCGCGCGTTGGGGCGACCCCGTGTTGCTGCGTGGTTTCTTTCGCGCGGCCGGCGCCGCCAAGGCCGCGGTGGCAGGCCGGTTGTTCTGGTTCTCCATCATCGGAGGGCATAGGACGTTCCGCATTCTCCCCAATTTTTTCTGCGACTTCGTTCCAGCCGTCGATGGCCCGGTTTCAGCCCGCCTGCAGACGATCCGCGATGCTATCGCAACTGCCCGGTACGGGCGTCAATTCGAGCCGTCGACCGGACTGATAGACTTCGGCCTGTCGCAAGGCCACTTGCGGGAGCAGTGGGCAAATGTCGAGGAAACAGCATTCCGCAACCGTTTTGCAGCCTTCTTTCTTCGGGCCAATCCCTTCTACTTCCGAGGTGTCGAACTTGCCTGCCTCGCGGAATTCGAACTCGGCAATCTGAAGCGCTATGCTGCCGCGAGTTTTGCCGAAGGGCTGCAAGATGGGCGCTGAAGCCTGGGCACGGATTGCCGGCGCGACCGCGGCCGGGGATGCCGGTTTTCGGGCGCGGCTCGGTCAGCTCGAGGCCACGCAGCGCTCCCTCTTGCGGCGGCTTGTAGAAGCCAATCCTGGGACTGTGTTTGGTGGTGACCACAACTTTGCCAACGTCGCTTCGGCCGAGTCCTTTCGGGATCTCGTGCCGGTCTGCGGCTACGAAGCCTTGTCGCCATACATCAATCGCGTCATCGCCGGGGAGGAGAATGTGCTGACTGCCGAGCCGGTCCGGTTTATCGAGCAAACCGGCGGCAGTTCCGGTGGCGCGAAATACATCCCTTATACCGACACGGGCCTGCAGGCCTACACCGATTGTCTCTATCCTTGGATGTCGGAACTGATACGGCGCCGGCCGGGCGTTGCGCAAGGGCACAGCTATTTCGCGCTAAGCCCGGTAGGCCGCGGCGCAAGCGAGCGCGTCGGTGCGCGCAGGTTGGGCAGTCCCGTTCCCTTTGCCTATTTCGGGGCCTTGCGCGATAGCCTGATCCAACTTTCGGCGGTGCCGATGGATTTGAGGCTGCTCAGCGATTTCGCCGAGTGGCAAAGGCAGACCTGCCTGCTCCTGCTGGCGGCCGAGGACCTGAGTCTGATCTGGGTCTGGAGCCCGACCTATCTTACCGAAATCCTGCGCGCGATGCAGCGCGATGCCGGGAGCCTGTTGCCGGAGCTCGCGGACAGGCTGGGCGCCGTGCGGCCGGCGGACGTGGTGCGCCGCCGCATTGCTGCCCTGGAGGGCGCGCTTGGAAGTTCGCAGTTGTCGGCGATCTGGCCTCGCCTCGACACGATCAGCTGCTGGACAGACGCCTCCAGCAGTGGCTTTGCCGCCGCATTGCAAGCGCAATTTCCGCATGTCTTCATCCAGTCCAAAGGGCTGATGTCTACCGAAGCTGCCGTTTCGTTTCCCTATGGCGACGGGTCCGGGTGCATCCTGGCATCGCAAAGCGGGTTCTTTGAATTTGTCGATGAAGGCGGTGCCAATCTTTTCGCGTGGCAGTTGGAAACAGGCCTGACCTACCGGCTTATCGTGACCACAGGCTCCGGCCTCTATCGCTACGATACGCAAGACATGGTCGAAGTCACCGGGTTCACCGGCGACACGCCGCGCCTGCGCTTCTGCGGGCGTGCCGGCATGGTGTCCGATCTCTGTGGCGAAAAACTCACGGAAGCCTTTGTTGTGCGCTCGCTGGCCGAGGCCGGTCTCGACCATCGTACCTATTCGCTGCTGGTGGCGGTCGCAACGCCGCACCCGCACTACCGGCTTTTCGTCGAGACCGGTCCGGGGCGGGCCGTTGAGGTGCTTGGCGGCGGCCTCGACCATGCGCTCAGGGCTAATCCGCAATATGAGTATGCCCGCCGCATCGGCCAGTTGGGACCGCTGAGGACGACCGGCGTGGACGACCTCTATGGCAGGCTCAAGCGCCACCGCATGAAGGGCGGCACGAGCATTGCCGGAATGAAGGCGCCGGTTCTGCTCACTCGATCGGACGCAGCGCTTCTCGCGGCACTCGGGGCGGACAAGGAGGACGCTTAGGATGATGCGGCATCCCCTTGTCGCGAAAAATCCCGGCTTGCCACGTAAAGGCATGGAAACGGATAGGCGACCATCCGGTCAGGCTGTCAGCCGCAACGTCAGCGCATCCAGGCCGCGGATCGAGGAATTGTCCATCCAACGTGCAGCAACAGGCTCGACGGTTCTCCATTGGGTGAGTGCGGCTTCCAGCACCGCGACACCTTCCATTTCGGCCAGCGCCCTGCCGATGCAGACATGCGCGCCCCGGCCGAAGGCCAGGTTCGGCCTGCCGGCCCGGTCGAGGTCGAAACGCGATGCGTCGGCAAACTGGGCCGGGTCGCGATTGGCGGCGCCGACAAGCAGCACCATCAGCCGGTTCTTTTCGATTTCCTGGCCGCCGATGATTACAGGCTCGAGTGGCCAGCGGCAGATTTTCTGCACTGGGCTTTCCAGCCGCAGCGTTTCGGCAACGGCCCTGGCAGCAAGCCGGCGGTCGGCCCGCAGGGCCGCCCACTGGGCGGGCTGGTGAGCAAGATGGAACAGCATGTTGCCGATGAGGTGCACCGTGGTCTCGTGACCGGCGAAGGCCAGGAAGGCGATGTTGCGACCGGCAGCCGTCAGCCCCATCGCATCGACCAGGCCGGCCAGCCCGGTCAGCAGCGGTGGCATTCGCCCAGTGGCAAGCAGATGGCGCAGATGCTCGACGAAGTAGCAGGACATCTCGTCGGCGGAGTTGGCGCCGCCGAAGGCATCATCGAAACCAGTATCGAGAAGGGCGCGGATCGAACCCGACCATGCCCGGACCATCGGCATGTCCTGGTCCGGTACGCCAAGCAGGCGGCAGATGACACGTTCGGGCACGGCGCGCGTGAAGGCGGCCACGACTTCGGTCGTCCCGGACAAGCCGGAATCGCCCATGAGATCTTCGATCGTTTCAGCTACAATGGGACGCAAAGCCGGCATGCCCTTGCCGACAAAGGGCTGCTGCAGAGCCTGGCGCAGGGCGGCGTGGGCGCTGCCCTCCTGGTAGATCAGCCAGTCGTGTATCGCGCAATGCGGATCCGCCATTACATCGGCTGGCGGCACGTGCGAAAGCTTGCGATTGGCGAGGCTGCTCGAAACGAGATCGTAGCCGGTGAGATAGACATCGCCCCACGGCGCCTGCCAGACTGGAGCGCGCCGTCGCATTTCATCGTGGATAGCATAGGTGTCCGCGGCACCTTCGAAAGCACCGGCGCGAATCCCTTGCCAGGGATGCCGGCCGGATTTGAACAGAGCATTGGAGGGGGATTCGGTATGCATTGCCTTGCGGGAAGTCCAATCTTATCGGCTAAGACAGTCGTGTGCCGTGCACGCCCGGATATCAACACCCGGCCATGACCAACAATCAGGGGCCGGTCTACTATTTCTGCACGCGCCAACACGCTTACACGATGGGCGTACTGCTTGGCTATTACCAGCATGGGCTTGGTGATCTTGTCCGGATCATTCCCTACGAGTTGGCCGCGAGGCTCGGCCCCCTCGCTCCAGGCACCTTTATCTTTACGGATTTTGAAAGGCTGGCGCCGGCGCAATTGCAGGCGGCGGTCTCCCTCCATGAGCACATCGCCTCGCTCAACCCAGGCCTGTTGCTGCTCAACGATCCAGCAATCGTGCCACGCCGCTTTGACTTGCTGAAACGCCTGAAGGCCGCGGGCCTGAACCATTTCGATGTGCATCGGCTGGGTGAGCGCAAGTCTGTACGCCGGTTTCCAGTTTTCGTGCGCTGGGAAAGCCAGCATGAGCCGCCGCTGACAGGGCTGGTCGACGGCGCGGATGCGCTGGAAGCAGCGATTGCCCGTCTGCCGGGCCATGTCCGTCAAGACCCGGACCTGATGATCGTCGAATACGGCGCGGCTCCCTCGGCCGATGGGCGGTTCCGCAAATACTCGGCTTATAAGGTCGGCCCAACCGTCTATCCGCAGCACTGCTTCATCAATGAGAACTGGTACATCAAGTTTCCGAGCACCCGCTTTACCGAGGCCGACAGGGCCGAAAGCCGCGCTTACGTGGACGACAATCCGCATGCCGAGCAGATCGGGCGTGTCTTCGCACTGGCCGGCATCGACTATGGGCGCATTGATTACGGCATCGTCGACGGCCAGGTCCAGACCTTCGAAATTAATAACAACCCGTCCGTCCTGACGCGACCGCCCGGCTGGGAGGCAGGGGTGGATTACAGCCGCTACGCCGAGATGCATGAGCGGGCTCTGCGTGGCATCATGCGCCCGGTCTCGGGCCCCGACCTTCTGCTTGGCGACGGCACCATGAGCGTCGATGCCATCCACGCCGATGCCATGCATGCGGTGCGGCAGAGGATCGCGGGATTCTCCCGGCGTCGGCGCCTGTCCCTGCGACCGCTCAAGAAGCGGTTGGCGCGGCTCTTGGGCTGGGGGTGACATGAGCGCAAGTGGGCTTCACACTTCAAGTGGGACACTTAATGCAATGCAGCCCCTAATCGCTCCACTGCCCACGCGGCGCGGCATGATGCTTCTTCCGCCTTATCGCCAGCATTGCCGGCATGTCGCGGATCGCCGCCGCGACAGCGCGCCTCGCCGAACCCTGGCTCTTTTTCCGACCCTCAAACGTCTTAGCTACAGTTAAGCTGTGGAGCAGGGTCAATGAGCCTTAGGGACAAGAAAATCGTGGTCACCGGTGGCAGCCGTGGGCTTGGCCTCGGATTGGTCGAGGCGCTGGTCGAACAGGGCGCCAGCGTGACCGTCGTCTGGACGAGCTGTGCGAGGTGCCGCAGCTCAGGCCCTGGCTGTTCCGCATCGCCCACAACCGCGCGCTGGACCTGCTGCGCAGCCGGGCAATCCGCGGGGCGGAGCCTATCGAGGCGGTGCTTGAAATTGCCGACGACACCAAAGCCGACCCGGTGGAGACGCTGATGCGCAGGCAAGCTGTACAGACCGCCGTGTCGCGCTTTGCAGAGCTTCCTGTGCTCCAGCGCAGTGTCGTCATCCTCAGCGATGTGCTCGACGAGCCGCTGGCCGAGATCGCCACCCTGCTTGGCACCACGGTCAATGCGGTGAAGGGGCATTTGGCGCGTGGTCGTGCCCGGTTGAGGGAGATCAACGCCACTGCGCCCGCACTTCCCGGTGCGCGCATCGCGTCGGCCGCCGTGGTCCGTTATGCGACCCTGTTCAATCAGCGCGACTGGAACGGTCTGCGCGCGTTGCTTGCCGACGACGTCAGGCTTCATCAGTCCTTGCACCAGCCGCGCTCGGGTGCGGCGGATGTCGGCATGTTCTTCACGATCTACGCCAAAAGCGACCGCGTGTGGCTGACGCCGGCCTGGCTCGATGGCCGCGAGGTGGTCGCTGTGTTCGAAAGCCAGGCCGACCAAAAGCCGCATCACTTCATGTGGCTGGAGTGGCGGGAAGGGCGGATCAGCTTCATCCGGGACTACCGCTATGTTAGCTATATCACCGACGACGCTGAGCTGGTGCTGGCCAGGGATGGTGGATCTTTCGGTCGCGGACCCTGACCATCCCACAGCGAGTCGTCGTTTGATCGAAGCGGAACCGCTTTGCACACTGCCGCGCTAACGCTGCTCGACCAGCGTCTTCGCCGCGTCTTTCCCCGCCGCGAGGATGCGATCGGACAATTCCGTTCCGCCCACGGCGCGGGCCATTTGCAGCGTGCCGAGGAGCGTTGCAAAGACAGCCAGCGCCACGCCCTCCGGATCCTTGGCCTGCGGTAGCGCTTGCGCCAACCGGCGCACCAAAGCCAGCAGGTGATCTGTATAGGCTTCACGCGTTTCAGGCGGCTGACGGGCGAGCTCCGGCAGCAGCGCAGCTGACGCGCAGCCCTTTCCGGGATTGTCCCGGTGCTCGGCCGACAGATACGTGTCGATGGCCGTCTCCACGCCCGAAGCCAATGCTTCCGCCAGTTGCTGCGCCTGAAGCTCCATCGCCGCCGCCACGCTTTCGCGGACAAGCTGCGCCTTGGATTGAAAGTGCGGATAGAAGGCGCCGTTCGTCAGCCCGGCGTCGCTCATGATGGTCGCCAATCCGGACGCGGCTATGCCGTCGCCGCGAAAGCGTTCCGCTGCGACCTCCATGATCCGTTCGCGCGAGGCGTCCTTCCGGCCCTTTTCGTAGCGCATGGCTGCTATTCCTTTTTGCTATTGAATTATGATCATAATCTGATATTACGACTGTAATTCAACGAATGCAAAAAAGCCAGCCCCCATAAGTTTGGAGCACGAATGAAAACGAATTCCGGAAAAACCGCTGTTGTGACCGGAGCCTCTTCGGGCATCGGCCGCGCCAGCGCCGAGGCTCTGGCGCGGGCTGGGTTCACCGTCTTCGGAACCAGCCGGCGCAAGGCCGGCAAGGATCCGGACGGGGTGACCATGCTGGCTTGCGATGTGACCGACGGTGAAGCCGTTGCCGCACTCGTTTCGACGGTGCTGTCGCAGACCGGCCGGATCGACCTCCTGGTCAACAATGCCGGCGTCGGCCTGCTTGGAGGCGCCGAGGAATTTTCGATTGCACAGGTGCAGGCCCTGTTCGACGTCAATCTGTTCGGCGTCATCCGCATGACCAATGCGGTGTTGCCGTCGATGCGGCGGCGTGGCGAAGGGCGCATCGTCAATATCGGCTCGGTGCTCGGCCTGGTGCCGGCGCCGTATTCAGCGCACTATTCGGCGGTCAAGCACGCGCTCGAGGGCTATTCGGAATCGCTCGACCACGAGGTTCGTGCCTTCAATATCCGCGTCTCGGTCATCGAGCCGGCATTCGTTCGTACTGTCTTCGACCAGAACGGGATCCAGCCGGATTCGCCGTTGCAGGAATACGATCAGGCCCGAGCTACGCTGGAAGCGCTGCTTCGCGACGTGATGCCCGTAGCCGACCGGCCGGAAGTGGTGGCGCAAGTGGTCGTCAAAGCAGCGACCGATGCCCGTCCGCAACGGCGCTACACCGTCGGCAAGGCTGCGCGCCAGGTTAGCCTGCTGCGCCGCTTTGCCCCTGCGGGGATATTCGACAAGAGCCTGCGCAAACAGTTCCGCCTGCCGGTCTGAACAACAGCGAGCAGAGGATTTCACGCACATGCGACACACCAAAATCACTTTCAGAAAGTCACTGCCATGAAGGCATTCGTCGTCGACAAATACAGCAAGAACGGCACTCTGCGGCTGGCCGAAATGCCGGAGCCGAAACTCGGGGACAGCGATGTCCTGGTCGAGGTCCACGCCGCGGCGGTGAACCTGCTCGATTCCAAGGTCAAAACCGGAGAGTTCAAGCTTATCCTGCCCTATCGCCGGCCCTTCATCCTGGGTCACGACGTGGCCGGGAGGGTTGTCCGCGTGGGATCGAAAGTCCGCAAATTCAAACCCGGCGACGACGTCTATGCGCGGCCGCGCGATGGCCGGATCGGGACGTTCGCCGAGTTCATAGCCATGGATGAAGCCGACGTGGCCCTGAAGCCCGGGAACCTCAGCATGGAGGAGGCGGCCTCGATCCCGCTGGTCGGCCTAACTGCCTGGCAGGCGCTCATCGAAAGGGCCAACCTGAAGAAGGGACAGAAGATCTTCATTCAAGCCGGCTCCGGCGGCGTGGGGACATTCGCCATCCAACTAGCGAAGCATCTCGGCGCGACCATTGCGACCACCGCCAGCGCGGCGAGTGCCGGTCTGGTCAAGGGACTCGGCGCCGATGTCGTCGTCGACTACAGGAAAGACGATTTCGAGAAAGTCCTTTCGGGCTACGACGTCGTCTTGAACAGCCAGGACGCCAGGACACTTGAAAAATCACTGAATGTGCTGAAACCAGGTGGCAAGCTGATCTCCATCTCCGGCCCCCCGGATCCGGAATTTACCAGGGAAAAGGGACTGAACTTGGTGCTGAAGCTGGTGCTTCGCCTGCTGAGTCGCGGTATTCGAGCGAAAGCCAAGCGGCGTGGCGTGACGTTCTCGTTCCTTTTCATGTGGGCGCAGGGCGAGCAGTTGAGCAAGATCGCATCGCTCATCGAGGCCGGTGCGATCCGCCCGGTCGTCGACCGGATATTTCCCTTCGAGGCGACCAATGAGGCGCTGGCGTATGTCGAAAAAGGACGCGCCAAGGGCAAGGTGGTCGTCAAGGTCAGATAGCAACTCAGCTGCGATCGAGGTCAGCCGCGCCGGGCTGCGTCGATCGCCGCGACGTCGATCTTCGTCATCTCCATCATCGCATCAAAGGCGCGTTTGGCTTCGTCGCCGCCGGCCGCCATCGCCTCGGTCAGCGTGCGCGGCGTGATTTGCCAGGACACGCCCCATTTGTCCTTGCACCAGCCGCACACGCTCTCCTGGCCGCCATTGCCGACGATGGCGTTCCAGTAGCGGTCGGTTTCCTGCTGATCGTCGGTGGCGATCTGGAACGAGAAGGCCTCGCTCTGCTTGAATGTGGAGCCGCCGTTCAATCCGATGCAGGGAATGCCGGCAACGGTAAATTCGACCGTCAACACGTCGCCTTTCTTGCCGGACGGAAAGTCGCTCGGCGCACGGTGAACGGCGCCCACGCTGGTGTCGGGAAAGGTCTCCGCGTAGAAGCGCGCCGCAGCCTCGGCGTCCTTGTCGAACCAGAGGCAAATCGTGTTCTTTGGCATCTTTGGCATTGCGTGTTCCTTTCGGGGTCGGAGTTGATCTGTCAGCCCAGAAGATTGCGTGCCGTGCGCATGAAGATCCTCGACCCGATCGGGATCAGGTCGTCGGGAAAGTCATAGTCGGGATTGTGCAAGGCAGGGTGCCGCTCGCCTGCACCGAGGAAGAACATTGCCGACGAAGCACTGTGGCCGAACAGGCCGAAATCTTCCGAGGCGCGCATCGGCAGGGCCTCTTCGCCGTGCGATACGCCCTCCTCATCGAGCGCGCGCCGCAGATGCTCCACCGCGTCCGGCGCGTTGACGCTGGCGACGAAGATCTCGTGATAGTCCCAGCGGGCGGAAAGGCGATGCTCGCCCGCGATCCTGGCGACCAGTGCTTCGGCAGCAACGCAAAGGTTTGCCATGCGCTCGTCACGCCGGGTGCGCAGCGTTGCCCACACCTCGGCGTGAGCCGGCGCAATGCCGAACACGGCTTCGCCCATCGCGGCGTGGGTGACGGTGACCATTGAGAACTCGTCATCGGCGAAGGTTCCGCGCCCGAGCGCAGGCAGCGCCGGCATCAGCTCACTGATCGCCAGCATCGGCGAGATGCCGGTCTCCGGCATGGACGAATGGGCGGTCTTGCCCTCCAGCATGATGCGCATGCCGCGTGAAGCACAGTTGACCACGCCGGGCTTGAGCCGCACCTCGCCGAACGGCACGCCAGGCAGGTTGTGCAGCGAGAAAGCGAAATCCGGCGCGATCTCGCCGAAGCGGGGATCGGCGACGACGCCAGCCGCACCATTGCCGGTTTCCTCCGCCGGCTGGAACATCAGCACGACGCGGCCGCTTGCAGGCCGCTCGCGCCCCAACTGCCGGCCGAGGGACGCCAGGATCGCGGTGTGTCCGTCATGGCCACACATATGCGACTTGCCCGGCACGTGCGACGAATGCGGCACGCCTGAGAGCTCTTCGATAGGCAAGGCATCGAGTTCCGAGCGGAACAGCACCGTCGGCCCCGCTTTGCCGCTGTCATATATGGCCGCGACCCCGTGCCCGCCGAGCTGTGTCAGCACCTTGTCCGGCCCCGTATCGGCGAGGAAGGCGACGACCTCCTTTGCCGTCTTCTCCTCTTCATTCGAGATTTCCGGATTCTGGTGCAGCTGGCGCCGCCACGCCGTCAACTCGACGATGTCTCGGTTGGTCAGAGTCATGCTTTTTCAGCCTCCGCTGCATTCTTCATCGACACGTCCAGTCACAGGGGGTGTCAAACGCAATGATGAATTGCTAGCGATAAAGGGCAGTTTCCGCCACAGTCCAGGTTTCAGGCTTCGGCGGGCCAGAAACGACCGTTCTCCCAGCCCTTCCCGCCTATTGATTGATCTCGGGCTCGACGAGCTTTGCCAAGTTTCTGAGCGACTCCTGCCAGCCGAGATAGCAGGCCTCGACCGGAATGACGTCCGGAATGCCGGCCTGGGTGATGTCGATTTCTGTGCCGACCGACACTTTTTTCAAGACCACGGTCACCCGTATCTCGCCGGGCAGGTTGGGATCGTCGAACCTGTCGGTGTAGAGCAGGCGCTCGCCCGGAACGAGTTCGAGATACTCGCCGCCGAAGGAGTGGCTGTCGCCGGTGGTGAAATTGCGGAACGACATCTTGAACGTGCCTCCGACCTTTGCCTCGAAATCATGGACCGTGCAGGTGAAGCCGTTTGGCGGAAGCCACTTGGCCAGCGCGTCCGCTTCAACGAAGGCGCGATAGACCTTTTCCGGGCTGGTCGTCAGAACGCGGTGCAAACGTACGGTGCCGGGCATATGCTGGATCCTTTCATAAATGCCTGTTCGATACCCCAAGGACGAACGAGGCGTAACCGGTCCGACATTGGTTTGCGAATTTTTTGACGGGATGCGCGGCCTGCCTGCGCCGCGGGCCTGCCGTTCGACCCCGCGCCTATCAACACGAAGCTCGGGCGGCCCTTCGCGCCGATCGGTAAAACCGCGCCTGAACAACAAGATGGCTCAGGAGCAGGTGAACGCCAGCTTCAGAGCCGGTGCGGTTCGTCCGCCGCCTCCAGCGCGTGTTTGCCGTCCATGTGCCGATCATTAGAATTTGCATCTGATCAGAGTTAATTTCCTATCAGGCCGTTAATGCGGCCATGCTGTTAATCAGCATTTGCTAATGAGTCTTTCGAACCTGAGGCAAGCAATGACCAAGAATCTCGGCAATGCACGCTATACGCCGGCGAAGGACCAGCAGGCCTCCCTTCTAGGCAAGGCCGCGCCGGCGCTGTTTCCGCTGGTCGTGGCGGCACTGGGTTACATGATTGGCAAGCAGTTCTTCGGTATCTAGGCCGAAAATCGGTCTCCTGTGAAAGGGCAGATCAGGCGCCGATCACCGTCTCTGCGCTGGCCTCCGCGGAACGGATACGCTCGCTTGCCAGCAGCACGACGGGGCAGGTAACGACGTCAAGCACTGCCGTCGCGGTATCGCCGAAGAACAGCTCTTCGCCCGGCCTTTGCGTGACACCCATCACCACCATGGCAGCGCCCTTGGCGACCTCCCTGGCGATCGCCTTGTCCGGCGTGGCGCGGGTGCGGATGGCGGTGTCGACCTGCACGCCATAACGAACCGCCAGATCGGCAATGTCCTTCAGCATGGCTTCCTCGCGCCGATGCGAGACCGAGGTGGTCTTGCCGCCTTGCCGTGCCGCCTGCGACACGTAGAAGACCTTGACCCGCGCCCGGTGCGGGCGCGCCAGCGCCAGGGCCAGATCGGCGGCGCGGCGTGACACTTCGGTGCCGTTGACCGGAACCAGTATGGTGGTTCCCGTCCGTAGCACCGGCATCTTGCCGGTGGACCTGGCGCCATTCAGCACCAGGCATAGTGGACCGTCGAACCCCTCGGTGATGTCGTTCAGCGCCGGTGTGAACGACCCCTTCGCCGTGAACGCGTTCTCCAGGCCAAGCAGCAGCAGGCCGTAGCCCTTGCGGGCTTCCACAGCGATCATCGCAGCGGTGGCCTCGGATTCGGTGCGGGTGGTCAGATGGACTTTCTCGACCAACGTGTCCTCGGCCTTGCTGACGGCTTTTGCGCTCTTCTGCGCACCCTTTTTCACTTCCTTCACTGACCGCTCCGGGCCCTTGTCACGGGTCGGGCCGGCGAGCTTGCCATCCTTGAGATGGAGCAGAGTGGTCGGCATGCCGCTGCCGCCGCCAACCAGTCCGGCGAGATAGGCGGTGAATTTGCCGACCGGGCTGTCGTCGACCAGCAGCAACAACCGCTCCAGCTTCGAGACGAAACCGCGCTCGTCGAGCAGTTCGCGGTCGACGCGCTGCTTCTCGCCATCGTTGACAGGCAGGCGGCCGAGCGCCCAGCGCAGCATTGGCGGCATGGCGAGCGTGGTGATGACGGCCATGGTGACGATCATGGTGAAGAGGTTGTGGGAGAGGATGTTCATCGACAGGCCGATGCTGGCGACGATGACCTCGGTCGAGCCGCGCGCGTTCATGGCGCTGCCGACGGCGGTCGCCTCCTTCAGCGACATGCCGGCAATTCTGCCGCCGAGGAAGGCGCCGGCGAACTTGCCGATGCTGGCGATGACCACCAGCTCCAGTGTCAGCAGCGCCAAGGCCGGATCCGCGAGCACGGTGAGGTCGGCCGACAGACCGGCCATGCCGAAGAAGATCGGCATGAACAGTGCTGTGATGACGCCGCGCAACTGGCCCTCGATGTGGGCGGACAGGATCGGCGATTCGCCGACAAGAATGCCGGCAACGAAGGCGCCGAGCACGGTGTGGACGCCGATCAGATTGGTGATCAGGGCCATCACGCCCATGATGATGAGGATGACTGATATGACGGCGTATTCGCTGCGGAAAGAATCGTTGCTCCAGCGGATCAGCGTGAACACCAGGCGGCGACCGATGGTGAAGGAGACCACCATGAACAGCGCCACCTCGGCGACCGTGGTGAGCAGCGGCAGCAGCTGCAGGCTGCCATTGGTGGCGATGCCGAAGGTGACAGCGATGATGAGCCAGCCGATCGTGTCCTCGATGATCGCCGAGGAGATGATGACCTGGCCGAGATTGCGGCGCATGAAGTTCATCTCGCGCACCACCATGGCGACGATCTTGACCGAGGAGATCGACAGCGCGGTGCCGAGAAACAGCCCGGCGACGATGCGCTGCGCCGGATCGGGCAGCAGCGCGTCGGGCAGGAACTGCGCCAGTGCGAAGCCGCAGACGAAAGGCACGACGACGCCGGTGATCGAGATCGAAAAGCAGGCAGCACCGACCCGGCGTACGAGGCGCAGGTCGGTCTCCATGCCGGTCAAGAGCAGAAGCAGCAGAATGCCGAGCTGCGAGACCGCGTCGATCATGCTTTTTTGCGCCGGGTCGGTCGAGAAGATCAGGTGCTGCGCCTCGGGCCATAGCCAGCCGAACAGAGAAGGCCCGAGCAAGATGCCGCCGATGAGCTGGCCCATGATCGCCGGCTGGCCACAACGCTGGAAGATCTCACCCAGGCCGCGGCCGACCAGAAGCAACAAGACGATCTCGGCGACGAACAGCCCCTCCGCCGAGCCGCCCATGCCAGAGGCGTGGCCGACCGGCTGCGCGGCTAGGGCCTGGCCTGCCGACGCCATGCCGAACACGGCCAGCATAAGGGCCAGCGCAATGTTGCGTGACGTCGTTGCCGATCGACAGGTCATGGGTTCCCTCAAACGCCGCGGCGGACTGACCATCACAACGCACGGGCGTCCATTTGCGTTGCAGCCGCCTGTCGCCAGACATTGCTGTCAGACATGGACGTCGCCGAAGGAAAGTTCGCCGTCGTCGCCGGCCGCGAAGAAGGCGAAGGCGAGCAGCCCGACATAGAAAGCCGCCACAAAGACCACGATCGCCACACCGGGAATCGGGCCAAGGGCGGCGCTGTCGACGGCCTCGCGAAGCGAGACGACAAAGCCGGTCCTGGCACCTGCGGCCTGAAGGCTGGGGGTCGATATCTTCAGCACCCAGGCCAGCAGCAGGATCAGGAAGAGATAGAGGTAATTTCGCCGCAGGCGGCGCGCCAGCGCGACACGCTGCGACAGCAGGAACTTCGGCGCGCGCAGGCCTTCGCCGACGATGAGCAGCCAATCCGAGGCGAAGTCGGGTTGCGGAGAGAAGATCTGCGCGAAATAGTGGCGCTCGAACTGCCGCACGCGAGCCCGATAGAAATCGAAGAACCGATAGCGGCGCGCCTCGATCCACAGCAGGAGCAGGATGAGCAGCATAGCGAACAGCAGCACGCCGTGATGCGCACTGGCTGTCGACAGCGACACAGAAAGCAGCGCCGCCACCACGGTGATCGCCCAGTTGGTCGTCCTGTCGAGCCGATCGCGCCATCCCGCCATGCGCGCGATCTCGGCACGGTGAAAATGCGACAGCGTGTTCACGCGCTCCGCCGATGAAAGGACGGGGCCCGCGGGCTTTGCCGACGCATCGTTCATGATATCCTCCGGCAAAGAAAAGAACAGTTTGCCGTCAACATTGTTCCCTATCGCGTCGCGCGGAGCGGCATCGGCCGGTCGACCTATGTCGGCTGCACGGCCCCTTGAGAATCCTCCGGCCTTCGGCAACATGGCGGTGAGGCTGGGAGCGTGAGGATGAGCAAGGCCATTTCCGCCGCATCGTTGAGGACTCCGCGCAAAGCGCCGATGGCGCTGACCGAGGCGCTGGTCGCCCGGACCATGCGTGCTGTCGAGGATGCCGGGCCTACGCCGGGCATGGTTCACATGACCGATGCCGACTATGCGCGCATCCGCGACGCGGTGCTGGCCGGCGCTCCGGCCGGGCCGCTGAAACTCTTCGCCTATGGCTCGCTGCTATGGAAACCCGCCGGCGAGGTGAGAGGCGGAGAACGCGCGGTGGCCAGCGGCTGGCATCGTTCGTTCTGCTTCACGGTGCAGCGTTTTCGCGGCACGGTCGAGCGGCCCGGCTTGATGATGGCGCTCGATCGCGGCGGCCAGTGCCAGGGCATGGTGTTCGAGATCGCGGAGCCGGTGGCGGCTAACCTCGAAGCGCTGCTGCGCCGCGAAATGACCATCCTGCCCGCCGTCAACGTGCCGCGCTGGCTGCAGGTCAGGACCGAAGGCGGCGCATGTCGCGCGCTCGGCTTCGTCGTCGATCCCGCCAATCCGCGTTATGCCGGCAAGCTCGACAAGCAGGCGATCGCGGCGACGCTGGTGACAGCCGTCGGTCATTGGGGCTCGGGCGCGCAATATCTTTTCGAGACGATCCGTCACCTCGAAGCCTGCGGCATCCGCGACCGCAATCTGTGGCGGTTGCAGGAAATGGTGGCCGAGGAGATCGGGCTGACCGTCGCCCAGAAGTGATCCGCACAGACGCGGCACTTCAGTCGTGTTTGGCCCCGGATGCTTGCAGGCCACGGCACCTTGCGAAGCAAATCTCTGATTTCGGAAGTCTCCGCAGTGAGGATTTAATGAATTGAAAACAGTTCTGGCCCAACGATGACCTGAACACCGGCGCAGGACACGGTGCGCGTGGGCAAATCATGAAATCCTCGACCGGAGGGCATTATCCAGCGTTGGATCATATTCGTGGCCTGGCCGCCTTTCTAGTCTTTAGCTGGCATTCCTTCATGCTTCTCCTGAAGGCCCGTGCCTTATGACTTCGTGCCGGCTCTTCCCATCTTCAGCGTTCTGGATGAAGGCCATACTGGCGTTTCCCTGTTCATGGCCCTTTCCGGCTACCTGTTCGCCAAGCTGCTCCATGGAAAACAGATCAACTATCTGCCCTTCTTTGCCAACAGGGCACTCAGGCTGCTTCCGCTACTGCTGGTCGTGATATGGATCGAGGCTTGCCGCAGGTACCTGGCCGGCCAGTCCCTCGACGGGTATTTCACGGGCGTCGGCTTGGGTGTTCTTCTTCCCACCCTTTCGAATGGAGGCTAGTGGATAACGATCGAAGCGCACTTCTACCTGTTGCTGCCGTTTTTGCTGATGGCATCCAGGCGGTTGTGTTCGCCCCCTTGCTGTTCATCGCGGCAGCCATTGTGCTGAGGTCCGTCCTCTATCTGCAGATGGGCGAAGTGCAGTCAGCGGCGTCCGTGACCATCATAGGCCATGCGGATCAGTTCCTGGCCGGCATCCTTGTCTTCCACCTGCGTGCCCACGCGAAGAACCAGCACTGGTTGGCGCTGGCCGTTCTCATGGCTTTTTCGGGGGTCTTCTGGTGGTTCGATGCAGCCGGGGGGATTTTACCACCTGGGCCGTTATCCGTCGCCTCATTGGATATGGATCATCCTGCCACCCTGGAGGCGGCAGCCTATTCATTCGGCATCGCCTACTACGACACGAGCTTTTCGAGAAAGCGAACAAGCCCGCCGTTCAGGATACTGGAGAAGGCGGGGGCCTACAGCTATTCGATCTACCTTCTGCACCTGTTCTTCGTCATGCAATGGGCGGCGTTCATAGATACGAATATCATGAGCATCAGCAATTTCTACGTCGCATGTCTCTGGTCCGCATTGTGCTTCGTGGCGACGATCCCGATCGGTTACCTTAGCTACACCTGCGTGGAGGCGCCATTCCTGCGCCTGCGAATGCGCTATGTGGCCCGAAAGCCCGGAACCGCGGCATCGATCGCGGCCGAGATTGGATCGGTCATCGCCGATACACCGACCTCGCTCAGCCGTCCCTGAGCCACACCAGCATCTCGCCGGGCTCGCGGTTGTCCCAGGCGAAATAGGGAATGGCGGTCAGGCGCGTCTCGGCGGTGGCCGGTGGCTCGGGCCTGTAGAGCCCGTCCTGCCAGCCGTCGGAGACATCGGCAAGTGCCGCGGTCGACAGCGTCACCACGCCGCCGAGAAGTTCCGGCCGGTGCTGCGCTTCGATGGTGGCCGTCCGCGGCAGCGTCAGGCGATGCGGCTGGCTGTCATTGTCTGATGCCTCGACGCAATAGATCAGCGGGCCGCGCGACAGCGCGACGCGGCCGGCATCCTGGCGCACCTGCGGGTTGGCATAGAGCCGCTCGATCGGCATTTCGAGATCGAGCCGGACACTGTCGCCGTTTTTCCATGTCCGCTTGATCGCGGCGTAGCCGTCGCTGGTGATTTCAGCCAGCTTGATGGCTTCGCCGTTTACCTTCAACCCGGCACTGGCGCTCCAGACGGGAATGCGCAGGTGCAAGGTGAATTCGACCGGCGCCTGCGGTTCGAGAGTGATCTCGACGGCGCCGTCCCAGGGATACCGGCTCGCCTGGGTCAAGCTGACCGGGACGCCCGATATGTCGAAACGGGCGGTCGAGTCGCCATAGAGATGAACGGCCAGCGCATCGTCGGCCAGGGCGTAGAAATAGCTGCCGATCGAGGCGACCATGCGCCCGATATTGGGCGGGCAGCAGGGGCAGCGGTGCCATTTCCATCTGTTGTGCTTGCCCCGGCTTTCCAATGGGTTCTCGTAGAAAAACAGCGAGCCGTCGAGCGACAGGCCGGAGATCGAACCGTTGTAGAGCGCGCGCTCCATCATGTCGGCGTAGCGGGCGTTCGGTCCCATGCCGAGCATGCGGCTGGCCCAGAACACCAGGCCGACGGCGGCGCAGGTCTCGGCATAGGCGCTCTCATTGGGCAGGTCGTAGTCGCTGGTGAAGCCCTCATTGTGCGCCGACGGTCCCAGTCCGCCGGTGATGTAGAGGCTCTTGGTGGTGAGATCGTCCCACAGAAGGTCGAGTGCTGTGCGCAGCGTGTCGTCGCCATATTCGGTGGCGATGTCGGCCATGCCGGAATAGAGGTACATCGCCCTGACAGCATGGCCGACGACCTTGTCCTGTTCTCGCACCGGTATGTGCGACTGGCTGTATTCATAGGTCTTGAAATGATAGGCCTTCGGGTCGGCGCCGCGGGCGCGAGCCTCCTCGTCGAAATAATGCGGCTGCTGACCGCGCTGGTCGATGAAGTATCTGGCCAGCTCCATATATTTCCGCTCGCCGGTCACCCGTGCCAGCTTGACCAGCGCCAGCTCGATCTCCTCATGGCCGCAATAGCCCTTCTTCTTGCCGGGCTCGGGACCAAGCACGGACGCGATATGATCGGCATAGCGGCACATGATATCGAGCAGCTTGCGTTTTCCCGTCGCCTGGTAGTAGGCGACCGCGCCCTCGATCAGGTGGCCGGCGCAATAGAGCTCGTGGCAGTCGCGCAGATTGGTCCAGCGCTTGCCGGGCTGGATGCGCTGATACCAGCTGGAAAGATAGCCGTCCTCCTGCTGCAGCCTGCCATACATCTCGATGACGGCATCGATCTTCTTCTCCAGTTCGGGATTCTTGCGCCGGTAGAGCGAATAGGCCGCGGTCTCGATGGTCTTGCCGAGATCGGAATCCCAGAACATCTGCGTGGTCACCGTCGATCCGGTGAATTCCGCGCCCTGGCGGTCGGCTTCGTCGGGAGAGGGCGAGTGGAAGGGGATGACTATGCCGGGCGAGGGGCGGTCCGGATCGATCTGCTCCAGCATGCGGGCCTCGACGCAGCGCTCGTAGAGGATGTCGGCGGTGCGCGTGGCCACAGCGTCGGCGCGGTCGCCCCAGAAGCCGTGCACGTCGACCTGCGGCACCGGTAGCGGGCGGAAGGCGAGCTTTGACTTGGCCGATTTTGTGGATGGCGATGCGGTCATGAACTTACTCCATTCTATTTGACGGCCCCGGCCATTAGGCCGCGGATGTAAAAGCGCTGCAGCGCCAGGAACAGGATGAGGCAAGGCACCATCATCACGGTGACGCCCGCCTGCACCGCGCCCCAGTCGATGGCGCCGAAGCGGCCCGACTGCAGTGCGGTCATCATCACCGGAAGCGTGAACTTGGATTGATCGGTCATCAGCACGAGAGCGGCGAGGAATTCGTTCCAGGCGCCGAGGAATGCAAACAGGGCGATGGTGACGACGCCCGGCCAGACCAGCGGCAGCATCACCTTTAAAAGCATGGTGAGATTGCTGGCGCCGTCCATGCGAGCGGCCTCCTCGATCTCGCGCGGCACCGCGTCGAAGGCGTTGCGCATCATGAAGATCGAGAACGGCAGTTGCAGCGTCACATAGACGCCGACCAGGCCGGTCAGCGTGTTGTGCAGGCCAAGCTTGGTCAGCACCAGGAAGATCGGCGTCAGGATCGACTGGAACGGGATCATGATCGTCGACAGGATGAGGATGAAGAACAGGTTCTTGAATGGAAACCGGAACCGCGAAAAGCCGTAGCCGGCCAGCACGCTGACGGCGACCGACAGCACCACGGTCATCACCGAGACATAGATGCTGTTTTGCGCCGAGACCCACAGCCCGTCGCCGAAGCTGTTGAGCGTGGCGTAGTTCTCCAGCGAGAAGCCTGATGTCGGCCAGGGCGGCAGCGGCGGCTGGCGTGCTTCCTGCGCCGGCTTGAACGCCGACAGCACCGCCCACACGATCGGCGCGGCAAACAGCACCGAGGCGACGATGCCGGTCGAATGCTCGCCGATGCGGGCGGCGAGCTTGCGGTTGCGGGAGGCGGCCTGCGCCATCAGTCGAGGCCCTCCGGTTTGCGCAACAGCCATAGCTGGACGAGGCTGAGCGCCACCAGGACGACGAGCAGCACCATGGAGAGCGCCGCGCCGTAGCCGAGTTTGAACGACACGAAGGACTGGTTGAAGATCCAGTAGACCGCCGTCAGCGTCTGGTTGCGCGGGCCGCCGCGTAGGATGATGTAGAACTGGTCGAAGGCGAGGATCGAGCCGGCGACCGACAGGATCAGCGCCAGCGCCAGCGTGCGGCGCATCAGCGGCAAGGTGATGGCCCTGAACCTCGCGAACGGACCGGCGCCGTCGATGACGGCCGCCTCCTGCAGATCCTGCGGGATCGATTGCAGGCCGGCCATCAGGATGATCATGGTGAAGCCGGCGACCTTCCAGACGACCATGGCGATGATCGACCAGAAGGCCGGCTGGAAGGTGGCCAGAAGGTTGAACTTCTTGTCGATCAGGCCGAGGTCATAGACGGCCGGGCTGAACAGGCCGGAATCGACGTTCAACAGCCATGACCAGAGCAGGCTGGCCGAGGCGAAACCGACAACCGCCGGCATGAAGAACATGGTCCGATAGAGATTGGTCAACGGTCGTGGCCGTTCGACGAACAGCGCCAGCGGAAACGCCACCACGAAGATCGCGATGGTGACGATCACGGTGTAGTAGCCAGTGAAGCGCAGCGCGTTCCAGAACCTGATGTCGCGCAGGATGGCGACATAATTGCCGAGGCCGATAAAGCTGTGCTCGCCCATCAGGGGCCAGTTGTGCAGCGACATCCACGTCGTCATGCCGAGCGGGATCAGGAAAAAGACGACGACCAGCGCGACAGCCGGCGCGACATAAAGCAGGCCGATCCATTGTTGGCGGCCGGCGCCGAACAGTTTTCTGGCGCGCGGTGGTGCGGTGGTGGTTGTGATGGTCGTCATGGCTTGCCTGTTGTTCTGTCGAATCCGGTTGACCGCTCTACCCCCCCTTGTGGGGAGGTCGGACCGCAGGTCCGGGTGCTGGCGCTACCCCCACCCCGCTGCTTTGCAGCGACCCTCCCCACAAGGGGGAGGGTAAAGAACGCGCCGGCCACCCACCCAGGGAGACGGGCGGATGGCCGGGTAGGCGGCCGCTACTTCTGCGGCGCCTGGTCGATGATCGACTGCATCGTCTCTTGTGCGTTGGCTATGGCGCCGTCGACATCGTCGCCGAAGAAGACCTCGTTGATCATCTGCGTCCACGGCCCGTTGGCGGAGTTGATCAGGTCGTTGAACACCACCGAATAGGGTGTCTTGCCCTTGGCCATGGCCTCGGCGGCGACCTGGTAGCGCGGATCGAGATCCTTCAGCGCCTCCTTGGCGATGTCGCCGCGTACCGGCAGGCTGCCGTATTTGGCAAGGATTGTCTGGCCTTCAAGCGAATAGGCGAAGTCGAGGAATTCCTTCACCACGGGCAGTTTCGGGGTGCCCTTGGTGACGACAAAATTGTCGCCGCCGGCAAAGGACGACCAGCCGCTGTCCTTTCCCGGCAGGAAGGTGACGCCGTAGTCGATATCGGGATACTGGGTGTTGAGCGCGCCGATGGCGAAGGCGCCGGACGGCGAGATGCCGATATTGCCGGCGGCAAATGCCGCAAAGAAGTTGGCGCCGGTATCGGTCTGCGCGCCCGCCGGCACCAGATCCTTCTTGACCATCGAGCGGTAGAGATCTATGGCGCCGCGCAGCTGCGGGCTGTCCAGCGTTGCTTTCGAGCCGTCCTCCGAGAGGATGTCGCCGCCCGACGCCCAGATCAGCGGCGTGAAGGTGAAGATGTTGCAGCCGCCGCAATTGCCGGAGAAATAGAAGCCCTTGATGTTGCCGCCGAGCGCGTTGACCTTCTCGGCATCGGCCGCGATCTCGGCCCAGTTGGCCGGGCCTTTTTCGGGGTCGAGGCCGGCCTGCTTGAACAGCTTCTTGTTCCAGATCAGCACCGAGGCGTCGGCGGAGAAGGGCAGGCCGTAAATGTGGTCCTTGTAGGTGCCGGTCTTCACATGCGCCGGCGACAGGCTGGCAAAATAAGGCAGGGACTTTGCCCAGTCGGTGATGTCCTCCAATTGGCCGGCTGCTGCGAAGGAGGGCGTGTAGATCAGGTCGAGCGACAGCGCGTCGGGCGCCGTGCCGCCGGCGGCCGCGGCACCGTATTTCGGGATGATCTCGGCATTGGGGATGATGTCGAGCTTGACCTGGTTGGTGTGCGCCTTGTTGTAGGCATCGACGATCCTCGGCATGAAATTGGAGCCGTCGGCGCGCACCCATATGTTGGCCGTCTCGGCGGCGGCAGTGCCGAGACCGCCACCCAGAACGGCAGCGGCCAGGGTCAGTTTGGCAATCAGGTTCCTCATGTTCTCCTCCTCCAAGGTTGGCCGCGGTCCGCGGCTTGGCGCCGATTGCGCGGCGTTTCGTTTTCAGCCACCCGGCGGATGGCCGCATGACTGCCGCACCACCAGCCGGCACGGCAGTTTTCGAATGCCCGGCGCGGCGGGCTTGCCGCCGACCAGCGAAAGCAGGGTCAACCCGGCCTCGCGCCCGAGCGCGACCAGGTTCATGTCGACAGAGGTCAGCGGCGGGCGCGTCGCCTCGGCCACGATCTCCCAATTGTCGAAGCCGATGACGCCGACGTCCCTGGGTACGTCGAGGCCGCGTTCGCGCAGAGCATCGATGACGCCGCGCCCGATCTGGTCGTTGCCGCAGAAGACCGCGTCCGGCCTTTCGCTTTTGCCGTCGAACAGTTGCGCAACCGCCTGGTGACCCCACGCTTCCGACCAGGGGCCGAGCAGCGGCTCGCTGACCGTGAGGCCGTTTTCGACGAGCACGTCGCGGTAAGCCTGGACGCGCGCATGCACCACGGCAAAGCTCGCCGGCCCGGTGACGTGGGCGATGCGCTTGCGGCCAAGCCGGCAGAAATGCTCGACGGCCAGCCGCGCGCCGCCAACATCGTCCGAGACGAAGGCGACGGCGTCGGCGTCGGGCTGCGTGAAGGCATAGATCACCGGGACGCGCAGATTGGAGAGGTCGACAGGGAGATGGCGATCGATGCGCTTGCCGGTGGCGATGATGCCGTCGACGCGCTTGTCGAGCATGGCGTCGACATGCATCTGGCCCAGCCGCGGATCCTCCTCGACATTGCACAGGAACACCGAAACGCCATTGTCGACCAGCGCGTCCGAAATGCCCGACATCAGCGGCAGCGAGAAGCGGCCATAGGTATCGTTGGTGAGCAGGCCGACGGTGAAGCTGCGGCGCCGGAGCAGGCTTTGCGCCAGGCTGTTCGGCCGGAAGCCAAGCCGCCGGGCGGTCTCGCGAATGCGTTCGCGCGTCTCGGCTGTCATCCGGCCCTGGCTGTTGAGCGCCTTGGATGCGGTGGCGACGCTGACTCCGGCCTGCGCGGCCACGTCACGCAAGGTGACGGGCTTGGAAAAGACCGGAGCAGGCAGATCGTCCGATGGCATCGCGCCGAGAGTCCCTTAGTTGGGAAAAGGTTTTCTCTTGCCGACCTGAACGAAGCCCGGCACGTGGCCGAGCCCGATCGAAATTGTTTGGGAAAACCTTTTCTCATCCGAAGCTAGGCCAGATCGGATCGCCGTTCAAGGGAAAAAGTTGGTTGGGCCTCGGCTCCTCTTCCTCCGAATGCAACGCGGGATAAAGTGCAGGCAGCCTAGCTCAGGGGAAGAGCGCCGGTCGCAGTGCTGGATGCCCTCGGTCGAGACGGGGCGGGCTGCCGCCTGAGGGGTGAAGGATCGCCGCGTGCGCGGAAAGCGAGGTCCGGCAAAGGGTTGGCGCGGCCGGGCTGCAAATCTGGCCGCCACATGTGCTGGCGGACGCTCTGAAGATCGTGCCGAAAATTCTGCACAATCCCTCGGGATTAACCTTTCCGTAAATATTTGGCCGCTACTTCAACAGCCATGGCCTCGTGGCGGAGCGGCTACGCTGGAGACGGCAAATCTCTGAAGCCTCGGTTCGATCCCGAGGCGAGGCCTCCAAAATTTCGCGTCGAACAGCAGTCCCAATCTGCCCCAAGGGCACTTAGTCCCCACGAATAGATTTGTGCGTTACCAAGGCGGTGCGGACCGGCCGTTAAAGCAGTCCTGTCTTGCATTTGGCATGCCGGCACCCGCGAAAAGAGTGCTATGGAAGGAGCCGAGCGTTCTTGCTTCGCTTTTCCCTGACATTCGAGGCCTTTCGTGCGTGAACCGTCGCTGCTGCCTGTCTTTGGAAAACTGGACCTTAAGGCCCCTGTGGCCTTGGCAGCGCCGGTCCGATCGGCGGGTGTCGTGTCGCGCCTGCGGGAGGTTCTGGCCGCGCATGGCGGCATGGTGCTGAAGCTGTCGATCGTCGCCTGGACGGCGCTGATCCTGGGCGCCGTGTTTTTCATGATGCAGGGCTGACCGGGATGGCCAACCGCTACACGCTGCGCATGGAGCTTCCCCAGAGCTGGAGCATCATCGATGTCTTCACCGGCCAGCCTGCGGTGGTCCGGCAAAAGGTGATGGTCGGGATGGGGCCGCGCGAGGCTGAGGACATGGTCGTGCAGATGAATGTCCGCGATGTCAAACGGCGCGAACGGGCCGAGCGCAAGACCTGATCACGGTCAGCGCCAACTCGCCGCCGTTTCAGCCGAAATCGGCAGCCGTCAGGACATACATGCTCTTGTGGGTGCGGTCGTAGGCCTTCGACGCCACCTCGCGGATGGCGCTGCTCTCGGTGTCGAATGTCTGGAGATAACCGGCTTCATCGGCAGCAGTGCCCGGCCGCATCTTGGCCATGGCGTCGGCAGCGACGGAAAAGGAGATCTGGAACATGCCGTCATGGCCGACGAAACGAATGCGCTGGCCCGCTTCGTCATAGCTGCGGCTGCGGTTGGGGAAGGTGAGGCTCATGTCTTGGCCTCCGTGACTTTCTTGGTCACCCGCTTCTTCTTGGGCGTCGGATTGAGGGCCTCGGCGACGCGGTCGGCCTCTTCCTTGGCCAGCCGAAGCTCCCTCAGCCTTGCCGTCTTGATCTCCCTGGCCCTTGCCTCGGACATATATTCGGCGGTCGCCTTGTTTTTCTCCGCTGTCTTCTTCTGCTTGTCGACAAAGCGAGCTTCAGCTTTTTCCATGATCGTCTGATTGCCTTCGGCCATCGAAGAAATCTCCCTTGTGCCTGAAATCGTGAAAGTGAACTTGTCCGATAAATAGGCACTCGATCGGCAAAATTCAATCTTTTGAATTATTTGACATTCTGCGGATATCACAAAACGGCCAGCCGAAATAATACTTTTGAATATTTAATGTGGTCCGCGAATAATTTTTGGCACTCCTATCTATCGAGTGCCAACGCGTCTATAGAGGAGGGGCGTGGCCGCCTGTGCCGGCCCCAGAAAGAAAGTTCCCATGAAATTTCGGCCACTCCACGACCGCGTCGTCATTCGTCGCGCCGAAGGCGATATCAAATCCAAGGGCGGGATCATCATCCCCGACACTGCCAAGGAAAAGCCGCAGGAGGGCGAAGTCATCGCTGTCGGCCCTGGCGCACGCGACGAAAACGGCGCGCTTGTTCCGCTCGACGTCAAGGCCGGCGACTTCATCCTGTTCGGCAAATGGTCGGGCACCGAGGTCAAGATCGACGGCGAGGACCTTCTGATCATGAAGGAAGCCGACATCATGGGCATTATCGACAAGGGCGAGACGGCTGCAACCGACAAGACCGTGGCCGCCAAGAAAGCTGCCTGACCTCATTTTCTCCGAACGAACTGGATAAAAATCATGTCTGCCAAGGAAATCAAATTCTCCACCGACGCGCGCGACCGCATGCTGCGCGGCGTCGAGATCCTCACCAACGCTGTGAAGGTCACGCTCGGCCCCAAGGGCCGCAACGTCATCATCGACAAGGCCTATGGCGCGCCGCGCATCACCAAGGACGGCGTCACGGTAGCCAAGGAAATCGAGCTTGCCGACAAGTTCGAGAACATGGGCGCCCAGATGGTGCGCGAAGTAGCTTCCAAGACCAACGACCTCGCCGGCGACGGCACCACCACCGCCACGGTGCTGGCCGCCTCGATCCTGCGCGAAGGCGCCAAGCTGGTCGCGGCCGGCATGAACCCCATGGATCTGAAGCGCGGCATCGACCAGGCGGTTTCTGCCGTGGTCAAGGAAATCCAGGCGCGCGCCAAGAAGGTCAAGTCGTCGGCCGAGATCGCACAGGTCGGCACCATTGCCGCCAATGGCGATGCCAGCGTCGGCGAGATGATCGCCAAGGCGATGGACAAGGTCGGCAATGACGGCGTCATCACTGTCGAGGAAGCCAAGACCGCAGAGACCGAACTCGATGTCGTCGAAGGCATGCAGTTCGACCGCGGCTATCTCTCGCCCTATTTCGTCACCAATGCCGACAAGATGCGCGTCGAGCTGGAAGAGCCCTACATCCTCATCCACGAGAAGAAGCTCGGCAATCTGCAGGCGATGCTGCCGATCCTCGAAGCGGTGGTGCAGAGCGGCAGGCCGCTGCTGATCATCTCCGAGGACGTCGAGGGCGAGGCTCTGGCGACGCTGGTCGTCAACAAGCTGCGCGGCGGCCTCAAGGTCGCGGCCGTCAAGGCGCCGGGCTTCGGCGATCGCCGCAAGGCGATGCTGGAAGACATCGCCGTGCTGACATCAGGCCAGATGATCTCCGAGGACCTCGGCATCAAGCTTGAAAACGTCACCATCGAGATGCTCGGCCGCGCCAAGCGCGTGCTGATCGAGAAAGACATCACCACGATCATCGACGGTGCCGGCACCAAGGCGACGATCCAGGCGCGCGTCGCCCAGATCAAGGGCCAGATCGAGGAGACGACCTCCGACTACGACAAGGAAAAGCTGCAGGAGCGGCTGGCCAAGCTCTCCGGCGGCGTTGCCGTCATCCGCGTCGGCGGCGTCACCGAGTCGGAAGTCAAGGAAAAGAAGGACCGCATCGACGACGCGCTGAACGCGACGCGCGCGGCGGTTGAAGAAGGCATCGTGCCCGGCGGCGGCGTGGCTCTGCTGCGTGCCCGCTCGGTGCTTGGCGGCCTGACCGGCGCCAATGCCGATGTCACGGCCGGCATTACGATCGTGCTGCGGGCGCTCGAAGCGCCGATCCGCCAGATCGCCGAGAATTCCGGCGTCGAAGGCTCGATCGTCGTCGGCAAGCTCACGGACAGCAAGGACCACAATCAGGGTTTTGACGCCCAAAACGAGGTCTATGTCGACATGATCAAGGCAGGCATCGTCGATCCGGCGAAAGTGGTGCGCACCGCACTGCAGGACGCCGGCTCGATCGCGGCCCTTCTGATCACCGCCGAAGCGATGATCACCGACATCCCGGCCAAGGATGCCGCGCCTGCGGGTGGCGGCGGCATGGGCGGCTACTAAAACCCGGGACTTGTCCGATCTGTTTGAGATGTGGATGGCGGCCCCGATCGGGGCCGCTCTGATTCTCAAGATGATCCATCGCAAAGTTTACGCATAGCTGCCTCGCCGCCCGGCTCAGCGCCGGGAGGCACTCCTGATCTTGCGGCTTTCGGAGGGGACGCAATCCACGCTAGACTGTCCAGGCGGCCGTCTGGTTGCGGAGCTCGCCCGACTTTGGCAAGCGATCGGACGAACCGCTATCCTCGATACGGAGACACGTTCATGTTTGCGGCCAAGCCCATCAACACCTCAGACAAGGCCGCGTTCTACCGCGACCTCGCCACTCAGCTTAAGGCGCTGCTCGACGGCGAGCGCGATTCGATCGCCAATGCGGCCAACACCGCAGCACTCATCTTCCAGATGGTGCCGGACCTCAACTGGGCCGGTTTCTATTTCCTGCAGTCGGACGAGGAAATGGTGCTCGGGCCGTTCCAGGGCAAGCCGGCCTGTGTGCGCATCGCCGTCGGCAAGGGCGTGTGCGGAACCGCGGTCGAACTCGGCACCTCGATGCTGATCCAGGACGTGCACGATTTTCCCGGCCATATCGCCTGCGATGCCGACTCGCGCTCGGAACTGGTGGTGCTGCTGGAAGACGATGAAGGCGTCTTCGGCGTGCTCGATCTCGACAGCCCGCTGCCCGGCCGCTTCGACAAGGCCGACCAGGCCGGCATCGAGACCCTCGCCGCGATCTATGCCGCGGCGAGTTCCTTCGAGGATTAAGGCATGCTGATATTCAGGTGGGGCCGGCCTGGCCTGAATCTCAACATGCGCTCGCCCGGTCCGGACTAGGCGAACTTCACCAGCATCAGGCTGAAGCAGCCGATGAACAGGAAGGCCGAGAAGGCGAGCGCCAGCGGGCGCAGGCCGCGCGAGCGCAACTGCGAGATGTCTGCCTGCAAGCCCATGGCGGCCAGGCCCATGGTCAGCATGATGGTGGTGGCGAGCGCCATTGCCGACTTCACCTCAGCTGGCACCGTGACGAGGCTGTTCAGCGCCACGACGGCGACGAAGGCGGCAACGAACCACGGCATGGGCGGCCGCGCCGCCACCTCACTGCTGCTCCTGCGGCGCGCCATCAGGCCGAGCGCGACGACCATCGGCGCCAGCATGGCGACGCGGGTCAGCTTGGCAACGGTGGCGATCTCGCCGGACTGGGTGCCGTTCTGAAAGCCGGCGCCGATCACCTGCGCCACTTCATGGATCGAGGCGCCGGCCCACAGGCCGAAAGCGTGCTGGTCGAGGCCGAGCATGGGCGCCATGAGGGGGAAGCCGAGCATGGCGACGGTGCCGAACAAGGTGATCGAGGCGACGGCGTAGGTGACGTCCTCGTCGCGCGCATCGGTGACGATGTTGGTGGCGACGATGGCCGAGGCGCCGCAGATCGAGGTGCCGGCGGCAATCAACTGTGCCAGCTTGGCGTCGACGCCGATCAGCCGGCCAAGCGTGATGGTGAAAACGAAAGTGGTGCCAAGCGTCGCCGCGACAATGCCGACGCCGCCGGCGCCGATCGAGACGACCTGGCCCAGCGTCAGCTGGAAGCCGAGCAGCACGATGGCGAAGCGCAGCAGGCGCTTTTGCGAGAATGCGATGCCGGCCTTGGCGTGCACCGGCGTGCCCAGCACGTTGGAGTAGATCATGCCGGCGACGACGGCGAGGATCATTGGACTGAACAGCGCAAAGCCGGAAACATTGCGGGCCGAGAAGGCGACCGCAGTGATCATCGTCACAAGGACGATGCCGGGGACGATGCCATTCCAATTGAGGGATTTTCGCCCTTTTGTCAGATCGGCAGGAAACGCGCTTTTCGGAATATTGTTCGCGAAGTGGGAAACGGAAGACAATGCAATGCTCCAGGCGGGTAGGCGAGGAGAATGTCATTCCTATACCAATCTTTCCAACGAATTATTTTCGTTGGAACGATCGATTTTTACGAACGATCGATCGGGCATTGGCTGCGCAGACGTCGCCTTCTCGCCAACCTGGATTAAAGCTGCGCTTCGATGGCCGCCTTGTCGATCACCGACCAGACGTTCCTGATCCTGTCGTCGAGGAATTCATAGAAGACGTTCTCGCTGAAGGAGACTTTCCGGCCGTTGATAGGCAAGCCGAAGAAGGTTCCCTTCGGCGTGCAGTTGAACTGAAGGCGGCTGGCTATGAACGGTGGTTCGGCGATCAGCAGTTGGATGTCGAAATAGAGGTCCGGGATTTCCCGAAAATCGCGCTCCAGCATTTCCTGGTAACCCGACAGCCCGACGCGGTCGCCATTGTAGTGCACCTCGTCATGAACGAAGCGATGCAGCTTCTGCCAGTCCTGGTTGTTGAGGCAGACGATGTAGCCTCGATAGAGGTCGGTCACGGTCACGGCGATGGCTCCGGATTTCGTCAGATCTGGTCGATCCGGAAGATAGAACGACTGCGGGCGCAGTCCAGATGGAGAGCCTGTTCCCGAATCCGGATGGGGCTCTATCTGCTCGTTTTGAGCATGATTTTTCCGGAAACCCGGTTCCTGTTCTAGCCGCGGTAGCGCAAGGCGTCGACCATCAACGAGAAGGCCGGCGTGGCTTGCCGGCGGCTGGGGTAATAGAGGTGGTAGCCGGGGAAAGGCGCGCACCAGTCGGCGAGCACACGCACCAGCCGGCCGTCGGCCAGATGGGCCGTCACCTGTTCCTCCGGCAGATAGGCAAGGCCGAGGCCGGCGAGCACCGCGTTCATGCGCAGCGCAGCCGTGTTGAACACCAACTGGCCTTCGACCCGCACTTTCAGCTCGCGCCCGGCCTTCTCGAACTCCCAGGCGTAGAGCCCGCCATAGGTCGGCAGCCGCAGATTGATGCAATTGTGGGTGGTCAGGTCCTGCGGCGTGCGCGGCTGCGGCCACTTGGCGAAATAGGCCGGCGATCCGACCACCGCCATGCGCATGTCGGGACCGATGCGCACCGCGACCATGTCGCGCGCCACCTGTTCGCCCAGCCGCACGCCGGCGTCGAAACGCCCGGCGACGATGTCGGTCAGGCTGTAGTCGACGATGATCTCGACCTTGATGTCGGGATAATCTGGCAGGAATTTCGCCAGGGCAGGCCACAGGATCGCATCGGCGGCATGCTCACCGGCGGTGATGCGGATAGTGCCGGCGGGTTTTTCGCGCAAGGCGCTCAAGGCGGTGAGCTCACTTTCGATCTCGTCCAGCCTCGGTCCGATGGTGCGAACCAGTCGCTCGCCCGCTTCGGTCGGCGAGACGCTGCGCGTGGTGCGGGTCAGAAGCCTGACGCCCAGCCGTTCCTCCAACGCCCGCACCGTGTGGCTAAGCGCCGATTGGGAAACCCCTAGCTTGGCCGCCGCCCTGGTGAAGCTTTCCTCGCGCGCGACAGCGAGGAAGGCGGTCAGCTCATTCAGATTGTCACGCGGCATTCATGAGCTCCTTTCATAAGATCATGCTGGATATAGCACCTAATCGGCACCAATCGCAGACCCTAGATAGGCGTCATCACACCGGGCGCCTCTGAAGACCGGCGGTCGTGTCATGCCTGTCGCCAGGAAGAGACAAAACCATGGACATCACGCGAAACGGCTCTCAAGCCTCGGCCAAGGGATCGGCCGATTATTTCACCGGCGCGGTGCGCATCGACGCACCGTTCAAGGGCAGCGAGCCCGCTAGGGTCAGCGGCGCCACCGTGACTTTCGAGCCCGGTGCGCGCACCGCCTGGCATACGCATCCGCTTGGCCAGACGCTGATCGTCCTCTCGGGCGCAGGCCTGGTGCAGCGCGAAAGCGGCCCGATCGAACCCATCCTTCCCGGCGACATCGTCTGGTTCGCGCCCGGAGAGAAGCATTGGCATGGCGCCGCGCCGACCACGGCGATGAGCCACATCGCTATCGCCGAAGCGCTCGATGGCAAAGTCGTCGACTGGTTGGAGCATGTCAGCGACGAACAATACGGGATTTGACCAGGCATCGGCGCGTGGCGCCGAATTCAACGCCCGAACTCTACGAAGGAGACCACCATGACCGATGTTCCAAGGCTAAAAAGCCCATTCTCCGATATCGCTCCCGCGCTTGGCAGGTACACCGACGAGGTGTTGTTCGGCGACGTTTGGGAGCGCCCCGGCCTGTCGCCGCGCGACCGCAGCCTCATCACCGTCACCAGCCTGATTTCGGGCTACCGGATCAATGAAATGCCTTTCCACATGAGGCGCGCGCTCGACAATGGGGTCACCCGCGACGAACTCATCGAAACCATTACGCATCTCGCCTTCTACGCCGGTTGGCCAACGGCAGCCACGGCTCTGGGCATTGCCCGCAAGGTCTTCGAACAAGCCGACGCCGAGAAGAAGGGATAACGACAATGCAGAAGCGCACACTTGGAAACAGCGGTCTCGAAGTTTCGGCCATCGGGCTCGGCTGCATGGGAATGAGCCAGTCATACGGACAGCCGATGGAGACGGCGGATGCAGTCCACCTGATCAGGGCGGCGTTCGAACGTGGCATCACCTTCTTCGACACGGCGGAGGTCTATGGACCGTTCACGAACGAGGAGGTCGTCGGCGAGGCGCTGCAGCCGATCCGCGACCAGGTGGTGATCGCCACCAAGTTCGGCATCGACATCGCCGGGACAGCCGGACACGATGGCATGGACAGCCGGCCGCAGCATATTCGTGACGTCGTCGAGGCCTCGCTCAGACGACTGAGGACCGACCACATCGACCTGCTCTACCAGCACCGCGTCGATCCGGTCGTGCCGATCGAAGAAGTGGCGGGCGCTGTGAAGGACTTGATCAGCCAAGGCAAGGTGAAACATTTCGGTCTCTCCGAGGCGGGCGTGCGCACGATCCGGCGCGCGCATGCGGTACAGCCGGTCGCCGCAGTCCAGAGCGAATATTCGCTCTGGTGGCGTGAACCGGAAGAGGCGATCCTGCCGGCGCTTGAAGAGCTGGGGATCGGCTTCGTGCCCTTCAGCCCGCTGGGCAAGGGGTTCCTCACCGGCGCCATCGATGCCAGCACGACATTCGACAGCAGCGACTTCCGCAACACCGTGCCGCGTTTTGCGGAAGACGCTCGCAAGGCGAATCAGGCGCTGGTCGACGCGATCGGCGTGATCGCGTCCGAGAAGAAGGCGACATCAGCACAGGTCGCGCTCGCCTGGTTGCTGGCGCGGAAGCCCTGGATCGTTCCGATCCCCGGCACCACCAAGCTCAATCGCCTCGAAGAGAACATCGCATCGGCCACTGTCGCGCTGACGGCGAACGATCTTGCCGACATCGAGAGCGCGGTCTCGGCGATCGCCGTACAAGGAGCGCGCTATTCTCCGCAACAGGAAGCGAGGATTGATCGCTAGAGCCGGGCGCAGGAGAGCCTCAAGACGGGTAACTTATAATAGTGCTTGCATTGCCACTGGGTGCCGGACTGAATGCCGGATCGAGCTTGCCCGCGGGCGTCACCGAGGCCGATGTCGCCGACGGCGTGCGGGCACTCTACGACAGGGTGGCCATCCAGCCGATTCCTTTGCCGGGACGGTGATGTTCGCCATGAGCCAGCCTGACGAGGTCGACATCAACGAGATCCTGTTCAGGCCGACGGCGCAGGAGTATTAGAAGCCGTTGTAGGTGTCTTGACGCGCCGCTCTTCCTGTTCCAGCTTGGCGCTATGTTCGTCCTCGCGCCCGCCATCACCAAGCGACGCCGCCCCTGCGCAGTGCGGAGCGGCAAGCTGATTGCGCGACGACAAAAGCCGGCAGAATAGACCCGGTTCGTTCGTTTCCAGCCCCGCCCACCTGAACAGGTCGGCGGGGTTTTCCATATCTGGAGCTTTGTTATGTCCAATAATTCTTCGATTCGGCTTCGTCCGGCCGCGCCGACCGATGCCGCCGCGATCAGGGATACCGTTCGCGCTGCCTATGCCAAATGGGTGCCGGTGATCGGCCGCGAGCCGCTGCCGATGCGCGCCGATTACGACAAGGCGTTGCTGGAACATCAGTTCGATGTTGCCGTCGAGGATGGCCGCATCGTCGGGATGATCGAAACCATGCTGGCCGACGATCACCTCTGGATCGAAAATGTCTGCGTGGCGCCGCACGCGCAGGGCAGGGGGATCGGCCGGCTGTTGCTGGACTTGGCTGAGCGGAAGGCGGTCGAAGCAGGACGTGCCGAGCTTCGCCTGCTGACCAATGGCGCCTTCGAGGCGAACGTGTCGCTCTACAGGAGGCAGGGCTATATCGTGGACCGGGAAGAGCCGTTCATGGGCGGCATGACGGTCTACATGAGCAAGAAGCTCGCGGGATCACCGGCGATCTGAGGAAGGAGTTCGATAATGGCTGCCAAGGTCAGGCTTAAGCAACTCTCAGGGTTTTACGCGGTTTCCCGGTTGGCGGCGGGCGAGATCATTCCCGGTTGGGCGGACGGGCCAGGCTTCGTCAGCATCACAAGGACTGACGACGAGCTTTCGATCGTTTGCCTGCAGGACCGCGTGCCGCATGCCGTCAAGCAGGATATCGACTGGGTGGCCTTCAAACTTGAGGGCCCGTTTGCCTTCGACGAAACGGGTATCGTGCTGTCAGTCATCAGGCCGTTGTCGGAAAACGCATTGGGCATCTTCGTGGTGTCCACTTTCGATGGCGATCATCTGTTGGTGAAAGCGACGGATCAGGCCGCCGCGAGGCGGTTTCTAGTCGAGGCCGGGCATACCTTGCTGTAGTCCATCCTCACCAAGCCGGTTGCTGGCCCAAGCGCTCTGGCTCAATCACTGCGCACTGGCTCAAGCACTTCGGGGGTTGCGTTTGACAGCGGCGTTTGTGCATCGTTATCTCCACCCAGATATGACGGCCCGGCGCGGCCATGCGGCCAAGGAGAAACCATGTCACACAATCTGCAGTTCTACATTGATGGCGCGTGGGTCGATCCTGTTGCGGCCAACACATTGGACGTCATCGATCCCTCGAATGAGGACGCCTTTGCGCAGATTTCGCTAGGCTCCAAGGCCGATGTCGACAAGGCGGTGGCCGCCGCCAAGCGCGCCTTCAAGAGCTTTGGTTTCAGCGAGGTCGGCGAGCGGCTCGAACTCTTGAACCGCATCATCGCTGTCTACAAGAAGCGCAGTGGCGATCTTGCGGTTGCCGTGTCACGCGAGATGGGCGCGCCGCGCCAGATGGCGTTGGACAGCCAGGTCGGCATCGGGCTGGCGCATCTAACCAAAATGGCCGAGACGTTGAAGAGTTTCGAATTCCGCCACGTGAAGGGCAACCATCTCGTGGTCAAGGAGCCGATCGGCGTCGTCGGCCTGATCACGCCGTGGAACTGGCCGCTCAACCAGATCACCTGCAAGGTCGGTCCGGCGCTTGCCGCCGGCTGCACGATGGTGCTCAAGCCCTCCGAGATCGCACCGCTCGACGCAATCATCTTCGCCGAAATTTTGGACGAAGCCGGCGTGCCGAAGGGCGTCTTCAACCTCGTCAATGGCGACGGACCGGGCGTTGGCCAGGCGCTGTCCAGCCACCCCGACATCGACATGATGTCGTTCACCGGTTCGACCCGCGCCGGCATCCTGGTGGCCAAGGCCGCCGCCGACACGGTCAAGCGCGTGCATCAGGAGCTTGGCGGCAAGTCGGCCAACATCCTGTTCGGGGACGTCGACCTCGCAAGCGCCGTCAGCAAGGGCGTCGCCGGCTGCTTCAGCAACAGCGGCCAGTCCTGCAACGCGCCGACGCGCATGTTCGTGCCGCGCGATCGCCATGACGAGGCGGCTGGCTATGCCAAGGCGGCCGCGGATAAATTCACCGTCGGCCCCGCCGACGCTGCCGGCACCAAGCTCGGCCCGGTCGTCAGCCAGGTCCAGTTCGACAAGATCCAGGACCTGATCCAGGCCGGCATCGACGAAGGTGCGACGCTGGTCGCTGGCGGCCCCGGCCGTCCGGCCGAACTCAACCGCGGTTACTATGTCAGGCCGACGGTGTTCGCCGACGTCACCCACGACATGCGCATCGCGCGCGAGGAAATCTTCGGACCGGTGCTGGCGATCATGCCCTACGACAGCGTCGACGAGGTGGTCGAGACCGCCAACGACACCGTCTATGGCCTCGCTTCCTACATCCAGGCCAAGGATATGAAGAAGGCGCGCGAAGTGGCGGCGCGCATGCGCACCGGCAATGTCTACATCAACTATCCCACCTGGGACGCCGGCCTGCCGTTCGGCGGCTACAAGCAGTCGGGCAACGGTCGCGAATATGCCGAATATGGGCTCGAGGATTTCCTCGAGATCAAGGGCATCGCGGGGTATGAGGCGGCGGAGTAGGCACGTCACAGTGTGATGCAATAACGGGGTGCGGTCTGCGGTGTGGGCCGCGCCCTTTTCATTTTGTAGCCAAGCCTTGCCACTCCCGCACTCTTGCCAATTGGCAAATTCATGCTATATATCTGCCAATCAGCAAGGTGAGCGCAATGCAGCTTCAGTCCATAGTCACCACGCCGGCCACGTTCGGAGCCGCTATCTCGGATGAAGAAGCGGGCGCTCTGGCGCGCACCACGGTCAATCTGTTCAAGGCCTGGAACCTCACCGACCTGGAGGCCTGCATCCTGCTTGGCGGTATGTCGGCGCGCACCTGGGCACGTTGGAAGATTGGGGCACGCTGGAAGGAAGGCGGCGTCGGCAGGATCGACCGCGACCTGCGCACCCGCATGGCGCACCTGATGGGCATCCATAAGGGCCTGCGCTATCTGTTCACGGAGCCGGCGCGCGGCTATGCCTGGATCCGCAAGCCCAATGCCACTTTTGGCGGCCAGTCCGCGCTTGACCTGATGTTGCGCGGCGAAATTTCAGATCTCTCGGCGATGCGCGAATGGCTCGATGCGGAGCGTGGTGCATGGTGAGTGGGCTTGCGGTCCGGCGCGGCGTCCATTGGCACCAGACCTTCCGCATCATCCGCTCCATCCACCCGCCGATCGACCTGTTCGAGGACATTGCTGATCCGCGCGACTGGGAGGCGCTTGCCTCCGTCGAGGCGAAGACCAACCCGCGTATAAGGTTCGAGATCGGCGACCTCGGCAAGGTGGCTGCCGCAAGGCGGATTTCCGGCCCCGGCGCGAGCTTCGTGATGGCGC
Source organism: Mesorhizobium sp. CO1-1-8 (assembly GCF_020164875.1). Classification (NCBI taxonomy): domain Bacteria; kingdom Pseudomonadati; phylum Pseudomonadota; class Alphaproteobacteria; order Hyphomicrobiales; family Phyllobacteriaceae; genus Mesorhizobium; species Mesorhizobium sp. CO1-1-8. The sequence goes on along the minus strand of NZ_JAIUGZ010000014.1, from coordinate 11,669 downwards.
CCTTCGTGCATTGCTCGACGCTCAGGCCAGGCCGCTTCTCGGATGGCAGCTACGGGATCTACTATGCCGGCGACAGCGAAGAGGTGGCGCTGGCCGAGACCATCCATCACCACCAGAAATTCATGCGGGCCACCAACGAGGGGCCGGGCTGGACGGCGGATTTCCGCGTGCTGATCGGCAGTGTCGACCGCGACCTCGATGACGTCAACGCCGTGCCCGGCGTGCTCGACCCGGACGACTATTCCGCCTCGCAGGCGGAAGGGCGGGCGCTGCGGGCAGGAGGCAGTGACGGGCTGGTGTGGAACAGCGTGCGCATGCCGGGCGGCGGCTGCATCGGCATCTTCTGGCCCGATGTCATCACCATTCCAGTTCAGGGCCGCCACTACAGCTACCACTGGGACGGCGCCCGCGTGGACTTCGTGCGCCAGCACGATACGGGAAAGGTGCTTGCCGTCACGTGATGGTGGGCGGACACCCTTTACAGATCGTGGGGGAGCCGATATTCACGAATCCATAAATCCAAGGATTCGGATATATGGATAAGAAGGGCACTTTGAACGCGCTGGCCGCACTTGGCCAGGAGACGCGGCTGGATGTCTTCCGGCTGCTCGTGCGTGCCGGCCCGGAAGGCATTCCGGCGGGCGAGATCGCAACGAGGCTGGACACGGTCCAGAACACCATGTCGGCGCATCTGAAGGTGCTCGCCCATGCTGGGCTGATCCGTCCCGACCGCGACGGAAGGACCGTGCGCTATGTCGCCGACATGACCGGCTTGCGCGACCTTTTGGCCTATCTGATGGAAGATTGCTGCAACGGCGCGCCGGAGCTCTGCCGTCCCGTCATCAATGCCGTGACTTGCGACTGCTGAGCCGCGCATGGCTTGCCGGATATTTAACATCTGTCGCGCGCCGTCCAAAAAGGAAACCATCATGACCGATCACGCTCTGACCGCGAGTGAGGCGGTGCGGCCCGGCATCGGCTTCGTCGAGAAATATCTGACGGTGTGGGTGGCACTGTGCATCGTCATGGGCATCGCGCTTGGCCATCTGCTGCCGGGCGTGTTCGGCGCCATCGCGTCGGCCGAGATCGCCAGGGTCAACATTCCCGTCGCCGTGCTGATCTGGCTGATGATCGTGCCGATGCTCTTGCGCGTCGATTTCGCCTCGCTGGCCAGGGTCGGCACCTATTGGCGCGGCATCGGCGTGACGCTGTTCATCAACTGGGCGGTGAAGCCGTTCTCGATGGCGCTGCTGGGCTGGCTCTTCATCGGCTGGCTGTTCCGGCCGTGGCTGCCCGCCGTGCAGATCGATTCCTACATTGCCGGGCTGATCATCCTTGCCGCGGCGCCCTGCACGGCGATGGTTTTCGTCTGGTCGAACTTGACGCGCGGCGAGCCGAATTTCACGCTTTCGCAAGTAGCGCTCAACGATGCGATCATGATCGTCGCTTTCGCGCCGATCGTCGGCCTGCTGCTCGGCCTGTCGGCGATCACCGTGCCATGGGGCACGCTGATGTTGTCGGTCGCACTCTACATCGTCGCGCCGGTGATCGTCGCGCAGCTGATTCGTGGCCGGCTGCTGGCAGCGAGGGGGCAGGCCGGGCTCGATGCCCTGCTTGCCACGCTGCAGCCCTTGTCGCTGATTGCCTTGCTGGCGACGCTGGTGCTGCTGTTCGGCTTCCAGGGCGAGCAGATCATCGCACAGCCGTTGGTGATCGTGCTGCTGGCCGTGCCGATCCTGATCCAGGTCTATTTCAACTCCGGTCTTGCCTATCTGCTCAACCGTCTCAGCGGCGAACGGCACTGCGTGGCTGGGCCATCGGCGCTGATCGGAGCGTCGAACTTCTTCGAGCTGGCAGTGGCCGCCGCGATCGCGCTGTTCGGGCTGAATTCGGGCGCCGCCCTTGCCACCGTCGTTGGGGTGCTCATCGAGGTTCCGGTCATGCTGTCGGTGGTGTGGATCGTGAACCGCAGCAAGGGTTGGTACGAGAAGAGCGGCGCTGTCCGGAATACCATGTCGACTGAGAGGGCCTCGAAATGACCATCACCATCTACCACAATCCCGATTGCGGCACGTCGCGCAACACGCTGGCCATCATCCGGCAGTCGGGCGAGGAGCCGGAGGTGATCGAATATCTGAAGACGCCGCCGTCGCGACAAAGGCTGGTCGAACTGATCGCGGCGATGGGCATCACGCCGCGAGACCTGCTGCGCGAGAAGGGCACACCCTATGCCGAACTCGGCCTTGCCGACCCGAAATGGTCCGACGAGCAGATTCTCGATTTCATGCTGGCACATCCGATCTTGATCAACCGGCCGATCGTGGTCAGCCCGCTCGGCGCCGTCCTGGCACGGCCGTCGGAAAAGGTGCTGGACATCCTGCCCAACCCGGAGATCGGCGCGTTCACCAAGGAGGATGGCGAGGTGGTCATTTATGCTCCAGGGAAGCGAGACGTCTGACACTATTTCCATAATTTTCGAAATTGAGTTGACGGCGCGAAAAGTGTCGCGTAGCTTATTTCCATGAAACTCGAAAAAGCAGCCGCCCAACTCGAAGCGCTCGGCAACCCGACCCGGCTTCAGCTCTATCGCATCCTGGTGCGCGCCGGCGATGACGGGCTTGCCGTCGGCAGTGTCCAGGGCAAGCTCGACATTCCGTCCTCGACGCTGTCGCACCACCTCAAGCGGCTGGTCGACACCGGGCTTGTCACGCAGGAGCGGCAAGCGACGACGCTGATCTGCCGCGCCAACTATCCCGGCATGAACGCGCTGATCGGCTATCTCGCCGACGAGTGCTGCGCTGACGCCGTCTGCGCGCCTGCCATCGGCAAAGCACTGGCTTGATTTTTTTGCGCCTTTAATTCGAACATACCGGAAGGATCGAACCTATGGACATGATGGCAAACCTTCCCGTCGCGGTGATCGGCGCCGGCCCGTGCGGGCTGGCCGCCGCGGCGCATCTGGTCGAGCGCGGCATCGCTCCGCTCGTCCTGGAACGCGGCGAAAGCGTAGGCGCCGCGTTGCTCGAATGGGGCCATGTGCGGGTGTTTTCGCCGTGGAAATACAACATCGATGCGGCGGCGCGGGCGCTGCTCGACCGCTCCGGCTGGACGGCGCCGGACAGCCAGGGCCTGCCGACCGGAGGCGAGATCGTGCGCGATTATCTGGCGCCGCTTGGGCGGCTTCCCGCGATCGCCGCCAATTTGAAGCTTGGCGCCGAGGTGACCGCGATCACCCGTCAGGGACACGACAAGGTCGCCAATGACGGCCGCAAGGACGCGCCCTTGGTCATCCGCTATCGCGATGCCGGCGGCGAACACCGCGTTCTCGCGCGCGCCGTCATCGACGCGTCCGGAACATGGTGGCGGCCAAATCCGATCGGCGTCGACGGGCTGCCGGTTGCCGGCGAAGGCGAGGCGTCGGCACGCATCGCCTATGGCATTCCCGACGTGGTCGGCAAGGCGAGAGAAGACTATGCGGGCAAGCGCGTCCTGGTCATCGGCGGCGGGCACTCGGCCATCAACGTCGCCCTGGCGCTGATGGAGTTGCAGGATGCGGCGCCGGGCACCGCAATCTTCTGGGCGCTGCGCCACGCCAGCATCGAGAGATTGCTCGGCGGCGGGCTGAACGACCAGTTGCCGGAACGCGGCGCGCTTGGGCTGGCTGCCAGGCAGGCGATGGCGGATGGAAGGCTGAACATGCTGGCGCCTTTCGCCGTCAACCGCATTGAGGCCCAAGGCGAGGGGCTCGTCATCGACGCCAGCCTGGGTGGCAAGCCGTTCAACCTGGCCATCGACCGCATCGTCGTCACCACGGGCTTCCGGCCCGATCTGTCGTTCCTCAGCGAAATCCGCATTGCGCTCGACCCCGTCGTCGAAGCGCCGCCGGCGCTGGCGCCGCTGATCGATCCGAACTTCCATTCATGCGGCACGGTTCCGGCGCATGGCATTGCAGAACTCGCGCATCCCGAACCCGGCTTCACCATCGTCGGCTCGAAATCCTACGGCCGTGCCCCGACCTTCCTGATGGCGACCGGCTACGAGCAGGTCCGCTCGGTGGTGGCCGATATTGCCGGAGACCATGCCGCGGCCCGCGAGGTCCGGCTGGTGCTGCCGGAGACCGGCGTGTGCAGCGCCGTCGGTGTCGTGACGGTATCGGAAAGCGCCGGCTGCTGTGGCGGGCCCGCGCCCGCCACTGTCGGTGCCTGCTGCCTCAGGGATGCGGACGCCAAGGCAATCGGCGCATCGGGTTGCGGCTGCGCCACCGCGCCGGCCACCGAGACGCGAGAGAATATGGCGGCCGGCGTCGATGCCTGACCGATCCGTCCTGCGCAAGGCGATATGGGCGCTTGGGCTGACCCAGATCATCGGCTACGGCACGCTCTATTACAGCTTCTCGATCCTAGCGCCGGCAATGGCTGGGGAGTTCGGGCTCACGGAAGGCTGGGTGTTCGGCGCCCTGTCCGCCTCGCTGTTTGCCGGCAGCCTGTTCGCGCCGACTGCCGGTCGGTGGGCCGACCGCTTCGGCGCCGGCCGCATCATGACCGTCGGCTCGGTCGCGGCCGCGATGGCGCTGGCGCTGTGCGCCGTCGCGCCCGGCCGCGTGACCTTCGTCCTGACATTGCTGGCAATGGAGCTGGCCTCCAGCTTCGTTCTCTACAGCGCGGCCTTCGTTGCGATCGTGCAGATCGGCGTTCCCCGGCCGCAACGCAGCATCACCCATCTGACGCTGATCGCCGGGTTCGCCTCGACCCTGTTCTGGCCGCTGACCTCGGCACTGCATGCGCAGCTGACATGGCGCGAGGTCTATCTTTTGTTCGCCGCGCTCAATCTCGGGCTCTGCCTGCCGATCCACGCTTGGATGATGCGCCTGTCGAGCCGTCACGCGACGGCCGCGAGCCAAGAGCGCTGGTCGTCCCATGAAGCGGGCGCGCCGCTCGATCCGCGGCGCGGCCGGGCCGCGTTCCTGCTCATGCTGGCGGGGTTCGCCACCGAGGGCTTCGTGCTGTCGGCGATCCTCATCCACATGGTGCCGCTGACGGTGGCCCTTGGGCTCGGCACCGCCGGCCTCTTCGTCTCGACGCTGTTCGGGCCGGCGCAGGTCGCCAGCCGGCTGATCAACATGCTGTTTGGCGGCCGCCTGCAGCAAACGCACCTCGCCGTCATCGCGGCGTCGCTGGTCACAGCCGGGCTGTGCGCACTGCTGCTGACCACGCCATGGCTGCCCGGCGCCTTCCTGTTCGTGTTCTTGTTTGGCCTCGGTTCCGGCCTCACCAGCATCGTCGGCGGAACCTTGCCGCTCGAACTCTTCGGCCGCGACGGCTATGGCGCGCGGCTCGGATGGACGAGCGCTGCCCGTCAGTTCACCTCGGCCTTCGCGCCGTTCGCGCTCGCCTTCATGATGGCGCGGATATCCGTCGCCAATTCGCTATGGGTGCTGGTGGTCGTCGCCGCGAGCGGCGTCATCGCCTTCCTCGCCATCGTGCTGCTTAGACGGCGGGGCGGCCGGGTCGCGTTCGCGATTGGCGGCAGCCCGGAAGAGGCGACCTGACCGATCCTGCTTCAGTGCCGCAGAATCTTGCTGAGAAAAGCCCGGCTGCGATCGGTCTTGGGGTGCGAGAAGAATTCGTCGGGCGTGCCGCTTTCTACGATGGCGCCGGCGTCCATGAACACCACGCGCTGGGCGACCTTGCGGGCAAAGCCCATCTCATGCGTCACCACCATCATGGTCATGCCTTCCTCGGCGACCGCGACCATGACGTCGAGCACTTCGGAAATCATCTCGGGGTCGAGCGCAGAGGTTGGTTCGTCGAACAGCATGATCTTGGGCCGCATGCCGAGGCAACGCGCGATCGCCACGCGCTGCTGCTGGCCGCCGGAAAGCTGTGCGGGATAGGCGTTGACCTTGTCGGCCAGCCCGACCTTGGCCAGCAATTCGCGGCCGGCCTTTTCGGCTTCAATGCGCGGGATCTTGCGGACATGGATGGGGGCGAGCGTCACGTTCTCGAGCGCAGTCTTGTGCGGGTAGAGGTTGAACGACTGGAAGACGAAGCCGATCTCGGTGCGCAACTGCGTCATGTTGGTGGCCGGATCGCCAAGGCGCTGGCCGTCGACGACGAGGTCGCCGTCCTTGATCGCCTCCAGGCCGTTGACGCAGCGGATCAGCGTGCTCTTGCCGGAGCCGCTCGGGCCGCAGACGACGACCACTTCTTTCGGTTCGACGCTGAGCGTGATGTCCTTCAGCACATTGAGCGAGCCGAACCATTTGTTGACGCCGCGAAAGTCGATCATGCCGGTTTTGGTCATGGCGGTTGGCCCTTTGCGATTGGCTGTCACAACTGTACCTCGCCATGTGCGGCACCCATGCGGCGTTCGAGCCGGCGGGCCAGCATGATCAAGGGATAGCAGACGATGAAATAGCCGACGCCGACGAGGAAGAAGACCAAGAGGCCGTTGGGCACACGCTGCACCACCAGCCAGCCGACGCGGGTGAGGTCGGTGAGGCCGATGGCGGAGACAACGGAAGAATCCTTGATCAGCAGCACATATTGCCCGACCAGCGGCGGCAGCACGATGCGCATGGCCTGCGGCAGCACCACCTGGCGCATGCGCTGCCAGCGCGACAGGCCGGACGCAAGTGCCGCCTCGACCTGGCCGGTCGGCACCGAGCGGATGCCGGCGACGACGATCTCGCAGATGAAGCAGGCAGCCAGATTGGTCAGCGCGATGATGCCCGCGGTGAAGGCGTCAAGCTCGATGCCGAACTCCGGCAGGATGAAGAAGATCAGGAAGATCTGCACCAGGAACGGCGTGCCGCGGATCAGATCGACCCAGGCCCCAATAACGCTTGATATCAGCCGGTTGCCGCCGGTGCGCAGGATGCCGAGGCCGAAGCCGAGCAGCGTGCCGAGCACCAGGCTGATCAGCGACAGCATCACGGTCATGCCGAGGCCGCGCAGGGCCAGCGGATAGGAGCCGGCGAGGCTTTGCAGTTGTTGCCAGATCATGTCCGCGCCCCCGCTGTGCCGAGCCAGCGGATGGAGAGGCCAGCCAGTCCCTTCAGTCCGTAATAGAGCAGCAGGTAGAAGGCGGCGATGGTGAGGAAACCTTCCGCCGGCATGAAGCGGTCGGAGGCGAGCAATTGGCCAGCGCGCGTCAGTTCGGAAACCGAGATCAGCGACAGAAGGGCGGAATCCTTGACCAGCACGATCGCCTGGCCAAGCAGCGGCGGGATCGTCACCTTGAAGGCTTGCGGCAGGACGACAAGGCGCATGCGCTGGACATAGGTCATGCCCGAGGCGACGCTGGCTTCGACCTGGCCGCGCGGGATCGACAGGATGCCGGCGCGAATGATTTCAGCGATATAGGCGCCGCTGTTCAGCGACAGCGCGAGGATGCCGACGACCAGTTCAGGCAGGACGAAGCCGAGCCGGGGCAGGCCGAAATAGAGGAAATAGAGCTGCGCCAGCAAGGGCGTGGCGCGCACGGCGTCGATATAGGCCTTGGCCGGCACGCGAAACAGCCGGCCGCGCTGCAGATTCATGGCGCACAGCACGATGCCGACGATGAGCGCGCCGACAAAGGACAGCGCCGACAGCCAGACGGTCGTGATCAGGCCCTGTCCGAACAGCGGCAGGTATTCGACGATGGTGCGGAAACTGAAATTTTCGAGCATGGGCGTGGCGGTGAGAGGGGCGAATAGCGAGTAGTAGGAAGTAAGGAAGTAGGGAGCGGCAAAGCTTGGCCGGAACAGCCACTCCCTATTCGCTACTCCCTACTCGCTAATTCCTCAGTGATCCTTCTTCCAGGCGTCGGAATTGACCCAGTAGTCGAGGTTCTTCTGCAGGCGGCCGTCGATGGTGACCTGGTTGAGGAACAGGTTCATCCAGATCAACAGGTCCGGCTCGTCATAGCGGGTGGCGAAGGCAAGCGGCTCCTTCGACAGAAGGTCCGGCATGATGGTGAAGCTGCCGGCCGGATAGGCGGTCGACTGGCCCTTGACCGCCGAGACGTCGTTGACGCCGCAATCGGCCTGGCCGTTGTTGACGGCGTCGAGCAGCAGCGGACCGCCCCCCTTGTAGCTCTTGATGTCGGCGTCGGGGAAAGCGTTCTTGGCTTCCTTTTCCCCGGTGGCGCCGAGCAGCACGGCGATCTTGGTGCCCTTGGCCTTGCAGTCCTCGGTGGTCTTGAACTTGCTGTCGGCCTTGGTGAAGACGGTGCTGCCCGTGTACATGTAAGGCGTGGTGAACGCGACCTTCATGCCGCGCGCCAGCGTCGGTGTCATGTCGGCGACCAGAAGGTCGGCCTTGCCCGACAAGAGCGCCGGGATCAGGCCGTCCCAGTCGAAGTCGAGGAAGGTGATTTTGACGCCCATTTCCTTGGCCATCAGTTCGGCCAGTTCGACCGAACTGCCGGTGCGTTCGCCATTGGCGCCGACCAGCGAGAAGGGGGGACCCTGGGTCTGCACGGCGACGCGCAGTTCGCCGCGCTTGGTGATGTCGTCGAGCGTTCCGGCACTGGCAGCAGTGGTAAGCCCGGCGAGTGCAAGTCCGGCGATGAAAAGTCTTCCGGCGATGAAAAGTCTGGCAATCTTCATTTCGGTATTCCTCCTTGTTTTATTGTTCCACGTTGTTTTTCACCCCTTGGGGTGCTTTTTGAGCGGCAGCGCCGTTGCCGGCGGCAGCCACCGTTCGAAAATCTTTCTCCTCAGTCCCGTGCCACCGTCTCGGAAACCGTGATGCCACGCTTGGCCAATTCATCGAAGAACCTGATGTCGGGCACATCCAGCAGCGGGTTGAGCAGGCCGGGTTTGGTGATCTCGCCGCGCGCCAACATCTGCGCCACGATGCTGGCGGGATAGCCAACGCCGAGGCTCATGCCGAACAGGCCGGAAACGAGATCGCGTTCGATGATCAGGTCCGACGTCACTGTTTTGGCGCGGCCGCCTTCGAGGCCGGAAAAGACATTGCGCATCACGCAAAGATCCTTTTCGCGGGGGCCATATTGCAGTTGCGGGCCGAGCAGCCGGCCGAGGAATTCGCGCGGGCTGTTGGAGGTGCCGGGCACCTTGTCCTCAGAGAGGAAACCAAGCTCCTTCAACGGCGCCCAGAAGGCCGACCACCCCGGCCAGCGCAGCGTGTAGCGGCCGGAGCGGCGCAGCCCTTTTGCGGCGTCCAGCATCTCGACATAGTGCAGCGCGTCGCCATTGGGGAAGGCTTCGAGTTTGCCCAGACCCGCAACCTCGATTTCATGGATGAATGGATTGTCGTGCTGCTGGCCGGCCGGCACCGCGACACGTTTCCCGTTCTCGATCATCACGCTGTCGCGGTTCTGGCTGACCAGGACCATGTCGAAATTCCAGCTCACCTTGTAGCACAGCGGCTTGGCCATCGCCTTCGGCTCGGGGATGCCGCCGCAATAGGAGTCGATCGAAGAAATCGAAGAGAACTGCCTTGCGGCGCGCGCGTAGAGCACGAGGTCGATGCCGGGATCGAGCCCGCATTCGGTCATGATCGAGACGCCGGCCTGTTCGGCGGCCGGGGCCAGGTCGGCGATCGACTTGGCGTAGTTGGTGGTGACCAGCGGCGTGCGCGTGGCGATCGCGGCCTGCACCGCCTCGCGCATCAGCGGCTGCGGCAACAGGTCGATGACGGCGTCGACATCGTCAAGCACAGCGGCCAGCGCCGGGCCGATCGCGCCTTCAGGCACGACGAAGCGCACACGGGCAAGATCGGTCAGGCCGGCAAGCCGGGCCGGGCCATCCGGCGCGGTGTCGACGCAGACGATTTCCTCGACGCCGTCGCTGGCGACCAGGTCGGCGATTGCCGCCCGGCCTTGCAGGCCGAGGCCGCCGAGTACCGCGATCTTCATGCCGGCTCCTTGCGGTCGTCCGACCAGCAGCCTTCCGGCAGGCTGACCCATTTATTGCAGGACGCCATGACGACGAAGGTCTCGCTGCGCACGACTTCGCCCGGTTCGCCGGCGCCCGGGATCAGTTCGCTGGTGACGCGGTAGAGGTCGGCGACGTCACCGGCCACCGTCACGTCGACGATGATGTCGAAACGCCCGGTGACCACCGAGGCCGAGTTGACGAAGGGCAGTTCGGCAATGCGCTCCGCCAGTTCGCGAGCCCGGCCGCGCCCCTGGGCATTGATGCCGACAATGGCCGAGATCAGCTCGGGCCGCTCGGTCAGGTTCAGCAGTCCGACGATCTTGACCAGGTTGCGGTCGAGCAGATTGCGCAGCCGCGTGCGCACCGTCGGCACCGAAATCGCCAACATCTCGGCGAGGCGATTGATGCCCGGCTGTGCATCGTGCGACAGCTGTTTGACCAGCCGCCGATCGGTCAGATCGAGATGTTCTCGCAAAGTCCCCGTCTTTCACAAAAGGAAAAAACTTTGGCTATTTTTTGCCAATATGCAAACAAGCTACGGCACGGATATTTGAAAAGCAAGGCCATGATTCAGCCTGCTGGGATAGATGGTCGCTGTCGGGGGCTCAGACCAGCGCTGCCGCCACCAGTTTTGCCTGTGGCGTCAACTCATCGAAGCGGCGGGCGCAGAGGTTGAGCTGGCGCGTCGCCCAGTCGTCGGTCAGCCGCAGTGTGCGCAGCGTCCGCGCCGAGCGGCGGGCGGCACTTTCCGGCACGATGGCAATGCCGGCACCTTGCGCGACCAGCCGGCAGACATTGTCGAGGCCGGGCACGCGGATGCGGACATGCAGATGGCCGCCAAGGCGGGCCGCCTGGCGGGCGATGTGCTCCTGCAGCGCATGGCCGGTGCTGAGGCCGACGAAGGATTCGCCGAGAATTTCGGTGAGGCGGATGGTGCGGCCTTCAAGGCCGGGCCGGTTCCGCGCGGCGATCACCACCAGCCGGTCGATGAAGAATGGTTTCTGCTCGAGGTGTGCAAGGCCGGCCCAAGTGGCGGCGATGCCGAGATCGGCCGCACCACTGGCGACGGCTTGCGCGATTTCATGGCTGGGCCGCTCGTCGAGATCGATGTCGATCCCTGGGTGGGCGACAAGGAAAGCCGGCAGGAAGTCGCGCAGCAACTCGGCTGCGGCGGCGGTGTTGGCCAGCAGCCGGACGCGGGCGCGAAGGCCGGCGGCATAGGCGGCGAGGTCGCCGGCCATCGCCTCAATCTGGTTCTGCACGGCGCGCGCATGATGCAGCAGCGCCTGTCCCGCCGGCGTCGGCACCACACCACGGCGGCGGCGCTCCAGCAGCGGCGCGCCGAGCCGGTCCTCCATGCCCTTGATGCGGGCGCTGGCCGACGCCAGGGCCAGACCGGCAAGCTCGGCGCCATGGGTGATGCTGCCGCGTTCGGCCACCAGCAGGAACAGGCGGAGATCGACCAGATCGAAGCGCATTCTTTTGCTCCTGCGAATATTCAGCGCCGGGGAAGGCGATCGGCCCTCCAGCCTTCGTCTTGGCCGAAGGCTGGCAGCGCAACTTCCACATTGTGATCGGCCGGGATCTTCGTCAAACAGTTTCGAAGGAGAATTGTGATGGACGAACGAACATCAGGCCGGCCCGGCAGTCTTGAAAGCACGGCGATCATGCTGGCCATTGCCGCGGCTGGCCTTGCCATGGCAAGAGTATCCGTCTTGGTCAAGGCATCTGAGGTGACCATTTGCGGTCGTCCCTGATGAGAGCGTTTGCGAGAATGAGG
>NZ_JAIUGZ010000013.1:0-182021 GCF_020164875.1 Mesorhizobium sp. CO1-1-8 | reverse complement strand
CCGGTGATCGTAACGGTGACGGTCTGCGGTACGATGCCGCCGTGGCCGTCATTGATGCTGACGATGTAAGACTGGGTGACGACCTGGCCCGCCTGCAGATAGTCGAGCGCGCCGTCGGAAACCGAGAATGTCCAGCCGACCGAGCCGCCATTGCCGGTGTCGATATTGCTGGTGTTGAGTGCGAAGGTGCCGAGCGCGGTGGTGTTTCCGGCAGCCGCCACAAACGTTGCGGTGTGGGTATCGAGCGTGTCGGCGTCGCTGAAGGTGATGGCGCCGGTCTTGACGTGAGTGGTGATGTTCTCGCCAGCCGCAAGATCGGCGATCTCGGTGACCGAAGCGGACTGGGTGCCGGAGGTGATAACAGGCTTGTCTTCGGAGCCGGTGATCGTAACGGTGACGGTCTGCGGTACGATGCCGCCGTGGCCGTCATTGATGCTGACGATGTAAGACTGGGTGACGACCTGGCCCGCCTGCAGATAGTCGAGCGCGCCGTCGGAGACCGAGAATGTCCAGCCGACCGAGCCGCCATTGCCGGTGTCGATATTGCTGGTGTTGAGTGCGAAGGTGCCGAGCGCGGTGGTGTTGCCGGTCGCCGCCACAAACGTTGCGGTGTGGGTATCGAGCGTGTCGGCGTCGCTGAAGGTGATGGCGCCGGTCTTGACGTGAGTGGTGATGTTTTCGCCAGCCGCAAGATCGGCGATCTCGGTGACCGAAGCGGACTGGGTGCCGGAGGTGATAACAGGCTTGTCGTTGGTGCCGTTGAACTGAATGGTGGCCGTGGCCCAGCTCAGCGTGCCATTGCCGAGCTGGATGGCGTAGGTCACTTTATCGGTGAGAACCTCTCCCGCCCCAAGGGCTTGAATTTTACCGTCGATAGTCGCCGTGTCGTAGTGGATCGTACCATCAGTGCCTATCCAGATATGGGCACCCAGGTAACTCGTGTCGGTCCCTCCTCCGACATTACCGGAGTATGTCGCATCACGCGTGAGCAAGTCCGCCGGAGCAGGTACCTTTGTTGATGTCGGATCACTAATTGCGTTATCGATGGAGTAGAGCTGTTTGGCTGCGCCACCCAGATCATTCGCCAAAACATTCAGAATCAGGACACCGGTGTCATTTTCCGAGAGGAGAAAAAGATCATCCTTCGCCTGCGGCGTGTTGGAGAAAGACGTCGTGGTGCCGCCGGCGCCGGTGACCTGAGTAGCCATTTTCAACCCCCCTTTTTAAGAACAGATGCCTCATCTGTATTATCGGCAGTACTGAACGACCGGCTGCTTCCAGCCGAAGAAAAATCGCGAGAATCCGGGGAGGCATGAATTGTCGCCAGGCACACCGCCGCGCTTGGAACAGCCGCCTCAAGCTGGCCATTCACGGACGGATATTGACCCGATGCTGCTGGACGCGACGACTGGTCGTCGCGCTACCTTCCTACCCGAAATTACATCGTCAAACCCGTGGTTACCGACCACAAACTTTAGATGCCTCTTATATTAGGAGATTATTAACTCTTATAGAGAGGAAGCGTCAACGCCCAACTTGGCCGAACAGTTAATAGTCGAACATAAGGGAGCACAGTCACTAGAACCGAGTTGTGAGATCGAACAGGCGCACACCCCTATATGAGCCAGGCGGAGTGCGGCTCAGCGTGACGAGAGCCCCAGCGCAGTTCCATATTAACGCCGCGCCTTGATCGCTGAGTACTTCTCGTGCAGCACGCCAACCCGACAGTTCGCTTGAACGGTCGGGGGATTCAACTGAGATCACTTCACGCGGCGGACAGCCGGGAAGCGAAGCACCTCGATTGATTTTCTGGACGTCGGCCTATGCGCCGGTCGCGCGCTTGGTAACGCGCTCCAGCCCGAGCAGCAGGACCAGCGTTGCCGCCACAAGGATCATGGTGAGTGCCGCACCGGCGAAGATGTCGCCGCGATCGGTGAGGCTGAAGATCGACACCGGCAGCGTCACCCAGCCCGGCGGGTAGACCATGACGGTGGCGCCAAGTTCACCCATCGACAGCGCGAAACTGAGACCGAAGGCGGCGACCAGATAGGGTGCAAGCAAGGGCAGCGTGACGTGCCAAAGCCGGTAGGCTGGCCGCGCGCCGAGGCTCGAGGCCACCTGCTCGAAGTCGGGTGAGAGCCGCGCCAATCCAGCCGAGACATTGCCGAAGGTGAAGGCCGAGATCAGCACGAAATGCGCGATCATGACGATCGCTATCGTGCCGTTGAGCAGCAGCGGCGGGTGGCTGAAGGCAACCAGCAGGCCGAGACCGACGGAGACCGAGGGCACGGCGCTCGGAATGAAGAACAAGAGGCCAAGCAGCCGCCGCAAGGCATGGCCCTGGAGGCGAAGCGACAGTGCCGCCCAGGTGCCGCTGACCAGCGCCAGCGCGCTAGCCAGAAAGCCGGTGATCAGGCTCGACTTGACCGCGTTCCACGCCGCGCCGCGCCCGACATCGGTGTAGTGCTCCGTGGTCAGGCCGTTGGGCAGCACGCCGTTCCACTGGTCAGCCAGGCTGGATAGGAGGATGACCGCCAGCGGCGCCAGGAACAGCACGCCGAAGATCAGCGCGAAGAGTGTCCACAGGACAAAGCGACCGGAGCGCGACCAGACCAACATGGCTAGGCTCCCAACCGGCCGGCGGCGAGCCGGTAGAGGCCGAACAGGCCGAGCGACAGCGCGATGTTGATGACGGCGATGATGCAGGCGACCTGATAGGCCGATTCCTGGATCGCCTTGCCGTAGATCAGCAGCGGAAGGGTGATGACGCCCTTGGCGCCGATGAACAGAACGATGCCGAATTCGTTGACGGTCAACAGCAGGCAGAGGCTGCCGCCGGCAATGAGCGCCGGGATTGCGGCTGGCAGGATGACCTGCCGGACGATGCGAAACGGCCTTGCGCCAAGCACGCTTGCCGCTTCGATCTGGCCGCGGTCGACCAGCGAAAAGGCGGCGAGCAGCGGGCGCAGGATGAAGGGTGTGTAGACAGTAACCTCGGCCAGGATCACGCCCCACGCCGAATAGAGGAAATCGACGGGCGGCAGCGGCAACGAAAAAGTCTCCATCAGCCCGGCATTGAGCATGCCGGCGGAGCCGTAGAGGAAGGTGAAGGCTAGCGTCACCAGGAACGTCGGCAGGGCAATGAAGGTGTCGATCAGCCTGGCGATGAAGCCGCTGCCGGGGAACGGCACGAAAGCGAGGATCAGCGCCAGGACGAGGCCCACAACCAGGCTGTCGCCGCGATCGAGATCGACACGGTGTTGATCAGCGCGTTGAGGAAGAAGCGCGAATGCAGCACCCGGATCACTTCGGCGACATTGGCGACCCCGCTGTCGTCTAGGAAGGCCTGGCGGGCAATCAGTGCCAACGGATAGAAGAACAGCAGCGCCAGCAGGGCCGCCGGCGGCACGATCCAGAATTTGCCCAACGAGAGCTTCATCGCCGGCGCAGGGATAGCGACAGCCTCAGACACCGGCATCTTCCGGAAGCAGCGAGGTGTCGGCGGGCGCGAAGAACAGCGGCACCCTGGTGCCGGGTTCGGGCAAGGCGATCGGCAGCCTGGTCGCAGAGACACGCACCGGGGTGCCGTCGACATCGAGCACGAGGTGGGTCAGTTCGCCCTGCCAGTGCACTTCCCTGAGTGTGCCGACGATGCGGTTGGTATGTTCGCTGTCGGCGGTCAGGCTGAGATGCTGCGGCCTGATGCAGAGCAGGCTCTTGTCGCCGGCCTTCTCGTCACGGCCCGCGCCGGTGAGCGCTACATCGCCGTGCCTCGCCGTGACAAAGCCCTTCGAGCCAACGGCCTCGGCAATCGTCACCGGCAAAAGGTTGGCGCGACCGAGGAACTCGGCCGTAAAACGGTTTGGCGGGCGGCGGTAGAGTTCGGTCGTGGGTCCGTGCGAACAGACCCTGCCGTCGCGCATGATGGCGATCTTGTCGGCAAGCGTCAGCGCTTCGGTCTGGTCATGGGTGACATAGAGGATCGTCAGGCCCGGCAGGCTGCGGTGCAGCCGGGCAATCTCCTCGACCATGTTGCGGCGGATCTGCGCGTCAAGCGCCGAAAGCGGCTCGTCGAGCAGGAGCACGCGCGGGCGCACGGCCAAGGCACGCGCAATCGCCACGCGCTGCTGCTGGCCGCCAGAAAGCTCGCGCGGATAACGCCTGGCGTAGGCCGACATGCCGACAGTGCCGAGCGCATCCTTGATCCGTTCGCCGATCAGCGCCTTGTCGGCGCCTTGTGCTCTGAGGCCAAAGGCGACGTTGTCCTCGACCCGCATATGCGGAAACAGCGCGTAGTTCTGCACCACCATGCCGAGGCCGCGTTCATAAGGCGGCAGATCGGTCACGTCGGTCGCGCCGATGCGGATGCGACCACTTGCGGGCCGCACAAAGCCGGCCACGGCGCGCAAGGCCGTGGTCTTGCCGGAGCCGGATGGGCCGATCATCGCCAGAATTTCGCCGGGCGCGATATCCAGGGTCAGCGGATGCAGGACGACATGCGCGCCATAGGCGACGCTGACCTTGTCGAAATGGACGTTGGAGCCGGCGCCGCGAACCTTCGCGGCGTCGATGTCCATGACACTGGTACCAGTAAAGGCTGCGGCCGACATGGCGTGGTCCTCCGGGTTTCCCTTGCGGATCAACTTCCGGTCGCTTCGTTCCAGCGCTTGACATAATCGGGCAGCTTGCTCAGCGCGTCGTCCCAGTTCGGCGACCAGACGGTCACGCCTTTCATCGCCTCCTGCGCCTTGGCGAAGTTGGCGTCATCCGGCTTGACGTCCTTGCGAGCCGGCATGCCGAGCGCAACGGAACTGATGCTCGACTGCGCTTCCTTGGAGAGCAGGAAGTCGATCAGTTTCTTGCCGTTGTCCGCGTTGGGTGCGCCGGTGACCAGGCCGATTTCATAGGGCAGCGCGAAAGTGGAGCGCACGCCGTCAGGACCCGCCGGCCAGAACAGCTTGATATTGGGATTGTCGGCCATCTGCGACATGTTCATCTGCAGATCGCCATTGGCGACATGCAACTCACCCTTGTTGACCAGCGCGGTCAGCTTGCCAGTCGAAGCGGAGGGGCCGACATTGTTGTCCTGCAGCTTCTTCATGAACTCGAAGCCGGCATCCTCGCCGCCGAAGGCGTGGATGATCTGCAGCATGACGGCGGTGCCGTCACCGGCCTGGCCGGGGGTAGAATACTGGATCTTGCCCTTGAACTTCGGGTCGAGCAGGTCGTTGTAGGCCTTTGGCGCTTCCGGCAGGACGGCACTGTTGTAGATGAAGTTCATGTAGTTGTTGACCAGCGGCCGGTACTTGTCGGTGCCGCCATCGATCTGGTCGGCGGCTTCCGGCTTGTAGTCCTGCAGCAGGCCGTCAGCCGCGGCGCGCTGCACGAAGGGCGGCAAGGTCACCAGCACGTCGGCCTGCGGGTTCGACTTCTCCTTGGCGACACGCTCGACGACGCCGCCGGAACCTGCCTCGATGTACTGAACGGTGATGCCGGTGGCCTTGGTGAAGGCGGCGAATTCGGTCTCGAACCAGCTGCCATTGCCGTCATGCAGGCCGTCGGCGGAATAAATGGTGACGACGCCGTCGGCGAGTGCCGGTCCGACAAGAGCCGACGACGCCAACAGCGACGCGGCGAAGGCCATAGCTATGGTTATCTTTTGCGATTTCATGCTCAGTTCCCCTGTGATTGATGGCACATTCTGCGATGCACTGTGACGATCTCGCCTGTAGGCGGGAGCCTTATGCGGCACCGCTCGATCTCGTCGTTGTGGGCGACTTTGGGGACTGACGATCGATAAGTAAAATCTATTTATTTTATGAGAGGCAAAGTTTACCTGATAATTGTCATGGAACTGTCGCAACGCTGGCCAGGCGTCGATCCGGCCTCGCGGAAAGGCCCGCGATTGGCGGCAGAAATGGTGGTGGTCAGCTGAATGAAACGCCAGATGTCTGCGCCCGCAGCCGCGGATCGAACGAACGAACGGTAACCGGCCGGCCGTCGAGAATTTCGAAGCAGCGCGCGAGCGTGTCGTCTTCGAGCCGACGCATGGCCTCCTGCGTGAAGAAAGTGAGATGCGGAAACAGGATGACGTTGTCGCGGCCGAACAGTGCGCTCATCGGATGGCCCGACCTGGCCAGCGGTTCGACCGAATAGACATCGAGCCCGGCGCCGCCGATGCGCGCCGAGATGATCGCCTCGACAAGGGCGGCCTCGTCGATCAGCGCGCCGCGCGAGACGTTGACGATGATCGCAGAGGGCTTCAGGCAAGCGAGCTCGGCTTCACCAATCAGGCCGTGCGTCCTGTCGTTCAGCACGCAGTGGAGGGAAACGAAATCGCAGGCCCGCAGCATGACCTGGAGGTCGTCGACCTTCTCGATGCCGGCGGCCTGCATCGTTGCCGCGTCGACACCTGGATCGAAGCCGAGAACATGCGCGTGAAACCCCTGCCCGGCCATGCGCGCCATGCTGCGGCCGATCTTGCCGCAGCCGACAAGCCCAAGCGTGGCGCCGGACATGTCGCGTCCCAGCCAGCGCTGCTCGGGCCAGATCCAGCCATCACGCGACACCGCCGCCGTGATCGCCGGCAGCCGCCTGGCGAGCGCGATCATCAGCGCGAAAGCCCCTTCAGCGACAGTCTCCTCGGCATAATCAGGCACGTTGACGACGGGAATGCCGCGCCGCATCGCGGCGGGAATATCGATGGCATCGACGCCGACGCCATATTTGACGATGCCCTTCAATCTGGGAGCCGCCGCGATCACCCGTGCGGTGATCGGCGTGTAGCACATGAGCAGCAGATCGGCGTCGGCAACGGCCGCGATGAGATCGGCCTCCGGAATGCCGTCCGGCAGCGTCACCAGGTCGACACCCCTCGCCCGCAAGCCGGCGTCGATGCCAGGGCAGTCGAGTTCGCGGTCGGTGCGCACGGCCTTCACGCTCAGGCCGCCAGCACGGCGCGCTGGACGATGTCGAGCGCACGGTCGAGGTCGGTTTTCGAAATGATCAGCGGCGGCGACAGCGTCAACACGTTGCCCTGGCTGATCTTGAAGCTCAGCCCCTGTTCCAGGCAAGCATAGAAGACGCGCTCGGCGAGATCGCGCGCCGGGTGGCGCGTATCACGATCCTCGACAAGCTCGACGCCGACCATCAGCCCCCTGCCCCTGACGTCACCGACATGGGGCGAGCGCGCCATCAGATGCTGCATACGCTCCAGCATGTGCCGGCCAAGTTCGGCCGCGCGCTCGACCAACCCTTCCCCAAGGATGATGTCTATCGTCGTCAGCGCCGCGCGCGTCGTCACCGGGTTCTTTTCATGGGTGTAGTGGCCGATCGCGAAGCCGCCGGTGACGTCAAGGTCGCGGCGCGCGATGACGGCGGCGATCGGCAGGATGCCGCCGCCGAGCGACTTGCCGAGGACGACGATGTCGGGCGTCACATCATCATGCTCGTGCGCGAAGAATTTGCCGGTCTTGCCGAGGCCGGTCGGGATCTCGTCGAAGATCAGCAGTGTGCCGTGCCGGTCGCAGGCCTCGCGTACCCGCTGCCAGAAGCCGGGCGGCGGCGGGTTGGGCGTCGCCCGCATCGGCTCGGCGACGACCGCCGCCACGTCCTGTTCGCGGCCGAGCACGTAAGCGAGCATGTTGGCGCAGGCGAGCCCGGATGCTTCCAGCGAATCGTGGCCGTACGGGCACCGATAGCCGTCCCAGGGCGCAACGTGCTCGGTGCCGGTCATCAAGGGCCCGGCGATGTGCGAGCGGAAGGTCGCCTCGCCGCCGACGCTCGCTGCGCCGAAGCCGGCGCCGTGGAACGCATCCCAGAACGACACCGTCTTGAAGCGGCCGGTCGCGGCGCGGGCGATCTTCAACGCCACTTCAATGGCGTCCGAGCCGCCGGTGGTGAACAGCACCTTGCCGAGATCGCCGGGCGCCAATGCCGCCAGCTTCTCCGCCAGCTCGACGGCGGGCTCGCAGGTAAAGCGGCGCGGCGCAAAGCAGAGTTCATCGAGCTGCTTCTTGATCGCGGCCACAAGCTTCGGATGGCCATAGCCGAGGTGATGGACGCTGTTGCCGTGGAAATCCATGAAGCGGCGGCCGGCGGTGTCCTCGATCCAGATGCCTTGCGCCTTCGCGATCGTCGACAGGCAGGGGCTGGACAGGCTCTGGTGCATGAAGGCGGCCGCGTCGCGATCGAGCAGGCCGCGGATCCGCGGATCGTCCTGCCCGGCATCCCAGTGGCCGCGCGCCGCTGTCGTGTTGGAATCGCCTTCGGTGTGCACAAGCTCAGATATCGCGGCCATCATGGTCTCCGAAACGCGTATGAGGGAGCGGCGAACGCTCCCTCGATTGTTCTATCCGTCAATGCCGTCCGGTCAGGACCAGGGCAGCGAAAATGTCTTCACATTGGTGTAGCTCTTCATCGCCTCGATGACGCCTTCCTTGTAGCCGTTGCCCGAATCCTTGATGCCGCCGAAGGGCGACATCTCGATGCGATAGCCCGGCACTTCCCAGATGTTGACGGTGCCGACCTGAAGGCCGGCGATGTATTTCTGCATGCGCGGAAAAGAGTTGGTGCAGACGCCCGACGACAGGCCGAAGGCGGTCGAGTTGGACAGTGCGATCAGCGCATCGTCATCGTCCGGCGCGCGAACTATCGGGATGATCGGGCCGAACGTCTCCTCCATCACCAATTCGGATGTGTGCGGCACGCGATCGACCACGATCGGCGGCAGCAACGCGCCTTGGCGGCCCGGATTGTAGAGGATTTCGGCCCCTTGCTCCGCGGCCATGTGGACGCGGGCTTCGAACAGCGCCGCCGCCTTCTCGTGCACGACGGTGCCAAGGTCGGTGGAGCGGTCCATCGGATCGCCGAAGCGGATCTTTTTCGCCCGCTCCAGCACCAGCGGCACGAAGCGGTCGGCGACGCTTTCCTGGACGAGGATGCGCTTGACCGCCGTGCAACGCTGGCCGGAGTTTTTCGTCGCTCCGGCCACCGCCAGGTCCGCCGCCTTTGCCAGATCCTCGTCGGAGAGATCGTTGAGGATGATCAGCGGATCGTTGCCGCCGAGTTCCAGCACCTGACGCTTGTAGCCGGCGGTGCGAGCGATCATCTTGCCGACCGGCACACCGCCGGTGAAGGTGATCAGGTCGATGTTGCCGTTGGTGATCATCTCGTTGCCGATATCGGCCGGCCAGCCGGTCACCACCGACAGCATTTCCGGCGGCAGGCCGGCTTCGTAGAGGATGTCGGCCAACAGCAGCGCCGTCATCGGCGTCAGCTCGGTCGGCTTCACCACCACGCAATTGTTGGTAGCAATCGCCGGCGCCACCTTGTGCGAGACCATGTTGAGCGGATGGTTGAAGGGCGTGATTGCCGAGATCGCCTTCAGCGGCTCACGGGTGGTGAAGATCTTGCGCGCCTTGCCATGCGGGGTGAGATCGCAGGAGAAGATCTGGCCGTCATCCTGGATGCACATCTGCGCCGACAGCGTGAAGACGTCATAGGCGCGGCCGACCTCATAGAGCGAGTCGGTCTTGGAGATGCCGAGCTCGAGCGTGATGAGATCGGAGATTTCTTCACGGCGCGACGCCAGCGCTTCAGCTGTACGGAACAGGATCTGCTGGCGCTCATAGCGGGTCAGTTTGGACTTATAGCCGGCAGCGATCTCGAACGCCTGGCGCGCATGCTCGGCGCGGCCGGCCGGAACGGTGCCGATGACGGTATTGTTCCAGGGGTAGCGCACCTCGACGACGCCGTCGGCATCGACTTGCTTGCCGGCGATGCGCATCGGCTCGTGGCGAACTTTGATGGCAGGGTCAAGCTTGGTCATGTGCTCTGCTCCAGCAGATTCTTGAACGCGGCGCGGGGGAGGATCGACCGCCACTCCAGCCCTTCGGGCCACTTCTCCCGATCGATGGGGGAGAGGTGCCGAGCGAAGCGAGGCGGAGTGGAGGTCGACGGTGGCACTCAGCCCGCCAGCGCCGCCGCCATGGTGGCGTAGTAGAAGGCGTCGAAGTTGCGCAAGATTGGTTCGTTCGGCAAATCCGGCAGCACGCGGTTGACGATGAACGGCACCTCCTGCTCGGTCAGCCCGCCATGCGAGCGCAGGGGCTCGTTGAGGGCTGCCAGATCATGGCGGTGTTCGCTGGTACCGATCGTCTTGTTCTCGGTCGAGATCAGCACGATGTCGCCGATGCGATCTGCCGGCAGTTCGAAGCGCTCGCACGCCGTCGGGCTGTCGACGACCAGCATGATGCCATCGATCTTGGCTAGCCGCGCCATGATGCCGGCCTGATCCGCGCCATCAGGCAGATAGGCGGTGGCAAACGAGCCGAGCGCGCCGTGATGAACGACATAGGGGTCGGTGATCGGCAGGATCAGCCGAGCGGCGTCCTTGCCCAGCCACTCGTCGAGAAGGTCCTGGACATAGACGACGTCGGGCGAACCGTCGGCCTTGTGCTTGGGCTTCATGCCATGGTCGGCGGTGACGACGATCGCCGCGCCCAGCGCATCGAGCTCGGTCAGGTATTTGTCGAACATCTCGTAGAAGGCGTTGGCCTGCGGCGCGCCAGGTGCATATTTGTGCTGCACATAGTCTGTCGTCGTCAGGTACATGATGTCGGGGCGGAACTCCTTCAGCAGCTGGACGCCGGCGGCGAACACGAATTCCGACAGTTCGGCCGAATAGACCTCCGGCACCGGCAGGCCGAAGTGCTTCGAGGCATTGTCGATGCCGTGCCCAGCTAAGGTCGTGGTGTCCGACTTCTCCGCTGAGAAACACAGCGCACGGCCTTCATCGAAGGCGAGCCCCTTGCCGAGAAGCGCACGCAGCTTGTCCTTCGCCGTCACCACGGCAACCTTGGCGCCGGCATCGTAGAAGGCCTGGAAGACGGTCGGCGCGCGCAGGAAGCGCGGATCGTTCATCATCACTTCCTTGCCGGTCTCGCGCTCGTAGAGGTAGTTGCCGCAAATGCCATGCACTGACGGCGGGCGGCCGGTGGCGATCGACAGATTGTTGGGATTGGTGAAGCTCGGGATGACCGAGTGTGCAAAGCGCACCGTGCCCTTCTGCTTGATCCTGACCAAAGCCGGCGTCAGCCCGGCCTTGATCGCTTCGTCGAGATAGGCCGGCTCGCAGCCGTCAAGACAGATGGCGATGGCCGGCACACGCGGCCAGGCGTAGGTGCGGCCGTTGACCGCGACGTTGATGGGAGACATCTGGTTCATCGAAAATCCTCGAAATCTGCCGCTTCAGGCGGCGAGTTTGGCGCGCTCGGCGATTGCCGCGGCGGGTGGAGCGGCGGTGTCGACGCCCATTTCATTCAACGAGAAAGCCGCCGCCTCGACGACGCGGCGCATGACATGTTCGTCCATCTGGCCGATGCAGCCGACGCGAAAGCTATCAACGGCGGTCAGCTTGCCTGGATAAATGATGAAGCCCTTGTCCTTCATCAGTTCGTAGAAGCGATCGAAGGCGAAGTTGGCGTGGGCCGGGTTGAAGAAGGTGACAATGATCGGCGACAGCCAGCGGTCTTTCAGCAATGTCTCAAAGCCGAGTTCACGCATCCCGGCCACCATGACGTCCCGGTTCCTGGTGTAGCGGGCGCCACGACCGGCAACGCCGCCCTCGCCCTCGTGCTTGCGCAACGCCTCGAGGAAGGCGGCGACGACATGCGTCGGCGGCGTGTAGCGCCACTGGCCTGTCTTGTTCAGGTGCGCCCACTGCGCGTTGACGTCGAGCGACAGCGAGTGGCTGCGGCCCTTGGCGGCCTCGAGCTCGCTCTTGCGTGCGATGATGAAGCCGAAGCCCGGCACGCCCTCGATGCATTTGTTGGCGGACGAGACCATCGCCTCGTAACGGATCTCGTTAACGTCGAGTGGGATGGCACCGAAGGCGCTCATGGAATCAACCAGCAGCTTGCGGCCCTTGGCGTATACGGCTTCAGCAATCTCGGCGACGGGATTGAGGATGCCGGAACTTGTCTCGCAATGGATGGCGATCACATGCGTGATGGCGCGGTCGGCCTCAAGTGCTGCCGCCACCTCATCGCCGCGCGGCGGCAGGTAGTCGCCCTTGTCGATCAGCGTGTAGGCGCGGCCGAGATACTGCATGGTCTGCGCCGCGCGCAGGCCATAGGCGCCGTTGGCCAGAACCAGAACCTTGCCGTCCCTGGGCACGAACGAACCCAGCATCGCCTCGACGCAGAAGGAGCCGCTGCCTTGCATCGGCACGCAGTCGAACTCGCCTTGCGTGTCACCGGTCAGCGCCAGCAGGCGGCGGCGCATGTCTGATGTCATGGCGCGGAAATCACCGTCCCAGGATCCCCAGTCGCGCAGCATGGCCTGCTTGACTGAATAGGCCGTGGTCAACGGTCCCGGGGTCAGCAGATACGGCTCCCCCAGCGCCGGCCCGGCCAGCGGCTCCGCGGCAAATTTCGTCTCGGCGAGCATATTGTCCTCCGCTCGATCTGCTTTTCGATGTGACTTATTCTTGGCCTGAATGACGTATTTGTAAAATCGTTATTTTGTATCGATGTATCGATTCCCACGATGGTCACAAGGACGGGCTCGCTGGTGGAAATCCCCCTCAGGCCAGTGCAGGAGCCCTCACGTCCGCAGCCCCTCCTGCCAGCCGGCTCTCAAGCAGATCGCCGCTTTGCGTCAGCAGGGGATAGGCGACCGAGGCCATCAGCGAGTTGATTTCTTTCAGCGCCCTGACCGCCTCCAGATGGATGTCGCTGGTGTCGATGCTTTGCGGCATTCCCGATTGCAGGCGCTTGAGGTGACGGTCATGGCTCATGCGTTCCAGCTTGCGCATCCGCTCCTTCTCGATGACGAGTTGGCGCGCCGACTCGAGATCGCTCGACACCAGCACGTTGAGCGCAAGCTGCATGTTGGCCATGACACGGTTGTGAAGCCCGGCCAGTTCGCTCCAGCCGTCGCGTGAAAAGCGCAGGTTCTTGTCGCGCAGCTCCTGAGTAAGCACGAGCAGGTTCTTGGCGACGATATCGCCGGCGCGTTCGAGATTGATGGCGAAATCGGTGAGTTCTATGCCGCGCTGGGCTTCGGCCGTAGTCATGCTGCCGCGGTTGACTTCCGCGATGTAGAGCTTGATTTCGGTGTGCGCGCGGTTGACGTCGTCGTCGAGCTTCTGCGCCTTGCGGATCTGGTCTGTGGTGCCGGCATCGAAGAAATCCATCACGGGACGCAGCATCACCTCGACGACCTCGCCCATGCGCAGCAACTCGCGCGTCGCACTGGCCAGCGCAAGACCGGGCGTGCGCATGACGGTGCGGTCAAGCGCGCTGGTGCGGCGTGACATCAGGTCCACGCCCTCCCCTGCCTTTGCCGCCGGCCTGTCGGCGATCAGCAAGGTGACCAGTCGCTCCATCATGCCAGTGAACGGCGAGCAGCAGATGACGAGTACCAGATTGAAGGCAAGATGCAGGTTGACCAGCTGGCGGCCTTCGGTTGCACCGAAAAGATGCGCCGGAAACGCCATGACCTGAAGCACGAACAAGGCGGCGAGCGCGGCCGTCCCCCGAAAAATCAGATTGCCGAGCGGAACACGGCGCGCCTCGACGGCCTCGCCGCGCGTCAGCCACACGGCGATCAGCGCGCCGCCGCAATTGGCGCCGAGGATGAAGAACAGGCCGACCTCGACAGGCAGGACGCCTTGGGCCGCAAGTGTGACGAACAGCAGGATCGCCGCCACGCTGGAGTGGATCAGCCATGTGAACAAAGCGGCGGCGGCAAAGGCGGTGAAATAGTCCGCACGCAGATAGGAAATCACCAGCGGCAGCAACGTGCTCTGCCGCATCGGCGCGGTGGCCTCACTGATCATGTGCAGTGACAGGAGAACGAATGCGACACCCATCAGGATGCGCCCGCCTTGCTTGATGCCGCGTGCCTCGAACTTCAGGGCCATCGCGCCGCCGATCAGGATCAGCGCCGGCACCAGCCAGCTGAGGTCGAACGACAGCACCTGGACAACCAGGGCCGAACCGAAATCGGCGCCAAGCAGGATCGCCAGCCCGACCGACACCGAAACCATGCCACCGGCGGCAAACCCGGCCGACAGCATGGCGACGGCGGTGGAACTCTGCAGCAGCACAGCAAGCACGGTGCCGGCACAGGCTGACCTGAGCCGTGCACCCCGCGCCTGCCTCAGGGCATCGCGCAAAGCGGGGCCGCAGGCTCGCTCCACACCGGTGCGCACCATGCGCACAGCCCAGAGCAGCAGCATGACCGCACCCGCCAGATGCAGCAGGATGATGGAAAATTGCATGGCGACCTCCCGGGGACGGCCGGCAGGGACGTCGACCCATGCTCAGGCTGAGGGCCGGCCAGACATAAGTCAAATCGTTCATTTCTATCTTTTAGTTAGCATACCTTATGATAGGATGCCGACGATTTCGACATTTTCGGAGGCATGGAGATGCGCTACGTTCAGTTGCGGGCTTTTCACCAGGTGGCCATCTCAGGCGGTTTTTCGCGGGCTGCCGAGGCGCTGTTCCTGACACAGCCGGCGATATCGGATCAGGTGCGCAAGCTCGAGGAAGAGTATGATGTGCTGCTGTTCAACCGCAACAAGAAGCAGGTCACGCTGACCCATTCGGGCCAGAAGCTGCTCGAGATAACCCACCGCATGTTCGATACCGAGCAGCAGGCGCTCGAACTTCTGACGGAGTCCCGCGCCTTGCGCTCCGGCACGCTGCGCATCGTTGCCGATGCCGCGCATCATCTGCTGCACATCCTCGGCAGCTTCCGGGCCCGCTATCCCGGCGTGCAGGTTTCGGTGCGCGCCGGCAACACCGAGACAGTGATCAGCAGCCTCTACAGCTACGACGCCGACATCGGCGTTCTGGGCGAGGTGCCGACCGGGCGCGATTTCGAGGTGCTGAAACTCAACTCGACGCCGATCATCGCGTTTGCATCCGTCGACCACCCGCTGGCCGCGAAAAAGTCACTCACCCTCAAGCAGCTCGCGCAGGAATCGCTGGTCATGCGCGAGCGCGGCTCGAAGACGCGTCAGAAGCTCGAAGACCTCGCAGCGGCTTCGAAGATCGAACTCAGGCCGGTGATCGAGGCCGAAGGCCGCGAAGCCGTCCGCGAGATCGTCGCCTCGGGCGCCGGCATCGGCTTTGTCTCGGCGGCCGAATTCGGCCAGGATTCGCGGCTGGTGCCGATCACCATCGACGCGCCCGAGACCCTGATGGACGAGGCGTTGATCTGCCTGCGTGAACGCAGCGGCGGCAAACTGGTGCGGGCTTTCCTGGATATGGCGCGCTCGATGTCGGCGGATTAGGCGGCAGTGCGAACCTCCACCACATCGGCCTTCACCCGCTCCGACTTCGGATCGTAGGGGCTGCGCAGATGTGCTGTCGCGGCATGGCGAACGCCGGCAAGGTCGATCTCAAAACGACCACCGGTGAGAAACGCAGCGTCGACTCCCGCCTCGTTCTCGATCAGCCCGAGCGCCACCGAGCGGCCAAGCGTGTGGCCGTAGGCGGCCGAGCGGACTTCGCCGATCGGCTTGCCGTCGCGCAGGATCAGTTCGCCGCCCCACAGCATCGGCTCGGCATCATCGAGCGTGAACAGCACGACGCGTCTTGCCGGTGCTGCCGATGGCTTCGTCTCAACCAGCGCGTCGCGGCCGATAAAGCCACCTGGCTTGTCCGTGGCCACGGCGAAGCCAAGCCCAGCCTGCCAGGGGCTGATATCTGGCGTCAGTTCACGACCCCAGGCGCGAAAACCCTTTTCGATGCGCAAGGCGTCGAGCGCGTAGTAACCGGCATCGACCAGGCCGAATTCGCTGCCAGCCTCATGCAGTGCCTCATAGACGCCGACGGCGAATTCGGTCGGCACGATCAGTTCCCAGCCCAGTTCGCCGACATAGGTCATGCGGTTGGCATAGGCGGTGGCATAGCCGATATCGATCTCGCGGATGGTGGCGAAGGGAAAGCCGGCGTTGGAGAGATCGGCCGAGGAGAGTTTGCCCAGGAGATCGCGTGAGCGCGGCCCCATCACAGCCAGCACCGCGTAGGATGAGGTGACGTCGGTCAAGATTGCCTGGGCGTCGGATGGGATGTTTTTGACCATCCAGTCGGCATCGTGGACAGCTTGCGCCGAACCGGTGACGATGAGGAATTTCTCCGTGCCAAGCCGCATCACGGTAAGATCGCTTTCATAGCCGCCACGTGCATTGAGCACGCCCGTATAAACAGACGTACCGACCGGTACGTCGACATTTCCGGCGCAGATCCAGTTGAGCGCGGCGCAGGCATCGCGGCCTTGCACGAGGAGCTTGGCGAAAGACGTCTGGTCGAAGATGGCGACGGCTTCGCGTGTTGCCTTCATCTCGCGCTTGACCGCCTCGTGCCAGTTCTGGCGGGCGAAGGCATAGTCGTTTTTAGCTTTTTCTCCCGGTGCGGCGAACCAGTTGGCGCGCTCCCAGCCCATTTTGGAGCCGAAGCAGGCGCCCTTGGCGGCGAGCCGGTCGTAGAGCGGCGACCGGCGGAACGGCCGTGCGGTGTCCAGTTCGCGGTTCGGCCACGGCATGGCGTAGTGCAGGCCGAGCGTTTCCTTGACACGGTCATGCAGCCAGCGCGGATTGTTGTTGAAGGAGGCGAAACGCCTGATATCGACCGGCCATAGATCCATGGTCGGCGCGGCGTTGACGATCCATTCCGCCAGCGCCCTGCCCGCGCCGCCGGCGCTGGCGATGCCCATCGAGTTGAAGCCGGCGCCGACATAGAAATTCTTCAGCTCCGGCGCCTCGCCAAGGAGAAAATTGTTGTCCGGCGTGAAGCTCTCGGGACCGTTGTAGAATTTCTTGACCTCGGCCTGCGCCAATTGCGGTACGCGGACCAGCGCGTTTTCCATCAGTATCTCGAACTGGTCCCAATCGTCGGGCAGCAGCGCGAACTCGAAATTTTCCGGGATGCCGTTCATGCCCCACGGCTTGGCATGCGGCTCGAAGCCGCCCATCACCAGGCCGCCGACCTCTTCCTTGAAGTAGATGAAACCGTCGGGGTCGCGCATCACCGGCAGGTCAGGATGCACACCCTCGATCCTGCCGGTGACGATGTACATGTGCTCGGCCGAATGCAGCGGCACCGAGACGCCGCACATCAGCCCGACCCTCCGCGCCCATTGGCCGGCGCAGTTGACGACGATCTCGGCGGCGATGTCGCCACGGTCCGTCTCAACGCCGCAGGCAACGCCGTTTTTCACCGTGATCCCGGTGACCTTCACCCGCTCGAAAACTTTCGCACCGCCGTTGCGCGCGCCCTTGGCGAGCGACTGTGTCAAGTCCGTCGGATTGGCCTTGCCGTCTCCCGGCAGCCAGACGGCGCCGACCAGATCGTCCGTCGCCATCACCGGCCACAGATCGGCCGCCTCTTTTGGCGAAATAACATCGATCTCCACCCCTTGAGCACGCGCCGATGCGGCCGTACGCTTCAGCACTGTCATACGGTCTGATGTGCGCGCCACGGATAGCGAGCCGCAATTCTTCCAGCCGGTGGCGAGCCCCGTCTCTGCCTCCAGCTCGCCGTAGAGTTGCGTGGAGTATTTGATCAGGCTGGTCATGTTGGAGTGGGCGCGCAACTGCCCGACAAGGCCGGCGGCGTGCCAGGTGGTGCCGCCGCTGAGCTGGCCTTGCTCGAGCAGCACCACATCGGTCCAGCCGAGCTTGGTGAGATGATAGGCGACCGAACAGCCGATAATGCCGCCGCCGACGATGACGACGCGCGCTTGCGTGGGGAATTGGTTTGCCATGGGACATCCTGCCGTTTTGACACCGCCTGGATCATAGCAGGCGAATCCCAAATATCAACACAAAATGCCACAAAATATCACATCAAGATGCGACCATCAGTTCAGGTCCTTTGCGCACCACCGCTTCAGCGATATCAGCCTGCGGCTTCGCATCGACGATCAAGCCGGCGGCGCGCTGGAAATTCGGGATCCTGAGTGGCGTCAGCTTTGCGAACTTGCTGCTGTCGAGAACGAAGTAGGTTTTGGCGGCAAGTGCGATCATCCGTCCGCGCTGTTCGGCGCCGGCGCGCGTGAAATCGGTGACCTCGCCGTCGGGCGACAGCGCGCCACCACCGAGGAAGGCGATGTCGACGCGAAAGCGCGACATGGCTTCGAGCATGTCGATGCCGGAGGCCGCTTCCTCGCCCGGATCGATTTCGCCACCCAGCATATGCACCCGCATGCCTGAAATGTGGCACAGCAGGAGCGCAATCGGCAGGCTGGCCGTACAGATGGTGAGATCGCGCAGGTCGCTCATGGCTTGCGCAACGGCCAGCGTCGTAGTGCCTGAATCGAGGAAAATCACCATACCGTTGTGGACGAGCCCTGCGGCCGCCCTGCCGATCGCGGCCTTGCCCCGGGCATTTTCTCGGCTGCGCAAGTTCATTGCCGGCTCACTCGGCTCGAAACGGGCGGCGCCGCCATGCACGATGCCGAGCTGCCCCTTATCCGACAGCAGCTTCAGGTCGCGGCGGATGGTTTCGCGCGAGACATCGAAGAACCCGGCAAGTTCGGCAATGCTAACGGAACCTTGGGCGCTGAGGCGCTTCAGGATCTCATCGTGTCGCCGCGTGGCGAGCACGCGCATCTGCTGACTGCCCTCGGGAGACACTGGACCCTCACGTGACCTTGATGTTGTAATATGTGGCAGTGGCCGAGAGCCGAGGCAACTGCCAGAAATCTTCTCGTGCCGTTCCGTGTGGTTCCGCGACAGCCAGACAGTCGAACATAGCCCCCTATGTCTCCTTCGCGCCAAACGCGTCGTCACCTCGGGCGCAACAACCGCTGCGCGATAAACCTAGCTTGTTCGACATGATGTCGGGCGGCGGCTTCAGCTTTATCAGGGTCGCGCAACTTGATTGCGTCCATTATCGCGGTCATTTCGGCGATCGCCGGCTCGCGACGGTTCTCCGACGCGATGGTCATCGAACGTAGTTGGTTGATACGCACATTCAGCCCGGTGACGATTTCCCAGGCAATACGCTTGTCGGCCACTTCGAACAGCGCCTCGTAGAATTTGGTTGTAGCCCGCATCACCGCGACCGGCACGCCGGACGCCCAGGCTTCCAAAAGGTCAGTCAAAGCGCCATCGAGCAAAGCAATCTGCGCACTGGTGGCCGACATGGCGCAAGCTCGTGCCGCGATGCCCTCCAGCAACGCCCTCAATTCGTAGATTTCGTCAGTGCGTCCGAGATCCGGCTTGGCTACGGCGGGTCCATGGCCGGGTATCATCTGCACCAGACCTTCGGCCTCCAACTGCCGCAGGACCTCGCGCACGACCGAACGGCTGACCCCGAGCTGATCGCAAAGCGGCCGTTCGACCAGTCTTTCGCCGGGCTGGAAATGAAAATCCATGATCGCCTCGCGCAAGCGCTCCAGCGACAGCGTCCGCAGCGTCTTGGCGGAGCGGTCGATCCGCAGCGTATCGTCTGACATTTTTTTCTGCCTCCCTGATACGGCCACAAAACAGATTCCATGGCCCATTGACAAGGTTCTTGGCGCTCCATAGCATGGTATACCATAAGATGATATCGAGGTGACGGCGCTGAACCGCGCATCCGACCGAGGATTTTGATGAAACCGGCTATTCGAAAGATCGTCACCTACATCGAGAACACACTGATCGAAGGCGGCAAGGCGGCACCCCAGCCGCTGCGTCTGATCGGCGTCGCGGCGGTGCTGACCAACCCCTGGGCTGGTCGAGGCTTCACCGAGGATCTGTCTCCCGGGATCCGTGCCATCGCCCCCATCCTCGGCGAAATGCTGACCCGCGAGATCCTCGCCGTCGCCGGTTCGGGCGAGGCGATCGAAGGTTATGGCAAGGCGGCCATCTGCGGCACTTCAGGTGAGATCGAGCACGCCTCGGCGCTGATCCACACGCTCCATTTCGGCAATCACTATCGTCGTGCCGTCGGCGCCAAGACCTATCTCGCCTTCACCAATCTGCGCGGCGGGCCGAACTCGCCGATCATGATACCGCTGATGGACAAGAACGACGAAGGCCGCCGCTCCCACTATCTGACGGTGCATTTCCAGATCGGCGATGCGCCGGCGCCGGACGAACTGGTGGTGGCGCTCGGCGCCTCCATCGGCGGGCGCCCGCACCATCGCATCGGCGACCGCTATCAAGATCTGAAGGAGGTGGGTGATCTGCATGGCTGACGTCGCCGCCCCTCAATGGGTCCGGGACACGGCTCCGGACGGCACCCGCTTCATCCGTGCTGGCTCCGGCGCGCCAGTTCTGCTGATCCACGGCGTCGGCATGAATGCCGCAATCTGGCAAGCGCAGATCGAGCTGATGCAGGATCGCCACGATCTGATCGCCATCGATATGCTCGGACATGGCAATTCGCCGCTGCCGCCGGAAAATGCCGCACTGTCGGATTTTGCAAATCAGGCGCTTCGCCTGCTCGATCACCTAGGTCTCGCCTCGGTATCGATCGTCGGTCATTCCATGGGGGCGCTGGTGGCCCTGGAAATCGCCCTGCGCGCCCCTTCTCGTGTTCGCTCCGTCATCTGCCTCAACGGCGTGTTCCGTCGCCCTGAGGCACTGGCGCAGGCAGTGCGCGAACGCGCGGCAGCACTCGGCGGTCATGGCGACCCTTCTGCCATCGCCGCAACGCTTGCCCGCTGGTTCGGCGACCCGATCCCGGCCAAGCTCGCCGACGCGGGCGAGACCGCGCGCCTGGCGCTCGAAAGCGTTGACCCCGAGGGCTACGCGCGCACATATCGCCTCTTTGCCCACGCCGATACCCAGCACGTCGATCGCATGGCCGAGCTTGCAGCGCCGGCGCTGTTCATGACTGGATCCGAGGACAGGAATTCCACGCCCGCCATGTCGGCGGCCATGGCGCGGCTTGCACCACGCGGCCAATGCCTCGTACTGAGCGGTGAAAGACACATGATGACAATCGCTTCGCCTGAAAAAGTGACTCCACACATCATGGCTTTTCTCGATGCGGAGAAAGACGCCGCCGCCAGACAGGAGACGGCTCCTGCATTTGATGCCGGCGAATTCAGGCGGGCGCTGGGCTCGTTCCTGACCGGTGTCACCATCGTCACCACGATCGGCGCGGAAGGCGAGCCGCGCGGCTTCACCGCCAATTCCTTCACCTCGGTCTCGCTTGAGCCGCCGCTCGTCCTTGTTTGCATCGCCAAGAAGGCGTTGGGACACAGCGCCTTCTCGACCTCCAGAGGCTTCGCGATCAACATTCTGTCCGAGAGCCAGAAGGCCGAGTCCGGCATTTTCGCCTCCAAGGTCACGGACAAGTTCGCGTCCGTCGCCTGGCAGTCCGGGCAGACCGGCAACCCCCTGATCGATGGTTCCGTCGCCGTATTCGATTGCGGCATGGAGCAACTGGTCGACGCCGGCGACCACTCGATCCTGATTGGCCGCGTTCGCGACTTCACCCACAATGGCGCTCAGCCGCTCGGCTATTGCAGAGGCACCTACGTCACACCCGGCCTCAGCCAGGAGGCCCTTGCGGCGGGGGCCCCCGAGACGGAAGTCGGCGCTATCCTCGAGAATGAGGGCCGCGTGCTGTTCTTCGAAACGCCTGACGGGTTTCACGAACTGCCGGCCGGACGCGGACTGGGTACACCGAATGATGCGCGGAGCCTTAAGGGGCGTCTTGCCGCCAGGGCCATCGACGCGCAGCTCGGCTTCCTGTTCGCCGTCTGGGACGATGCCGCCGCCCCTTCGCGCACGCATGTCTACTATCGCGGAACGGTCGAGGGCCCCTATTCCGACGACCGCCGGATCAGGCTGGTCGATATTGAGCAGATCGCCGATCTGAAGATCGCCGATCCGGCGCTGCGGTCGATGCTTGCCCGCTATGTCCGCGAACGCACGGAAGATGCCTTCGGTGTCTACGTCGGCAACGAGGTCGAAGGCGAGGTCCGGCCGCTCGCCAGGACTGCGTCTTCCCAAGCTCTTACTGGTGGCAGGTGAAGCCGATGAAATTTTCGCTGTTCGTCCATATGGAGCGCGCGGATCTGACGAAGGCGCATTCCGAGCTTGTTGCCGAGCTGGAGGATCTGGTCCTGCAGGCCGAGGCGGCAGGCTTCGAGACGGCCTGGATCGGTGAGCATCACGGGATGGAATTCACCATCTCGCCCAACCCGTTCATCAACATCGCCTATCTCGGGGCAAAGACCAGCAAGATCCGGCTCGGCACCGGAACCATCGTTGCGCCGTTCTGGCACCCGATCAAGCTCGCGGGCGAAGCGGCGATGGCTGACGTCATTACCGGCGGACGGCTCGACATCGGCATTGCGCGCGGCGCCTATTCCTACGAATACCAGCGGCTTTTCCCCGGGCTCGAGGCTTGGGGCGCCGGTCAGCGTATGCGCGAAATGGTGCCGGCGATCCGTGGCCTGTGGGACGGCGATTTCGAACTCTCCGGCGAGTTCTGGTCGTTCCCGTCGACCACCTCGTCGCCCAAGCCGCTGCAAAAACCCTATCCGCCGATCTGGGTGGCGGCGCGCGACCCCAACTCGCACGACTTTGCGGTGGCCAACAAGTGCAATGTGCAGGTGACGCCGCTCGCTTCCGGCGATGGCGAAGTGGCGAGCCTCATGGAGCGTTTCAACACCGCCTGCGCCGCCCACCCTGAAACGCCACGGCCGGAAATCATGCTCTTGATGCATACATTCGTGGCCGAGGACGCCGCCGATGCCGATCGCCTGACGCAGGATCTGTCCCAATTCTACTGCCAGTTCGGCGCCTGGTTCCAGAACAAGAAGCCGGTGCGCCAGGGCGTGCTGGAGACACTGACGGAGGCCGAGATCGCGGCCATGCCGCAATATGCACCGGACAAGATCCGGGAGAATCTGGTTATCGGCGAAGCCGACGCGGTGATCGCCAGGCTGAGGGCCTATGAGGCGCTCGGCTACGACCAGTATTCGATCTGGATCGACAGCGGCCTTTCGCACGAGCGCAAGAAGAAATCGCTGCAGCTGTTCATCGACAGGGTGATGCCGGCCTTCCAGGGACCGCATACGTGATGAGCACCGGCGAATTCAGGAACTACATAGACGGCCAGTTCGTGGAGGCCGCCGCAACCTTCGACAGCATCGACCCGTCGACTGGCGCGGCATGGGCAAAAATGCCCGCTGCTTCAGCCGCCGACGTCGATCGCGCCGTCGAGGCCGCCCACCGTGCACTGCGCTCCGGCCCGTGGGCATCGATGACGGCAACGGCGCGCGGCAAGCTTTTGGTGCGGCTCGGCGATCTAGTCGTCGCCAATGCCGATCGGCTGGCGGAACTCGAGACACGCGACACCGGCAAGATCATCCGCGAGACCCGCGCTCAGATCGCTTATGTCGGCGACTATTACCGCTACTATGGTGGGCTGGCCGACAAGCACGAAGGCTCGTTCGTTCCCATCGACAAGGCGGATATGGAGGTGACGATCCGGCCGGAACCGATCGGCGTCGTTGCTGCGGTCGTGCCGTGGAATTCGCAGCTCTTCTTATCGGCCGTCAAACTCGGGCCGGCGCTGGCGGCCGGCTGCACCGTCGTCCTCAAGGCTTCCGAGGATGGCCCTGCCCCGCTGCTGGCTTTCGCCGAACTCGTCCACGAAGCCGGATTTCCCGCCGGCAGCGTCAACATCCTGACCGGCTTCGGCCATGATTGCGGCCACCGCCTGACCAGCCATCCGCTGGTCGCCCGCGTCGCCTTCACCGGTGGCCCGGCGACGGCCCGTCAGATCGTCAGGAACACGGCGGAAAATCTTGCCTACACGACGCTCGAACTTGGCGGCAAAAGCCCGGTCGTGGTGTTTGCCGATGCCGATCTGGACAGTGCCGCCAATGCGGTGGTGGCCGGCATTTTTGCGGCAACCGGCCAGAGCTGCGTCGCCGGCTCGCGGCTGCTGGTCGAGCGTCCGGTGAAGGACGAGTTTCTTGCCCGGCTCAAGGGCAAGGCCGAAGCGATCCGGATCGGCGACCCGCAAGACACTGAAACCGAA
The DNA here is from genome assembly GCF_020164875.1 of Mesorhizobium sp. CO1-1-8. Classification (NCBI taxonomy): domain Bacteria; kingdom Pseudomonadati; phylum Pseudomonadota; class Alphaproteobacteria; order Hyphomicrobiales; family Phyllobacteriaceae; genus Mesorhizobium; species Mesorhizobium sp. CO1-1-8. Next base: position 158,010 of record NZ_JAIUGZ010000013.1, on the reverse strand, counting down.
ATGGGCCCGCTCGCCACGTCGCGCCAGCGCGAGTGGATCGAAAAGACCGTCGCCGAAAGCCTCGCCGCCGGCGGCCTTCTGGTCACTGGCGGCAAGCGCCCCGAGGGTGAGGCGGACGGCTTCTACTATGCCCCGACGATCATCGAAGCGCCCGACCAGACTCTGGCTTGCGTGCGCGAAGAACTTTTCGGTCCGGTGCTGAGCGCGCTCGCCTTCGACAGCGAGGCTGAAGCACTGGCGCTTGCCAACGACACGAAGTTCGGCCTGGCGTCCGGCGTGTTCACCATCAACCTTGCCAAGGCGCACCGCATGGCGCGCGGCATCCATGCCGGCGTGGTCTGGATCAACACCTACCGCGCCGTCTCGCCGCTGGTGCCGTTTGGCGGCTACGGCCAGTCCGGCCTCGGCCGCGAAGGCGGCATGGACGCGATCCGCGACTACACCCGCTCGAAATCGGTCTGGATACGCACCTCGGACGACCCAATTCCCGATCCTTTTGTCATGCGGTAGCCGCCGCAGGCCGGGGATTCGCGATCAAGGCGAAAACGCCGATAGCGAACAGCAACAACGAAAATAAACAGAGGAGAACGACATGAAACTGATTTTCACCGGCATCCTAGCCGGACTTCTGGCGACGACGGCCGCCAAGGCGGAGGAAATGGTCTTCACCAGCTGGGGCGGAACGACTCAGGAAGCGCAGACCAAATCCTGGGCCGAGCCCTTCACCGCCGCATCCGGCATCAAGGTCCTGCAGGACGGTCCGACCGACTACGGCAAGCTGAAGGCCATGGTCGACGCCGGTAGCGTCAACTGGGATGTCGTCGACGTCGAGATGGATTTCGCCATCAAGGCGGCCGAGGACGGTCTGCTGGAACCGATCGATTTCAAGGCGGTGCCGAAGGCCGATCTCGATCCGCGCTTCACCACCGACCATGCCGTCGGCAGCTTCTACTATTCCTTCGTGCTCGCCTGGAACAAGGGCGCCGTTTCGGGCGAACCTGCCGGCTGGGCCGATATGTTCGACACCAAGAAGTTCCCGGGCAAGCGCACCTTCTACAAATGGTCGGCGCCCGGCGTCATCGAGATCGCCCTGCTCGCAGATGGTGTTCCCGCCGACAAGCTCTATCCGCTCGATCTCGACCGCGCCTTCAAGAAGCTCGACACCATCAAGTCGGACATCGTCTGGTGGGGTGGCGGCGCGGAATCGCAGCAGTTGATCGCCTCCGGCGAAGCGGCGTTCGGCCAGCTCTGGAACGGCCGCGTCTTTGCGCTTCAGCATGACGAAGCCGATGTCGGCGTATCCTGGGCCCAGAACCTGACGGCGGCCGACGTTCTGGTGGTGCCGAAGGGCGCCAAGAACAAGGATGCTGCGATGAAGTTCCTGGCCGCGGCGAGCAGCCCGGCCGGCCAGGCGAAGTTTGCCGCAGCCAGCGGCTATGCGCCGATCAATACGAAGGCCAGGGCCGAGATGGCTGCGGATGTCGTGAAGTCGCTGCCGGACGCCCATGTCGACGGACAGATCAATCTCGACATGAACTATTGGGCGCAGAATCGCGACGACATCGCTAAGCGCTGGTACGCCTGGCAGGCGAAGTAACGCCTGCAGCCGCAACAGAACCGGACGAGACGGCGCAGGCTGTCTCGTCCCACAAACAGGTTCCCGCCATGTCGGTTGAAACGCGTCAGAGCTTTGGAACTTTCAGGATGCCGGCAGGCTTCGGTGGCCTGCTGCCGGCACTGATCCTGATTGCGCTTTTCTTCGTCATTCCGGTGCTGGCTTTGCTGCTGCGCAGCATCACCGAACCCGAACCCGGCCTGCAGAACTACGCGACGCTGCTGGGTGACGGCACCTATGCACGGGTGTTCTTCAACACCTTCCTGGTCGCGGCGGTCGTCACCATCGTCACCGTCCTTGTCGCCTTTCCGGTCGCCTGGATGCTGGCAATCATCCCGGCGGCCCTCGCTTCCATCCTCTTCGGCGTCATCATACTGTCGATGTGGACCAATTTGCTCACCCGCACCTATGCCTGGATGGTGCTGCTGCAGCGCACCGGCGTCATCAACCGGACGCTGATGGCCATCGGTATCATCGACCAGCCGCTGCCGCTCATCAACAATCTCACCGGCGTCACCATCGGCATGGTCTACATCATGCTGCCCTTCATGATCCTGCCGCTGGTCGGTACCTTGCGGGCGATCGATCCGATGACGCTGCGTGCCGCGGCCCTGTGCGGCGCTAGCCCTTTCCAGGCCTTCCGCCGCATCCTCTTGCCGCTGTCGCTGCCCGGCATCGCTGCCGGCGGCCTTATGGTGTTCGTCATGTCGCTCGGCTACTTCGTCACGCCGGCACTGCTCGGCGGCACGTCCAACATGATGCTGGCCGAAATGATCGCGCAGATGATCCAGTCGCTGCTCAATTGGGGCCTCGGCAGCGCCGCCGCCTTCATCCTGCTTGTCGTTACCATGGCGCTCTACGCGCTGCAGCTGCGCCTTGTCGGCGCCCGTCGCGTGACGGGAGGCGTCTGAGATGCTGCTCGACTACGACCGCATGGGTTGGCTGAAAATTGCGCTGCTCGGCTTCACAGCTCTGGTCGCCGCCTTTCTGCTCCTGCCGGTGGTTTTCATCGTTCTGCTGTCGTTCGGATCGTCGCGCTGGCTGGCCTTTCCACCACCCGGCTGGACGCTGAAATGGTACCAGGAACTGTTTGCCGACCCGTCCTGGCTGGAGGCGGCACTGACCAGCGCTCGTATCGCCACAATAACGGCGATCCTTGCCGTGGTCATTGGCCTTCTCGCCTCCTTTGCCCTGGTTCGCGGCCAGTTCCGCGGCCGTGAAATCCTGCGCGGCCTGCTGCTGACGCCGATGGTCCTGCCCGTCGTCGTCTTCGCCATCGCCATCTACGCCTTCTTTTTGCGCCTTGGCCTTGGCGGCACCACGATCGGCTTCGTCATCGCCCACACGGTGCTGGCGCTGCCCTTCGCCATCATCCCGATCGCCACAGCGCTGGAAGGCTTCGATAAGTCGATCGAGGACGCAGCGATCGTCTGCGGCGCCAGCCCGCTCGAGGCGAAGCTCAGGATCACCTTGCCGTCGATCCGGATCGGCATCTTTTCCGCAGCGATCTTCGCCTTCCTCGCCTCCTGGGATGAAGTCGTCGTCGCCATCTTCATGGCCAGCCCGACCTTGCAGACCTTACCGGTCAAGATCTGGGGCAGCTTGCGGTCGGATCTGAGCCCGGTCATCGCCGCCGCCTCCAGCCTGCTCGTCGGCCTCACCCTTGCCCTGATGGTGGTGACGGCAATGCTGCGCCGAAAGTTCCGGACATGACCCAGCCCTTCCTTTCTATTCGCAAATTGCGCAAGGCGTTCGGCGCATTCACTGCCGTGCATGACGTCACGCTTGAGATCCCCAAGGGCGAGTTCCTAACCTTTCTCGGACCTTCGGGCTCAGGAAAATCGACAACGCTCTATGCCATCGCCGGTTTCCAGGATCCGAGCTCCGGCGACGTACAGCTGGAAGGAAAGTCGCTACTCGCCGTGCCGTCGCACAAACGCAACATCGGCATGGTTTTCCAGCGCTACACGCTGTTTCCGCACCTGACGGTCGCCGAAAACATTGCGTTTCCGCTACGGGTTCGCCGCCGGCCTGATGCCGAGGTGAAGACGAAGGTCGCCGACATGCTGGCTCTGGTAAGGCTGGAGGCCTTCGCCGCGAGACTGCCCGGCGCGCTGTCGGGCGGCCAGCAGCAACGCGTCGCGCTGGCGCGAGCGCTGGCCTATGATCCGCCGATTCTTTTGATGGACGAGCCGCTTTCGGCGCTCGACAAGAAACTGCGTGAGGAAATCCAGGCCGAGATTCGCCGCATCCACCGCGAGACGGGCGTCACCATCCTCTACGTCACGCATGACCAGGAGGAAGCGCTGCATCTCTCGGACCGGATCGCCCTGTTCAAGGACGGCCGCATCGAGCAGACCGGCACCGGCGAGGACCTCTATCTCCGGCCCGCGACGGACTTCGTTGCCGGCTTCATCGGCAATTCGAATTTCCTTGCCGCCGAACATCTCGAAACCGTCGACGGGACGGCAACGATCCGCCTCGCTGACGGTTCGCTCGTCTCCGGCGTGAGCATCAACGGCGCTTTCGAGAAGGGCCAAAAAACCAGGCTGATGATCCGGCCGGAAGCGTTTGGCATGGAGCGAAAGCCGGCGAGCGCGGAACTCAATGTCGAGATCGTCGATGTCGCCTTCTATGGCGAACGCCGGCGCATCGTTGCGCGCACCGCCTCAGGACAGGAGATCGACATCAGGCCGACGTCTGCCGCCATGCAAGCACATGATGCAGCGCAGTCGCGCCGGCAGGTGTTTTTCGATCCGGCCGCCGCGTTTCTGTTCCCCGCCTGAGCGAAGTCAGAACCGGCTAACTGTACGTCATACGGTGGTTGCGACCATGCGCGACGTCGAAGGATCTGACAGGAGGACGGGACATCGCGAACAGTTCTGTCACTGATCGTCTGCTGAGGTTGAGGCCGACTTTCTATTTCTGATGTCTGAAGAAGGCTTTGAAGACGCTGAAAAACGCCAATCCCTCACTCCCACTCGATTGTTCCAGGCGGCTTCGACGTCACGTCGTAGACGACGCGGTTGATGCCGCGGACTTCGTTGATGATGCGGGTGGCGGCGGCGCCGAGGAAGGCCATGTCGTAGTGATAGAAATCCGCCGTCATGCCGTCGACCGAGGTGACGGCGCGCAGCGCGCAGACGAACTCATACGTGCGGCCATCGCCCATCACGCCGACCGTCTGCACCGGCAGCAGCACGGCGAAGGCCTGCCAGATGGCGTCGTAGAGGCCGGCCTTGCGGATCTCGTCGAGATAGATGGCATCCGCCTCGCGCAGGATCTCCAGCTTTTCGCGGGTGATGCCGCCTGGGCAACGGATGGCGAGGCCCGGGCCGGGGAATGGATGGCGGCCAATAAAGCTTTCGGGCAGGCCGAGTTCCTTGCCGAGCGCCCTGACCTCGTCCTTGAATAGTTCGCGCAGCGGCTCGACCAGCTGCATGTTCATGCGCGCGGGCAGGCCGCCGACATTGTGGTGCGACTTGATCGTCACCGACGGGCCGCCGGTGAAGGAGACGCTTTCGATGACGTCGGGATAGAGCGTGCCTTGCGCCAGGAATTCGGCGCCGCCGAGTTTCTTGGCCTCTTCCTCGAACACCTCGATGAACAGCCGGCCGATGGTCTTGCGTTTTTTCTCCGGATCCGACTCGCCCTCGAGGGCGTCGATGAACCGGTCCGACGCGTTCACCAGGATGAGCGGCAAATTGTAGTGCTCGCGGAACATCGCCACCACGCCAGCGGCCTCGTCCTTGCGCATCAGGCCGTGGTCGACAAGGATGCAGGTCAGCTGGTCGCCGACCGCTTCGTGGATCAATAGCGCCGCAACGGAGGAATCGACGCCGCCCGACAGCGCGCAGATGACCTTGCCCTTGCCGACCTGCTTGCGGATCGTCTCGACCGCGTGCTCGCGGTAGGCGCGCATGGTCCAGTCGCCCTCGATGCCCGCGATGTTGTGGACGAAGTTCCTTAGCAGCCTGGCGCCGTCGGGCGTATGCACCACCTCGGGATGGAACATGATGCCGTACATCTTGCGCTCGATGTTGCCGAAAATGGCGAAGGGCGAGCCTTCCGACTTGCCGAACACTTCGAAGCCCTTGGGCAAGGAGATGACGCGGTCGCCATGGCTCATCCACACCTGGTGGCGCTGGCCGGGCGCCCACAGGCCCTCGAACAGCGGGCTGTCCTTTTGAATCTCGACGAAGGCGCGGCCGAACTCGCGATGGTCGGAGCTTTCGGCGACGCCGCCCATCTGCACGCACATGGCCATCTGGCCATAGCAGATGCCAAGCACTGGCACGCCGGCGTCGAAGACGATCTGCGGCGCGCGCGGGCTGCCGATATCGCCGGTCGAAGCCGGACCGCCGGACAGAATCACCGCTTTCGGATTGATACGCTTGAATGCCGCTTCGGCCGACTGGAACGGCACGATCTCGGAAAACACGCCTGCCTCGCGAATGCGGCGGGCGATGAGCTGGGTGAACTGGCTGCCGAAATCGACAATCAGGACGGTGTCGGGATGATTGGCTGTTTTCATGGCGAGCGTTTAGAGAAAGAAACGAGTCGGCGCAATGGGTTGCGTAGCCCGACTTTCAGGCTGGTCTGGCCTCTTCATGGGATGGTTCCGTCCGAAGGGCGCCCGAGCCGATTGCCTGTTCAAGCCGCATGACGGCGTCCGCCAGCTTCTCGTCGATGACTTCAAGATATTCGGTCCAGTCGCCGACATGCCTGAGATCCGCCGCCCCGTCGGAGATGCCGCGCAGACCGATCAGCGGGATGTCGAACAGTTGGCAGGCACGCAGGCAGGCGAAGGTCTCCATGTCGACCATGTCGGCGGTAACAGCGTCATAGGCTTCGCCGGTGATGATCGCGCCGCCGGTCGACAGGGTCGCCTGCCTGATGTCCGGTATCTTGAAGGGCAATGGCACGGTTACCGGCAGGTCGAGGAAGGGTGTGGCGCCCTTCTCGAAGCCGAGCGGCGAAGCGTCGATGTCACGGTAGCTGACCGAAACCGCTTGGTAGATTTCCGTCTGCTCCAGCGTCCGACTGCCGGCTGAGCCGAGCGAAACAACGAGATCCGGCAGTGCTTTTTGCGATTTCAGCCAGGAGAGTTCGGCACCCAGCCTGACGCCGGCCTCGACAGGGCCGACACCGGTCATCAGCGGCGTGAACAGCTGCTTGAGGTGCGGACCGTATTCGGCCTGCGCCGCCATGACGAAGAGGACGTCCTTGCCTGACAGGCGGGAGATTTTATTAGTCATGACAAGCTGTTCCTGCTCCGGTCATATGCTTATCTGCGCCGCTCGCCGGTACCCGCTGCCTCCGGCAGCTCCCGGCGTTCGTGGCCTTTCATCGTGCCACCGGCACGATGCATTCGCCCTGCGGCGAACCGGCCACTCACCCTTCGATGCCATCACGCCCGACCACCGTCATCATGGTGCCGGTCATGGTGGCGATCAGCTTGGCCTCGCCGTCGGCTGCAAAGGCGTAGGCCTGGCCGTCGGCAACGATGATGGTGCGGCCGGGCTTGGTCACCGAGCCGCGGAACAGGAAGCGCTCGCCGCGGCCGGGCGCCAGCAGATTGACCTTGAACTCGATGGTCAGCACGCCGGAGTTTTCCGGCATCAGCGAGAAAGCGGCATAGCCGCAGGCCGAATCCAGCGCCGTCGAAATGACGCCGGCGTGCAGGAAGCCGTGCTGCTGGGTGAGTGCCGCCGAATAGGGCATCTCAATCTCGATGATGCCGGGCGTCACCAGCGTCAGTTCGGCGCCGATCGTGGCCATCGCCTTCTGGCGGGCGAAGGAGGTCCTGACGCGATCTTCATAGTCCGGGGCGGGTACGATCTTTGCTGCCATGGCCGCTGCCTTCCTTTATGCGGATAAGCTTATTGCAGAGGCATGGGCGGCAGGCAAATGCTTTTGCTGCACTGCAGCAATCGGCTCCGTCTTCCGGTTGGCGACACGCATCTGTCAGGGATTGGCGATATCCAATGGGTTCAAGCCGACCTGCGCAACGCGCAGAAGTAAAACCCATCGGTGCCGCTCAGCGCCGGCGACAGCGAGATGTCGCCTTTGGCGCCGATGCGCGCGGCCGCCTGATGGCCGGGAAAACGGCTGTCCCAGAGCACGCGATGATCGACCGGGGCAAAAGCGCTGTTACGGTCCCGGAAGGCCGCGACCTGCTCGCCATTCTCTTCATCGAAGACCGAGCAGGTGATGTAGACCAGCAGGCCGCCCGGTTTGACATAGGCCTTGGCCGCATCGAGGATCGCCGATTGCTCGCCCTTGCGGGCATCGAGCTGTCTTTGCGTCAGCCGCCATTTGGCGTCGGGACGGCGGCGCCATGTGCCGCTGCCGGTGCAGGGGGCGTCGACCAGCACGATGTCCATGTGATTGCCGAGCGGCGCGAGTTCTGTGGGCTTGGTGACCACCTGCACATTGCGGTTTTCCGAACGACGGATGCGGTCGAAGATCGGCGCCAGCCGTGCTTTTTCGGCATCGTGGGCAAAGATCTGGCCACGATTTTCCATCGAAGCCGACAGCGCCAGCGTCTTGCCGCCGGCGCCGGCGCAGAAATCCAGCACCTGCATGCCGGCTTCGGCCCCGGCAAGGGCGGCCGCGATCTGCGAGCCTTCGTCCTGGACCTCGAACCAGCCCTTCTGGAAAGCCGGCTCGGCCTGCACGTTCGGGTGCCGGCCGTCGCCGTCGATCGGCGGGATGCGGATGCCGTGTGGCGCGATGGCGGCGGGTTTCGCGCCGGTTCCCGTCAGTTCGGCCAGCACCTTGTCGCGGTTGGCCTGCAAGGTGTTGACCCTGAGGTCGAGCGGCGGGCGCGTTGCCAGCGCCGCGCCCTCGTCAGCCCAGGTCGGGCCAAAGGCTCGCTCGAAAAGCGGCGCGCACCAGTCCGGAACATCCGCCCGCACCGCGTCCGGCGCATCGGCGAGCCGATGGTCGGCGATGGCCTGAAGCTCGGCAGCGGTCAGCAGCGGCGGTGCGAACTTGTCACCATCCAGCGCGTCGTTGAGCGATTGTGCCGTCTGGCCCCATTCGAGCAGCAGCGCGCCGAAGCCGATGGCGCGCGGCGTGTCCTCGCCCAGCAGCCAGCCCGCGGACCGCTTGTGGCGCAAGGCGTCATAGACGATGTTGCCGATCGCTGCACGGTCACCGCCGCCGGCGAAGCGATGCGACAGGCCCCAATCCTTCAGCGCGTCCGCCACCGGCCGGTGGCGCCGGCCGATGTCTTCCAGCACTTCGATGGCCGCAGCCAGCCGTCCGCCCAGTCGCATTCGTCATTCCATCAAATCGAGCACGTGATCTCCGAGCCTGCTCTTAGAGCCTTTTAGGTCTGGATTGAACCCCGCTTCCGTCCCCCCGATGATGAGGCCTAACCGGCCAAAAAACCGACCCGACCAGTAAATGCCCTCGACCCGTAACAGCAGATCGATCAATAGATGATGGGTCTCTAATGTTCGCAACTGGCGACTACAAGCACGCAATCTGGCGCAGCTGCGCTGCTTTCCAAGTTTTTCGCCAGGGAATACTCTTGCCGACATGATTCGCGGCGCGGAAAAGGTGGACCGGCGGATCGACACGAGGAGAGGGCAATGAAGACTTATCTGGCGGAAGTTCTAGGCACATTTCTATTGGTGTTCATCGGTACGGCTTCTGTGGTGACGGGCGGCTTCGGCGGTGCGCTGCCGCTCGGCCAGGAAGGCATCGGTCTGGCGTTCGGCATCGGCCTCATCGCGGCGGCCTATGCAATCGGTCCTATTTCGGGCGCGCATCTCAACCCTGCGGTGACGCTGGGTGTCTTCCTTGCCGGCCGGCTGCCGGCCAAGGATGTCATCCCCTACTGGATCGCGCAGGTCATCGGCGGCGTCCTTGCTTCGCTGGCATTGTGGATCATCGTTTCCGGCCAGGTTGGCGGACACACCACCGGCTTCGGCGCCAATGGCTGGGATGTGACGAAATGGGGCGTCAGCTCGGCATTCCTGTGGGAAGTGATCGGCACCTTCACCTTCGTCACCGTGATCCTTGGCGTCACGGCTGAAAAACACTCGACGGCGTTCGCCGGACTGGTCATCGGCCTGACGCTGGCAGGATTGCACTTCGCCATCATCCCGGTGACCGGCACGTCGCTCAACCCGGCCCGCTCGATCGGCCCGGCGCTGTTTTCGGGAACTGCCGCGATCGGCCAGCTCTGGCTGTTCATCGTTGCACCGCTGATCGGCGGCGCCATTGCGGGTGTTGTCGCCAAGGCGCGCATCTTCGAGAAGGACTGAGCTCTTTGGGGAGCTGAATATGAGAGGCGCGGGCCATGGCCCGCGCCTGAGCGACCACCTCTACCTCGAAGTGAATGGCAGCATTGCGCCGCAAATCGGTGTTGATCGCATCGCCTTCCGAAGGAGGTTAGATGATGAATCTCAGCTTGAAGTGGCGGAGAAATTCAACGAGGGCATGATCTCGCAGGCGACCTTATGCAACATTAGCTATCGCGCTCGCTAATTCTTCTTCTGTGAAGGGCTTGCTGAGAATTCTCATGTCGCGGGCGCCCGGGAGTTCGGCGTAGCCCGTTGCTATAATGACAAGGGTGTTCGGCCACCTGTCTTTGATTATATCCGATAGCTGTAGGCCAGTCATCTTCGGCATCGCGTGATCCGTTATTACGAGGTCGAACCGCTGCTCCTCCAACAGCCCGAGGGCTGCCGCCGCAGAATGCGCCTCCGCGACAGTATGGCCGAGATCCTCGAGCATCGCCGCAGTATTCAAGAGTACCAGAGCATCGTCATCCACTGCCAGGATCCGCAGCGGGACCGCTTCAACGACTTCCTCGGCGAGGACATCGGGCCCGCGCGCGACTTCCGAGGTCGCGGTTGCGACTGGTAGCCACAGCTCCGCTGTCGTTCCTGCTCCCTTGCGGCTCCGAAGGGCCAGGCGCCCGCCCATCTGTTCTGTCATTCCATGCACCATAGACAGCCCGAGGCCGGTTCCCTTGCCGACCCCTTTTGTGGTGAAGAACGGTTCCGTGGCGCGAGCCAGCGTCTCGCCATCCATCCCTTCGCCATTGTCTGCTACCCCGAGGCAGACATATTGGCCCGGCGCCAGGCCAGCATCTTTGCTGCCGCCAACCTGTTCCATCCGAGCGGAAATGACGATCGTCCCACCGTCAGGCATGGCGTCCCTGGCGTTGACACAAAGATTGAGCAATGCGAGCTCGATTTGACTCTCATCAACCATCACATGATCGAGAGACAGCGGGAATTTTGTCTCGATAATCGCCCTTGAGCCCAGCGAACGCTCCAACAGCTCTTTCATTCCCTGTATGAGCTTTATTAAATCGACAGGTTTTGGATCGAGTTGCTGCCGTCGGGCAAAAGCCAGCATCCGCTGCGTCAACGACGCTCCCCGTCGCGCCCCGAGCACCGCGTTGTCGAGAAGACGCAGCAACTGTGGGTCGTCGGGTAGCCGTTTGCGGAGCAGCTCAAGACTACCCAGAACCGCCATCAGCAAATTGTTAAAATCGTGGGCAACTCCGCCCGTCAGCTTGCCGATCGCATCCATTTTTTGGGAGTGGAAAAGGGCCTCACGTGCCTGATCCAATGACTCCTGCGCATTCTTCCGCTCCGTGATGTCGCGCGTGACCTTCGCGAACCCCAGCAGTTCGCCATCCTCGTGCCGAATGGCGTCGATGACCACATGGGACCAGAACGTCGTTCCGTCTTTGCGTATCCGCCAGCCTTCCCGCTCAACCCGTCCTTCGCGGGCGGCGATCTCCAAGGCAATTTGCGGACTGCCTCGCTCACGATCTTCGGGCGTGTAGAATTGCGAAAAGTGCTTCCCGATTATTTCGTCTGCCGAATAGCCTTTGATGCGTTCCGCGCCCGAGTTCCAGCTCGTAATTATTCCTTCAGGGTCGAGCATATAGATAGCGTAGTCCGTTACGCCCTGAACCAGACGTTGAAACTGCTCCTGGTTTTTTCGGATTTCCTCCACCGCTTCCTTCCGCCCGGTAAGATCACGGGTGACCTTGGCGAACCCCGTCAGTTTGCCGCCTGGATCGCGGATCGGGTCAATCACCACGTGAGCCCAGAAACGGGTCCCATCGCGGCGGACCTGCCAGCCTTCGTTCTCAAACTTGCCTTCGCGGGCTGCTGCCTCCAAAGCCCCCGAAGGGAGACCAGATTCACGATCCTCTTCCGTGTAGAGACAAGAGAAATGCTGACCGATGATCTCGCTGGAAGAATAGCCTTTGAGCCGCTTGGCGCCTGCGTTCCAGCTTGTGACGGTTCCCGAGCGATCCAGCATATAGATTGCGTAGTCGGTAACGGCCTCGACGAGAACGCGATAGCGATCCTCATCGGCTGGATTGACGGTCCCTTGAATCATTCCCCATCCATTTATTTCGTTGCAACGGGAGAAAACCGCCGCCGTCCCCTTATGGTTCCACGCCAAATCAAATGAATTGGTGCCGACGGGCATGCGGTGGACCTCGCACCAGTGTGCATCCGAACTTCGTCCCGCATTTCAAGGAGATTTACTTGCCTCCCGGCAACGCGCCGATTACTAGAATTAGCTCCAGGAGATCGATATTTCCCTGGGCCAGGTGGCCAAGCGGTCCAACCGTTCTACATTGTTGATGCCCAATGACGGGCTGACAGTTTCTGTTGGAGACGAGGGGCGGAATGGCCGAGCGAAAAAAACAGCCCGTTGTAAGTTCCGGTATCGCCGGCTTGGACGAAATTCTTCGCGGTGGACTGCCTGCCTCGAACTTTTATATCGTGCAGGGCGATCCCGGCGCAGGCAAAACCACGGCTGCCTTGCAGTTTCTGCGTGCCGGCGTGGCGGCCGGTGAACGCTGCATCTACGTCAGCCTTTCGCAAACCGCTTCCGAACTGCAGGCGATTGCCTCTTCACACGGCTGGACGCTCGATGGAATTCGCGTCGAAGAGCTTTCGGCCTCCGAAGCCGTGAGTGGCGCAGCCGATCAGACGATTTTCCAGACCGCCGACCTTCGCTTGGATGAGACGCGCAAGGCGATCGAACGTGCGATCGAAGAATACAAACCACACAGACTGGTCTACGACTCCTTGCTTGAAATCCGGCTGATCACCGGCGATACGCCAAGGTTTAGGCGGGAACTGATTGGCTTCAAAGCCTTCCTGGCCAGGCGGGGCATTGTAGCTGTTTTGCTCGATACCCAAACCAGTGGCGGCGATCACAATGGCGAGGAAATCGAGGGCATCGCCCACGGCGTCATCCGCCTCGATAAATCGCTCGAGGACTATGGTGCGGTGCGCCGGCGGATCGAAGTCAGCAAGATGCGTGGCGTGCCTTACGCCGACGGTTATCATGACATGGCCATTCGCGAGGGTGACGGCGTCGTTGTGTTTCCAAGGATTGTGCCGGGCTCGCCTCCCGAGGTGACCAAGCCGCAACTGATCAAATCGGGAGTCGAGGCTCTCGACGAGATGTTTGGCGGCGGTCAGGAGTCAGGAACAATAACACTGGTTATCGGTCAGTCCGGAACCGGCAAGTCAACGATGTCGTCTCTTTACGCGACGGCTTCTCTCAAGCGCGGCGAGAGCGTTGCCCTCTTCCTGTTCGAGGAGCGGTTGGAGACCTTCTTTCGCCGCTCCGAAGGGCTCGGGATGGACCTGCGGCAGTTCCACAAGGATGGCCAACTGGTCATCTACGATTTTAGCCCGAACGAAATCTCGCCAGGCGAGTTCGGCCAGATCGTGCAGCAAGTCGTCAGCCGCAACAATACACGTGTGGTGGTGATTGACAGCTTCACGGGCTATCTGAATTCACTTCCCCACCGCGAAAAGGCGGTGCTCGACATCCAATCTCTCCTGAAACATCTCGCGCGTGCGGACGTGCTGACAATGCTCATTGTCGCGCAGCATGGATTGCTCGGGCAGAATGTCGGGATTGACGTCGATGTCAGCTTTCTCGGGGATACCGTGCTTCTGCTGCGCATGTCCGAGCATGAGGGCCGCCTGAGGCGCAACATTACAGTGGTCAAAAAGCGCCACGGCCCGCACGATCTCGATGTCCGGGAACTGTTCATCGCGAGCTCCGGCGTTTCCGTCGTTGCGTACAATCCTCTGCCTGAGACGTGAGCGGCACCGATTCCAATGGTCTGGGAACGCTCGATTGGGTGCTCGTTTTGGCCCCCTACCGCAAGGACGCTGCTTACACGACCTCCCTGCTGCAGGAGCGCGGTGTTCGGGCTCAAGCGGCCGACCCCGCGGATTTGAACAACCTGCTTGCATTATCTCCCGGGGTGCTGGTCGTTACGCATGAAGCCTTGGACCCCACGGCCATCGCAACTGTTGCCAGTTTCCTGCAGCATCAGCCGAACTGGTCGGAAATACCCATCGTGATCCTCCTCGACCGAGCGGCACCGCAAGTGCGCGTCCAGGCGGCCCTGAACGTTGCCTGGCCACGTTCACGCCAGATTTTTTACCAACGTCCCGTGGCCGCGTTGGAACTGATCAGCGGGATACAGTCGGCACTCCTCACCAGAGCCCGCCAGCGCGACGTACGTGATTACCTTGAGCGGGAAACCGAGCTGCGCCTCGAGCTCAATCATCGAGTAAAAAACATCCTGGCGACGGTCATATCCATCTTCGAGATGACCAGGCGCGGCGCGATCTCGGCAGAAGGACTTGCAGAAGACTTCAAAGGGCGATTAAGAGCCTTGTCGGATGTTCATTCTGCAGTTTTTGCTGCCGGTGGCGAGACCGTGGCCTTAACGGATGTCGCAAAATCGGTCCTCGCGCCATACCTTTCCAACGGACAAACTGCCATCACGATCGAAGGACCTGAGGTGCTGCTTTCGCGCGATGCCGGTACAACTCTCGCCCTCTCACTTCATGAACTAGCAACAAACGCCATTAAATATGGCAGCTTGTCCCGCCCCGAAGGTAGGATACGTTTGGAATGGAACATAGCGTCGAGTTCGGAATCAATGCTGACGCTGAGATGGATCGAATCAGGAGGGCCGTCGGTAGTCCAACCCTCCCGAGTAGGGTATGGAACACGCTATATGCGCGCCGCATTGACCAGCCTGTTTGGAGAGGCTCCGGATCTCATTTTCGCGTCGGATGGCCTGCGTTTCTCGATTCGCGGCCTACTGTCCCGCCTTACGGCCGAGTCAACCGAGTAGCCTAGCCTCGCCTCGGCTTATTTCCGCCTTCTTGAGGCTTCGGGAACAGGAAGTAGACCCGTCGACCAGGCGTCGTACCGACCGGCGATGCCTTGAACGAAGCCAGCGTCTCGTCCCGAAATAGTCAAGATTGAGACGTTCATTGAGCCTCGTTGCTGTTCGTCGACCCTCAAGCGCCACCAGCCCAGTTCCTCCACCATGCCTCGCGCATTAAAAACTTCTGCGGCTTGCCGGTCATCGCCAATTCGGTGCGGAAGCGGAACGCCATCTCAGGCAAAGGGCGGTCGTCTGCAGTTCGCTGTCGGCTTCCAGACTGAAGAACCCAAGCCGTCCGTTGACGGCCGTCTCATCGCCGCATCTAATTGCCTGCCTGGACCAAAATTTTCACGGTACAAATATAAGAAATAAATAAGTAAGAAATACCACGATGTGGACAGCACCTGTCAAGAATGTTGTTCTTTCAGTGCTAAAGCTCACGTTGCATATGAACAGCGCTAAAATCAAAAGCACTGTATCAGTCGCCGGAAGCCCCAGGGTTAGCCCTCTGCCCGTCAGCAGGCTGGCGGCTGCGACCGCCGGTATTGTCAAACCAATTGTTGCGCACGCGGAGCCCATCGCGACATTCAAACCGCGTTGCAGCTCATTGTTGAGTGAAGCGCGAACCGCCGAAATGGCCTCTGGCATCAAAACCAGCCCGGCGATCAATGCCCCCACAATGCTGTCAGCCTGTGTCACCTGATAGGCAACGAGCGTATTTTCAACACTTGCGGCGACCTGCTCGGCGAGCATGACAATGCCAATCAGCCCGATCAAGAGCAGCAATGTGCCGGCAAAGACGCTTTCGTGAGGGCTAGTCCGCAGCGAAACGCCGTGGGCCTGCCCTTCGATAAAGTCTTCTCGGTGGCGGACAGTCTGCGCGAACACAAAACTTGCATAAAGCAGCACCGAAAGCACGCTCACAAAGCCAAGTTGAGCTGCCGAAAATGTGCCCGGCCCCGTAGCTTGTGTGTAGGTTGGCAGAATAAGCGTCATGATGGTCAGTGCGATCAGAACCGCCAAATATGCGCTTGTCCCTTGTCGAACAATTGCCTGTTTGCGATGACGCCAGCCGCCAAATGCAAGACACGTGCCGACAACGCCGGTAGATGTAATCATCACTGTTGAAAAGACGGACTCACGTGCAAGCGTAGGGTTGTTCTCTCCATGCAGCATCATGGAAACGATGATCGACACCTCGATTGCCGTCACGGCAAAAGTCAGCACCAACGTGCCGTAGGGCTCTCCTACACGCCGAGCCACCGCCTCGGCGTGGTCGAGCACCACGAAAATGGTGATGAACATAATCGCACTCGAAAGCGCTCCGACGAGTATCCTGACGCTCAGCGAACCTTCGTCTGCCGACAGCCCGCCGGCCCTGACTGCAACAGCCATCACCAAGGCGGCCAAGGGCATCGCATAGGAAACCACCGATCGTTTGAAACCACTCATTCGAGCCCCTGTGCGCTTCTGCGAACCTTGCCGAAAACCCGTGTGGAGTGGAGCACCTTAGACAATATCCGGCAGGCCCCGACGGCCGGCGTTCGCCCCCTCAAACAACGCGCTCCAAATGATGCAGCAGGATCGCGACCTGACTGCACCCAGCGCCCCGGACAAATCGAAGCGCCTTCGCTCACGCCGTCTTCTGCGTCACCAGCCCCAGTTCCTCCACCATCGCCTCGCGCATCAAAAACTTCTGCGGCTTGCCGGTCACCGTCATCGGCAATTCGGTGCGGAAGCGTATGTGGCGGGGGATCTTGTAATGGGCGATCTGGCCGGCGCAGAAGTTCTTGACCTCCTGCTCGGTGGCGATCTGGCCGGGCTTGAGCACGATCCAGGCGCACAGCTCCTCGCCATATTTGGCGTCGGGAATGCCGAACACCTGCACCTCTTTGACCTTTGGATGGCGGTAGAGGAATTCCTCGACCTCCCTGGGATAGACGTTCTCGCCACCGCGGATGACCATGTCCTTGACCCGGCCGACGATGTTGCAATAGCCCTCGGCGTCGATGGTGGCGAGGTCGCCGGTGTGCATCCAGCCGTCGCTGTCGATCGCCTCGCGGGTCTTGTCGTCGTCGTCCCAGTAACCCTTCATCACCGAATAGCCGCGCGTGCAAAGCTCACCCGGTACGCCGACCGCAACGGTAGCGCCATCGGCATCGACCGCCTTGACCTCGACATGGGGGTGGATGCGCCCGACGGTCGAGACCCGCTTTTCCAGCGGATCGTCGACGCCGCTCTGGAACGAGACCGGGCTGGTCTCGGTCATGCCGTAGGCGATGGTCACCTGTTCCATATGCATCAGCGACACCACCTTCTTCATCACCTCGATCGGGCATGGCGAACCGGCCATGATTCCGGTGCGCAGGCTGGAGAGATCGAAGGCGGGAAAATCCGGATGATCCAGCAAGGCGACGAACATGGTCGGCACGCCATAGAGCCCGGTGCAGCGTTCCTGAGCCACCGCCTTCAGCGTGGCGCCGGCGTCGAACCCCTCGCCGGGGAAAACCATGGTGGCGCCTTTCGAGACGCAGCCCATCGTGCCCATCGACATGCCGAAGCAGTGGTAGAGCGGCACCGGGATGCACAGCCGGTCGTCGACGGTCAGCTTGATCGCCGACGTGACGAAATTGCCGTTGTTGACGATGTTGCTGTGGGTCAGCGTCGCGCCCTTGGGGGCTCCGGTGGTGCCTGAGGTGAACTGGATGTTGATGGCCTCGCCCGGCTTCAGCTTCTCCGAGATGCGGTCGAGGCTGTCATGCTCGTCACGCCCGGCCATGGCCAGCACATCACCGAAATTGAACATGCCGGGCGAGTTCTCATCACCCATGCGGATGACGATCTTCAACGCCGGCAGTTTTTGCGCCTTGAGCTTGCCCGGCGTGGCCTTGGCGATCTCGGGTGCCAACGTCTCGATCATGCCGAGATAGTCGGACGTCTTGAACTTGGCAGCGGTGACCAGCGCCTTGCAGCCGACCTTGTTCAGCGCATAGTCGAGCTCGGTCAACCGATAGGCCGGGTTGATGTTGACCAGGATCAGGCCGATGCGGGCGGTGGCGAACTGCGTCACCAGCCATTCCCAGCGGTTGGGCGACCAGATGCCGACGCGATCGCCCTTTGCCAACCCCAGTGCCAGGAAGCCGGCGGCCAGCGCGTCCACCGTGTCCGACAGTTCGCTCCAGGTGAAGCGCTTGTCCTGGTCGACGAAGACAGCGGCGTCGAGTGTGCCGTATTTGCTGACGGTGTCGGAAAACAGCGCGGGAATGGTCTTGTCGAGCAGCGGCACGCTGCGTTCGCCAGAGACATGCGCCCTGTTGTCGACGGGTGCGACGAAGACACCGCCAGCACGCGCGCCGCGTCCGCGCAGATTGGTGGCGTTCTTCAGCTCGTCGAGATTGACCGGCATCGCTCTCTCCTCCCGGGACTAAAGCGCGTCGCGCTGAAACGGAATCATGCGACGTTGTTTTTATGCATGTCGTTCTCCCAAAACCGAGATCACTTTTGGGCGACATGCATTAGCCGAGCCTATCAGCCTGCCGGGGTGGAGGAAATCCCGCCGATGGTCGAGGCAGGGCAACGATCCGGTCAACGGTGCTTCGAAGCTTCGCGTTAGCTGACGAAGCGTCAAAACGCAAAAACCCGCCTGGGCGGCGGGTCACTGGCGCAAATCAGCACCATGGGCAGAAATGTAGCATAGCTGCCCTCACGGGTCAAGAAAAAATTCCTATCACATGAAAACCTCGGCGCAAACGCTACCGACACCGCTGGGCCGCCGTCAGGGTTTTTAAGCTGGGTTCGGGGCTCTAAGGGTAGTGGGCCCCGCCGCTATCCGGCCGCAGCCGCCATGTTCGCGGCAATGTCGCGCAACAGCGCCTCATCCGCCGCCGCCCGTGTCTTCTTCGACGCCACCAGACAGGCCTGCGAACGCAGGACGAGGCCATCGCCCAGCACCTTGAGATGATTGGCGCGCAGCGTCGAGCCGGTGGTTGTGATGTCGACGATGACATCGGCCAGACCGGCCGCCGGCGCGCCTTCGGTAGCCCCTAGGCTCTCGACGATGCGATAGACCTGGATGCCGTGCTTCTGCGAGAAGAATTGCTGGGTCAGCCGCCAGTATTTGGTGGCGATACGCAGCCGCCGGCCATGGCGCTGGCGAAAATCGGCGGCGACGTCGTCGAGATCGGCCATGGTGTCGACGTCGAGCCAGATGTCCGGCACAGCCACCACGACATCGGCATTGCCGAAGCCGAGACGAGCGACGATTTCGGCGCGGCTCTCCCAGTCGGCGAGGTTTTCACGCACCAGGTCCTCGCCGGTGATGCCGAGATCGACGGCTCCATGGCCGATCTCGCCCGATATTTCGGAAGCCGACAGGAACACCACCTCGACATCGTCCAGGCCCCCGACGCGGGCGTGGTACTTGCGCTCGTCGTCGGGCAGGCTGACGGCGAGGCCGGCTTTGGCCAGCACGTCCAGCGCCTGTTCTTTCAGGCGGCCTTTGGACGGGATCGCCAGCGTGATCATGGGGCCGTCTCCCGCAATGCCTCGATGCGATCGAGCCAGACCGAAAAGCCGACGCCGGGGATAGGCGTCTTCGCGCCAAGCAGGGTCAGCAGCCGGTCATAGCGGCCGCCGCCGACCAGCGGCCGGTCGCCATTGTCGGCCGCGATTTCGAAAACAAGACCGGTGTAGTAGTCGAGCGGGCGGCCGAAAGCGGCGTCGTAGCGGATTTTTTCGGCCGGCAAGCCATGCGCTTCGATCGCCTTGGCGCGGGCAGCGAACTTTTCCAGCGCCACATCGAGCGACAGCCCGGCGCCGGTGGCGAAGGTCTCCAGTGCCTGGGCCGCACGATCAAGCGGCACGTCGATCGCCAGAAAATCCTTCAGCGCGGAAAAAGCCTCGCTCGACAGCCGAACGCTGCGCAATTCGGCCTTCTCGATCAGCCGCCGGGCAATGTCGGACGGCGCGCGTCCGGCGGACGCCGACAGGCCCGCCTCTTCCATGCCGGTCGCGATATGGGCGGAAAGACCGTCCAGATCACCGTCTAGCACAAGGGCCGCGACCGGGCCGGAGAGCTGGCTGTTGCGCGGCGGGTTGGCGAGATCGGCGAGAGCCGCCTCAAGCATCGGCGCCGAGCCGAACGCACGGGCAAGGCGCATGCGCCAGCCGCGCGGCAGCCCGAGGGCCGCCAGCACCGCCTCGAAAATCGTCTGGTCGCCGAGCGTGATCGCCAATGCCTGGCCGGGCAGCACCAGCGACAGCAACGCATGCGCATCGGCCACCGAGCGGGCATCGGCCTCGGCGGTGTCGCGGTCGCCGAGATCCTCGATGCCGGCCTGGAAGAACTCGTTGCCGCCCTCGCGGCGCTGGCGAAACACCTCGCCCAGATAGGAATAACGGCGCGGCGTGCCGGCCTGCGAGCTTATGTGGTCGAGGCAGACGGGAATGGTGAATTCCGGCCGCAGGCATAGCGTCTGGCCGGTCTCGCTTTCGGTCAGGAAGATGCGGCGGCGCAAATCCTCGCCGGCCATGTCGAGGAAGGGGTCGGCAGGCTGCAGTATGGCGACCTCGACGGCGTGCGTGTTGCATGCCGCGAAGAGGTTGGTGATGTCGGCCGATATGGCGGGGTAGCGGGAGGTCATTGGATAGATGGGCGCGAGGCACCCCCCTCTGGCCTGCCGGCCTTGCGGGGGAGATGGCCGGCAGGCCAGAGGGGGGTGTTCAAGCGCCACCTTTCCCGCGATCCGCCGCTTGCGCCGCCAGGATCTTCTTCACCTCGGCGACCAGCTCGCCCTCCGCCACCGTCACCTGCGCCGGGCGCGCGGCGCGCCATTCGGCGTTGTCGGCGATCTCGGCCGACATGCGCGCGCCCTCGATCAGGTCCTTGATCTGCAGCTCACCCTTGGCGCGCTCGTCGCCGCCCTGGATGATGGCGACCGGGCAGCCGCGGCGGTCGGCATATTTGAGCTGCGCCTTCATACCCGCGCCGCCGAGATACATTTCGGAGCGGATGCCGGCGGCGCGCAGCTCCGCCACCATCTTCTGGTAGCGGCCGAGGCTGTCGGTGTCCTTGTCCATCACCAGCACGACGACCGGCGCGATCACGTCCGAGGCGTCGAGTTTGCCGAGGTTCTTCAGCGCGGTCATCAGCCTGGAAACGCCTATGGAAAAACCGGTTGCCGGCACCGGCTCGCCGCGAAAGCGCGAAACCAGACCATCATAGCGACCGCCGCCGCCGACCGAGCCGAAGCGGACAATCTGGCCGTCCTCGTTGGGGATCTCGGCCAGCAGTTCGGCCTCGAAGACCGGGCCAGTGTAGTATTCGAGGCCGCGGACGACGGAGGGGTCTATGCGGACGCGATCGGGACCATAGCCTGCAGCAAGAACGAGCCGTTTGATTTGAGCTAACTCTGCTGTACCTTCGGCAAAGGCCGTGTTGCCGGTGCGGCCAAACAGCTGATTGAAGGGAAAGCGAGGATCCGGCGTGAAAGCTGCCCCATCCCCGTACGCTTCGCCATCTCCGGCCTTCCCTTCAATTGCGACAGTGGCGTGCACGATGGCAAGGACCAAATCAACCTCAGCCTCATCCAGCCCCGCGCCCTTGGTGAAATCGCCGCTCTCGTCCAGACGGCCTTTGCCCAGGAGGTTGCGCACGCCGTCTGCGCCGATTTTGTCGAGCTTGTCGATCGCGCGCAGTACCGTCAGCCGGCGGCCGGCATTCTCCTCGCCGCCGAGGCCGATCGCTTCCAATACGCCGTCCAGCACCTTGCGGTTGTTGACGCGGATGACGTAGTCGCCGCGCTTGATGCCGAGCGCTTCCATGACGTCGGCCATCATCATGGCCATTTCAGCGTCGGCAGCGACGCCCGGCGTGCCGATCGTATCGGCATCGAACTGCATGAACTGGCGGAAGCGGCCGGGGCCTGGCTTCTCGTTGCGGAACACCCAGCCGGAGCGATAGCTGCGGTAAGGTTTGGGCAGGCGCTCGTAATTCTCGGCGACAAAGCGAGCCGTCGGCGCGGTCAAATCATAGCGCAGTGACAGCCACTGGTCGTCGTCATCCTGGAAGGAGAACACGCCTTCGTTCGGCCGGTCCTGGTCGGGTAGGAATTTTCCGAGCGCGTCGGTGTATTCGATCAGCGGCTGGTCGGCCGGTTCGAAACCGTAAAGCTCATAGACCGAGCGGATCGTCGCCATCATCTTCTCGACGGCGCGGATGTCCTCGGCGCTGCGGTCGGCAAAACCGCGCGGCAGTCGCGCTTTCGTCTTTTCCGATTTATCGGCCATGGGGTGTTTGCTCGGTGTTTTGTGGTGCTTGAAGGTCCGCAATGTTGCGATTTTCGCAACGCGGGTGTCCTAACCGAAGAGGCTGGATGCGGCAAGGGTCAGCCCTCTGGCCTCTCCTGATAGGAGAACGCGAAACCGAAATCCTTGAAACAAAACCGCGCCGAAAATGAAACAATCCCGCCACCAGTGCGGCATCGTGCCGACACAATCGCAGCCGATAAGGCCGGGCAAATGAGGGCTCGGGGCCATGGTCAGCACAGCAAGATTTCACGCTATTGATGGCGAAGCCGGCGAAATGCCCGCACGCTTGCGCCCGGCCGACATTCACGCTCCGAAAATGGTCAGCCAGTCTGCCGGCCCGTTCGAAGTACCCGCCGACACCGGCAAGGGGACTTCGATGCGCGACGCGTTGATGACCGGCCTGCTGGTGATCTATCCGACCGTGGCCACGGTGGTGGCGATCGTCGCCGGCCTGGTGCTGGCCGGCGCCAACGGCACCTGAGCCTATTCCGGCCGCCTAAAAGCCTTCCGCTCCTTCTCGACCTCTTTGCGGCAGACGCAGCCTTCGAGGTGATCGTTGACCAGGCCCATGGCCTGCATGAAGGCGTAGACCGTGGTCGGGCCGACAAAGCTCCAGCCGCGCTTCTTCAGCTCCTTCGAAATCCGCACCGAGACGGCCGTTGTCGGGTTGGCGCGCAGATGGGCGAGGTCGACGATTTGCGGCCGCTCGTCCTTACCGGGTTCGAACTTCCAGAACCAGGCGGCCAGTGAGCCGAATTCGTCGGCCATTTCGCGGGCCCGCTTGGCGTTGTTGATGGTCGAGACGATCTTGCCGCGATGGCGGATGACGCCGGCATTGCCGAGCAGTCGCTCGACATCCTTGTCGGTGAAGGCGGCGACCTTGTCGAATTCGAAATCGGCAAAGGCTTCGCGAAAATTCTCCCGCTTGCGCAAAATGGTCAGCCACGACAGGCCCGACTGAAAGCCTTCCAGGCAGATCTTTTCGAACAGCCTGCGGTCGTCGGCCACAGGCCGGCCCCATTCATGATCGTGGTAGTGCAGATAGTCGGGCAGATTGCCGTGCCAGAAGCAGCGCGCGACACCGTCGGGACCGGCGAGCAGGCCGGTGTTTTCCTTGTCCATAACCAAAATCCGTTCGTTAACGCGCTTTTGCGCGGCATTTACTGCGGCTTTACCAGATTCCTGAACCCGGCGGTAACCACACCGAAAGGTTTACCGACAGTTCTGCGTTTTACGCATTCCGATTCATGTTTCGGTTGCTGCTTGCGCGCCAATGATCGCCGAACCGGGAGGACCTTTCCACCCGTCTTGTATCAGACGATCAAGGTGCGCTACGATGAAGACAGTGTTGTTCCCCGTGCTCGGCGCCGTGGCTGTGTTGGCCGCCGGCGTCACACCCTCAGCCGCCGGCGATCGATATGCCGACAGGCCGCCGGTGATGGTGAGCCCCGACCTTTCCGCACCCTGGGTGCTGCAGCTTGGCCATGCGCCCGGCGTCGTGCGCCAGAACCGCCAGATGGTTCAGCAGCAGCGGCGCCTGCGCCCGGCGCAGCCCGACCGGGTGCAGACGGCGGCGGTGCAGCCGCCAGCCAAGCGCATGGTCGCGCGTCCTCAGATCAATCCGATCTACCTGCCGCAGGAAGTCGATTATGACGGAGGCCAGAAGCCGGGCACGATCGTCATCGACACCACGCAGAATTTCCTCTTCCTGGTCGAGAAGAACGGCAAGGCAAGGCGCTATGGCGTCGGCACCGGCAAGCCGGGCTTCGAATGGTCGGGTACGCACAAGATCACCAACAAGCGCGAGTGGCCGGACTGGCGCCCGCCGGCGCAGATGATCAAGCGTGAAGCCGCCAAGGGCCGCTATCTGCCGACCTATCTTGCGGGCGGCATGGAGAACCCGCTTGGTGCCCGCGCGCTCTATCTCGGCACGACCGAGTACCGCATCCACGGCACCAATCAGCCGTGGACGATCGGCGGCGCGGTGTCATCGGGCTGTATCCGCATGCGCAACGAGGACGTCGTCGACCTCTATGAACGGGTCAATGTCGGAACCACGGTTGAGGTGATATAGTAGGTCTTGCGAATCACTTGGCCTGCAAAGCAGTCCGCTTTTCGAGGCCAGTTTAGGGACAACGGGGGACGGGCCGTATGGGGATGCGGCCGGTCAGGAAGGGCAGCACGGGAAACCGCGCTGCCCTTTCCGTTTCTGAGCAGAAATCGGGCTGATAGCGAGGCAAGACGTCGCCTGAACGTCGCGCCAGGGGCATAGCGGTTCGCTTTCATGCTGCCCCTTGCCGCATTCTTTTGCTATCTGGGTGCCAAGTTCCACAAAAGAGTTCACCCATGCCCCTGTCCGAAGACAGCCGTTACCTCAAGGGCGGCCCGGTAGCCCAGCGCATCATCGCCGCCGTGCGCGAGGACGCAGCGATCGCCAAAGCCGAGGGTTTTCCGCCCAAGCTGATCTCGATCACCGTCGGCGACACCGACGCGGTGGATGTTTATGTGCGCAACCAGCGCGCCAAGGCACAACTCGCCGGTATCGATTTCGAGGAGCGGCGCTTTCCCGCCACCATCACGTCAGGCGAGTTGGAAGCGGCGATCCACGGCCTGAATGCCGATCCGCGCGTCACCGGCATCATCATCCAGCGGCCGGTCCCAGCGCATATCCCGATCAGGACGCTGCAGGCGGCGGTGCATCCGCTCAAGGATGTCGAAGGCATGCATCCGGCCTCGATCGGCAACATCGTCTACAACCAGCTCGACCTCGCGCCTTGTACGGCGGCCGCCTCAGTCGAGATGCTCAAGGAAACCGGGCTCGACCTCAAGGGACTGGAAGTCGTCATCGTCGGCCACTCGGAAATCGTCGGCAAGCCGATCGCCTTCCTGCTGATGAGCGAAGGCGCGACGGTGACGGTCTGCCACCACATGACGCGATCGGTTGCCGCACATGCGCGGCGCGCCGACGCGCTGTTCGTCGCCGTCGGCAAGCCCAGGCTGATCAAGGCCGACATGGTCAAGCCGGGCGCTGCCGTCATCGACATCGGCATCAATTCCGAAATCGGGCCTGACGGCTCAAGCCGCATCGTCGGCGACGTCGACACCGAAAGCGTGCGCGAGGTCGCCTCGTGGATCACCCCCGTGCCGGGCGGCGTCGGCCCGATCACGGTCGCCATCCTGCTGCGCAACACGATGGTGGCGCTCAGCCGCCAGCGTGCGCTTTACGAGGCGACCTACGGTACGGCCGACAGGCTTGCGGCGGAGTAGCTACAACGGGCGCCCTATTCCGCGGCGATCGGGCTCTCTTCCAGAACACCTTCCGGCTTCGGCCCGCCATACGCCCAGTCGAGCAGTTTTATCGTGTGCACCACCGGCAGCTTCGCGGCGGAAGCGATCTGCGTGATGCAGCCGATGTTGCCTGTGGCAACGATCGAAGCCCCCGTCGCCTCGATGTTTTTCACCTTGCGATCGCGCAGCTTGGCCGAAATCTCGGGCTGCAGGATGTTGTAGGTGCCGGCGGAGCCGCAGCAGAGATGTCCCTCACGCGGCTCGCGCACGATGAACCCGGCCTTGGCCAGCAGCTCCTTTGGCTGGCGAGTGATCTTCTGGCCGTGCTGCATCGAGCAGGCCGAGTGATAGGCGACGACAGTGCTCGGCTTGCGAACCGGTTCGGGCAGGTCGAGCTCAGTCAGATATTCGGTGATGTCCTTGGCCAGCGCCGAAACGCGCCCGGCCTTGTCGGCATAGGCCGGGTCGAGCCGCAGCATGAAACCGTAGTCCTTGATCGTCGTGCCGCAGCCGGAGGCGGTGATGACGATGGCATCGAGCCGCCCCTGGTCGATCGCGCGCGTCCAGGCATCGACATTCTGCCTTGCCGAGGCAAGCGCGGCTGCCTCACGGCCCATATGGTGGACCAGCGCGCCGCAGCAGCCCTCGCCCGGCGGCACCACGACCTCGACGCCGAGCCGCTTCAGCAGCGAAATCGTCGCCTCGTTGATGGCGGGATCAAGCACGGACTGCGCGCAGCCGGTGAGGATGGCGATGCGACCTCTTTTGGTTCCTTGCCCGGCATGGATGCCTGGCGAAGCCATCGGCGAAGCTGCCGGGATCGACGCCGGCGCGAGCTTGAGCATGGCGCCAAGCGGTTTCAGCGCCGGGACCTTTTCGAACAGGCCCATAAACGGTTTGCCCACCTTTGCCAGCCTGAGTGCCGCGCGAAAACGTGCGGGATAGGGCAGCACGAAGGCCAGCAGGGCGCGGGTCAGGCGGTCGAGCAGCGGCCTCTTGTAGGTTTCCTGGATATGGGCGCGGGCATGGTCGACCAGATGCATGTAGTTGACGCCCGACGGGCAGGTGGTCATGCAGGCAAGGCACGACAGGCAGCGATCGATATGGGTGACGATCTCCTTGTCAGCGGGACGGCCGTTCTCCAGCATGTCCTTGATCAGGTAGATGCGCCCGCGCGGTGAATCGAGCTCGTTGCCGAGTGTCACATAGGTCGGGCATGTCGCGGTGCAGAAGCCGCAATGCACGCATTTGCGCAGGATCTTTTCCGATTCCGCGACATGCGGATCGGCAAGCTGGGCAAGCGAAAAATTGGTCTGCATCGCTAATGTCCTAGGCCATGCGGCCGGGATTGAGGATGTGCTTCGGGTCGAATTGCTGTTTCAGGCGCGCCGCTAATGCGGCAAGTGCGGGCGGCTGCGGCTCGAACACCGGCACAGCGGCGCGATGCGAGGGTGCGGCGCGCACCAGCGTCGCATGGCCGCCGCCATGTTTCCTCAACAGGCCACGCAGCAGGGCGGCTTCCGGGTCGCCCTCTTCCATACGCAACCACACCAGCCCGCCCTGCCAGTCGTAAAAGGCGCTGACGGCGGCTTGCATGCGCAGCGTCAGGACCATCTGGTGGCACTGTCCCGGCGTCATCGAGACACGCCACACCGGTTTCTCGCTATTGTCGGCGAAGGGCCTGCAATCGCGCACATCGCGCCAGATCAGCGATGAAGCCTCGCCGGCAATCTCCTGCAGCGGCCCGGCATTGCCCAGCAGCGCTTTCAGCGCGGCGATACGGTAGGCGACGGACGGGCCGAAGCCTTCGACACGCAGCAGCGTGGCGGCCTCACTGCCGAGACTGCCGCTGGCGACGCGTGCGGCGATCCGCTCCGGCAGGTGGGCGGCACTCGACACTTCAGCACTCGAGCCAAGCGCCAGGGCCATGGCTGCGGCGGCGGCATCGTCGAGCAAACCTCGGATTGCGAGCGTGACTTCGGTCTCGGCGGCCGGCAGCACCTTGAAGGTGACGTCGGTGAATACGGCCAGCGTGCCCCAGCTGTTGGCCATCAGCTTGGACATGTCATAGCCGGTGACGTTCTTGACCACGCGGCCGCCCGACTTGAAGGCCTCGCCACGACCGGACACCACATTGATGCCCAGGACATGATCGCGTGCGGCCCCTGCCTTGAGCCGGCGCGGACCGGAGAGGTTCGCGGCGAGAACACCGCCGATCGTGCCTTTGCCCGGTTCGCCGCCGAGCAGTGGGCCGAAGTCCATCGGCTCGAAGGCGAGTTGCTGGCCGTTTTCCGCCAGCAGCTTTTCGATCTCGGCCAGCGGTGTGCCTGCCTTGGCCGACAGCACCAGTTCAGCCGGTTCGTAGAGCGTGACGCCTGAAAGCTTCGACAGGTCGAGCGTGTGTTCGGTTTGCAGCGGCCGGCCGATGCCACGCTTGGACCCATGGCCGAGGATTTCCAGCGGCGACTCTTCGGCAACGGCCCAGGCGACGCTGGACAGGACTTCGGCTGAAGTGGTTGGCGTGAAAGTGGTCATGAGGAGAACGCGCCAGTCGCGAGTACCGAGATGCCGCGATCCTTCGCACCCCCCTCTGTCCTGCCGGACATCTCCCCCGCAAGGGGGGAGATCAACTTGTCATCGCGGCTTTCGCCAATTCCACTGGTTGAAGGAAAAGCACCAACATTGCGGCCAGCCAATCTCCCCCCTTGCGGGGGAGATGTCCGGTAGGACAGAGGGGGGTGTTCAAGCGCCGACATGTCCCTCAAAACCTCGGAATGTCCGGAAACGGCAGCTTGCCGCCGGAAATGTGCATGCGGCCGAGTTCGGCGCATCGCCGCAGCTGCGGGAACACTTTTCCTGGATTGAGCAGATGGTTGGGATCGAAGGCGCATTTGACCCGCATCTGCTGGTCGAGATCGATCTGGGTGAACATTTCCGGCATCAGGTCGCGTTTTTCCACGCCCACACCGTGTTCGCCGGTCAAGACGCCGCCGACCTTGACGCAAAGCCGCAATATGTCGGCGCCGAAGCTTTCGGCCTTGTCGAGTTCGCCCGGTACGTTGGCATCGTAGAGGATCAGCGGATGCAGATTGCCGTCGCCGGCATGAAAGACATTGGCGACGCCGAGACCGTATTTTTCCGACAGCTCGCGCATGCCGGCGAGCACGCGCGGCAGCTCCTTGCGCGGGATGGTGCCGTCCATGCAGTAGTAATCGGGCGAGATGCGGCCGACGGCCGGGAACGCCGCCTTGCGGCCGGCCCAGAAGCTCAGCCGTTCCTGTTCGGACTGCGAAATGCGGCAGGTGGTCGAGCCGTTCTTGTAGGCGATCGCCTCCACCAGACCGATCAGATGATCGACTTCGACGCCGGGGCCGTCGAGCTCGACGATCAGCAGCGCCTCGACATCGAGGGGATAGCCGGCATGGACGAAATCTTCCGCCGCGTGGATCGCCGGCCGGTCCATCATTTCCATGCCGCCCGGGATGATGCCGGCGCCGATGATGTCGGCAACGCACTGGCCGCCCTGCTCGCTGGTCGGGAAGCCGATCAGCAGTGCACGTGCCGTCTCCGGCTTCTTCAGGATGCGCACGGTTACCTCGGTGACGACGCCGAGCAGCCCTTCGGAGCCGGTCATGACGCCGAGCAGGTCGTAGCCTTCCGCATCGAGGTGACTGCCGCCCAGCCGCACCACCTCGCCATTCATCAGCACCATCTCGATGCCGAGCACATTGTTGGCTGTGAGGCCGTATTTCAGGCAGTGCACGCCGCCGGAATTCTCCGCGACATTGCCGCCGATCGAGCAGGCGATCTGGGAGGATGGATCGGGGGCATAGTAAAAGCCCTCCTGCTCGACGGCGGTGGTGATGCCGAGATTGGTGACGCCCGGCTGGGCAACGACGACGCGATTGGGAAAATCGATCCTGAGGATACGGTTGAAGCGGCTCATCACCAAAAGCACCGCGTCCTCGAGCGGCAGCGCGCCGCCCGACAGCGAGGTGCCGGAGCCGCGCGGCACGACGCGGATGTTGCGGTCGTTGCAGTATTTCAGCACGCGCGAAACCTGCGCCACCGTTTGCGGCAGCACGACAACCAGCGGCAGCTGCCGATAAGCGGTCAGGCCGTCGCTCTCGAAGGCGCGCATGGAATTGGCGGCATCGACGACGCCCTCACCCGGCACGATGATGCGCATGTCGGCGACGATCTCGTCGCGCCGGCGCATCGTGGCGTCGTCTGGTTTCGGCATGGCCAGGCCGGACATCAGCAGCCTCATTTCGCTTGACTGGTCAAAATCTTTTACCAGTGAAGTGCGTTGGGTGCAAATGCTGCCTTGGTGGGAAATCCAGCCGCACGGACGAGACAGGCTTCCGCAGCGGCAATCTGCCGCTGCCTTACCCTCCCCCTTGTGGGGAGGGTCGCGAACGAAGTGAGCGGGGTGGGGGTCAGCGCAGCGCTCTACGAGGACCCTCTATTCGCCGGGCGGCTTGCCGGGTTCGGAGTGCATCCGGCGCACGCGGCGTACGCCCCACCAGACCAGCAGGATGGCGACAGGCACCGAAGCAGCGGTAATGATCTCCGGCGCGAAGGCATGGCCGAAGATCGAGGCACCCTTGGCGACATAGCCGACAAGGCCGACAACATAATAGGAGACGGCGGCGACCGAGAGCCCCTCGACGGTCTGCTGCAGGCGCAGTTGCAGGCGGGCGCGGTTGTTCATCGAGGCAAGCAGGTCGCGGTTCTGCTTCTCGACCTCGACATCGACCCAGGTGCGCAGCAGCGTCGTGGCGCGGGTCAGTTTTCGCGATAGATTTTCCTGCCGCTCCTCGACCGAGCGGCAGGTGCGCATTGCGGGTGCCACACGGCGCTGCAGGAACCCGCGCCATGTGTCATAGCCGGGCACAGGCTCTTCCTCGAGCGCCTCCAGCCGTTCGCCGACGATGCCGTCATAGGCGCGGCTGGCGCCGAAACGGTAAAGGCTCGACGCCGCGTCCGCCTCCAGCTCCGCCGCAAGTTCGGTCAGATCGGCCAGCAAGGTCTGGCTGTCGCGAGTCTCGGCGACCTTCATCTCCAGCGTGGTCTGCGCCAGCCGGTCCTCGATACGGCGGGCGCGACCGGACAAGGTCAACGCCAGCGGCAGGCCGAGCATGGCCAGCGTCCGATAGGTTTCGATGTCAATAAGCCGCTGCGACAACGCGCCGGTGCGCGCCGGGGTCAAGCCGCGATCGAGCACCAGCATGCGCGTCAGGCCATCGCCATCCTGGCGAAAATCGGTGACGATGGCGGCGTTTCCGCGCTCGACCAGCGAGTAGCACAGGCTGGTCGGATCGAAACCGGCTATCAGTTGCTCGCTCGCTTGCGTCCATTTGCGGATCTCGAGCCTGATGCCGGAGATACAGGTTCCCGGCGGGGAAAACCCGTTGCCGAAAGGTGAGTCCTCCTGCGTCCTGCCGCTTTCGGAAAGAGGCCCTTCCCACAAATAGGTCGAGAATTCGGTGTGCCGCTCCCAGCGCAGCGAGCCCTTGCCCCATTTCATGGCATGGTGGCGGGCCTGGCGGTCGGGCGCGGCGATGCCGAGGCGCCGCGACAGTTCGGAAAGCACCGCGTGGTCGACGCCGGAGCCACCCTCCGTCATGAAGGCGAGCTGCATCAGGACGCGTGGCTTTTCGATCAGCGGATGCGGCCGGGCATGAACCTCGCCGAGTGCGCCGGGCCGGCCCTCATGCGCGGGAAAGCCCATGACGCTGCCCTTGGCGCGCGGCTGGAATTCGAGATCGGACGGGTCGTCTGACACGGCTTGTTCCCCGGGTTTCCTTGAACCCTCTTGCACTCGCGTCCGTCTAGTGCCAATGGCCGAAAGACGCAAACAGCAAAGTTAGCCGAAGATGGCGGCATCGGGCGGAAAACGGCCCGCTTTTGTCAATTGGATAAATAATTTGACCAGTTGGCGAGGCAGGCTCTATTCTGCGACACCGGTTCACCTTCCAGGCATTCTGTTGAGCGACATTTTTTCCAGGATCGAGCATTCGCGCACCGCCGACGAGGTGGTGCAGCAGATCGAGAGCCTCATCCTCGAAGGCGTGCTGCGCACCGGCGACCGGCTGCCGGGCGAGCGCGAGCTTGCACGCCAGTTCGACGTATCCCGGCCGATCCTGCGTGATGCCCTGAAGGCGCTGGAAGGACGCGGCCTTTTGACGACAAGGCCCGGCGGCGGCACGCATGTCGCCGATGTCATCGGCCAGCTCTTCACCAAACCGGTGACGGACCTGATCTCGATGCACCGCAAGGCAGTGACCGATTATCTGGAATACCGCCGCGAGATCGAAGGGGTCGCGGCTGAATACGCGGCACGGCGCGCCACTCCGGAAGACATGGCGCTGCTCGACAAGATCATGGCCCGCATGGACGATGCGCACCGGACCGGCGACTTCGACCATGAAGCCGAGATCGATGTCGAGTTCCACCACGCGATCTGCGAATGCGCGCACAACATCATCCTTTTGCACACGCTGCGCTCCTGTTATCGGCTGTTGTCTGAGGGCGTGTTCCAGAACCGGCTGCTGGTGTTCACCGTGCCCGGCGCGCGCGACGCCCTGCTCGCGCAGCACCGGGCGATCCATGCGGCGGTGAAGGCCGGCGACCCGGCCACCGCCCGCCAAGCGGCGATGGACCATATCACCTATGTCGAACGGTCGATGGCGGAGGCCGAGCGCAGCGGCGACTGGCAGCGCGTCTCGCGACTGAGGTTGAAACAGCGCGTTGACGCCACCGATACAGAACCTGCACGCAAACGCTCCTAGCTATCGAAACGGGAAGCCCATGAGCCAGATCCTGACCATCGCCGACCTCAAGGACCTCGCACGCCGGCGCGTGCCGAAGATGTTCTTCGACTATGCCGATTCCGGTTCGTGGACCGAAGGCACGTATCGGGCCAACGAAGAGGATTTCCAGAAGATCAAGTTCCGCCAGCGCGTCCTCGTCGACATGGACAACCGTTCGCTGGCATCGACGATGATCGGCGAAAACGTGTCGATGCCGGTGGCATTGGCGCCAACCGGCATGACCGGCATGCAGCACGCCAATGGCGAGATGCTGGCGGCGCAGGCGGCGGAGGAATTCGGGGTGCCGTTTACCTTGTCGACGATGAGCATCTGCTCGATCGAGGATGTCGCCTCGGTAACCACGAAGCCGTTCTGGTTTCAGCTCTATGTGCTGCGTGACAAGGATTTCGTGCTCAACCTGATCGACAGGGCAAAGGCGGCCAAGTGCTCGGCGCTCGTGCTGACGCTCGACCTGCAGATTCTCGGTCAGCGCCACAAGGACATCCGCAACGGGCTTTCGGCGCCGCCCAAGCTGACGCTGACGAACATCGTCGACATGGCCATCCGCCCGCGCTGGTGCGCCGCCATGGCCGGCACGAAGCGGCGGACCTTCCGCAACATTGTCGGCCACGCCAAGGGCGTCGGCAACATGGCCTCGCTGGCATCGTGGACGACGGAGCAGTTCGACCCGCATCTGTCGTGGAAGGACGTCGCCTGGATAAAGGAGCGCTGGGGCGGCAAGCTGATCCTGAAGGGCATTCTCGACAAGGAGGACGCGCTGATGGCGGCCAAGACCGGCGCCGACGCGATCATCGTTTCCAACCATGGCGGGCGCCAGCTCGATGGTGCGTCGTCGTCGATCGGTGTGCTGGAAGAGATTGCCGACGCGGTCGGCGACACGATCGAAGTGCATATGGATGGCGGCATCCGCTCCGGCCAGGATGTGCTGAAGGCGCTTTGCCTCGGTGCCAAGGGAACCTATATCGGCCGGCCATTTCTTTACGGCCTGGGTGCGCTTGGCAAGGAAGGGGTTACCAAGGCGTTGGAAATCATCCGCAAGGAGATGGACATCACGCTGGCGCTGTGCGGAAAGCGTCTTGTCACCGACATGGGCAAGGACCAGCTCCGGCGCTAAGTCCCGTGACCGCCTGACCAGGGAGGCACCAAAAAATTGGCAGAACCCGGCATCCATTTTCTCGATGCGCATGGGCCGGAAGGTGTGCGTCTTTACGCGATCGGCGACGTCCACGGCCGGCTCGACCTGCTGGCCGCCATGCATCGGCGCATCAGGGCCGAGATCGAGCAGGAGGCGCCTGCCGACTGGCGCGTCATCCATCTTGGCGACTATGTCGACCGCGGGCCGGACTCAAAGGGCGTCATCGATTTCCTGATCGAAGCGCGAGAGCGCGACCCTCGCCACCTGATGCTGGCCGGCAACCACGACATCGGCTTTCTCGATTTTCTCAAGATCCCTGACCCGGAAGGGCTTTTCATCCGGTTCGGCGGCATCCAGACGGCACAGTCTTACGGCGTGGCGATCAGTGAAGGCACAAGCGTGTGGTTCGGCAAGGCCGAATCGGCCGTGCGCAAAGGACATCAGGCCCTGGTCGAGGCCGTGCCGCAAAGCCACATCGACTTCCTGCGATCGCTGCCGTTCTCCGTGACTTTCGGGGACTTCTTGTTCTGCCATGCTGGCATCAGGCCGGGCACTCCCCTGGAGAAGCAAAACCCGCAGGACCTGATCTGGATCCGCGACGTCTTCCACAACCACCCCGACCTCTATCCGAAGATCGTGGTGCACGGCCACACGCCAGTGCCCGAGGCGGAAGTGATGGCCAACCGCGTCAATGTCGACACGCTTGCCTGGCAATCAGGCATGCTGAGCGCGCTCGTGGTCGACGGCGCGGACAAACGCATCCTGACAATGACGATCAAGGAAGCTTGAGCGTCGCGCGTCGGAGGACGCGAAAGACGCTTCCCGCTTTAGCGCAGCGAGGCGGTGACGCCGTAACCGTCGACGGCGTTGTGGTTGTTGGCTGCGTCGGCGGCATAGATGCCGAGACCGCACAGCACGATGGCGGACAACATGGCAAAGGACAGAAGCGCTGCTTTCACGGAGGTCATCTCTTGTTGAGCTTTCTGCATCTGTGCACCAGGCGGTTACCAATGCGTTGAAACGGAGAATTCGCTTCAAAGTTTCGACGATTTTGCGCTTCTAGGCATGTTCTGTATCAACGGTGTGTCGCGCGGGTCACACAAAAGGTTCATAGCCGTTGCATGGAAGATGCAGAGCGCGAGCCTTCTAGGATGGCGGGCGGACACAAGCCAAGAATGAAACGGTTTTTCCCAGGCGGTTTCACCGCCGCGTGCCAATTATGTCACGCTGAAGGACACGGAGAGACCAACGCTCAGATGGTTGCTACCCATGCACGGGCAATGGCGAGGCCAACGGCATCCGCATCGGGCCCGTTGCGGGCCATTTCGCCATCGAGCTTGCCGGCCCAGTCGGGATGGCGAGCGGCGATGGTCGGGGCAAAGGATGTGCTCCAATCCTTGACCATCGGCCGGTCGGCCTCGAAGTGAAACTGGAAACCGTAGACGGCGCGGCCGACGCGAAATGCCTGGTTCTCGGCGACATCGTTGCCGGCAAGCCGCACGGCGGCCTCGGGCAGCACGAAGGTGTCGTCATGCCACTGGAAGATCGGGAATTTCTCCGGCAGCGCGCCCAGCACCGGATCGGCCTTGGCGTCCGCCGTCAGCGACACGCCGTGCCAGCCGAACTCATTGGCGCCGCCAATGCGGTTCTCGCCGCCGAAGGCACGGGCGACTAGCTGGCTGCCCAGGCAGATGCCGAGCACGGCGCGATCCTTGCCGGCGAAATCGCGGGTCAATTCGAGCAGGGCCGGGAAATAGGGGTACTCATCGTCGGCCAGCGCGTTCTGGCCGCCGCCGAGCACGATCATGGCATCATGCCCGGTCGCGTCATCCGGCAGGGGATCGCCTTTGTAAGGGAGGCGCAGGTCGAGATCGGCACCCGCTTCCGCAAGTGCTGCGCCGACTTGGCCAAGGCCGGTATTGTCGTAGTTCTGGACCACCAGCACCCGCATGAAAAACCCTGCTGACATGAAAATGATGCGACGAGCGATACCATGTCGTCAGCATTGCAGCCAAGATGCGCGTTCGGAGAGAAAGCTATGCCACTGCAGAACCGGGTCGATCCGTTCGGCGCCATCCACGCCGTGCCCGAGCGCGGGCTGTTCACCGGCAATCGCGGCATCCTCCACGATCCCGAGACGAAGACACTCAAGAAAAAGCGCTGGGCGCTTCAGGCCTGGATCATCTGCGTCTGCCAATTCCGCGATGTGCGGCGCGAACCGATGGGCCGCAACCGGACGGGCGGCAAAGCGGGCTGGACCGAACTGTTCTTCCTCGATGAGGTGACCGCATTGGCTGCCGGGCATCGCCCCTGCTTCTTTTGCCAGCGCGAACGGGCCAGGGAGTTCGTCAGCTGCTTCGGCGAAGCTTTCGACATTGCCGAACCGCGCGCGCCGCAGGTCGACAAGCGGCTGCACAAGGAGCGGCTGGCGTCGGGCGGCAGGCCGCCAAGGGTTGCTCTTGAAGACCTTGCCGGCCTGCCCGACGGCGCCATGGTTGCGGATGGTGGCACCGTCTATGCTCTGCGTCGGGGCAAGACGCTGCGCTGGTCGTTTGCCGGATATGAGCAACCCAACGATTTCGGCATGCCCAATGGCAAGACGCTGTCGCTGCTGACGCCGGCCACAACGCTTGCCGCGCTGCGGCATGGCTTTCGGCCGGTGTGGCATCCGACCGCCGAGGCTTGACGCCGGCGGCAGGCTCGCTCATTCCTCGGCGATGCGCGCCAATTACAAGATGCAACGTCTGTTCGTGCCCGACGATCTCGCGCCGGATGTCGAGTTCGACGCCGGCCAACAGCAGAGCCACTATCTCCTGCATGTGCTGCGGCTTGGCGAAGGCGCCGAAATCCTGGTTTTCAATGGCCGCGACGGCGAGTGGTCGGCGGCCATTGCGGCGAAGACAAAAAGGGCGGTGCGGCTGAAGGTGTCGGCGCTGCAACGGCCGCAGCCACCGCTGCCCGATCTCGTCTACTGCTTTGCGCCGCTGAAGCAGGGCCGGCTCGACTATCTCGTGCAGAAGGCGGTCGAGATGGGCGCCGGCATCCTGCAGCCGGTCATCACCCAGCACACGCAAGTGGCCAAGCCTTCGATCGATCGCCTGCGCGCCAATGTCGTAGAAGCCGCCGAGCAATGCGGCATACTGGCGGTGCCGGAGGTGCGCGAAGCGGAAAAATTCGACCGCCTGCTGACCGGCTGGGACAAGGAGCGGCGGCTGATCTTCTGCGACGAGGACGCCTCGACCAACAATCCGCTGGCCGCGCTGCAGGCGGTGAAGGAAAAGAAGCTTGGGCTGCTGGTCGGGCCGGAGGGCGGCTTTTCCGACGACGAGCGCAAGATGCTGCGCGCCCTGCCCTTCGTCACCGCCATTCCGCTCGGCCCGCGTATCCTGCGCGCCGATACGGCGGCGGTGGCCGCGCTCGCGGTGATGCAGGCGACAGTCGGCGACTGGTAAGACCTGGCCTCTTGCAAGGAATGGGCAGCGCTGCCACGTTCAATTCCTGTTGACCTGTGGCTCAGGATTTTTCGCTTGATCGTCTGCTGACATTTCGTCCATTTAGCGCCGGCGATCGTCCGATCGTCCTACAGCGCCCGCCGCCTTTCGCACGTGCAAGGGACACTGTAGCATTCCATTGGGGCGCATGATCCCCAGCGAAAGTCGAAAGCCGATTTTCGGGGTCATGTGCAGAGGGTTCATAGATGGCGCGCGATACGACCGATTTCCGCCCGATCGAAGGTGTCGACGAACTCGTCGAGCACCTGGCCGAAGGCAACAAGCCGCGCGACAAATGGCGCATCGGCACCGAGCACGAGAAATTCCCCTTCTATGTCGACGGCAATGCACCGGTCCCCTATGGCGGCGAACGCGGCATCCGCGCCATTCTCGAAGGCATGCAGTCAAAGCTCGGCTGGGATCCGATCGTCGATGACGGCCGCATTATCGGCCTGGTCGAACCGACCGGCCAAGGTGCGATTTCGCTGGAACCCGGCGGCCAGTTCGAGCTTTCCGGCGCACCGCTGGAGACGATCCACCAGACCTGCCGCGAGGGCAACGCCCACCTTGCGCAGGTGCGCGAGATCGCCGAGCCGATGGGCATCCGTTTCCTCGGCCTCGGCGGCAGCCCGAAATGGTCGCTGGCCGAGACGCCGAAGATGCCGAAATCGCGCTACGAGATCATGACGCGCTACATGCCCAAGGTCGGCACCAAGGGCCTCGACATGATGTACCGCACCTGCACGATCCAGGTGAACCTCGACTTCGAGAGCGAGGCCGACATGCGCCGCAAGATGCAGGTGTCGTTGAAGCTGCAGCCGCTGTCGACGGCATTGTTCGCCAATTCGCCTTTCACCGAAAGCCACCCGAACGGCTTGCAGAGCTGGCGCGGCGACATCTGGCGCGACACCGACAACCAGCGCTCGGGCCTGCTCGAATTCTGCTTTTCGCCCGATTTCGGCTTCGCCGATTATGTCGAATGGGCGCTCGACGTGCCGATGTATTTCGTCATCCGCGACGACCGCTATCACGACATGACGCACATCACCTTCCGCCAGTTCATGGCCGGGGCCGCGCGCAATGAAGTACCCGACGGGCTGCCGACAATGGGCGACTGGGCGAACCATCTGTCGACGCTGTTCCCGGACGTGCGGCTGAAGCGCTTCCTTGAGATGCGCGGCGCCGATGGCGGGCCATGGCGGCGCATCTGCGCGCTGCCGGCCTTCTGGGTCGGATTGCTTTATGATGAGGCCGCACTCGATGCCGCCGAGGCACTGACGTCGAGCTGGACCTATGAAGAAACGCTGGCGATGCGCAACGCGGTGCCGGAACAAGGCATTTCCGCGCCCTTCCGCAACACCACATTGCGCGAAATCGCCCGTGACGTGCTGGTCATTTCGCGCATGGGGCTAAAGAACCGTGGCAAGAAGAACCGCGACGGCTACGACGAGACCTCCTTCCTCAACACATTAGACGAAGTCGTGGCGCGCGGCACCACCAGCGCCGAGGAGATGCTGTCGGCCTATCACACACGCTGGGGCGGTTCGATCGAGCCGGTTTTCATGGAATACGCCTATTGACCCTCGGATTTGGCAAAGCTGACCGGCCGGCAAAAGTCGCTTCAATCGGAGGTGGAAACAAACTAGGCTTCTTCGGCGAGGATTTCCGGAGGAGACGCCGATGCCCACCTTGTTCGACATGCTGACACAGGCCCAGAACGGCAATGGCATGCAGGCCCTTGCCCAACAATACGGGCTTTCGATGCAGCAGACGCAAGCCGCGGTCGCCGCATTGCTGCCGGCCTTTTCGCAAGGGCTGCAGCGCAACACCGCCGACCCTTACGGGCTCGGTGCCTTCATGACGGCGATGGCCAGCGGCCAGCACGCCAAGTATTTCGAGGACGCAACCCGGGCCTTCTCGCCGCAGGGCGTTGATGAGGGCAACGGCATCCTCGGGCACCTGTTCGGTTCGAAGGACCTGTCGCGCGCCGTGGCCAGCCAGGCGGCGCAAGCCAGCGGCGTCAATCAGCAGATCCTGCAGCAGATGCTGCCGGCGATCGCCTCGATGGTCATGGGCGGACTGTTCAAGCAGACGACAAATCAGATGCAGGCCGCCGGCGGGTTTGGCGGCGGCGGCAACAATCCGCTCGGCGAGATCATCGAGCAGATGATGCGGCAAGGCGGCGGCATGCAGGCTCCGGCGCCGCAGCCGCGCCAGGCGCCGCAGCCCCAGAACCCGACGGACAACCCGCTCGGCAAGGTGTTGCAGGACATATTCGGCGGCGGCGCTGCTCAGCCACAGCCGCAAAGCCAGCCGCAACCGGCGCCCAATCCCTACGGCGACAACCCGCTCGGCAAGGTGCTGCAGGACATGTTCGGCGGTGGCGCGCCGCAGCCGCAAGGGCGGGCGCAGCCGCAGCCTCAGCAGACACAAAGCCCCTACGGAAACAATCCGCTGGGGAAAATCTTCGAGGAGATGCTGCGGCAAGGTGGCGGTGGATTAGGCGGCATCCCTGGCGGACAGCCGGCGCCGCAACAGCCTCAAGCGCCCCCACAGCAGCGTCAGGCACCTCAGCCACAGGCCAATCCGAGCGGCAGGCCGAAAAACCCGTTCGACGACCTGTTCGGCAAGATGTTCGAGACCGGCGCCCAGCAGCGTGACGACTACCAGAAGGGCGTGGAGACGATCTTCGACCAGTTCAAGCGGGACATGGACCGGCGCTAGGCCGACAACAAGCGCCATCCCGGCCAAGAAAAGAAAGGCCCGGTCCTGGGAGGACCGGGCAGAGTGCAGGCGGGCCGGGGGGATCCGGCAGGGAGTGGGAGCCTGCATACTCGTCAGTCGCGTCGAACCCCGAAAAGGTTCACGACAACCTGAACGAACGACAAGCGACAGATCAGGCCACCTTGCGGGCGATGTCCTCGATCGTTTCGACGCGATCGCTGGCGATTTCGCGCAGCATCGCCGTCGGGTCGCGGCCAAACGGCACGTCGATGGCGACGTGCAGGTCGGCGCGCGTCAGGCCGATGTCGGCGAGTTCAGCGTCCGACATCTCGCCAAGGCGGTAGAAGGCGCGGCGGTTTTTCCAGGCACGGTAGACGTTGGAGACAGTGTTGGCCACGCGAGTCGCAACGGCCGGACGCGAGGTGATGCGCGAGGTCTCGGTGGCGAAATCAAACGTGGTCATTGTCGGTCTCCTTCAGACTCGAACGAACAAAGCCTTGCGATCGGCGCTGGCGACAGCGGCCGTTCCGGCTTCGATTCACATGCCTTCATGTGGACAATGCCAATTTGCCAGCGGCCGATTGATTAATCCAACGAATGTTTCTAATCTTTACCATCAACACTAGTGATGGATCATGTCGATGAAATCGCCGCTCGATCTCGATCAATTGCAGACTTTCATCTCGATTGCCGATACCGGCAGCTTCACCAGGGCGGCCGAAGAGGTGCACCGGACCCAGTCGGCGGTTTCGATGCAGATGCGCCGGCTCGAAGAACGGATCGGCAAGCCGCTGTTCGAAAAGGACGGGCGCACCAACAGGCTGACCGAGGAAGGCGACAAGCTGCTTTCCTATGCGCGTCGGCTGCTCTATCTCAACCGCGAGACCCTGGCCGCCTTCGATGACCGGCGGCTCGAAGGCACGATCCGTATCGGCACGCCCGACGACTATGCCGACCGTTTCCTGCCCGAGATCATGGCGCGGTTCACGCGCTCCAATCCGCGCGTCGAACTCACCGTCATCTGCGAACCGACGCCGGGGCTGGTCGAACATATCAAGCGCGGCAATCTCGACCTGGCGCTGGTGACGCACAACGACGTACGCGGCCAGTCGGAGGTGGTGCGGCGCGAACCGCTGCTGTGGGTCACCTCGGCCAACCACGCGACGCACGAGCAGGAAACGCTGCCAATGGCCTTTGGCCGGCCGAACTGCATCTGGCGGCGCGCCGCCGTCGATGTGCTCGACCAGCAGAATCGCGACTATCGTATCCTGTTCACCAGTTTCTCGGCCACCGTCATCACCGCCGCGGTGCTTTCCGGCCTGGCGATCTCGGTGCTGCCGGAATGCGCGCTGCGGCCCGGTATGCGGGTGCTGGGCGAAGCCGACGGCTTTGGCGCCCTTCCCGATTGCCGCATTGGCATCATGCGCGGCCAGACGTCGCGGCCGGAGATCGTCGATGCGCTCGCCCGCCATATTTCGGAAAGCCTGGACAATATCTCCGTGCCGGTCGGCGAAGACCCCGGGACATTCGATTTCGCGGCACTCGCCTTCACCAAGCTGCGGCGAACCAAGCCAAACCAGATTCTGCCCGGCTGGTAGGCAGCGTCAGGTATGCGGATTATGAACGGCTGGTCCGACCCAACCGCCTTGACGCGGGCGCCCAACCGTTCCCCAATCGACCGATGAGCGAAGCAGCATCCGAATCACGCACCAACGCCGCCGA
Organism: Mesorhizobium sp. CO1-1-8; assembly: GCF_020164875.1. Taxonomy (NCBI): domain Bacteria; kingdom Pseudomonadati; phylum Pseudomonadota; class Alphaproteobacteria; order Hyphomicrobiales; family Phyllobacteriaceae; genus Mesorhizobium; species Mesorhizobium sp. CO1-1-8. Next base: position 116,687 of record NZ_JAIUGZ010000013.1, on the reverse strand, counting down.
ATATACGGTTAGCGAGATTTCCGGCGCGCTGAAGCGCACGGTCGAGGACGTTTTCGGCAATGTGCGGGTGCGCGGCGAAATATCAGGCTATCGCGGGCCGCATTCCTCAGGTCATGCCTATTTCGCGCTGAAGGACGACCGCGCGCGGCTCGACGCCGTCGTGTGGAAAGGCACGATGAGCCGGCTGAAATTCCGTCCCGAAGAGGGCATGGAGGTGATCGCCACCGGCAAGCTCACCACCTATCCCGGCAAGTCCAACTACCAGATCGTCATCGACAATCTGGAGCCTGCCGGCGCCGGCGCCCTGATGGCGCTGCTGGAAGAGCGCAAGCGGCGGCTACAGGCCGAGGGGCTGTTCGATACCGGCCGCAAGCGGTTGCTGCCATTCATGCCGCGCGTCATCGGCGTCGTTACCTCGCCGACAGGGTCCGTCATCCGCGACATCATCCACCGTATCAAGGACCGCTTTCCGCTGCACATCCTGGTCTGGCCGGTGCGTGTTCAGGGCGAGACGTCAGGCACGGAAGTGGCTGCGGCGGTCAACGGCTTCAACGCGCTGGCATGGGATGGCGCCATCCAGCGTCCCGATCTGCTGATCGTGGCGCGTGGCGGCGGCAGCCTCGAAGACCTCTGGGGGTTCGACGACGAGGCGCTCGCCCGCGCGGTTGCCGCTTCCGGCATTCCGGTGATCTCGGCTGTCGGCCACGAGACCGACTGGACGCTGATCGACCTCGTTGCCGACGTGCGGGCGCCGACGCCGACGGGTGCGGCCGAAATTGCCGTGCCGGTGAAGGCGGACCTCGAAGCAACGCTGGCCAGCCTCGGTGCGCGGCTGAAAGCGGCGGTCGTGCGCAATTTCGAACGCAAGCGGCAGGCCGCCCGTGCCGCCGCCCGGGCTCTGCCCTCGCCCGATCAATTGCTGGCGCTGCCGCGCCGGCGTCTCGATGAGGCGACATCCAGGCTCGGCAGGGGCCTGTTGGTCTCCACCGAACGCAAGCGTGCAAGGTTTTTTGCCGTAAAACTGACACCAGCAATGCTGTCGCAGCGCATTGCAGAGGCGCGGCGCACCAACGAACGCAATCTTTTGCGAGCACAAGGGGCACTGCGCGCGTTGGCAAGAGCCCGGCGTGCGGAGCTTAACCGAGCGGCGGATCAATTGCCAAAATGTGCCAAGGCATCGCTGCAGCGGCACAAGCAGCAACTGGCCATGCTGCAAGGCCGCATCACGATCGAGCCGACGGCACGGCGGCAACGCGTGCAGAGGGATTTGCTGACAGCTTTGACAAGACGCGGCACGCAAGCAGTGGTGCTCAGGCTGGAGCGCCTGCGCGGCCGCGTCGTCCAGTCCGACAGGTTGATGGCGTCGCTGTCGCACAAGGCCGTCCTGGCCCGCGGCTTTGCGCTGGTGAGAGATGCGGATGGCGCCGTCGTCAAGCAGGCTGCCGACGTGGCGTCGGGAATGGCGCTTTCGCTCGAGTTCGCCGACGGCACCGCCGATGCGGTGGCAATCAGCGGCACGGCAAAACCGAAAGCCGTGGCCAAGCCGACGGCCAAGGCCAAAGAGCCTGGCAATCAGGGATCCCTATTTTGACATCATGACCGACAATCCGCATCTGACAACGCCCTCAGGCAAACCGCGCGCGCGAAATTTCGGCATCGGCTTCGATGGGCGGCCCGGACCGTTTAACGCGATCACCGATGTGCCCGGCGTCGCGGTCGGCTATGCGACTCTGATTTCGGGCGATGGCGCGCTTGTCGTCGGCGAGGGACCGGTGCGCACCGGCGTGACCGCGATCCTGCCCAGACCGCTCGCCGACCTCGCCACCCCGGTCTTCGCCGGCATCTTCAGCCAGAACGGAAACGGCGAACTGACCGGCTCGCACATCGTCGAGGAAACCGGCGCTTTCAACTTCCCGATCACCATCACCAACACACATTCCTGCGGTGTCTCACGCGACGGCACGCTGCGCTGGATGCAAAGCGTGCTGCCGGCGGCGCTCGACAGCGGCTGGGGGCTGCCGGTGGCGGCGGAGACCTATGACGGTTTCCTCAACGACATCAACGGCCACCATTTGACGTCAGAGCATGTTGCGCAGGCCCTCGACGGTGCCGCCGCCGGACCGATCGAAGAAGGCAGCGTCGGTGGCGGTACCGGCATGATCACCTTCGGCTTCAAGGCCGGCTCCGGCACGGCATCGCGCATCGTCGAATGGCAAGGCCATGCCTACACCGTCGGCGCCTTCGTGCAGTCCAATTTTGGAAAACGGCGCAATATTATCATTCGCGGCCTGCGCGCCGGGCCGGAACTCGTCGAACCGGCGGTCCGCGAAGGCACACCGCGTGCAGAAAAGGGTTCAATCATTGCCGTCGTCGCCACCGACGCACCGTTCCTGCCGCATCAGATGAAGCGACTGGCCCGACGGGTGCCGCTTGGCGTCGCTATGACCGGCGGCTTCGGCTATCACAGCTCGGGCGACATTTTCATCGCCTTCTCGACCGCCAATGCGAGCGCGGCGCTGGCGCCATCCGGCCGCATCGCGAACGCCGATTTTATTCCGGACACCGACATCGATCCGTTTTTCGATGCGGTGATCCAGACCGTGGAGGAAGCAATCCTCAACGCACTGGTCGCCAATGACGATATGACCGGACGCGACGGGAATTTCGTGCCGGCGCTGCCGAAGACGTGGCTGAAGGAGAAGTTTGGCTGAAGACAAAAACGCGGGCCAGAAGCCCGCGCTGAACAACGTCGCCGCTATGCGATCATTCCGCGGCTTTTCTGGGGGCCTGCTGGCTTTCCTCGGCCTCGGCCGCTTCCTCAAGCCGGGATGCGATAAGTTCCTGGATATCGCCGACTTCTTCCTGGATATCCTCCAACGGAATGCCGACCTCGGCCGCCTCGGCGGCGCACTCCTTGGCCAAGGTCTCGGCCTGCTTGTCGATCCTTGCCTGGGAGGACTGGCAATGGACCTTTTCGCCGATCCATCCCCGCAAGAATTCGATGGCGTGTTCACTCATACTGCTGTTCCCTGGCCGCAAAGCCGGTTGGTAATCATAAACGTCGACATCCCGCAAAGGATGCATGTCCCCATTCCAGCCGAGTCGCGGTCAGCCGGCAAGCCAATGCCGTCCAAGGTCCACAGAGCCATAGGAAATCGAGGGGTCAAGAGCATTTTCTGATTCTGGAGGGGTCGGTACCGTTGGCTGGGTCACACCCAGCGCTGCGCCACTGTTTCTATTTGCTTTTTCCGGTTTCCGAGCCGATTTCCGTCACAATAGATGGCACAACACACTACACATTCACAGTTGCTTCGAGGTGCTGCCCTCGGGCGCGCAGGTCGAAGCCGCCGCTATATAGTGACATCCTCCTGCAATGTCGACTCCGCTCGCCATCCTGCTTCTTTGCGCCGCGCCGAAGGGGCCGCAACGGACGCAGAGCAAGTGACGAAGGGACCGAGCCGGGTGGAGCAAGCTTCGGCGGAACCGCTCAGACGTGCACAGCCACCACCGCCGCGCAGTCGCCGGCCTTGACCAGCCCGGGGAAATGCCGCGCCGCCAGCATGCCAGACATCTTTGCCCGGATTTCCTGCGGGGCGATGCCGGTGCGGCCGGTGGAGTGAATGCGTGCCAGCACCGCGCCTTCTTCGACGGGCTCGCCGAGGTCGACCATGGTTTCGATCATGCCGTCATCTTCGGCGAACGAGAAACAATCGCCCGACGGCATGTCGAGCCACTGGGTTCGAGTCTTCTCCACCGCACCATCTACAATGCCCGCATGGCGCAGCACGTTCAGTATGCCATGCCGCGCGATCCGCACGGTTTGCGCGCGCGAGGTGCCGCCGCCGCCAAGCTCGGTGCTGACGAAGACCTTGCCCATCTCCTCGGCTGCCGTGTCGTACATGCCAACGGCGTCGATCTCGATCATGCGCATCGAGTACGGGGCGGCAAAGGCCGCGACCGCGTCAAAGGCTTTCTGTTCCAGCGCCTTGTCGGGCAAAGTATGCGCGGCGCAGAACGGCACGAAGTCCAGCGTCTTGCCGCCGGAATGGAAGTCGAACACGATGTCGGCGCGGGGAAGCAGCTCACGCTGGAAATAATCGGCGATCTTCTCGGTCACCGTCCCGTCCGGCCGGCCGGGAAAGCTGCGGTTCATGTTGCCCTTGTCGATCGGCGAGGTACGTGTGCCGGCGCGGAAGGCCGGATAGTTCATGGCCGGCACGATGATCACCGTGCCGCTGACTTGCTTGGGATCGAGGGTCCTGGCGAGATCGTAGAGGGCCAGCGGCCCCTCATACTCGTCGCCATGGTTGCCGCCGGAAAGCAGTGCTGCCGGCCCCTTACCGTTGCGGATGACGCAGATCGGGATCATCACCGAGCCCCACGCCGAGTCATCTCGGCTGTAGGGCAGGCGCAGGAAACCATGCTGCACGCCATCCCGGTCGAAATCGACGGTCGGCGCGATCGGCGATGGGCGTAGACTCGACATCGGCTTCAATCCTTCACCACCAGCTTGCGTGGCACATTGGCAAGGCACTCTACACCGGTTTCGGTGATCAGGATGGACTCGGTGATTTCGAGCCCCATCGTCTCCAGCCACAGGCCGGTCATGAAATGGAAGGTCATGCCGGGCTTGAGTTCGGTGCGATCGCCGGGACGCAGGCTCATCGTGCGCTCGCCCCAATCCGGCGGATAGGACAGGCCGATCGAATAGCCGGTGCGGTTGTCCTTGACGATGCCGTATCGCTTGAGGACACCGAAGAAGGCGTTGGCGATGTCCTCGCAGGCGTTGCCCGGTTTTGCAGCGGCCAGGCCCGCTTCCATGCCTTCCAGCGTCGCCTTCTCGGCATCGAGGAATTCCTGCGTCGGCTTGCCGAGGAAGACGGTGCGCGACAGTGGGCAGTGATAGCGGTTGTAGCAGCCGGCGATCTCGAAGAAGGTGCCCTCGCCCCGCTTCATCGGTCTGTCGTCCCAGGTCAGATGCGGCGCCGAAGCATCGGCACCCGACGGCAGCAGCGGCACGATCGCCGGATAGTCGCCGCCGATGCCGTCGACGCCGCGCGTGCCGGCATCGTAGATTTCGGCAACGAGATCGCATTTGCGCATGCCGACTTCGATCTTGTCGACGATACGCTGGTGCATCGCTTCGACGATGCGGGCGGCCTTGCGCATATAGTCGATCTCGGTCGGGCTCTTGATCGCGCGCTGCCAGTTGACCAGCGCGGTGGCATCGACAAAGCGGGCATTGGGCAAATGCTTCTGCAGCGATGCGAAGGCTGCGGCCGAGAACCAGTAATTGTCCATCTCAACGCCGACTGTCAGCTTGCCCCAGCCGCGATCCGCAAGCACGCTGGCCAAAAAATCCATCGGGTGGCGCTCGGTCGACTGCACATAGTGGTCGGCATAGCCGACGATGTTGTCATGCGCGATATAGGCGGTGCGCTTGGCGCCGTTGGCGTCCTGGCCGCGCCCGTACCAGACCGGTTCGCCCGATGGCGGCACGATGACAGCCTGATGCACATAGAACGACCAGCCGTCGTAGCCGGTCAGCCAGGCCATGTTGGAAGGATCGCTGATAACAAGAAGATCGACGCCCTTCACCTCCATGGCCTTGCGCGTCTTGGCGAGGCGATCCGCAAATTCGCCACGCGAGAATTTCAGATTCGGTTGCATTGTTCTTAGTCCTCGTTTGTTGGGCCTCACGGCCGGTATCAGCTTTCGAAAATGGTTCCCGCCTTCACCGCCCGCGCGCGGTCTCGAGCGAGCGTGGCAATCGCCGTGTCCTGGACGCCGGTGCCGGTGAGATCGGCGATGGTGATGTCGCTGGCCGAGCGGCGGCCATGTTTTTCGCCGGCGATGATCTGGCCGAGTTCGGTCACCTCCGCATCTCCAGCCATCACACCCGCCGCGATGGCATGATGCAGTTCACCCAACCGCCTTGTCTGGCGGGCACTGTCGGCGACATAGAGATCGGCCATGCGCAGGATTGCCGGCGCGATCTCGTTCTTATGCTCGGCGTCGGAGCCCATCGCGGTGATGTGCTGGCCTGCAGAAACGAATCCCGCCTTGATCAGCGGCTCGGTCGAAGGCGTGGTGGTGACGATGATGTCGGCGCCGACAACCGCGTTTGCCGCGTCTGATACGGCACGCACGGCGATGCCGAGCTTTTCGCGCAGGGCAGCGGCGGCCATCTCTGCCTTGGCTACATCGCGCCCCCAGATGCGTGCCTCGGCAATCGGTCGCACCAGCATGAGGGCTTCCAATTGCAATCCGGCCTGGACGCCGGCGCCGAAGATCGCGGCAACCGACGAGTCCTGCCGCGACAGATGTTTGGCGGCCACGGCGCCGGCAGCAGCCGTGCGGATATCGGTGAGATAGCCATTGTCGAGCAACAGCGCCTCGACCAGGCCGGTCTTGGCCGAAAGCAGCACCATCATGCCGTTGACGCTGGGCAGGCCGAGCTTCGGGTTGTCGAAGAAGCCGGGGCTGATCTTGATGGCAAAACCGTCGATGCCCGGCACATAGGCGGTCTTCACGTCGACCTCGCCGCGATGCTCGGGAATGTCGAGCCGCAGGATCGGCGGCATCGCCACCGGCAGAGTGGCAAGCGCGCGGAAGGCGTTCTCGACACAGGCGACGGCATCGAGATCGAGTGTCACGATCGCGCGCAATTCTTGCTCGGTGAGGATCGTCATCCGGCTCATGCGGCACGCTCCGATGGCGCTTCGCCGCAAACAATCTTGCGGTGCGCGTCCATATCGATGTTGCGGCCGGAAAGCAGAACAACCACCGGCCCGTTCGTCGTGATCTTGCCGGCCATCAGAGCGGCGATGCCGACCGCGCCGGCGCCCTCGATGATCTCGCGCTCCCGCGCATAGGCGTGGCGGATGCCGGCGGCGATCTCATCCTCACTGAGCAGGATGACATCGTCGAGCAGGTCGCGGCACATGGCGAAGGTCAGCCGGTTGTCGAGGCCGATGCCGCCGCCGAGCGAATCCGCCAGCGTTGGCAATTCTTCCACCCGCACCGGGCGGCCGGCATCGAGACTGGCCTTCATCGCCGCGCCACGTGCCATCGAGATACCGATGACTTTTGTCCGCGGGCTGACGCCTTTGATGGCTGCGGCAACGCCGGAGGCGAGCCCGCCCCCGGAGAGTTGGACCAGAACGAGAGCTGCGTCCGGAACCTGCTCGATCATCTCAAGCCCGAGCGTGCCTTGCCCGGCGATAATGTCGGGATGATCGAAGGGCGGCAGCATAACCAGCCCCTCTTGCGCCACCAGCCGATCGACTTCCTGCTGGGCATCGTCCTGGCTGTCGCCGACGATACGGACTTCCGCGCCCAGCCGGCGGATCTCGTCGAGCTTGTTGCCCGGCACCAGCCGCGACATGCAGATCACGGCGCGCATGCCCTCAAGCTTCGCCGCATGCGCCAGCGCGCGGCCGTGATTGCCGGTCGAGGCGGCGACCACGCCACGCGCCTTCTGTTCGGCGCTCAACGAGGCGACGGCGTTCGAGGCGCCACGCAGCTTGAAACTGCCGGTGATCTGCCGGTGTTCGAGCTTGAGGTGAACCTGTGCGCCCAGCTCTTCGGAAAGACTTTGGGATAGCACGGTCGGCGTGCGCTCGACCTTGCCGGCAATGCGCTCACGCGCGGCGCGAATGTGCTCAAGAGTGACCTGTGTCATGATCATCAATCAGGCGGCAAATGGCTGGGTCATCAGACGGCCGAATTCGGGATGCGGCGCGTCATCTCCGCAAAGCCGCAGACAATTCCAGGCGGTCGCCTGGTTGCTGGTCACCACGGGACGTCCAATAGCCTTTTCCATGCCGGTGACCGCGAGGGCGCTACGCAGCGCCGTGCAGGACACGAACAGCGCATCGGCGCTGGCGTCGGTCGCTTCCCGCGCCAGATCGACAAGCGTTGCCGGTGCAATGCGCGCCATCTCGCGGTCGTCCTCGAAACCGAGGCAGGTAAAGTTGACGATCTCGAAGCCGCGCGCCGCGAAATAGGCGGCCATCGGCCTGGATGTCTCGATCGTGTAGGGAGTGAGGATGCTGAGCTTGTTTGCGCCCAGCGCACGAAGCCCGCGCACGCCCGCCATCGGCGGCGTAACGACTGGCACGCCGGGCTTTGCGACCTGGATCGCCGCCTCGATCTCGGCGTCACCGATCACCACCGAGGCCGAGGTGCAGGAGTAGCAGATCGCATCGAGCGGCTCGTCGGGCAGGATCAGGGCCGCGCCTGCCGTCAGCGCCGGCTGCATCTTGCGCAGATTATCCGGTGTCGTCGGGTTGGCGTAGGGAATGCGCGCGACATAGACGCCGATCCGCTCCCTCGCCACCATGCGGCGGAAATCCGGTTCGCTGGTATGGTCGGTGGCAAGGGCGATCAGGCCGACGCGACGCTCCAGCGGGCGGTCATCCAGCGCCGGCCGTTTCGGGTAGACCTTGATCTCGGGCAAGGGTTTCATCGGCTACCTCTCGATCTTGCCGTAGCGGCGTTCCAGCCAGCGCAGCAGCACGACCGAAAACAGACTGATGACGAGGAAGAAGGCACCGACCAGGGTGATCGGCTCGATATAGCGATAGTAGGTGTTGGCGACGCTTTTGGCCTGGTTCATCAGTTCCAGAACGGTGATTGCCGACAGCAGCGGCGTTTCCTTGAACATGGCGATGAAATAATTGGCGAGCGCCGGAATCATCGGCGGGATGGCCTGCGGAATGATGATGTGGGTCCAGGTCTGCCTGGCGCTCAAATTGCACGCCTTGGCGGCCTCCCATTGGCCGCGCGGCACATTGTCGATGCCGGCACGATACACCTCGGCCGTGTAGGTGCCGTAATGCAGTCCGAGCCCGATGACACCGGCGACCAGCGGGGGCAGCAGGATGCCGATGTCGGGCAGGACATAAAAGATGAAATAGAGCTGCACCAGCAGCGGCGTGCCGCGAATGAATTCAGCTGCCCAGCCGACCGTGCGCGACAGCGCCTTGTTGGGCGAGCGGCGCGCAAGCGCAATGCCCAACCCGACGATCGCCGCCAGCACCGAGCCGAGCAGCGTCGCCAGGATGGTGATCTTCACGCCCTGGATCAGCGTCGGCATGATTTCCCAGACGAAGTTCCAATCCCACTCCATCAGCAAGTCCGATTTATCAGAAGGGCATTGGCCATCAGGCACGCACCCCATCGAGGCCGCGCGCCATGCGGCGTTCCAGCGAACGCACGCCCCACGAGATGAGCAAAGCGAGGATGAAATAGATGATCAGGATGGTGGTGAACGGCACCAGGGTGTTGCCGGTCTGGGCGCGCACCACCTGCGCCTGGAAGGTCAGGTCGGTGAGCGAGATCAGCGACACCACGGCGGTCGCCTTGAGCAATTCGATGGCGTTGTTGCCGAAAGTCGGCAGCATCACCAGCAGCGCCTGCGGCAGAATGATGTGGCGCATGCCTTGCCATCGCCCGAGATTGAGCGCCGTGCAGGCCTCATACTGTTCGCGGCCGATCGACTGGATGGCACCGCGCACGACTTCGGCGGCGTAGGCGCCGACATTGAGGCCGAGCGCCAGCACGCCGGCCTGCAACGGCGTCAGCGAAATGCCGATGAAGGGCAGCACGAAATAGGCCCAGAACAACTGCACGAAGATCGAGGTGCCGCGGAAGAATTCGATGTAGGCGGTGGCCAGCGCGCGCAGCACGAAGAAACGCGACAGCCGCCCCATTCCGGCAAGAAAGGCCATGAGCAGTGCAAGCACCGACCCCATCAGCGTCAGCTCGATGGTGACAAGCGCTCCCTGCAATATCAGGCCGAAATAGCCGGACCATTGGGTCATCTGCGTTTATTATTCCACTTCATTTGCGGTTGTGCGGGGCAGCGGCGACAGCATCTTCTCCCGTTTTACGGGAGAGGATGCCGGCAGGCAGATGAGGGGCGGCGCGAACTTGCGAAGGTATGGCGCGGCCCCTCATCCGTCACTTCGTGATACCTTCTCCCCGTCGAACGGGGAGAAGGAAAAATCACTTCGCAGCGCAGAGCTTGTCGCGGCTGGTCGACATCGCCGCCGCCGCCGAGAAGCCGTAGGGCTCGATGATCTTGGCAAACTCGCCTGATTTCTTCATCTTGGCCAGTTCTACGTCGAAGGCGTCGCGCAGTGCCTCGTCGCCCTTCTTGAAGGCGGCGCCGTCGCAATAGACCGGTGCGCCCTGCACCGGAGCGATGACTTCGAGGTTCGGATCGTTGGCCTTCTTGACCAGATCATTGATCGACAGGACGGGCAGCGAATAAGCATCGATGCGGCCGTCCTGAAGCATCTTCACGCCGCTCTGGCCATCCGGCACGACGATGACGCGATCGCGTGGCACGCCGGCATTGAGCGCGAGCTTCTCCTCGGTGCCGCCGCCCGGCGCGCCGATGGTCGCGGTCGTATCCTTGGCGACATCCTCATAGCTCTTGAAGCCCTTCGGATTGCCCTTCTTCACCAGCATTGCCTCGGCGTCGCACAGCACGGGTTCCGAATAGGCAACCGCGGCACAACGCTCCGGCTTCATGAACAGGCCGGCGGTGACGACATCGAAGCGACCGGCCTGCAGGCCGGGGATCATGGCGCCATATTCGGAGATCGAAGCGGCGACGTCGGCGACGCCGAGCCGCTTGAATATCTCGCGGGCCACATCAGGCGCGGCACCCGAAACCTTGCCGTCGGCGGCGACCGCCGTATAGGGCGGCTCGTTGGCGATGGCGAGACGAGCGAAGCCTTGCGCCTTGAGCTGTTCGAGCTTGCTGTCGTCGGCCGAACCGGGGATCGAGGCGGCCAGCACCGCCGTCAGTGCAAGACCGGCAACGCCGGCCAAAATGCCAAGTTTCTTCATTGTTCCCAACTCCTTGTTTCTTGTCTTGCTTTGTTACGGGGCGGCCCTCGCCACCTCGGGACGACTTCGTCGCCCTGGGCATTGCGGTCAGACGCGGTGTCCGGCCGCGATGATCTTCTTCAGGAAACCTTGCGTGCGCTCCTGCTTGGGATTGCGGAAAATCTCGTCCGGTTTGCCTTCCTCGACGATCCTGCCGCGGTCGAAGAACAGCACCCGGTCGGCGAAATCATGGGCAAAGCCCATCTCGTGGGTGACCAGCAGCATGGTCATGTCGGTCTCGGCGGCGAGCTTGCGCATGACGTTCATCACCTCCTCGACCAGTTCTGGATCGAGCGCCGACGTCACCTCGTCGAACAGCATGATCTTTGGCGACAGCGCCAGCGCCCGGGCGATCGCCACGCGCTGCTTCTGGCCACCGGAAAGCTGCGCCGGCATGTTCTTTGCCTTGTCGGCCATGCCGACCATTTCGAGCAGTTCCATCGCCCGCTTCTCGGCGGCGGCACGCGGCGTGCCCTTGGTCAGCATCGGCGCCAGGGTGACATTGTCCATGACGCATTTGTGCGGAAACAGGTTGAACAGCTGGAACACCATGCCGATCTTCTGGCGCATCCTTGTCAGATGCCGCTCATCGGCCGGCAGCAGCTGGCCGTTTCGTTCCATGTGGTAGAGCTGCTCGCCGTCGATCTGGATATGCCCGCCATCGATGCGCTCAAGCGTCATCAGGATGCGCAGGATCGTCGTCTTGCCCGAACCCGACGGGCCGATCAGTGCCAGCTTCTCGCCGGGCATGACCTGCATCGACAGGCCGTCCAGCACCTTGAAGCTGCCGAAGCTCTTCGAGATGCCGTCGATCTTGATGATGGGCGCTGATGCGGACAAATAAATTCCCCGTGCTGGAGAAGCCTGTGTCCCTTAACGATGCGGAACGCGCCAAATCATGTCAATTGGGAAAATAATATCATGACAATTATTCTGATACCGCACAATTTCCGAGCAAATCCGGCCTAGATAGCGAGCAGCAGATGTTCCGGATCGCCAAGCAAAAGCTTGGTGACAACGCCGAGGCCGGCGCGCAGTTCCCCCTCGGTGGTCGAACCCAGCGAGATACGTACCGCCGGATGCCACGGCGCAGCCGAAATACGGAAGGATGTGCCAGGAGCAATCGCCACGCCCTGCAACCGGGCCTGGGCGACGAAACTTTCCTCGGCGCGATCGGCTGGCAGTTGCAGCCAGACATGCAGCCCGTCGCGCCGGGCGCGATAGTCGACCCCCGCCAGCACTTGCGCTGCAATATCCTGCCGGCGTCGCAAAGCCGCGCGCTGCCAATGGACAAGCTCCATCGCCGTGCCGTCGGTCACCCATTTGGTGGCGATCTCGGCCACCAGCGGTGTCGCCATCCAGTTCGACACCAGATGCCGGTTGGCGACGGCGGCGGCGTAGCGGTCGGGCGCGGCCAGATAGCCGATGCGCAGGCCGGGCACGGTGATCTTGGTGAAGGAGGTGACGTAGAGCGTGCGCTCCGGCGCGAACGCGGCAACCGGCGGCGGCCGATCTTCCACCAGCGGACCGAGCACATCGTTCTCGATGATGGCGATATCGTGCTTGCGCGCGACCGCGGCGATCTCTTCGCGCCGCCGCGCATCCATCAGCGTCGCCGTCGGGTTGATGACCGAGGGCTGCACGAAGACCGCGCGGATGTCGGAACGCCGGCAGGCCTCGTCCAGCGCTTCAGGAATCAAGCCGTTGTCGTCGATCGGCAGGCCTTCCAGGTTGAAGCCGAGATAGCGTGCCAACGGCACCAGAGTATGGTGGCCGATCGCCTCCGTGGCGACCGTCGAGCCCGGCGGCGCGACGCTCATCAGCGCCACCGTCATGCCGGCGGTGGCGCCGTTGGTCAGGCTGATGTTCTGCGCGGAGGTGTCGAGCCCGCACAGTCTCAACCATTCGACCGCCACCGCGCGGTGGCGGGGGAACACCATGTTGGGGCGGAACGACAGCGCTGAACTCGACGGCAGGTTCTCAGCCAGCCAGCCCAGTGCCTGCTTCAGCCGCTCCAGATGCATCGGCTCGCAGACCGGCTTCAGGATCGACAGATCGATGACTTCGCCCAGCCGCTCCGGCAGATAGGGCGGCTCCGGCTCGCGGCGCTGCGTCTGGACGAAGCTGCCGCGGCCGATCTCACCCGATATCAGGCCGCGCCGGATCAGTTCCTCATAGGCGCGGCTGACCGTCTGCACCGACAGCTTGAGGTCGTCGGCCAGCCGCCGATGCGTCGGCAGTCGTGCGCCATTGGCAAGGCGCCCGTCATGGATGGCGCGCGCGAACTGGTCGGCCAGCGACTGATAGGCCGGCCGCCGGATCAATGCGGGATCGGGTTGCCACAATGTCATGACTTATTAGAGATCGAAATCAGTGCAATTGACAATCGAAATAATGCGCCTTCATGGTGCGGTGGACGAAAAAGTGGACGCCGATGACATCAGCCAAACTCGACCCGATCGACCTGAAAATCCTCGACGCCATCCAGCGCGACGGACGCATCACCAAGCTGGCGCTGGCCGAGCAGGTCGGCCTGTCCCCGACGCCGTGCTGGATGCGGCTGCGCAAGCTGGAGAAGGCCGGGATCGTCTCTGGCTACCACGCCAGGATCGCCATGCGCGTCGTGGCACCGGTCGCCACCGTGCTGATGGAGGTGACGCTTGCCAACCACCGCCAGGCCGATTTCGACCGCTTCGAGCGCGTCATTCGCGATGTTCCCGAGATCGTCGCCTGCTGGTCTGTCGGCGGCGGCGTCGACTATGTGCTGAAGGTGATGGCGCGCGACATCGACGCCTATCAGCGGCTGGTCGATGGCTTGCTTGAACGCGAAATCGGCATCGATCGTTACTTCACCTACATCGTCACCAAGACGGTGAAGGACGAGATCGTGCTGCCGATTGCCGACCTGCTGCCGGTTTCGGCTTAAGGCCGGAGAGATCGTCTGTCGGGGCGCCACAATAGAGAGAGTCTCTCTATTTCAAGGCATCCAAACAGCCTCTCTGTCTGCATCGGACGGATAGTCTTCCCGCATCAGTCCGAACCGGGAGGCTTTGACCATGTCCGCGCATTTCGCCCGCTCGCATCGCCACGAAGCGCTCGACCGCCTGACCGATCGCCGGCTGCTGCGTGAACTCGCCTATGTCGATGGTCACTGGACGGCGAGCGAGGCCGCCGAAAGCTTCGAGGTCACCGATCCGGCCACTGGCACCACCGTTGCTTTCGTCGCCGCGCTCGATGGCGGGCAGACGACAAAGGCGATCGATGCCGCCGCGCGTGCCTTCCCGGCGTGGCGGGCGCTGTTGCCGCAGGAGCGCTCGAAAATCCTGCGAAAATGGTTCGAGCTGATCATTGCCGCGAAGCAAGACCTCGCTCTGCTGATGACGCTGGAACAGGGCAAGCCATTGCAGGAATCGCTGGGCGAGATCGATTACGCCGCCTCTTTCATCGAATGGTATGCCGAGGAAGCAAAACGCCTGAACGCCGAGAGCGTCACCAGCCATCTGCCGAACGCCGAGATGATGGTGCGGCGTGAGCCGCTCGGGGTCGTCGGTGTCGTCACGCCGTGGAATTTTCCGTCGGCGATGCTGACCCGCAAGGCAGCCGCCGCCCTTGCCGCCGGCTGCACCATCGTTGCGCATCCGTCCTCGGAAACACCGCTGTCGGCGCTGGCGCTGGCCGAACTCGGCGAACGCGCCGGCCTGCCCGCCGGCGTCTTCAACATCGTCACCGGCAAGGCTTCGACGATTGTCGGCCGGATGTGCGAAGATCCGCGCGTCCGCGCCATGAGTTTTACCGGCTCGACCGAGATCGGCAGGCTGATCGCCGCGCAAAGTGCGCCGACCATGAAGCGGCTGGTGATGGAGCTAGGCGGCCACGCGCCGCTGATCGTCTTTGCCGATGCCGATCTGGACAAAGCGGTGGGCATTGCCATCGACGCCAAGTTCGCGACGTCGGGCCAGGACTGCCTCGCCGCCAACCGCATCTATGTCCAGCGTCCGATCTACGATCGGTTCTGCGCCGCCTTCGCCAAGCGCATCGAGACGCTGCGGACCGGCAATGGCCTGGCCGAGAAGATCGACATCGGGCCGCTGATGCATGAGCGCGCCATCAAGAAGGTGGAGGAGCAGGTCGCAGACGCGCTGACCCATGGCGCGCGCTGCCTCACCGGCGGCAAGCGACATCAGGCTGGCCCCCTGTTCTACCAGCCGACGTTGCTGGCCGATGTCACCGACGAAGCACTGATCATGCGCGAGGAGACGTTTGGTCCGGTGGCCGCCGTAACGCCTTTCGACAGCGAGGATGAAGTGATTGCCCGCGCCAACGCCACCGAATATGGCCTCGTCGCCTATGTCGTGACCGAGAACGGCGCCCGCCAGCAGCGCATGGGCCGCGCGCTCGACTACGGCATGGTCGCCATCAACCGCGTCAAGATCACCGGCGCCCCGATCCCGTTCGGCGGCGTCAAGCAATCCGGCATTGGGCGCGAAGGCTCGCGCCACGGGCTCGAAGCCTTTACTGACATCAAGTATCTCTGCCTGGATGTGGCCTAGACCCCACCCGGACCTTTCAAGGAGTCAAAAGAATGCTCGACCAGTCCAACGAACTCGCCGCCTGGGATCGCGACCACTTCTTCCATCCCTCGACCCATATGGGCACGCATGCGCGCGGCGAGAGCCCGACCCGCATCATGGCCGGCGGCGAAGGCGTCACTGTCTGGGACAACAATGGCAGGAAGAGCCTCGACGCCTTCGCCGGCCTCTATTGCGTCAATGTCGGCTACGGCCGGCAGAAGATCGCTGACGCCATCGCCACCCAGGCGAAGAACCTCGCCTACTACCACGCCTATGTCGGCCACGGCACCGAGGCCTCGATCACGCTTGCCAAGATGATCATCGACCGCGCGCCGCAAGGCATGTCGCGGGTCTATTTCGGCCTCTCCGGTTCGGATGCCAACGAAACCAACATCAAGCTGATATGGTACTACAACAATGTGCTCGGCCGGCCGGAGAAGAAGAAGATCATTTCGCGCTGGCGCGGCTATCACGGCTCGGGCGTGATGACCGGTTCGCTGACCGGGCTCGACCTGTTCCACAACGCCTTCGACCTGCCGCGCGCGCCGATCCTGCATACCGAAGCGCCCTATTACTTCCGCCGCGCCGACCGCTCGATGAGCGAGGAACAGTTTTCGCAGCATTGCGCCGACAAGCTCGAGGAGATGATCCTGGCCGAGGGTCCGGAAACCGTCGCCGCCTTCATCGGCGAGCCGATCCTCGGCACCGGCGGCATCGTGCCGCCGCCCGCCTTCTATTGGGAAAAGATCCAGGCGGTGCTGAAGAAGTATGATGTGCTGCTGGTCGCCGACGAAGTGGTGACGGGCTTCGGCCGGCTGGGAACCATGTTCGGCTCCGACCATTACGGCATCAAGCCGGACCTGATCACCATCGCCAAGGGCCTGACCTCGGCCTATGCGCCGCTGTCGGGCGTCATCGTCGCCGACAAGATGTGGCAGGTGCTGGTTGACGGTTCCGACAAGCTCGGTTCGCTCGGCCATGGCTGGACCTATTCGGCGCATCCGATCTGCGTCGCCGCCGGCGTCGCCAATCTCGAACTGATCGACGAGATGGACCTGGTGACAAATGCCCGCGAGACCGGCGCCTATTTCCGCGCCGAGCTGGCCAAGGCAGTCGGCGGCCACAGGAATGTCGGCGACGTGCGCGGCGACGGCATGCTGGCGGCGGTCGAATTCGTTGCCGACAAGGACGACCGGGTGTTCTTCAACGCTTCGCTCAAGATCGGACCGCAGGTGGCGACGGCGCTTGCCGCAAGCGGTGTCATCGGCCGCGCCATGCCGCAGGGCGACATTCTGGGCTTCGCGCCGCCGCTCTGCCTGACCCGCGAAGAAGCCGACATCGTCGTTTCGAAGACCGCCGATGCGGTGAAGAGCGTGTTTGCCAATCTCTGAGATCGACTATGAATGCCATGACCAGAACTCTCCCCGCCACCATGGCCGCCGTGCTGCTCACAGGGCACGGCGGACCGGAAAAACTCGTCTACCGCAAGGATGTGAAAGTGCCCGCGCCTGCTCCTGGTGAAGTGCTGGTCAAGGTCAGCGCCTGCGGGATGAACAACACCGATGTCTGGGTGCGCCAGGGCGCCTATGGCACGGAAGAGGATGCGGCTGCCGTGTCGACATGGCGGCGCCAGGGCAATACTCTGAGCTTCCCCCGCATCCAGGGCACCGACACTGTCGGCACCGTCGCCGCCGTCGGCGAAGGTGTGTCGCCGGACCGTATCGGCGAACGGGTGATGGTCGATTTCTCGATCTACAATCGCGACGACGATTCACTCGCCGACATCGACTATATGGGCCATGGTCGCGATGGCGGCTACGCCGAATATCAGGCCGTGCCGGCCGAGAATGCTCATGTCGTCGATACCGAGCTGACCGACGTCGAACTCGCCACCTTCTGCTGCGCCTATCTCACCGGCGAGCAGATGCTGGAGCGCGCCGCGCTCAAGGCCGGCGAGCGCGTGCTGGTTACCGGCGCCTCGGGCGGCGTCGGTTCGGGCATCGTGCAATTGGCGCGAGCGCGCGGCGCCATTCCCTATGCTGTCGTCGGCAAGGGCAAGGAGCAGGCGGTGCGCGACATCGGCGCCGAGGCTGTCATCACCCGTGGCGTTGCCGACCTGCCGCAAGCCGTGAACGAGGCGACCGGCGGTCAGCCGATCGACGTGGTGGCCGACCTCGTCGGCGGCGCTATCTTCAATGACCTGTTGCGTATTCTCAGGCCCGAGGGCCGCTACACCACCGCCGGCGCGATCGCCGGTCCGGTCGTGCAGCTCGACCTCAGGACCATGTATCTGAAGCAGTTGCAGCTGCATGGCTCGAGCCAGGGCACACGCGCCGATTTCCGCCGCATCGTCGGATACGTCGAAGCGAAGAAAATCCGGCCGCTGGTCGGTGGCGTCTACAAGCTCTCCGATTTCCACCATGCGCAAGCGGATTTCATCGCCAAGGATTTCGTCGGCAAGCTGGTGGTGGTGCCGGATGCCATGTGGGGTTCGGCTGGCTGAAATAACCCGGTTATGCCTCAACCATTTTGAGCCGCCCGCAGCAGCATCCCGAACAGGTCGCGCGGCTCGTCGGGGTCGGCCAGCATGTCGAGTTCCTGGTAGAGGCCGGTCGACTTCAGCTGATCCCTGACATAGCGCAGCGCCGAAAAATCCTCGATGGCGAAGCCGACCGAATCGAACAGCGTGATCTGGGTGGGATCGCGCCGGCCTTGCACGGCGCCTGACATCACTTGCCACAGCTCGGTCACCTCATGATCCGGTGCAAGCTGCTGGATCTCGCCCTCGATACGGGTCTGCGGCGGATATTCGACGAAGATGTCGGAACGCAGCAGGATGTCGCGGTGCAGTTCGGTTTTCCCTGGACAGTCGCCGCCGACCGCGTTGATGTGCACGCCGGAGCCGACCATGTTGTCGGTGAGAATGGTGGCGTACTGCTTGTCGGCGGTGACGGTGGTGATGATGTCAGCCCCTTCGACCGCCTCCTGCGCGGTGCCGCAGGCCACCATGTCAAAGCCGAGACCGGCGAGATTGCGCATGCATTTTTCGGTGGCCGAGCGGTCGATGTCGTAAAGCCTCAGCCTGTCGACGCCGAGCAGCGCCTTGAAGGCCACCGCCTGGAATTCGGCCTGGGCGCCGTTGCCGATCAGCGCCATGCAGCTGGAGCCGGCCGGCGCAAGGTGTTTGGCAGCCAGAGCCGACATCGCCGCCGTGCGCAGCGCGGTCAGGATGGTCATCTCCGACAACAGCACCGGGTAGCCATTGTGGACATCGGCGAGCATGCCGAAAGCCGTCACCGTCTGGCGGCCCTCGCGCATGTTCTTGGGGTGGCCGTTGACATATTTGAAGCCGTAGACCTCGCCGTCGCTGGTCGGCATCAGTTCGATGACACCCTCGGCGCTGTGCGAGGCGACGCGCGGTGTCTTGTCGAACAGGTCCCAGCGGCGGAAATCATCCTCGATGTAACCGGCGAGTTCGACGAGGAAGCACTCGACGCCGATCTTCAGCACCAGCTTCATCATATGATCGACGCTGACGAAGGGAACGATGTTGAGATTGGGAATCATTTTTTCTTGTCCTTGCCGCATGCAGGCGATCAGTCCTGGCAATGCGCGTTGTGCGCCTTCATCATCGTTGCCAGCGCCGGATCAGCTTGCTCCAGCACCCTGATGGCTCCGCCTGTGTCGCAGAGGCGCTCATCCTGCCCCATCTTGAACTTGGCTTCGAGCCGCCCGATCGGCAGGTCAAACCCTATGATACCAGGTATGCGCCGTTCCATGCCGCCTGGCCCCAGCTCGCGCATGCGCCAGCGATCGTCGCGATCCTTTTCCAGCATGTCGACAAGCTGCAA
This sequence comes from Mesorhizobium sp. CO1-1-8, assembly GCF_020164875.1. NCBI lineage: Bacteria > Pseudomonadati > Pseudomonadota > Alphaproteobacteria > Hyphomicrobiales > Phyllobacteriaceae > Mesorhizobium > Mesorhizobium sp. CO1-1-8. The sequence continues at coordinate 97,363 of NZ_JAIUGZ010000013.1, read as the reverse complement.
GAGATGTTTTGCGGTGGCGTGATCGTCGAGCGGAACCGGATGCCCATGGCAATGCACGACGGCAAAGTTCCAGGTCGGCGCGCTGTCGCGCACCGGGTTGCGTGGATACCAGGACGGCGAGATGTAGCCATGCGGGCCATGGAAGATAGCCACCGTCTCCCTGCCCTCGGCAATCAGCGCGCTGTGCGGATTAGCCTTGGCGAGATGCGAGACCAGCGTTCCGTTTTCACCGCGCATGCGATCGAGCACGAAGGGCAGATGCGAGACGACAAGGCCCTGCGGTCCCGCTGTCACCACCGTCGCGAAGGCCGCGTCTTCGATCAGGCCGAACACCTCGTCGCGCGACAGCGGCGCAAATTCAGGCTTGCTGTACATAGATCAGCTTCGTTGGGCGCGGACCGCCGGGATCAGGCCTTGCGGGCGAACCAGCAGCACGGCGATGACACCCGACAGCACAATGGCGTCGCGATAGGGCGCGATCGCTCCCGGCAATGTCGCTTGCAACAGCACCTCGATGATGCCGAGCAGGAAGCCGCCGGCGACAGCACCGGGCAAGCTGCCGAGCCCGCCGACGACGGCGGCGATGAACGCCTTCAGCACCGGCGTGAAGCCCATCAGCGGATCGACCGAGGCGCGCTGCGCCACCCACAGCATGGCCGCCAGCCCGGCGAGCAGGCCGGAGAGCAGGAAGGCGGTGGCGATGATGCGGCTGGCCGGAATGCCCATCAGGCGCACGACGTCGAAATCTTCCGCCGCGGCGCGCATCGCCGTGCCTGTCACTGAGCGGCGCAGGAAGACTTCCAGTGCAATCAGCGCCAGTGCCGAGAAGACGATGGAGATGCTGGGACCAACGCCGATGGTGAAATCGCCGAAAGAGAAGGCGCCGGTCATCCAGCGGGGCATGGCGACAGCCTGCGGCCGCGCCGAGATGCCGTTCTGGAAGACGACCTTCAGCAGGCTGGAGACAGCAAAGCTGGTCAACAGCAGGCTGGTGACGCTGGCCCCACGCATCGGCCTAAACGCGATGCGCTCCATGGCGACAGCGGCGAGCGCGCCGCAGGACACGGCGACAAGCACCGCCACCGGGAAGGGAAAGCCAAGCACCAGCGAGGCCAGGAGCGCATAGCCCGACAGCGTCATCAGCTCGCCATGGGCGAAGTTGATGAGGCCGACGATGGAAAAGACGATCGCCAGCCCGAGCGCCAGCAGCGCATAGACGCCGCCGAGGCTCACCGCATTGATGATCTGCTGCGCGATCATGCTTCTCAAGCTCCCAGATAGGCCTGGCGGACGAGGTCCGAGGAGGCGAGTTCTTTTGCCGTGCCCGACAGCACCACCTCGCCATTGGCGAGCACGACGGCGCGGTCGGCTATCTCGAGCGCCAGCGCCACATTCTGTTCGACCAGAAGGATGGTCAGGCCCTTGCGGCGCAGTTCGGCGATCAGGTCGAAGACGGTGTCGATCAGTTGCGGGGCAAGGCCGAGCGACGGCTCGTCGAGCAGGATCATGCGCGGCTTGCCCATCAGCGCGCGGGCGATGGCCAGCATCTGCTGTTCGCCGCCCGACAGATTGCCGCCCTTGACGCGGTGGTAGCGGCGCAGGATCGGGAACAGCTCCAGCATCTCCTCCTCGCGCAGCCGCGCCTCGGCCGCCGGCTGATGCACCGCGCCGCCGAGACGCAGATTGTCGGCCACCGTCAGGCTGGCGAAGATACGGCGGCCTTCCGGCACCAGCGCGACGCCATTGCGGGCGATCGCCTCCGGCGCCAGACCGGTGATGTCGGCACCGTCGAAGATCACCTTGCCGGACGCCGCCGGCACCAGCCCGGCGACGGCACCGAGCGTCGAGCTCTTGCCGGCACCGTTGGCGCCGACCAGCGCGATGATCTCGCCGCTGTCGACGGTGAGGTCGACGCGTCGCACCGCCTCGACTTCGCCGTACCGGATTTTCAGGGCTTCAACGCTCAGCATGACATCACGGTGCGGGAACGTCGGCGGCTTCAGGGATCAGGGTCTCGACATGCTTGCCCTCGCCGCCCTCATAGCGCATCAGCGCCACTGGCCGCAGCGGCATGCGGTCGGTGCCGGCATAGGTGATCTTGCCGGTGATGCCTTCGAAATCCTTGAGGCCGGCGATGGCGTCGCGGATCGCCTTCGGATCGTCGGAACCGGCCGTCTTGACCGCCTGGTCGAGGATCAGGCCGATCTCGTAGCCATTGACCTCATAGGTCGATTCCGGTGCGTGGCCGGCATATTTGGTGAAGGCGGCGTTGAAGGCCTCGAGCTTGCTGCCCGGCTCGGCATAGCCGGCCGCGGTGTAGACGACGCCGTCGACCAGTTTGCCGAGCGCCTTGATGGTCGGCGTGCCGATAGCATCGGCGCCATAGACCGGGATGATGACGCCGGCGCCGCGCAATTGCTGGATGAAGGCCGGGAAATCCGGCTCATAGGCGGCCGTCATGATCAGGTCCGGCTTATCGGCCAGGCCCTTGATGTTGGTGATCTCGGCGGAAAAATCGGGCTGGCCCATGCTGAAGGTGCCGCGACCGACAATGGCGCCGCCCTTCTTCTCGAACACCTTGCCGAAATATTCCGGCAGATTGGCGGTGTAGGTGGAATCCGGCGAAGTCAGCAGGAACACCTTCTTCTTGCCTTCGGAGACGGCGAAGTCAGCGACCGCCGTCGCTTGCACATTGTCGGCCGGATAGGTGCCGAACATGACGTCGCCGACCGCGCCGGTGAGCACCGGAGCCGAGCCGCACAGCGTCAGGGTCGGAATGCCGAGCGGCTGGGTCAGCTGGCCGGCGGAAATCGAGGGATCGGCATCGCACGGCGTGATCATGATCTTGGCGCCGGCATCGATCAGCTCCTGGGCGACGGTGGCGGTCTGCGCGGTGTCGGAGCGGGTGTCCTTGATCAGCAGCTTGACGGTGTATTTGCCGCCGAGCCCGCCCTTGGCGTTGAGCTCGTCGAGCGACATGCGCAGGCCGGCGAGTGCCGGCTGGTCGTAGGGAGCAAGGCCGCCGGTCTGCGCGGTCGCGGCACCGATGATGATCTCCTCGGCGCGGGCCGTCGAAATGGCGGCGAGGCCGAACACGGCCGCGCACAGAGCGGCGCGATGGAGGCGATAGAGGCTTGGCATGTCGGTTCTCCTTCTGGATTTTCTTATGGTTGGCTGTCATTGCGGGTCATGCGGTCTGGTCTACAGGCGTTGCGGTCTTGGCACGCGCCGTGCGGCTGCCGAGATAGGCGGCGATGACAGCGGGGGTTTTCTGGACATCGCTCGGCGTGCCGTCGGCGATGACGCGGCCATGATCGATGACGACGATGCGTTCGCACAGCTTCATCACCAGCCGCATGTCGTGCTCGATCAGCACCACGCCGATGCGGCGCTCCATGCGAACCGTCGACAGGATGGAGACCAGTTCGGCGGTCTCGACGGCGTTCATGCCGGCGGCCGGCTCGTCGAGCAGCAGGAAGCGCGGCTTCAACGCCAGGGCGCGCGCCACTTCGAGCCGGCGGCGCTGGCCATAGGCGAGCCTGGCGGCCGGCTGATCGGCGAATCTCTCCAGCCCCATGCGCGCAAGCTCGCCCATTGCCGCAGCCTCGGCATGGCCAAGATCAGGTTCCACCTGGCGTGCGGCGACGACGACATTTTCGAGCACCGTCATGTGCGGGAAAACGCGGATGTTCTGGAAGGTGCGGGCAACGCCGGAGCGGGCGAAGCGGAAGGCCGAAGCCTGCCGGACCACGCCACCCACCGACACGGTGCCGGCACTTGGCTGGACATCGCCGGCCAGCATGTTGAGCAGCGTCGTCTTGCCGGCGCCGTTGGGGCCGATGATGCCGGTGATGCTGTCGGTCTGGAAATTCAGGCTGACGTCGTCGACGGCGACGACGCCGGCATAGCGGCGCGACAGGTGCTCGGCGATTAGCCGGTCACTCTCGACATGTTGCGGAGGTGCCGCCGGAGCCGTCACGGCCTGGCGTCCGGGCCGGCGCAAAAGATTGAGCTCGCGTTCGCCGAACAGACCGGTCGGGCGTCGCCAGATGACCAGGATCATGGCAATGGCGAGCACGCCCTGGGTCAAGCCGAACAGCACAGGCAGATGCAGGCCGAGCACTTCGCCGCCGCCTTCGAAGCGGCGCACCACTTCGACCAAAACGATGGTGACGATGACGCCGGCGAAAGCGCCGAGCGACGAGGTCATGCCGCCGACGATCAGCATGGCAAGCATGGTGAAGCCTAGGTCGAAATAGAAATCGCGCGGCGAAAACGCGCCAAGGAATTGCGCCATCATGGCGCCGGCGGCCATGGCGGCGACGACGCCCGCCACCCAGGCGGCCAGACGCGCCGTGCGCTGGTCGACGCCGACGGCGGCCGCACCGCGCTCGTCATTGGCGGCGGCGCGGGCAGCAAGGCCGAAGGAGGTTTCGCGAAACAGCCTCGCCGCCACCAAAGCCAACGAAGCGACGGAGGCGGCGGTCCATAGCCCGACCTCGCGCGGCACACCGTAAAAGGGTTGGCTGCCGCGGGTGATCTCGCGCCCGGCGACCAGCAGGGTGTAAACGATGATCAGCATGGCAAGCGTGGCGATCGAGGCGCTCGATCCGGAAAGCCTGAGCAGCGGCGTACCGGTCAGCAGGCCGACGACAACCGCCAGAGCCAGGACGACGGCCAGCGCCGCGAGGAAGGACAGTTGATGGCCGGCGAGGAATTGCGGCAGCTCGCGCAGCGCCGTTCGCTGCAGTGCGGTCGGCATGGTGAGAATGCCGGTCGCATAGGCGCCGAGGCCGACAAAGGCCGCCTGGCCGAACGAGACGATGCCGCTGTTGCCGGAGAATATCTGCAGGCCGAGCACCGCCGTCAGCATGATCGCGGCATAGGTGACGACGCGTTGCATGGCGGCGCCGCCGAAGATGAAGGCGGCAAGCGCCACCAGCAGCAGCACTGCCACCATGCACAAGGCATCGGCCGTGGCGTTGCGAAACGCGGCCGGCATGAAGCCGCGGAGCTTGCTCTCGCTGATCGTCACCGACGCCATCACGCGGCCTTCAAACGGCTGGGCGAAAACGGCGCCAGGATCGGTTGCGCGCCTTCGGTGACCAGCCTGGCCACCGCCTCGCCGACGGCCGGCCCGGTCTTGAAGCCGTGGCCGGACGACCCCGCCGAAACGACCAACCCTTCAACCCCAGGCATGGGTCCGATAACCGGCAGATCGTCGGGGCTCATATCGTAGAGACCGGCATAGCCGGGCCGGATGCCAAGTTCGGCCATGGCCGGCACTCGGGTAGCGAAGGTCTCCAGGATCTCGACCGATTCCTGCTCTTCGACACCTTCCATGTAGGTGTCGGGATTTTCGACAAAGCGCGGACGGCCCGCATGTTCGTGGCGCAGGCCGGTGCCGCCGCCGGCCCAGGTGCCGGCCAGGATGACGCCGTCATTGTCGGGTCGTGCATAGTTGCAGGAAATGTCGTCGCACCAGGCGAAAGGCATGACCTGCCTTGCCTTGCCGGCGGCGTCGAGCACGGCCATCGGATGGCGCTCGACATGCAGCGGCAGATCGAGGCCGACCGTCGCCAGCAGCCGGCGCGTCCATGGCCCGGCGGCCAGGACGACCGTATCGGCCTCCAGCATCGTTCCATCGGTCAAGGTGACGCCGGTGATGCGGTCGCCCTGCCGCTGGAGGCTCTCGACCAACGTGTTCTGCATGATCCTGGCACCACTGGCGCGGGCGGCACGGGCGATGGCATTGGTGGCGCCGAAGGCATCGGCATAGCCATATTCGGGTTCCCACAGCGCCAGCGCGACATTGTCCAGCGCAAAGCCCGGTGCCGCGTCGGCAAAGGCCCGCGGCGACAATGTCTCGATGCGCGCGCCCTCGCCGCGGATGCGTTCGGCTGCCGCCGTCCAACTCACCTTGTTGTCGTTGCCGCAGACCCACATCATGCCGATTTCGGTGACAAAGGACCCTTCGCCAGCGATTTCCGGCAGCGACACCAGTATCTCGCGGCCACGGATGGAAAGCTGTGACAGTTCCGGCATCAGGTAGAAGGCGTGCAGCAGCGCCGACGATTTGCCCGACGGGCCGCCGGCGGGATGGGTCTGCTCGACCAGCGTGACCTTCACACCGGCCTTGGCCAGATGATAGGCGGCGCTCGATCCGACAATACCCGCACCGACGACGATGACGTCGCTTCCATTTCGCATGGCTGTTCCCCACAGTCTCTTGGCTGCTTTCCGACAAGGTAGGGCCGGCGACCACGCAATGTCAACATCTCTTCATTCTTGACCGAGATTTAAATCTCTGTAATAAACCCGACAGAACAAGAGAACACGGATTTCCGGGGAGGCCGATGGCGATACGCGATGTTCTGATGCGCGGGGATCTCACGCTGACGCCGTCGGAGGAGAAGATCGTCCGGCTGCTGTTGACGGACTATCCGACCTCCGGCCTCGGCACCGCCTCTTCGCTCGCCCGGCGCGCTGGCGTCAGCGATCCGACCGTGGTGAGGCTGGTCGTCAAGCTCGGCTATGACGGGTTTCCGGATTTCCAGGCGAAGCTTCTGGCCGAAGTCGAGGCAAGACTGCACTCGCCGCTGCTGATGATGGAGGCCAAGCGGCAGAGCGGTTCCAACGACAGCGCCGTGCTGGCCTACCTTGATAGCGTCACCACGGCCTTGCAGAAAGCCACCGCCGCGACCCCCGTCCAGACATACGAGCGGGCGGCCCGCCTGCTGATGGAGGTCAAGGGGGAGATTGTCATGGTTGGCGGCCGGTTCAGCCGTCACATCGCCGGCATGTTGGCCGGCTATCTCGTGCAGTTTCGCTCCGGGGTTCGCGATCTCGGCGTGCTCTCTCCGCAGACCTTCGACACGCTGGCCGACCTCGGCCGCCGCGACGTGCTCGTCGTCTTCGACTATCGCCGCTACCAGCTCGATGTGATGGCCTATGCAAGACAGGCGGCGGCGCTCGATGTTCGCATCGTCCTGTTCACCGACCAATGGCTGTCGCCGATATCGGATCTCGCCGAAGTCACCATCGTCAGCCCGCTCGAAGTCGCCTCGCCCTACGACACGCTGGCGCCGGCGATCGCACAGATGGAAGCGCTGGTCGCCCATATCGTTTCGACGCTGGGCGACGAGGGCCGCGCCCGCATCGAGCGACTCGAAAAAGTTCGGCATGCCAATGCCGTGACACTCGACAGCGACCCGCAAGAGAACGGCGCGCGCAAGACACCCGGCCCCCGCAAGACGCCGGGACCCAAATCAGCAAAGCAGGACGACAAAGCATGACCCAGGCCCTACCCAAGCGAGACGAAGCCTTCCGTGCCGGCGAAACGGCACTGCTGCTCGTCGACATGCAGCGCATCTGGCTGGAGCCGGGCGCCGATCCGTCGCATCCGGAGCGCGGCCCCGATCATTATTTCTATCGGCAGACATCCTCGCGGACGATCCCCAACCAGGAGCGCTTGCTGGCGGCGGCGCGGGCCAATGGGGTCGAGGTGCTGCACACCATCATCCAGAGTCTGACCGAAGACGGCCGTGACCGCTCGCTCGACCACAAGCTGACACCGATCCATGTTGCCCCCAGCCTCCCCGAGGGACTGCCGGTGGCATCGCTGGCGCCGGTTGGCGACGAGATCATGCTGCCGAAGACGTCGTCGGGCATCTTTAATTCGACCAATGCCGACTATCTCCTCAAGAACCTCGGCATCCGCTATCTCGTCGTGGTCGGCGTGCTGACCGATCAATGCGTCGACATGGCGGTGCGCGACGGCGCCGACCGCGGCTATCTTGTCACCTGCGTATCGGATGCCTGCGCCACCATCACCCAGGAACGGCACGACATCGCGCTCAAGGCCTTCGGCGGCTACTGCTGGGTGGCCGACACCGACACGGTCGTCGACCGCTTCAACGCTTTGGGAAAACCGGCATGACATCGACTGTCGAGCCTCTGGTTGCCGTCGTCACCACGGATCTCTCCGCCGTCACGCGGGGCCGTTTCGTTGCTGAAAGCAAGTTGCAGAAGACCGCCACGACCGGCGTCGGCTGGCTGCAGGCCAATCTGTCGCTGACGCCGTTCAACTCGATCGTCGATCCCAACCCCTGGGGCTCGTCGGGCGACCTGCGGCTGATCCCCGATCTCAAGGCGCGCTTTCGCACGACACGCACCGGATCGGCGACGCCATTCGACATGGTTGCCGGCGACATCGTCGAGCTCGACGGCAGCCCGTGGCTCGGCTGCACCCGCACGATGCTCAAAGACGCGTTGGCCGATTTGAAAGCCGCAACCGGCCTGTCAGTCATCGCCGCCTTCGAGCATGAATTCAATGTTGCCAATGGCGGCTTCGCACCGGCACATTCGATGTCTTTCGCCGCACTGCGCCGCGCCGACCCGTTTGCGCCCAATTTGATGGCGGCGCTCGAGGAAGCCGGCGTCGCGCCCGAAGTGGTCATCGCCGAATTCGGCGACGAGCAGTTCGAGGTGACGCACGAACCGGCGGACGCGCTGACGGCGGCCGACCGCGCCGTCGCCATCCGCGAAATCACGCGCGAGTTGGCGCGCAATGCCGGCTGGCGTGCGAGCTTCGCCCCCAAGACAGCGCCGAATGCCGTCGGCAACGGCGTCCATATCCATTTCAGCTTCGTTGACGAGGCCGGCAAGCCGGTGACTTACGATCCGGCGCAATCCGGCGGCCTTTCCGCCAAAGCCGGCGCCTTCTGCGCCGGCGTGCTGCGTCATCTGCCTGGCATCACCGCCATGACGGCGTCGAGCGTGTCGTCTTACTACCGGCTGAAGCCGCACAGCTGGAGCTCGTCCTACACCTGGCTTGCCGACCGCGACCGCGAGGCATCCTTGCGCATCTGTCCGACCGTGACGATGGGCGGACGCGATCCGGCGCGGCAATACAACATCGAATACCGGGCGGCGGATGCCACCGGCAATCCCTATCTGTCGCTGGCGGCGATCATCCGCGCCGGGCTGGAAGGGCTGAAGGCGGGCCTGCCGTCGCCACCTTTGGTCACCGGCGACCCGACACTGATGAGCGAGGCGGAGCGGGCAAGTCTCGGTCTGGTGCGCCTGCCCGAAACCCTGCCCACGGCACTGGATGCGTTGCTGGCCGACGGCACCGTGACAGGATGGTTCGCGCCTGTCTTCATCGAAACCTTCGTCGGCCTCAAGCAACATGAAGCCGAGCGTCTTGCCGGTCTCGATCCGGCCTCCATCTGCGATCTCTACCGGACGCTCTATTGATGACCGCACAGACCGAAAAAGATTGGCCCGAGGCCGTCGAGGTCCTCAACGAGCACGGCCGTTCCGATATCGTGCTGTTGTGCGAGCATGCGTCCAACCACATGCCAGCCGAATATCGGCAGCTCGGCCTCGATGCCCACCATCTGCAGCGCCACATCGCCTGGGATATCGGCGCCGCCGAAGTGACCCGCTTGCTGTCGTCTAAGCTCGATGCTCCGGCCTTCCTCAGCGGTTATTCGCGGCTGCTGATCGACCTGAACCGGCCGCTTCATAGCCAAGGCAGCATTCCGGTGCTGTCGGAAGACACCGACATTCCCGGCAATGTCGGCATCGACGCGACGGAGCGGACCCGGCGTGCCGAGATCATCTTTTCGCCGTTTCATGACCGGGTGACCGCCCATCTCGATGGCCGGGCACAGGCAGGCCGGCAGACACGGATCGTGACGATCCATTCCTTCACGCCGGTCTTCCTCGGTGTCAGCAGGCCCTGGCATGCCGGCGTGCTGCATGACCATGCAAGCGGTCTCGCCGAAGCAATCCTTTCGGGCCTGCGCACCGACGCCGGGCTCAATGTCGCGGCCAACGTGCCCTATGTGATCAGCCGCGACGCCGACTACGCCGTGCCCATCCATGGCGACGATCGCGGCATCGCCGCCGTCCTCGTCGAGATCCGGCAGGACCTTTTGTCGACACGGTCCGGCATCGAGGAATGGGCGGACCGGCTGGCGGCGGCACTGCCTGCACTCGAGACGGAAACCGTGTCGTGAGCAAACTAAGCCTGCGCGAGCGCGACGCCGCGACCATCGCCCGGATCGGCAAGCTGCGTTTCTCGCCGCTCAGCGTCATCGGCGGCCGCGGCAACCGGCTGATCGAGGAAGGCGGCCGCTCCTTGCTCGACCTATCGGGATCGGCCGGTCCGGCGGTGCTCGGCTACGGCCATCCGGCTCTTGTCGAAGCAGTCGAGACGTCGGTCCGCGACATGGCCGGAGCCAGCCTGCTGCTCTACCCCAACGAGCCCGCCGTATCGCTGGCGGAGCGGCTGCTGGCAATCGCGCCCGGAGAAGGCGAGCGGCGTGTCTGGTTCGGCCACTCCGGGTCCGACGCCAATGACTGCGCGGTGCGCGTGCTGCAGGCGGCCACCGGCCGTTCGCGCTTCATCTCGTTCATCGGCTCCTATCACGGCAATCTCTCCGGCTCGATGGGCATCAGCGGCCATACCGCCATGACCCACACACTGCCCCGACCAGGCGTGCTTCTGTTGCCCTATCCCGATCCGTACCGCCCGAATTTCAGCAGCGAGGACGTGCTTGCGCTGCTCGACTACCAGTTCGAGACCACCTGCCCGCCGCATCAGGTCGCGGCGGTGTTCATCGAGCCGTTGATGTCGGACGGCGGACTGATCGTGCCGCCGCCCGGCTTTCTCAAGGCATTGCAGGAGCGTTGCCGCAAGCACGGCATCAAGATTGTCGTCGACGAGGTCAAGGTCGGGCTCGCCCGCAGCGGCATGATGCACTGCTTCCAGCATGAAGGACTGACGCCGGACCTCGTCGTCTTCGGCAAAGGGATCGGCGGTGGCTTGCCGTTGTCGGCAGTGATCGGCCCTAAGGAGATCATGGACCATGCGCCGGCCTTCGCGCTGCAGACGACCGCAGGCAACCCGGTGGCGACATCGGCCGGCAACGCGGTGCTGAAGACGATCGAGACGGACGGCCTGGTCGAGCGCTCGGCGCGGATCGGCGTGCTGTTTTCCGACGCGCTGCGAGACCTTGCCGCCAGGCATGAGATCATCGGTGACGTGCGCGGGCGCGGCCTTGCCATCGGCGTCGACCTGGTCAAGGACCGTGCGACACGTGAACCGGTTGCGGCGACGACCACGGCCAAGATCATCTATCGCGGCTATGAGCTGGGTGCGGCCTTCACCTATGTCGGGCTGAAGGCGAATGTGCTGGAGTTCATGCCGCCGCTGACGCTGACCCAGGACGAGGTGGCGGAGGGCGTGGCAATCGTCGACCAGGCGATCGCCGACGTGAATGCCGGCAAGGTCTCGGATGCGGACGTCGCCTCCTTCATGATGTGGTGAACAGAAAGGCGGTGGCGACCAGCCCGATGTGCTCGGTGACGGCGGCGAGCGCCGACAAAAGCGTGAACGGCTCGAACGAGGTGACCGTGTGACTGCGCCGCAGCGCCTCGATCGGCATGTTGAGAACCGCCAGATGGTCGGCCATGAAGAAGGCGTCGAACTTCGCCGCCTCCAGGGTCTGGGCGAAACGCTTCAGATGCGAGAAATTGAAATTGGCGTCGGCATAGGCACCCGGATAGCGCCAGGCGCCGGTGTGCAGGCTGACGGGGCGCATGAAGGCGCCGAGGTGCAATTGTTTTTGTGTCATGAAAGTCGTTCCGACCGATCGATACGGTCGAGCACAGTGCTCGAATCCTTACCTCAGGATCGGACAGTACGCCCGGCTCGGGAAGGTATTCTGTTTCGTCACATCAGGCTTTTGCAGCATGTCAGTTTTGGGCCCGATCTCGGGACAAAAAATGGCCGGGCTCGAATGCGGCCCGGCCAAAAGAAGGTCAAAACCTTCAGAGGGGAACACCGTCCAGCGGAATGGGAGGAAACCGCCGAACGATTTTGCCTTTTTGGGCGTATTTCGAAGCCTTGGCGACGAATAGTATTCCAAAAAAATATGAAACAGCAAAAATCCGTGCGCCGCTGACCTCACGAACCAGGCGTTCCGGTCTCGAGCAGATCGGCATAGTGGCGGCTTGCAACGTCGGGATGCGACCGAAGGCGGCTTTTAAGCACATTGGTGCCAACGTCTCGAAACAGTGGATTGTCCGGATCGCTCGCCGGTCCGCGTGCTTCGGCCGCCAGTTCTTCAGGCAGACTGAGCAGCGGTATGGTCGCATCGAGCCGCGCGCTGAAGAAAAAGGGAACCGAAATCCGCTCGACGCCGGCAGGCGGCGTCACGACGCGGTGCACGGTGGCCCGCAGATATCCATTCGATGCCAGTTCGAGCAGTTCGCCGATGTTGACGACCAGCGTTCCAGGCAGCGGATCCACATTCACCCAGCTCCCGTCATATTCGACCTGCAGCCCCTTGTTGTCGTCCTGCAGCAGCAGGGTCAGGAAACCGCCATCCTTGTGCGCGCCGACGCCCTGGTCGCCTTCTGTCGCGTCACGGCCGGGATAACGCACGATCTTCATGCGATGGTTGGGCAAGTCCCGGTAGATCGAATCAAAAGCGTCCTCGGGCTGATCGAGCGACAGCGCGAAGGCTTTCAGCAGCCGGATCGCCACCGCAGTCGCCTTGGCCTGCCAGGCAAGCAGCGCCGGCTTGAGTTCCGGCAGTGCCGACGGCCATTGGTTCGGCCCTTGCAGCCGTGTCCAGGGCGCAATTCCAGGCCCTTGCGCTATGGGCTGGCGCTCGACGCCGATGTCGAGCTGCTCACGCCAGTCGGCGGCGCCCTTGGTCAGTTCGCCGCCGGCGCGAGTGTAGCCGCGAAATTGCTGGGATTTGACCATTTCGATCGCCAGCTTGTCGGCCTCCGGCAGCGCGAAGAACCGGCGCGATGCATCAAGCACGTCGTCGATCTCCAAGGCCGAAATTCCGTGGCCGCTGAGGTAGAAGAAGCCGACGTCCCGAGCCGCCGTGCGCAGGTCCAGGAGAAAGGTGCGATGCTCGGACGCACCTTGTTCGAGACGGCTCAGATCAAGCACCGGCACAATTCTGGGCATGGTCAGGTTCCTTCTTTTCTCTGCCTTGGCTTAGGAGAAGTAGAAGCGACCACCGGCAAGAGCTTCGAGCATGAATGCATCTCAAAGTGACACGTAAGGCGTGCCGATCAAAGCAACAGGAAGTCCAATCCGGCCCGAATGGAAGAACGTCAGCGCTGCATATTGTGAACTGCCGGCAAATAATTTCCCGACACGTGCTTTACCCGTCACGTCGTGGGCCGCACTTTCCAGTGCGACATCGTATAAGTCACAGCGGAAGCGGAACCGCGCGTGATCGCCTGTAAATCCCGCCAGCCGACCGACGGCAGGCCTTCAAGCCAGCTCGAACCGCTCGATGGCGCGCATGATGCCACGCAGCTCCGCGAGGCCTTTCAGCCGGCCGATCAGCGAATAGCCGGGATTGATCCTGGTCTTGCCGATGTCGTCGGCGAGCAGATGGCCATGGTCTGGGCGCATCGGAATGCGCCAGTCGGCGCGGCCCTCCTTCCGGCGCCGCGTCTCTTCCTGCATCAAAGCGAGGATGACATGGGCCATGTCGGTGCCGCCCTCGAGATGCTCTGCCTCATGGAACGAGCCGTCATCCTCGATGGTGATGTTGCGCAGATGGGCGAAATGGATGCGGCCAGCGAACTCCTTGACCATGGCGACAATGTCGTTGTCGGCGCGCGTGCCATAAGAGCCGGTGCAGAACGTCAGGCCGTTGGCGGGGCTATCGACGGCGTTGAGGATGAAACGCGCATCCTCGGCGGTCGAGACGATGCGTGGCAGGCCATAGAGCGAGAAGGGCGGGTCGTCGGGATGGATGCACATGCGCACCCCCTCCTCTTCGGCCACCGGAATGATCTCGCGCAGGAACCAGGCAAGGTTGTCGCGCAATTGCTTCGGCCCGATCGCATCGTAGTCCGCCAGGGCCTCGCGAAAACTGTCCCTGTCATAGCTGCGCTCGGTCGCCGGCAGGCCGGCGATCAGGTTGCGCTCGATCCTGTCGATCGCCTCGCTGCTCAATTCCTTCAGCCGCGCTTCCGCCTCGGCGATGCGGGCGGCACTGTAGCTGGCCTCGGCATTGCTGCGCTTCAGCACGAACAGGTCGTAGGCCGCGAAATCGATCGCATCGAAACGTAGCGCATAGCCCGTCGTCGGCAGCCGATAGGCCAGATCCGTACGGGTCCAGTCGACCACCGGCATGAAATTGTAGCAGACCGTCGCGATGCCGGCCTTGGCGAGCGCGCGGATTGAGTCGCGATAATAGCCGGCGTAGCGCTCGCGTTCCGGCGCGCCGATCTTGAAGGAGTTGTGGACTGGAATGCTCTCGACCACCGACCATGTCAGGCCGGCGGCCTCGATGACACGCTTGCGCTCCAGAATGCTCTCGAGCGGCCAGGCACGCCCGTCATAGATATCGTGCAAGGCGCTCACCACGCCGGTCGCACCGGCCTGCCTGACATGATCGAGCGTTACCGGGTCGTTCGGTCCATACCAGCGCCAGCACTGTTCCATTGCCGCTTCCTTCTGCGAGAGAACGGCAACCTATTGTTGGACCACAATGGGTGTCAAACTAGGAACGGTCTCAGACAGCGAATGAAGGAGTTTTCCCAATGAAGGATTTCGACGGCAAGGTTGCCTTGGTGACGGGGACGACCGGGATTGGCCTCGCAACCGCCAGACGCCTCGCTGCAGGGGGCGCTGCGATCGTCGCCTGCGGCATCGACCGCGCGGCCAACGCGGCGCTGAAAGCGGAACTGGAAAGCTCCGGAACCAGCGCGTTGGTCATAGGCGCCGATGTCTCGGTGCCCGATCAGGTTCGCGACGCGGTAGCAGTCGGCGTGGAGCGGTTCGGCGGCCTCGACATCATCGTCAATTCGGCGGCGGTGCATCCGTATGGAACCGTGACCAGCACCGATTTCGAGACCTGGAACAAGGCGATGTCGGTCAATGTCGGGTCGATCTATCTGACAGCGCATTTCGGTATCCCGGAAATGGTCCGAAGGGGCGGCGGCGCCATCGTCAACGTCGCTTCGGTGCAGGGCTTTGCCTGCCAGCAAAACGTCGCCGCCTATGCCACCACCAAGGGCGCCATCCACACGCTGACGCGTGCCCTGGCCCTCGACCATGCGCGCTCCGGCATCCGGGTCAATTCCGTCAGCCCCGGTTCGATCCGCACCCCGATCCTGGAGAAGGCCGCGCGCGGCGAGAACGGCACGGACGCCGATGTCGAAGCCGCCTACAAACGCTTCGGCGAAGCGCACCCCATCGGGCGCATCGGCGAGCCGGAGGAGGTGGCGGAACTCATCGCTTTCCTGTGTTCGTCGAAGGCCGGCTTCTGCACTGGCGCGGACTACAAGATCGATGGCGGCCTGACCGCCGGCATCGGCGTGAAGTAGCTCATGATTGGGGCTTGTCCGTTACCGGGAGCAGCCAGCATCCGACAATTGGGTCGCCCGACCTTCTTGACAGATCAATGCCCAAGCGAATTGAGCAGCGCATGGGCCACGCCGAACAGGCCAAGTCCAATCGCGAGTGGCTGCATTTCGCCGATTGCATCCATGCGAAGCCGCGCACGCCGTTTTCGGGCGGGCTCGCCGATCTCGATCTCGCCGTCCGGATCATCCGGGCAATGCCGCCAAAGCAGCTCTAGCGAAATTTCGGAAACGCGCCGCCCGCCGGCGCGTTGGCCCAGCTCTGCAAGGTCTGGCCGCCGTCGATCAGCCAATCCACGCCTGTGACGTGCCTCGCCTCGTCGGAGGCCAGGAACGCCACAGCGGCCGCGACATCGTCCGGCTGGCCGATGCGGCGCAACGGAATGCGGTCGGCGAAATGCTGGACGCTGCTCTTGAATTCGCCGTCGCCGGAAGCCGGCACGCCAAGCGTCGTCTCGATCACGCCGGGGCAGATGGCATTGACGCGTATGCCGTAGGGCGCGGCATCGAGCGCCGCGACCCGCGTCAGGCCGACCACGCCGTGTTTGGAAGCGACATAGCCGGCACCGCCCGAAAGGACGTCCCAACCGGCCATGGACGAGCCCATGTTGACGATCGAGCCACCGGTCCCGGCCTTGATCATCGCCCGAAGCGAGGCCTGCAGAACGAGGAAGATGCCGCGCAGATTGATGCGGATGGTCGTATCCCAATCCTCGACCGGCAGGTCGTGAACGGGAGCGACGACGCCGGAAATGCCGGCATTGTTGAACACCACGTCGAGGCCGCCGAACGTCTCGACGGTCGTTGCGACGGCACGCCGCACATCTGCTTCATCGGTGACGTCGGCTTCCATGGCAATGGCGTTTTCACCCAGTGAGCGAGCCAGTTGCTGCGCCGCCGCGCCATTGCGGTCGACAATGGCGACCCGCGCGCCTTCGTCAAGGAAACGCCGCACCGCTGCGCTGCCGATCGCGCCGGCACCACCGGTGACGAGAACATTCTGTTTGTCGAACCGTTTCATTGTCCGGCCTCCGGCTTCGGATAGGAACGCCACGAATGGCTTGGCTCGAAGCCGATCGTTTCGCGCGCATGGACCGTGTCGAGAACAGCGCCGAAGCCGACGATCGGCCGCGATAGGGCGACATCAGGATAGACCCGGCGCACGAGCGCTTCGGTTTCCTCTTCCATGAAGGTGTCGGCGGCGCTCAGGAGGACGCGCAGGTGGCCGTCGCCTTGCCATTCAAGCGCCCGCAGGAAGCCCTGCCCGGCGTCGCGCGCGTCGAGATAGGCCCACAGGTCGCGGGCACTGTCGGCAGTAGCGCGGCGCGGCCCGACGCCCTCGAAAAAAGAACCCGGCGTCTGGATCCACGGCATGCGGACACTGACCGCCGAAAAGGCCCCGCGGCGCACCGCCGCGTCGACGATTTCCTCGCCCAGCCATTTCGACAGGCCGTACGGGTCTTGCGCGCGCACCGGATGGTTCAGGTCGACCGGCAGATAGGGCGGTCGCACAGGTTTCTCGAAAAAGGGATAGCCGAAAACGCTGAAGGACGAGGCATAGATGAAGCGCCTGGCGCCGGCCATGACAGCTGCCTCGACCACATTGTAGGCGGTCGCGACGTTGGTCTTGAACACCTCGCCGCCGGCCCGGCCGGTCGGTCGCGGAATGGCCGCGACATGCACCACGGCATCGCAATCGCGCACCAGCTGCAGCGTCGATCCCAGATCGGTCAAATCGGCGGTTGCGTGGCGCCATGCGACCTCACCCGGCATCACGGCATCGACACCAAGCACATCGTGGCCGGCCGCAACCAGAGCCTCGGCCACATGGCGGCCAAGCAGACCACTGGCTCCGGTGACGATGGTTTTCATATCTCGGCCTCGGCTCCGCAATTCAGCGGCTTGAATATCATTGATGGTCATACAAATCGAGCACATGCCTGACAAGCATTGTCAAGGCCATTTCGCGATGGACAAATAGCGCATACGCTTGTCGGAGCGCGGTGCACAAGGCCGACCAGCACGCTTTGCGTCGAACGGGATTGACTTGGCATCCGTCAAGGTTTTTTGTATGAGTATCAACGATCGGTCAAAGGAGCTCGCCATGCCCGTGGACAGTTTTTCCTCACATCGGCACGATGACGCGGTGCGCCTCGATCCACGCCGTGCAGCCGTTGTCGTTATCGATATGGTCAATGAGTTCTGCAAGCCCGGCGGGGCCATGGTCCTGCCTGGGTACGAGACGCTGGTCGCGCCGCAGCTGGCCGTGATCGAGGCGGCGCGCGCCGCCGGCGTGCCGGTGATCTGGGTCCATGACAGCCACCGGCCGGGCATGCGACGCGAGCGCGAATGGCTGAAGCGCACACCGCATTGCCTGGACGGAAGCTGGGGGCCGGAGATCATCGAGGATCTCGGCGCCCGCGACGATGAGATCCATGTGATCAAGCGGCGCTACTCGGCCTTCTTTCAAACCGACCTCGATCTGACGCTGAAAGACATGCAGACCGATCAGCTGGTCATCTTCGGCGTGGTCACCAACATCTGTGTGCGCTCGACCGTCCATGACGCCTTTTTCCAGGGTTATGAGGTGGTGGTGCCCAGCGATTGCTGCGCGGCGACGGGGCCGCGCGAGCAGGAAAGTTCGCTCTACGACATAGCGACGCATTTCGGCGTGGTCAGCAATTCGGCTGATGTCGTCGCAGCCCTCCGCGACGGGACGTCGCTTCACCCAGCGGAGGTCGCGGCTTGAGCTTTTTCCAACCGGCGACATCCGAGATAGCGGCGATAGGAGTCGGGTGTGACGACTGAAAAGAAACCGCAATCCAAAAAAGGCGCGACGCTGAAAACGCCGAGCGGCGATGCACCCCTGAGCCGCGAGCAAATGCTGCAGCAATATGCCGAAACCGGCTACGAACTGGACCGCCACCCGGCGCACGTCATCCGCCGGGCGCATCAGCGCGCGACGCTGCGCTTCCAGCAGGTCATGGCCGGCGAAGATCTTTCGCCAACCCAGTTCGCGGCGCTCGCCACGATCCTCAAGCATGGCGAAGTTTCGCAGAACCATCTCGGCCGCCTGACAGCGATGGACCCGTCGACCATCAGCATCGTCATGCGCAAACTGCTCAAACACGGGCTGATCACGCGCAGCGCCTCCGAAACCGACCAACGCCTGACGATGATCGCGCTGACCAGCAAAGGGACCGACTATACGCTGGAGCGGCTCGAACGCAGCGTCGAGGTCGGTCGGCGGTTCCTGTCGCCGCTCTCACCGGCTGAGCAGGCGACGCTGCTTCGCCTGCTCCAGCGCATCAACGACGACGACCCATCGAATGGCGACGGCGGCAAATAAGCGCGTCCAATCCTTTTTTCCATAACAGCAAAAGTGAGAACCGATGTCGTCCGACCTCCAGTCGTCTGCCAACACGCTCGTCGTCCGCAATATCGGTCTCATGCTGAGCGGCGATCTCGCACAACCAATCATCGGCGCCGACACCATCGTCGTGAGCGATGGACGCATCACCGACATCGGCAAGGCAGGCGACATTGATGGCGGCAGCGCGGCGGCGATCATCGATGCGATGGGTTGCGCGGTCGCGCCGGGTCTCATCGACAACCACGCCCATCCGGTGGCCGGCGACTGGACGCCTCGGCAGAACCAGATCGGCTGGATGGATTCGACCGTGCATGGCGGCGTCACCACCATCATCTCGGCGGGGGAAGTCCACACGCCGGGCCGACCGCGCGACCTTGTCGGGCTGAAGGCGCTGGCGATCGCTGCCCAACGCACCTTCTCCAACTTCCGTCCGAACGGCATGAAAATCCTGGCCGGCGCACCGATCCTGGAACCCGGCCTTACCGAGGAAGACTTCCGCAGTCTCGCCGAGGCCGGCGTGACGCTTGTCGGCGAGGTCGGGCTTGGCGGCGTCAAGGACGGGCCGACCGGCCGGCAGATGATCGCCTGGGCGCGCAAATACGGCATGACCTCAATGACCCACACGGGCGGTCCATCCCTGCCCGGCTCCGGCCGCATCGGCGCGGATGTCGTGCTGGAGGTCGACGCCGACATCGTCGCCCACGTCAATGGCGGGCCAACGGCCCTGCCCGAAGCGGAAATACGACAGATCTGCGAGAAGGGCTCGAGGGCGCTTGAAATCGTCCATAACGGCAATTTGCGCACCGGACTGTTCGTGCTCGACCTGGCAAGGCAGCGCGGCGAACTTTCGCGCGTCATCCTCGGCACCGACAGCCCGGCCGGATCCGGCGTGCAGCCGCTCGGCATCCTGCGAACCCTGACCATGCTGGCTTCGCTGGGCGGTATTGCGCCGGAACTGGCGTTCTGTCTTGCCAGCGGCAACACGGCGCGCGTGCGCGGACTGGATGATCGCGGCATCATCGAGGTCGGTCGCGCCGCCGACCTGATCTTCATGGATCAGGCGATCGGCGGCGCCGGCGACGGGCTGCTCGACAGCGTGGCGCTCGGCAATCTTCCAGGCATTGGAATGGTCGTCATCGACGGCGTGGTGCGGACCGGCCGGAGCCGCAACACCCCGCCGGCGCTCCGGGTGCCGGAAGTCCTGGCTGCCTGACGGTCAGCCGACGCCGTCAATCCCGACAATCTTGTCCTTGGTCAGCCCGCCGACGCGCGGGTGCGGCCTGCCGGAATCGGTGACTGCGATAGCGACGACGATCTCGTCAGCACGCGGTGCGTCGGGAACACGAACCTCCATGCCGTCGAAATGGCTGCGCACCCGCGCAGCATCCTTGTGACCGAGCGGAATGTCGAGCGGCACGCCGAGGCCGCCGCGCTTCTTCGATGAAGGAATGAGCGCGGCACCCCTGCCAAGCACATCGCGGAACGGGGCACCGAGCTTTGGATGAAGGATGGCGGCGGCATGTTCGAGCTCGCCATCGGCGCCGACGGCGGCCGCCTTGCCGAAGCTCTCGACCAAGTCGCCGGCAATGCCCAGAGCAGCAACGGCGCGCCTGGGCAAGATTTCGCCCAACACTTCGCCGATGGCGCTCAGCGCCGACAGGTCCTCTACGTAAGTGCCCGCATAGGGATTGCGGATCACCGCGACGGCTGCGGCACGCCGCGTCGGCGGATCGACGGGGCGCCCGCCTTCGATCCGGGTTTCCTCGACGATGGTGATGATACGGCGGATTTCCGGGTTCATCGCAATCCGTCCTCGCCCTTGATGTCGGCGGCGGCAAGGCCGCCGACCCGTGCATGGACGCGTGCGCCGGTGGTCATCGCCAGAATGACTGCCATTTCGTCGCCGCGCGGCGCATCGGCAATGCCGATCTCGATCGCATCGAAATGGCTGCGCACATAGGAGGCGTTTATGTGCGTGATCGGGATATCGATGCGCGTTCCGGGGCCGCCGACCTTCTTGGTCGAAGGCACGATCGCCTTGGCATTGCCGAGCAGTTCGCGCATCGCGTAGCCGCCCGGATTGTGCCAGAGCGCGCCATGTTCAAGCTCGCCGGCGGCACCGACGATGGCACCCTTGCCGTAACCTTCGATGGCCTGGCCGCCTTCACCAATGGTGTCGATCAGGCGCCGAGCCATATCGAGACCGAGCGGCTTCAGGTCTTCCATGAAGCCGGTGATCTCTTCGACATAACGTCCGGCAAAAGGGTTGGCGATGACCGCGACGACCGCGCCTCGCTTGAGCGGGCGTGCCGCGTGGGGTCCGCCCTCATGGAATATCTCTTCGACCTGAACCAGAAATTTCCTGACCACCACAGCCGGCATTGTTCGCTTCCTTCATCCCGTCGTTCATAAAAACTCGTTAGAGTATCAACAATTATGCCCATTGACATTTGTCAAGCGCAGACGTCGAGCAAGAGGGCGAGGAGCCAAGAAAACTGAATCGGATGACGATTGACAGCCTGTTAAGCCGCTCCTAAACTCATATGACCATCAACGAAATCGCCATTGTCCCGGCGATACATGGGGGATGGTCAAAGCGTGGCTTCAAAAGCTGAAAAAAGCTGAAGGGGAATGACATGAAAAGGGCGCTCAAGAGTTTATTTCTGGCCGGCACGATGCTTGCCATTTCGTTCGGACCGGCCGCCGCACAGAACAAGGTTTCCGTGGCCGCCATCTCGGGATATTTTGCACAGGGTTTTGGCGTTTCGATCGTCAACGGCCTCAACAAGGCCAAGACCGATTTCGGCATCGACCTCAAGCTGGTCGACACCGGCAATCGCGCGCTCGACTACCAGCAGCAGTTCGAGAATCTTGCCAAGGGCAAACAGTACGACCTCATCTTCGTGATGGGCTGGGAACTGGTGGACTCGCTGCAAAAGGTCAGCGCCGAATATCCTGACCAGCGCTTCGTGTTCATCGATGGCGTCCTCGACAACCCCAAGATGATCTACGCCAATTTCGCCGAGGAGCAGGGATCCTTCGTCGCCGGCGCGCTTGCCGGCATGATCGAAGCCAAGGGCACCGCCTTCGACAAGATCGGCGACGGCAAGGCGATCGGCTTTGTCGGCGGCCGCGATATCCCGGTGATCCGCAACTTCCTGGGCGGCTACGAGCAAGGCGCCAAATATGCCGCGCCCGACGTCAAGGTGAACTCCGTCTTCGCCGGCACCTTCGACGATCCGGCCAAGGGCAGCGAGCTTGCCCAGGCGCTTTACGGCCAAGGCTCCGACATTGTCTATAACGTCGCCGGCCCGACGGGTGAAGGCGTGATGCAGGCAAGTGCCGCGGTCGACAAATATTCGATCGGCGTCGACATCGACATGTGCGGCTCGGCGCCGGGAAATGTGCTCGCCAGCATGCTGAAGCGCGGCGACATCGCCGTCTATACGCTGATCAAGGACGAGGTCGAGGGCCGCAAGATCACCGCCGGCACCCGCACTTTCGACCTTGCCTCGGGCGGTGTCGAGGTCAAGGTCTGCGATGACGTCGCCGCCAAGATCCCGGCAGAGATGACCGCCAAGCTCGATGAGATAAAAAAAGGCATCGTCGACGGCAAGATCGTGATCGCCAAGGCGAAGTAAGCCAACAACAGCGCCTCCCTCCCAAGAAAGCGCTACACTGATCCGCCGCGGCTTGCCGCGGCGGATCATGTCCAATCTGCGAGAGCCACGTTGTCGAACACGCCGGGGTCGCCGACCCTCCACAGCAATGCCGCGATGGCCGTCGAGTTGACTGGCATCACCAAGCGTTTTGGCGCATTCGTCGCCAATGACGGCATCGACCTTGCGGTCCGCCGCGGCGAGATCCACGCCATCATCGGCGAGAACGGTGCCGGCAAGACGACGCTGATGAACATCCTGTTCGGCCTCTTGCAACCGGACGAAGGCTCGATCCGGCTGAACGGTGAAGAGATCGTGATCGCCGACCCGTCCGTGGCGATAAAGGCCGGCCTCGGCATGGTTCACCAGCATTTCAAGCTGGTTCCCTCGCTCTCGGTTGCCGACAACGTCTTTCTCGGTATGGAAATCCGTCGCCATGGGCTGATCGACCACGCCGCACAAATTACGCGCACGCGTGACCTGTCGAAGCGCTTCGGCCTGCAAGTCGATCCGACCGAGCGCGTCGGGCTGCTCTCGGTCGGCATAGAACAACGCATCGAAATCCTGAAGGTCCTGGTGCGCGGCGCGCGCACCATCATCCTCGATGAACCGACCGCGGTGCTGACGCCGCAGGAGAGCCGTGAGCTGTTCCAGACGCTGCGCAGCTTCGTGGCCGAAGGCATGACGGTGATCTTCATTTCGCATCACCTGGAAGAAGTGATGGAAGTGTCTGACACGGTGACGGTGCTGCGCAACGGCAAGAAGGTGGCGACCCGGCCGACGGCCGAGCTCAGCAAGGACGAGTTGGTGCACATGATGGTCGGCCGAGAGGTCAGCTTCGACCGCCGGCCGCGCGCGTCGCTGCACGGCGACGTGGTCCTCGAAGTAAAGGATCTGTGGGCGCGCGACGATCGCCTGCTGCCGGCCCTTCGCGATGCCAGTTTCACGGTCCGCTCCGGCGAAGTGGTGGGGATCGCGGGTGTGGCCGGCAATGGACAGACGGAGCTGGCGGAAGTGCTTTCGGGCTTGCGGCCGGCAAGCCATGGCGGGGCGTGGCTGAAGGGCCAGAATCTCACCGCTCTCTCCCCCGCCGCGATCCGCCAGGCAGGCCTCGCCCATGTTCCAGGCGACCGCATGGTGCGCGGGGTCGATCGCAACGCTTCGATAGCGGCCAACACCCTGATGGGCCGCCAGCATCGCGCACCATGGAGCCGCGGCGGCATACTCAACTGGAATGCCATAAATCAAAGCGCCGAAACGCTGATCAAGAGCTTCGACATTCGTGCGCGGGGACCGAGCGATGCGGTCAAGCGACTTTCGGGCGGAAACATCCAGAAGGTCGTTCTGGCACGCGAATTCACCAATGGCGCCGATTTCCTGCTGATCGACCAGCCGACGCGCGGCGTCGACATCGGCGCCCAGGAGGCCATTCATGACGAGATCATGCGACAGCGCGCCGCTGGCCGCGCGATCCTGCTGATTTCCGTGCAGCTCGACGAACTGGCCGCCCTTGCCGACCGCATCCTGGTGATGTTCAACGGGCGGATCATGGGTGAGGTCGCCGGCGATGATGCCGACGAGGAGCGCATCGGCATGATGATGGCAGGCGTGGCCGCGCCGGAGTTCGCTGCGGAGACCGCATCATGAAAGACCATTTGCGTGCCGTTTCCGGCCAGGTCATCGCCATCGGCGTGGCACTGGTGATGGGCGCGATCATTATCCTCATGGTCGGCGAAAGCCCGGTGCGGGTGTTCATGACACTGTTGCGCGGCGCCTTCGGCGATCAGGAGAAGATCGCCGGAACCTTGCTGCAGACGACGCCGATCCTGATCTGCGGTGTCGCTGCCTGCATCGGCTTGCGCGGCGGCATGTTCAACGTCGGCATCGAGGGCCAGCTGTTCCTCGGCGGCTTCGCCGCCGCGTGGGTCGGCTTTGCCATGCCCCTGCCCGCGGGCATTCACACGCTGGCAGCACTGGCGCTGGCGGTCGTGGCAGGCGCGGCCTGGGTCGCCATCCCCGCCTACTTCCGCGCCCGCTACAACACCAACGAGGTCGTCTCGACGATCCTGTCGAATTACGTGGCGGTGCTGCTGACGTCCTATTTCACCATCTTCCTGTTCAAGCGGCCGGGCGGCTGGTCGGAGACGCCGCCGATCCTGGCGACATCCTATCTGCCGGAGATCTTCAGCTTCTCGCGGTTGAACTGGGGCCTGGTCATTGGCCTGGTGCTGGCGGTCGGCGCGGCCCTTGTGTTCCGCTACACCAAATGGGGTTACGGCGTCACGATGGTCGGTTCGGCGCCGAAATTCGCCGAATATGGCGGCGTCGACGTGAAACGGCAGGGTTTCCTGGTCCTGCTCCTTTCAGGAGCCGTCGGCGGGCTGGCCGGTGGTGTCGAGACGCTCGGCGTCCATCACCGTTTCATGGAAGGATTTGCTCCCGGTTTCGGCTTCGACGGGCTGATCGCCGCCCTGCTTGCCAACGGCTCGCCGGTCGCCACCATCTTCACCGCACTGTTCTTCGGCGCCCTGCGCAACGGATCGCTGCTGCTCGAGGTCGATACCAGCGCGTCGCGCGAGATCATCACCGTGATCCAGGCGCTGATCATCCTCAGCGTCTCGGCCCAGGTCCTGGTCAGAAAGCGCGGCGACAGCCAGGCAGGGGAGCGGCGATGGAAATTCTAGACAAGCTCATCAACGTCGCGCTGATCGCGGCGACGCTTCGCACCACCGCGCCCATCCTCCTGGTCGCGCTTGGCGGCTCGTTCACCACCAAGGCCGGCATCTTCAACATCGGCCTCGAGGGGCAGATGCTGGTCGGCGCCTTCTTCGCCGTCCTTGGTTCGATCTGGACAGGGTCCGCACTCGCGGGCGTCGCCTGCGGCGTCGCGGCGGCGCTCGTCTTCGCCCTGGTTTTTGCTGTCCTGGTGGTGAGCTTCAAGGCCAATGAAGTGGTCGTCGGGCTGGCGCTCAACATCCTGGCCGGCGGCATGACGATCTCGCTGATGAAAGCGATCTTCGGCACACGCGGTTCGATCGTCGGTCACGGCATCGTCGGCCTGCCGAAAGTCCAGCTGCCCGGCGCGCGCGACCTTCTCGGCTCATGGGCGCCGCTGATCTCCGGCTTCACGCCGCTCGTCTATGCCGCCTTCATCGCCGTGCCGCTGCTGGTTCTGTGCTACAACCGCACGCGGCTCGGCCTCTATATCCGCGTCGTCGGCGAAAAGCCGGAAGCCGCCGAGGCGCTTGGCATCTCGATCACCCGCGTCCGCTACATCGCATCGCTGCTTTGCGGATTGCTGGCGGGCCTCGCCGGCGCTCATTTGTCACTCGGCTACATCACCATGTTCACCGAAAACATGTCGTCGGGCCGTGGTTTCATGGCGGTGGCGATCCTGATCTTTTCCAACGGCGATCCGCTGAAGGTGCTGGCCGGTTGCCTGCTGTTCGGCTTCGCCGATGCCTTTTCGCTGCGCCTGCAGACGTTCGGCTATCCGTCCTACCTGGTTCTCACCGTCCCCTATGTCGTCGCGCTGATCGCATTGTTCGCGCTGTCCTACCGGGCGCGTCCAAGGGTCATCGCGGAGACGCTGGTAACGATGCGCAAACTGCTGTCGGTAGACAAGAACGCCGAGCCCGGCGGCAAAAATCCCCAGTGAAGGAAGCCTCTATGGAACGCATAATCCTCGACGTGGATTCGGCCGGCGACGATATTCTCGCCGTGCTGTTTGCGGCGGTCGATCCGAAGCTGCGGCTGGAAGGCGTGACCACCGTGACCGGTGCGGCCGGCCCGATCGAGCAAGTCACCAACGTCGTCCTCAACACGCTGACGCTCGCCGGGCGTGACGATATCCCGGTTCACGCCGGCGCGTGGCGGCCGATCGTCGGCAACGCCAAGGCCGACATGGAGGCGCCGGTGCATTTCGAAAAACGGCTTGTCGCCCGTTTCGGCGATCGCCTGAAGAAGTTCAACCCGCCGGCGCCGACGCCGGTGCGGCAGGCCACGACGGGACATGCGGTCGATTTCATCATCGGCACGGTCATGGCCAATCCGGGCGAGATCACGCTGGTGACGACCGGCCCGCTGACCAACGCGGCGATGGCGCTGTTGCAGGAGCCGGGATTGACCGGTGCACTGAAGCGGCTGATCGTGCTCGGCGGCAATTTCCAGACGCCGGGCAACATCACGCCTTTGTCGGAGTACAACATCTGGGCCGATCCGGAGGCTTCGCGCATCGTGCTCAACGCCGATGTCGAGAAGATCCTCGTGCCGCTCGACATCTGCGAGGACAACCGCGTCGCCGATTCGATGCTGACACGCGACGACATCGCCGACATGCAGGCCGTCGCGAGGGACAATCCCGTCCTGGAGATGATCGCCGACAGCTTCCCGATCTACATCGACATCTGGCGCGAATTCTTCGACCTCGTCGGGTTCCCGATGGACGACGTGATCACCGTGGCGCTGGCTTTCGATCCTGGCCTGGCGACGATGACCGAGCCGCTGTTCGCCGACGTCGTGCTCGACGGCAGGCTGGCGCGCGGCCAGACCGTCGCCTATCGCGGCCGGCAATTGCTGCCCGGCGGCGGGCCCAAAACCACCCGCATCTGCACCGGCCTGGACGGCCGGCGTTTCCTCGACGGCTTCAAGAAAACCATAGCGCGCTACGAGCGGGCGGCGTGAAAGACGACATGATGACCAAGCCAACTCCTATCCTGTTCGACTGCGACCCCGGCCACGACGACGCCATCGCGCTGGTCATGGCGCATCGCTCGCCGGCCATCGAGCTACTCGGCGTCACCACGACCTGCGGCAATGCGGAGGTCGAGAAGACGACCGCCAATGCCTTGCGCATCCTGGAGTATATCGGCGCCGGCGACGTGCCTGTCGCGCAGGGCTGTCACCGTCCGCTGGCGCGCCCGCTGGTGCTCGGCACCGCCGATGGCCCGAGCGGCCTCGAGGGCTCGCCCTACCTGCCGCAGGCGACGATCAAGCCGGTCGACCGGCATGCCGTCGATTTCCTGGCCGACAGGCTGCGCGCGGCGCCCGAGCCGATCCTGGTCGTTGCCACCGGCCCGCTCAGCAATATCGGCCTGATGATCCTCAAGCATCGCGACGTACTGCCCAAGATCAAGGAGCTGATCTGGATGGGCGGCGTGTTCTACCGCAAGAGCGAGATCATCACGCCGACCGAGTTCAATGCGTTCTGCGACCCCGAAGCGCTGAAGATCGTTCTGGACAGCGGCGTGCCGATCCTGATGGTCGGCCTCGACGTCACCATGCAGGTGCTGATCGAAGCGCCGCAATATGCCGAACTGGCCACCATCGACACGCCGCTCGGCCGGCTCGTCAACGACTGGCTGCTGTTCTACGAGAAGCTGCACCGCAACTCGATGGGCGTTGGCGGCGCCATGCACGATCCCTTGGCGCTGGCGCTGGCCATCGACCCGACATTGGTGCGCACGCGCCCCGCCCATATCGGCGTCGATCTGTCCGGCACCTACGCCTTCGGCGCGACCATCGCCGATTACTGGGGCGAGCGCGGCGAAACGGACAATGCCCGCATCGCATATGAGGTCGACGCGGACCGCTTCTTCAAGCTGATGTTCGATCTGCTGCGGGACTGAACGGAGCGCCGCGACGAAGGCAGCGTTTCCCGATAGGAATTTTTTCTTGACTCCCTGCACTCAGCTATGGTACATTTTTGGCTATGGTGCAGACTTGCGCCAATGACCCGCCGCATCGGCGGGTTTCGTTTGATGCTCCGTCAGTCTCCCGCGCGACAAATTCAGCCGCGCGAGTTGTCGAGGTCAGTTGAGCTGATTGAGGATCCCAGAACTGCTCGCGACCATCAAACTCCTGTAGATCAGGAACGCCAGCGTACAGATCGCGGCCAGTGAGATCGGGACGCCGAACGGCACCACGCCTTTGCGGTCCAGATGCTGGACGATGAGCCGAAAAGCACCCGCGGGCAGCAGGAAGGGGTTTTTCACGATCGCCGCGGTGGCCAGTGCGAAAACCAGCAGCAGCACCGAAAACACCGCGAGAGCGCTGCCGCTGATCAAGAAGGGCACGACTGCTATCAGCTTGACATCGCCGGCGCCGATCTTGCGCAAGACCCAGAAGGGCAAGAACGCGACGAACAACAGAAGCCCTGCACCGGCGCTCAGTCCCATGTCCCACCACGAGCCGGATTGGAGCGACAGCAACAGCAGGCCCCCAGCGCCCAGGCAGAGCAGCAGCAGCACGTCGCGATTGGAAATCCTCTGGGTGGTGAAGTCGAGCCAGGCAATCCTGGCCAGCAGGGGGATTGCGAGCGCCTTCAGCAGCAGGGCTTCGACGAGCAGCATGCTAGCGCTCGACGTTCTGCACGCTTGACGACAAAAGCTTCAGATTGTTGGCGACGGTCGGGTCGTTGGGCGCCAGTTCGTAAGCCTTGAGGAAGTTCGAGCGGGCATCCTGCAGCTTACCGCGCAGCAGGTAGGAATAGCCGACATTGTTGTAATATTCGGGCGTCGCGCCAACCAGCCTGAAGGCCCTGGCATAGGCCTTGTCGGAAAGGTCGAAGCGGTGGATCCGGTCGGTGCAGGCGGCCAGCCCCATCCAGGCGTTACCATCATTGGGCGCCAGTTGCGTCGCCTTGAAGAACAGCGCGCCGGCATTGCCGTAATTCTCGGCACGGAACTGGTTCTTGGCTTCGGCAACGGCCTGGTCCGAGGCGTAATACTCGACGTCGCTGACCGTTTTCAGCCCGTCGAAAGCATCGCCAAAAGACGTTATGTCGCCTTTCGACGGCTCGTTGGTGCGAACGACCCCGTCGGTGGCGTCCGTCTGGCAGCCGGCAAGCACCGCCATGAGCAGACAGGCCGCGGCCGCGATAACCCTCTTCATAGATGTGTCCCCTGGGGTTCCCCGACTCACATTAGGCGCAAATGATATACCAAACTAGAAGAAAATGCCCCTCATGCGGATGATCACCGGCAACATGATGACCATCATCACGACCGGGAAGATGCAGAGGCCCAACGGAATCATCATCTTGACGGGCAAGGCGTTGGCACGCTCTTCCGCCTGCAGGACCCGCTGGCCGCGCATCTCGGCGCTGTAGACGCGCAACGCGTCGGTCAAGCTGGTGCCGAGTTCCTCAGACTGCCGAAACAGCACTGCCAATGCCTTCGCCTCATCAAGGCCGATCCGGTCGGCCAGTTCGCGCAACGCCTCGCGAAGCGTCTTGCCGGCACGCAGTTGCAGATTCATGATCGAGAGTTGGATGCCCAGCCATTTATGGGTGCCCGCCAGTTCCTGGCTGACCCGTTCGACTGCCGCCTCAAGGCTCATGCCGGCATCGGCACAAGTGATCATCATGTCCATGAAATCGGGGAAGGCGCGGCGATAGAGCTGCTTCTGAGCATTCTCAAAGCGGTCGAGCATGATGCTTGGGATAACGATGCAGCCGAGAGCGATCAGGCCCGCACCGCCGAAAGCTACAAAGCTTGGCAATTTCGGCGGCAATACCTTCGACAGGAGGGCATACATAAGCAGAAAGCCTATGGCGACGGCCCCTAGCCGGCAAAGCGTGTAGATAAGGGGGGCACTCGTGTGATAAAAGCCGGCGCGAAAGAGCTTCGCCTCAAGGGCGTCCGGCTCGTTGCGCTCCTTCTCCATCGACCTGAAGTAGGCTTCTACTGGCTTTTGCGCCGCGGCCCTGGCGAGACGGTCCTGTCCCAGGATCGAGCGGCGATCCACGCGCCCGTCTCCGACAAGACTATCCGTCACCAGCCTGCGCGTCTGCATCGCAGGCAGGAATACCAGCGCGGCGAACAGGAACATCGCGACCGCCGCCGCAAAAACGGTGAGGGAGACGAGAAGGGTCAGGTCGTTCAAGTTCGAAAACAGGCTCAAGGTTGCTCCTAGAAATCGAAAGAGACCATGCGGTACATGATGTAGTCGCCGAGCAGCGCCCATATCCCGAACGACAGGAACACCGGGAAGATCAACGGGCTGTCCCAAACCTTGCCATAATAGGAGGGCGAGATGAGCATCAGAATCGCAAACATGACGACAGGAAACAGCGACAGGATCCATGCGGACAAGCGGCCCTCGGCCGTAAGCGCCCTGATCTTCAATCTCAGTTTCTGCCTTTCGCGCAGCACGGACGAGAGGTTCGAGAGGATCTCGGTGAGGTTGCCGCCGGTCTTGGCCTGAATCGAGAGCGATACCGACAGCAGATGCAAACCCTCGAAGCCGACCCGCTCCGACAGTTTTCGCACCGCCTGCTCTATACTGAGCCCGAAAGTGATCTCGTCGGCGACGATGCCGAACTCCGTGCCGAGCGGGTCAGCCATTTCGCGACCAACGAGGCCGATCGCAACTGTCGCCGGATGACCGGCGCGGAGAGAACGGACGATCATGTCGAGCGCGTCGGGCAATTGCCTGGCGAATTTCAAGATTCGCTTTTTGCCGGCACGACGCAGGACGAGAAGCGGCAGGACAAAGCCCACCGCTAGGAAGACGAGGAGCGCCGCCAGTGCCGAGAGACCTATCAGAACCCAAAGAAGTAACGCTACCGCCAGGCCGGCGAGGAGGAAGCAAGCCGCGAAGGTCATCGGATTTCCGGTGATACCGGATTGAGTGTAGAGTCGGTTCAGCCGGACAAAGCCGGAGATGAAGTCGCCTGAATCGGTCAGGCCCCGTTCGCGCAGCAGGCTTTGCAATGTCTGTTCCGCAGGCGATTCATCGGCAAGCCTGCGCAGTCGATGATTGACCGCAACCCGGCGCGAGCGCCGGCTGGCCAGCGAAAGGTAGAAGGCCTCGGCGGCAAGAATGACGGAGGCGGCCGCAACCACGTAGATGAAATAGAGGAGCGACTGTCCCGTCGGCATTACATAGTCGCCTGCGGATTGAAGGCGTCCTTGGCGAAATGAAGGCCCTGTGTGGCGGCCTCAGGCGCAAAGCGTGGGCGCACGCCGGTGGCGCGGAAATCACCTATGATTGCTCCATCCGCGGCAACATCGCGCCTGACGAAATGGTAGATTTCCTGCAGCTGCACGATATTGCCCTCCATGCCGGTGATTTCCGAAATGGACGTCACGCGCCTGCCGCCGTCGGACAGACGCTGCGTCTGGACGATGATGTCGATGGCCGACGCAATCTGCGCCCGAATGGAATCGTGGCTCATCGGCATGCCGGCCATACCGACCATCTGCTCCAGCCGCGAGATCGCATCGCGCGGCGTGTTGGCGTGGATTGTTGTCATCGAGCCTTCATGGCCGGTGTTCATCGCCTGCAGCATGTCGAAGGCTTCCTCGCCGCGAACCTCGCCGACGATGATGCGGTCCGGCCTCATGCGCAGAGCGTTCTTCAGCAATTCGCGCTGGCGCACCTCGCCCCGCCCCTCGACATTGGGCGGGCGCGTCTCCAGCCGGCCGACGTGCGGCTGCTGCAGTTGCAGCTCGGCCGCATCCTCAATGGTGATCAGCCGCTCTTTCGAAGGAATGTAGCTCGACAGAGCATTGAGCAAGGTGGTCTTGCCGCTGCCGGTGCCGCCCGAAACCAGGATCGACTTGCGCGCCTGGACGGCGATCCGCAGCAACTCGATCATCGGCGGCCGGATCGAATTGAACGCCATCAGGCGTTCGAGCGAATAGGGATTCTTGGAGAATTTGCGGATCGACACGAGAGGGCCGTCGACCGAGACCGGCCGCACCGCGATGTTGACGCGCGAACCGTCGTCCAGTCGGGCATCGACCATCGGCGACGATTCATCGACACGCCGGCCGATATTCGACACGATCTTGTTGATGACGCGCAATAGATGCGCCTCGTCGCGGAAGCGGATCGAGGTTTCCTCGATCATGCCGCGCCGCTCGATGAAGACCCGCTCATGCGTATTGATCATGATGTCGGTGATGGAATCGTCCTTGAGCAGCGGTTCGATCGGCCCGAGACCCAGCATCTCGTCGGCGGTGTCGCTGGTCAGTTGATCGAGTTCGCGGGCATTCAGCGGCACGGTTCGATTTCGTACGAACTCGCGCACGATGGGACGGATCTCATTCAAGATCTCATCCTTGGAGGCATTTTCAAGTGCGGTCAGGTTGAACCGGTCGATCAGGTGGCGATGCAACTCAACCTTGATCGTCAGGAAATCGTCACCATGCGCTTCGATCTCAGCTGACGGAGAGAGTGCGGGAACAACAGCCAGCGTTGCGAGCGGTTCGGCTTTTGCCCCGACCTTCGACTCACTTGGCCCTTTGATGAACCGCCCCAGCATAATCGCCTATACTCCCCGTAGCTCCTTATTTAGCGGAAACTAACTGTTAACCACGGGAGGCACAAGCGCCCAAGTGGCCGGCTTCCCTGCAATACTTTCTACATAGTTAAGATCGGAGGGCTGTAGTAACGCGCTTATTTGATGTGGCTGCCGGTTCTCATCCGAGCGTTGGTATCGCTTTCCGGGATCATCCAATTTCCCGGGACAAAACCGCCCGGCATAGGCAGCTAAGCCATTAGATATAAAGGAATATGCTCTGTCGCTAATGCTTCCTCATTCTCGCCACATCCAGGGCCAAATTGTGAACGAATGGTTAAGGCGCTTGAAAAATGAAAGGAATCAAGCTGTTGTGAAAATTCACGGCTGTAATATTCTTGCCGAATCATGTACATGAAAGTTAAGGAACCCTTAATCTCGTTTGACTCTGCGTTTTCTCGGGACCTAGGATCGAGATGACGGGGGATGCTTGGGTATGGATTTCATCTCTTGCTCTGTCTCGTCGGGTTCCAACCTCCAAAGGGAGAAATTGACATGAAGAAGCTCATGACGATGACCCGGCAGTTCCGCGACGATGAAAACGGCGCTGCCATGGTCGAATACACGATCCTTCTCGGTCTGATCGCTGCTGCCACCATCGCGACTATCGTCGTGGTTGCGGGCTGGATCACGGGAACGTGGGGCAATCTCTGCGACACACTGAATACAGCCGGCAACGGCGTAACCTGCGTTACGCCTACCTAAGTAGATAGCCTTGTCAGGCCGGGGCATATTGTCCGGGCCTGACTTACTTTGATCGAAAAGTAACCACAGCTGCGGGGGCAGCGGGAAATGCGCGCAAACACACTCATCATGATCGTCCTGGCCGGCGTGTTCGGCGTACTTGCGGTGGTGCTCGCCAACATCTGGCTGGCAAATCAACGCAACGCGATGGCGCAGACGAACGATGTCCTACGCGATACGGTCGTGGTGGCTACGGTGGCGCTGAAGTTCGGCGACACGTTGACATCAGACAAGCTCCGCGAGATCGCATGGCCAGCAGGCGCAATTCCTACAGGGGCCTTCAAGACCACAAAAGAAGCGTTAGCCGGTGAGGGCTCGAAGCAGGCGTTGCAGGCGATTGGTGTCAACGAACCGATCCTCGCCACCAAAATCACCGGCCCCGGCCAGCGCGCCACGCTTTCGGCGGTGCTCGGCGAGGGCATGAAGGCCGTGTCCATCCGGGTGAATGATGTGCTCGGCGTCGCCGGCTTCGTCTTCCCGGGTGACCGCGTCGATGTGCTGCTGACCCGAACGGTGCGCGGCGACGACGGCGCGGACAAAAGTTTTGTCGATGTGCTGCTGCAGAGCATGAAGGTGCTTGCCGTCGACCAGGTCGCCGACGAAAGCAAGGACAGCCCGACGGTCGTCAAATCGGTGACACTTGAGGCCAGCACCAAGGATGCGCAGAAGCTGACCCTGGCCGCCGGCGCCGGCCAATTGTCGCTGGCGCTTCGCCAGGCCGCCGCCAGCAAGGGCGAGACGACAGAGCGGGTGACGCTTTCCGACCTGACCGGCGAAACGCCGGCCGATGTCGCCGCCAGACAGGCGGAGCTCGACAAGAAGGCAGCGGCGGAAGCGGAGGCTGCCGCCGAGCGCAAGCGCGCCGAAGACAAGATTGCCGGGTTGACACAGGCCGTGGAAAAAGTGGGAAGCCGTCTCGACGAACTGGGCCGGGCTAAACCGGTTCCTGTCGCGGCACCGGCGACCAAGGAAGTGGTCAAATACGTGCAGCCGGAGCCACCGGCGCGGGCGACGATCGGCGTTTTTCGAGGTGTGAAGCTCGAGACATATGACGTGCCGCGACAACCATGATAAGGTGCAGCTAATAAAACGGGGCTGCCACCGGCAGTATTTGGGGAGACGGGGATGCAGGGGTCTTGGTTGAGGATGGCGGCGGCGGCCGTGTTGCCCTGTCTGGCGACGCTGTTGCTGTCCGGCCTGGCGGCCGATGCGGCCGACCGTTTCATCGACGTGTCGACCCCCAGCGTCCATCGTATCTTCCTGCCAATGTCGCAATCGGTTACGGTCCAGGTCAGCGCCAATCTTGGCGATATCGTCGTCGGCGACGAGAAGATCGCCGATGCACAGCCGATGACCGATCGCACGCTCTACGTCATCGGCAAGGGCGCCGGCACCACCACGGTCAATCTGTTCTCGACGGACAAGCGCTCGCTCGGCGCCCTCCAGATCGAGGTCGGCGTCGATGTCAGCGACATGGCGACGGCAATCCGCCAGGTGGCGCCCAGGTCCCGCATCGAAATCGGCTCGATCAACGGCAAAGTCAGGCTCGGCGGCCACGTCAAGGATGGCGCCACGCTGGAGGCCATCATGCAAGTGGCGCAGCAATATGGTCCCGACGCCATCATCAATTCCGTTACTGTCGATGACAGCCAGCAGGTCAATCTGGAAGTGCGCGTGTTGGAGGCCAAGCGCAATGCCGGTCGTGATCTCGGCGTGTCGATCAAGAGCACCAACAGCAGCGGAACAACCCGGGTCGGGACCGGCATTGCCACTGTCGACAAAGACGGGGCCGAACTCGGAGCGGGCGACCTTGTCAGCGGCCTCCTTTCGAATACCAATCCGTTTGCTGCACTGATCACCCGCGTGATCGACAGCAATATCAAGGTAGATTTGATCATCGAGGCGCTGGAAGCCAAGGGCGTCGTGCGTACGCTGGCCGAGCCGAACCTGACCACGCTTTCCGGCGAACCGGCCAGCTTCAATGCCGGTGGCCAGGTCCCGATCCGCAGCGTCGACGCCAACGGGCAGGTCCAGATCGAGTACAAGCAGTTCGGCGTCAATCTACAATTCACCCCGGTCGTGCTGGCCGACGACAAGATCCATATGAAGCTTGCGCCGGAGGTGAGCGACCTGACCGGCTTCACCACCGCCGGCGACCCGATCTTCACCAACCGCAAACTCGACACCGTGGTCGAGTTACGCGATGGCCAGAGCTTCGCCGTCGGCGGGCTTCTGTCCAGCAAGACCACAAAGCTTCAGAACCAGGTGCCGTGGCTCGGCCAGGTGCCTGTGATCGGGACTCTGTTTCGAAATTCGAGCAACCAGAAGGAAGAGACCGAGCTCGTCGTGATCGTCACGCCGCACATCGTGCGGCCGGTGAAGCCTGGCGAGCAGTTGGCGACACCGTTCGACAAGACCCGACCCGCCAACGATCCGGAATTCTTCGTGCTCGGCCAGCTCGAGGTGAACAAGGACATGATCCGAAAATACGAAACGGGCGACGGCGTCACCGGCCCCTATGGCCACATGCTCGACTTCAAATCGAAGGACAAGATGCTCTATGTCAAGAAATAGCGCCTTGATCCTTATTCTGGGCACTGGCCTGCTGACGGGCTGCGCCGCGGACTATCTCAACCACTACGATTCAGTGACGCTGGCTGCCGGCGACACGCAGAAATTCAATTCGATGCTGCAGACGGTCGACCCGCTCAATCCGAACTCAAGGAATACCAGGATCGAAGGCGACGGCGCGCGCGCCGCCGCCGTTGCTCAAGGATACAAATATCCACCGCCACCACCGCCGCCACCGGCCATCACAGTCAATGTTGGCACACCGACCACGCGGTGAATTGAACAGAAGGATGCGGTTTCAGTCCGCCAGGCAATACGAGGAAACCTGGCAAGGGAGCAAAGAGTAAGGCCATGCTGCGGACCATTCGCGCGTTCTGGCACGATCAGAGGGGAATAGCGCTGATCCTCGTCAGCGTCACACTGCCGGCGCTCATCGGTTTTTCGCTATTGGCGATCGATATGAGCCGGGTCAACAATCTGCACAATGATTTGCAGAAGGGGGCCGATGCGCTGGCGCTTGCTGCGGCTGCCGAACTTGACGGACAATCGGACAGCATCACGCGAGGCGATCATGCCTTAGCCACGTTGGTAGCCAATCAATATACGTTCTCGACATCAGGACCGCCGCAGACACTTGCGGCTGCCGGCGTTACAAGACGTTACCTCCGGTCGATTCCCCCCACGCTCAACCCGGGTAAATCCAATGAGGTGGCAGGTGATGCCAGGCCGATTAGCGATGTGATTACAGATGAAGTCACCGACGCCAAGGCCGCTCGGTTTGTTGAGGTGAAGGTTACGCCGGTGGGTTTTGCGGCGATCTTCCCAGCATCTTTCCTGACCGGGAATGCCGCGAACAACTCGTTCAATGTTAGCGGTAACGCTGTCGCGGGCTTTTCAACTTCGGTTTGCGATTACACGCCTGTTTTCATCTGCAACCCATACGAGAAGACCGAAGCGGCCGGCGGCCTCACGTTGGAGCAGGCCGCCAAAAGCCGAGCTCAGCGTCGGCGGCAATTAATCCTGCGTGGCGACAAATTCTACGGCCCTGGCAACTTTTCCTTCCTGGAATCGCCCGCAGGCAATGGCGCCCCTGCCCTGAAAGACAGTCTCGCCAAGATTAAGCCTGTATCCTGCTATTCTCAAAACGGCGTCAACACAAAGCCAGGTCAAAACAAGGGACCAGTGGAAAACGGATTGAATGCTCGTTTTGGCCTAACGAGTACTTATGTCACATCTGATCCGCCAGCCCAGAACGTGCGAATGGGCGTTAAAAACGTGACTTGCAACACGGACAAGACCGTTAAGTCAATCACCTACAATACGGCGGCGCAGGGCACGACAGGGCTGCCGCGTGATGGGTGCTATCCGAACAATTGCACACCCCTTGATCCTGCTCACCCAGCTGACGCAGGCATGCTTGGAGATGGAAACTGGAACCCTAGTGGCTATTGGACCGCCAACCATCGTGTTCCGGGCAGTACCACTACTTCGAGGCCATTTCCGATAGATGGCGGATTTACCGCAACAGGTACAGAGGCGGCGACTCGATATGACATCTACAGGTACGAAGTCGATCACGGGATGATCGGAGATCAGTCGACCTCCGGCGATACCGGACTCCCATTATGCAATCAGACTCCGATTGCGATTCCTGATCGGCGGATTCTCTACGGCGCTATTCTGGATTGCAGCAAGCTTGCGCTCAACGGCAACGTCGACAACGTCCCGGTCAGAGCGTTCGGCAGCTTCTTCATTACTGAGCCGATCAAGGATGGCAAAGAAATCTATGTCGAGCTGGTCGACATTACCGGCAAAGGCGGCCGCGGCACGCTCGACAATTTCCTGCGCGATGAAGCGCAGCTCTACCGATGACAGCCATGATCAAAACGCTGTTTCGCCAACTAAACAGATTTCGAGATGACCATCGCGGTGCGGTGCTCGTCGAGATGACCCTGATCACGCCGCTGATGCTGTTTCTTTCCGCAGGCGTATTTGAATTCGGCAATCTGATCCATGACAAGCTGCTGATGGAGGCCGGTCTCTCGGACGGAGCTCGCTACGCTGCTCGCTGCAACAGCCAGATGTATACCGATGCGGGCCTGGCAGCCATTAATTGCGCTGATATTGCAAGCAACATCGCGGTGTTCGGGAAGGCGGTCGTGGGAGTGTCAGGCGTTCCAGATGTTCCGCGCGTCAGCGGCTGGCAGAAATCAGGTGGAACATCGAACAATGCGACGGTGACCATCGCTGCTTCCGGCTCTTGCCATGATGCCGTGGAATCTGGCGTCACCAAATATCGTTCCACCACGGCACAGGTCTGTATCGTCCGAGCGGCCGGCTCCTACCCGTATACCGGTGTCGGGATGCTATCGATCATCGGCATTGGGCCGATCACGCTGCATGGCTCTCACGAGGAGCGGTTGATCCGGTTCTGAACATGATCAGGCGTTTTGCAAGATCGGAGGACGGCGCGGCGATGGTGGAAATGACCATCGTCTCGTCGCTGCTGTTTGCGCTTGTTTTCGGGTTCGTCGATTTCGGCTATGGCTTCTACCAATGGAACGCGGCGACCAAGGCTGTACAGATCGGCGCCAGGTTGGCGTCGATCTCCGATCCGATCGCGCCTCAGATTTCAACAGCCGGCCCTATCGCGACACCAGGCGCTCCTATTGCAGCGGGAGCCTTTGCCTACGTCTGCAACGGCGCTACATCGACCTGCAGTTGCACGGGGTCATACTGTGTTGCAGGGGTTTGGTCAGCAAAGAACTTCAGCCGCATTTTCCGTGGGGATACAGCTGTCACCAATGATGACGTCTGCCCCGCGCTAGCGGCAAATCAACGGCCCGGGATGTGCCACTTTTTCCCCGGGTTGCGCCGCTCCAACATCATTATCAGCTACACGGCCAGCGGGTTGGGATTCCAGACCAGACTGAGTGGAACAGTGCCGACAATCGGCGTCAGCTTACAAAACCTGACCTTCCAGTTCTTCTTCCTGAAAGGACTGATGGGTTTCAACAATATCGCCATGCCCTCTATGCTGAGCACGGTGACGGGCGAAGACATGAAGAGTACTGCGTCATGAATGCCATCAACACCAAGGTTACGCCGACCAAGCGCAAGCAGGTGGCGCTGTTTTCGTCGGATGCGAATTTCAAGCGCGATGTGGCGACGCGGCTCGATGCCCTGGCGATCTATGACGTCAGGGTTTCCGAGACGAGCGACTTCATCAAGGGGCCGCCGGCGGACACACGCCCGGGCATCGTCATCCTCGATCTCGGCGATGGCGAGCTGCTCGGCAGGCCCGGCATCGTCGAGGCGCGCGCGCTGTGGGCCAGCGTGCCGCTGATCGCGGTTTCCGACGAGCTGAGTTCGGAGCAGACGCGCGTGCTGGTGCGCATGAATGCCTCGGACTGGCTGCACAAGCCGCTCGACGGCAAGGAGCTGCTCAATGCGGTGACCTTCCACGACACCGGCAACCAGGGAACGAAGAGCCGGATCATCACCTTCATCAGCGCCAGCGGCGGCGCGGGCGCGACGACGCTGGCGCTGTCGGCGGCCGAATTCCTGGCCTCGAAATCGGCCGAACGCGGGGCTTCCACCTGTCTCGTCGATCTCGACTTCCAGAGCGCCAATTGCGGCGCCTATCTCAATCTGTTCAACCAGTTCGACCTTGCCGGCATCATCGGCCAGCCGGAGCGGCTCGATGTCGAGCTGATGGACGTTATCAAGCTGTCGCGCCCGTCCGGCCTCACTCTTTACGCGTTCGAGAGGCCGCAGTTGCCCTTCGAGCCGCATGGCAGCGATTTCGTCTTCCGGCTGCTCGACCTCGTCGCCTACCGCTTCGACGACATCGTCATCGACCTGCCCAATCTCGAAACGCCCTGGCACAATTCCGTGCTGTCGACGAGCGACGAGATCTTCATCGTCTTCGAGCTCAATGTCGCGTCGCTGCGGCAAGGCAAGCGGCTCTACAAGAAGATCCGCGAGCTGCGCGGCAATGCGGTCTCGATCACGCTGGTCGCCAACAAGCACAAGCGCAAATGGTTCGGGAACCATTTTTCGCGCAGCGAGCTCGAGAAGATCTTCAAGGCGCCGCACATCAAGTCGGTCGCGCTCGACAACGCGCTTCTGACCGATGCGCTGAACAGGGCCATCCCGCCATCGGAAGTGGATGGGCGGGCGCGCTTCAACAAGGATCTGAAGCGGATGTTCAAAGAGCGGCTCGATGACGCTGCCCGATAAATATCGGATCGCCCCAAAGCTCGCCGGCGCCTGCGTGCTCGGCATGGCGCTGGCGCTGTCCGTCCACGATTTCGCCGAGGCGCGGTCGGCGCTTTCGGAGCGGCCGCCGCTGCCGGCGATGGGGCCCAGCCTGCGCAAGGCCGTTGCCTTCGCAACCGCCGAGCAGCCGGGCACGATCATCATCCGCAAGAACGAGAAGGCGCTTTACCTGGTGACCCGCCAGGGCCAGGCGCTGCGCTATCAGATCAGCGTCGGGCGCGACGGGTTCGGCTGGACCGGCACCGTCAAGGTCGGGGCGAAGACCGAATGGCCGGAGTGGCGGCCGCCGCAGGAAATGCGCGCCCGCCAGCCGGAGCTGCCGAAAATGGTGCCCGCCGGCCCCTACAATCCGCTCGGCGCAAGGGCGCTCTACCTGTCGCGGGACGGGCGCGACACGCTCTACCGCATACACGGCACCAACGACCCGTCGGGTGTCGGCTTCGACGGCACATCGGGCTGTTTTCGTCTCACCAACACGGATGTGATCGATCTTTTCAAACGCGTCGCGGTCGGCGCAAAGGTGGTGGTCCAATGACGATGATCAGCGAACCGGACATGCCGGCGATCGATATCGGAAACCAGGAACAGCGCGAACCGGCTGCCACCGAGAAGCCCAGCAAGGCAAAGACGATCGGCGTCATCGTCGCCGGTGGCGCGCTTTTGATCACCGGCATCAACATGGCGGCCGCGGTCTATCTCTATCGGGGCATG
Organism: Mesorhizobium sp. CO1-1-8; assembly: GCF_020164875.1. NCBI lineage: Bacteria > Pseudomonadati > Pseudomonadota > Alphaproteobacteria > Hyphomicrobiales > Phyllobacteriaceae > Mesorhizobium > Mesorhizobium sp. CO1-1-8. The sequence continues at coordinate 56,304 of NZ_JAIUGZ010000013.1, read as the reverse complement.
AGCGACCTGCGTTTCGTCGAGGCGCGGCTGGAGCAGCTCGGCGCGTTCGAGCAGCGGATCGCGGCCCGGCTCGACACGGTCAACAACGGCTTCCAGAGCCGGTTCGAGAAACTGGACAGCCAGTTGCAAGGCAGCTTCAACGAGATCGATGCCAGCATTGCGCGGTTGGGGCAGAATGCGCCGGTCGCCGGCGGCGAGGCCATGCCGGGTGCGGAAGAACCGTCCGAGATCGCCACCAGCACGCTGGCGCAGGCGCCCGAAGCCCTCGACGGCGAGAGCGCGAGCGAACCCGGCGTCATCGAAGCGCCCGCACCCAGGAGGAGAATCGCATCGGCCTCGCCCCCCCCGCCAAGTTCCAACTACCAGCGCATCCAGCAGCCCGACGGCAAGGTCTATTACCGCCGGATCAACTAGACCCGGCAGAGCCTGGATCGTGCAGGGTGTAAGTGACGAACGGTCTAGAGATCGCGCTGCAACGCCAGGATACGGATGGCCCGCACGGACCGCTCCCGCGCCTCGGTGAGGAAGGCGATGTGGCAGTAGGCACAGGCCACGATGCCCAAAAGCAGCACCAGGCTGTTCTTCAAGGTGAAATCAACCGTCAGCGTGAATGGAAAACCGCTGGGCGAGGTGAATGCGGCGATCGTGCTCGCCGTTTCCGAATGGCTGCCGACCGCGATCATCAGCCCGGCGAAAATCAGGGCGACATGGTTGGCGAGGAAGACGAAAGCAGACCGCTTGGCGTGGCACGCCATCCAGCAGACGATCGATGCGGCGGCAAGGATGGCGGCGTCGAGAGCCATGGAGCTGCCCAGATAGACATCGACCTGCTGCCAGAACATCGCCGACAAGGGGCGCAGTTCAAGCCATAGCCACCATGCGGTGGGGCTGGCTGGATAGGTGCCCAGCAACAAGGTCGCCATGCGCTCCCCTGCCAGGACCGCCAGAATGAGAAACGGAAAGGCGAAAAGCAGAAGCGGCTGGCGTTTCATGTTCCCTCGACAATCTGCAAGCCAGGATAGACCGCATAGATTGCTCAAGGCTTAACAGCCCTACTTCCTGCCCTCTGCCGATTGCGAGCGTTCGAGGACGGCGAAGAAGATCACGGTGAGCAGAAGGACGATCAGCAGCAGCACGAACGCGGCTGCCGCGCCTTCGTTGAGCGAAAGGCCGAGAAAGGCGCGGCGATAGGCAAAGAAGCTCAGCACTTCGGTCGCGTTGCCCGGCCCGCCCTTGGTCAGGACATAGGGCAGATCGTAGGTCCGGAACTCGTTGATCAGCTGGATGATGACGGTGATAGCCGCGACCGGCCGAAGCATCGGCAGCGTGATGTAGACGAATTGCTGCCAGCCGCGCGCGCCATCCACTTCAGCCGCCTCATAGGGATCGCGCGGCAAAGCGGCGAGCCCCGCGGCGAGGATCAGCACGACGAAGGACATTTGCTGCCAGATGTCGATCGCCGCCATCGTCCAGAGCGCCATGCCTGGCGTGCCTAGCCAGTCGAGGCGCGGCAGGCCTGATGTCTCCATGAGATGATTGGCGATGCCGAGATTGGGCTGGAGCAGCATGCGCCAGATCAAGGCGACGCTGATCGGCGACATCGCCATGGGAATGGTCAGAACCGCGAAATAGACCGGCTTCATCCGGACCGTCCGGTTGAGCATCAGGGCAATGCCGAGCCCGATCACGAACTCGCCGACCACCGTCACAGCCGAATAGCGCACGGTGAGCCAGAGCGCGTTCCAGAACAGCTCATCGCCGATCATCGAGGCGAAATTCTTGAACCCGACAAGCGGCAGAAGCTGCGGCTTGATCAGGGTCATCGAGGAGATCGAGAGGATGCAGGCATAGGCCAGCGGAAAGCCCATCACGATCGCCAGCAGCAACAGGCCGGGCAAGGCAAAGGCCCAGCCGGTTCGCCACTCGCGGCCACGGGCAGCCCATCCTTTTTTGATCGCATTGTGCATCGTGGCCGAGCCTTGGTCGGGGTGGCGTTGCTGATCTCGTCAAGATCCGGGGTCTGGTCAAGATCCGGCGCGGCTGACACCGCCGCGCCGGATCTCCTTGCCGAGCCGGACCGTTATTTGTCGAGGAGCCCCTGCAGGCCGTCGGAAGCCGCCTTCAGCGCCGCCTCCGAAGTCGCCTGGCCGCCAGCCGCCAGCGAGAGCTGGGTACCGAGCAGGTCCTCGTATTGCGCCGAATAGGTGAAGATCGGGAACGACTTGCCGGTCGCCACCACATCCTCGGCGGTCTTGTAGAAAGGATATTTCGCCAGCACCGCCGCATCGGCATAGACATCGCTGCGCACGGGCGCGTGGCCCTCGAGCGCGCGCTTCACCGAAACCTCCTTGCTCTGCACCCACTGGATGAAGGTCCAGGCGGCTTCCTGCTCTTCCGACGACGTGTTCTTGGGAATGCCCCAGCCCCAACCGCCGCTTTCGCCATGGCCACCCGGCATCACCGACAGGCCGACCTTGCCGGCGACCGTCGGACACTTCACGGCATCGTCCATCTGCGGCAGCATCCACCAATAGGTGACCATGCTGAAGGCGGAACCGCTGCACATCAGGCGCATGGTGTCATCGAGCGTCGCCGATACAGCACCCTGCTGGGCGCCATGCTGGATGTTGTCGACATAGAGATCGAGCGCCTTCTTGGCCTCTGCCGTGTCGAGGCTCGCCTTGCCGTCGGCATTGAGATAGCTGCCGCCGGCGGAGAACAGGTAATTGGAGAATTCCATGCTGTTGGGATCGCCGCGCTGGCCCTGCATCGCGGCTCCGGCGACGCCGGCATTGGCCTTCATGAATTTGGAAATCGCCACATAATCTTCGAGCGTCGTCGGCAAAGCGAGCTCTTTGCCGGTTGCCGTCTTGTAGGCGGCCTTGAGCTTCTCGTCGCCGATCAGGTCGGTCCGGTAGAGGAGGCCCATCGAGTAGTTGTACATGGGCACCAGGAACAGCTGGTCCTTGGTTCGGCCAAGCAGGTCAAGCGTCGAGGGAATGAAGGGGCTCAGATCGTATTTGGATTTCTCAACGAAGGGTTTCAGATCGGCGAGCCAGCCGGCCGCCGGAAATTCGCCGGCCCACAGGAAGTCGACCTCGAGCACATTGTAGTAGGTTTGCGACGCGGTCAGCTGCGACACCAGCTTGTCGTGCATGTCGGGATAGCCGATCTTCTCGAACTCGACCTTGATGCCGGTCTGCTTCTCGAATTCGGGCAACAGCGCTTCGATGATCTTGGTTTCCGGCACGTCCTCCATCAAGGCGTGCAAGGTGATGGGCTCAGCCGCCCTGGCCGGAAGCGATGCGCTGACAACAGCTGCCCCGCTCACGGCCGTCATCAGCATTTTGATCAAGGTCTGCTTGTTCCAAGTCATAACTCTCTACTCCTCTTTCCCTCTGGACGTGGCGGTGATCCCGCCACGATTTCATAACCGGCTAGCGAGCCATGTCGGCTCTCGGAGCGGCCGGCCTATTTCACGCTGCCGAACGTCAAGCCCTGGACGATGAAACGCTGGATGAAGCGGGAAGCCACGACCAGCGGCAGGATGGCAAGGACGACGCCGGCAGAAACCTTGGCGATCTGGACGCCGTTCGAGGTCTGCAACGCGGCGAGCGCAACCGGTATGGTCGCCGTCTTGGGCCCGCTCAAAACCAGGGCAAACAAAAACTCATTCCACGCCAGGATGAAGCCGAGCACGCCGGCGGCCGCGATACCGGGCATCGACACCGGCAGCACAATGCGCCAGAAGGCACCCCAGGCGGTCGCGCCGTCGGTCATCGCCGCCCACTCCAGATCGACCGGAATGCCTTCGAAGAAGCCCATCAGGATCCAGGTCAGGAAAGGCAGGTTGAGCGCGGCATAGACGATTATCAGCCCGGTCAGCGAATTGCTGAGCTCAAGGCTTCGGAATAGCGTGAAGGTCGGCAGCACCAGCGCCACGGGCGGCAGCATTTGCGTCGCCAGAACGGCAAAACGCGCCCAACGACCGCCCGTCCGGAAGCGGGCGAAGGCATAGCCGGTGGTGGCGGCAAAAGGCAAAGCGAGCAGAACCGAGCCGAGCGCGACGATCAAGCTGTTGAGGTAGGACTGACCGAAGCGACCTGACAGCAGCGCCGAATAATTGTCCGTCGTACAGGCTGGCATCAGCTCGTTGCTGTAGGATAGCTGCTCGGGCACGAAGCTCGTCCGGAGCACCCAGAGCGGCGGCAGCAGCACGATGGCGCAAACGACAATCAGCCCGAAATGCAGGCCGAAGCGGCGACGAAAGGCAGGCCGCTCGTTTCTGTCCGTGCTTGTCATCGAGCGGCCCCCATGAGGCTCGGCCGCGCGATGACCAGTTCGGTCTTGGGATCGAAGAGGTGCATCGGCAGCGGGTCGATGTAGAGCTCGACGATCGAGCCGACGGGCGCCGTGAAATAACGGCTGAGGCGCGCGGCGATCTCCAACGGCTTATCATCGCCGGTCGGGCGCGCATCATCCTTGCCGGTGGGTTGACCCGCGATCTGGCCAATCAGGACGTTCTCGGCGCCGAGAGCCTCGACGGCCACGACCCGTACGGCAATCTTCTGCCAGTCCGGCTTGTCGGGGCTTTCGTGGAAATCCTCGGCCCGCACGCCCAGAATGACACGGCGCCCGACACGCTCGCCATAAGCGTTGCGGTGGCGGGCGGGGACGGCAAGCACGGCACCACTGTCGGTCAGTACGGAGAGCCCTTCGCCAGGTGCGGCCTGAAGCGTGGCCGGAATGAGGTTCATCGGCGGCGTCGCCAGGAAGCGCGCGACGAAGGTGTTGACCGGGTCGGCATAGACTTCAAGCGGCCGGCCGGCCTGGACCAGGCGACCATCACGCATGATGCATATGCGATCGCCCATGGTCATGGCCTCGACCTGGTCGTGCGTGACATGGACGATGGTGCGGCCAAGGCGCCGGTGCAGCTTGACGAGTTCGAGCCGCATTTCGGCACGCAGCTGCGCGTCGAGGTTGGAGAGCGGCTCGTCAAGCAGGAAGGCCGCCGGTTCGCGAACGATCGCCCGGCCGAGCGCGACACGCTGCCGCTGGCCGCCCGAAAGCGCTGCCGGCTTGCGGCCGAGAAGGTTCTGCAGACCGAGCAGGTTAGCGGCGTCCGCAATCTTGGCATCGATGACCGCTGCGTCGGTGCCGCGCATCTTCAGCCCGAAGGCCATATTCTGCCGCACCGACATATGCGGATAGAGCGCGTAGCTCTGGAACACCACCGCGACGTTGCGGTCGCGCGGCGCGACATTGGCGACGCTCTTGCCACCGATGCGAAGATCGCCGGAGGAAATACTCTCCAGGCCGGCAATCATCCGCAGCGTCGTCGACTTGCCGCATCCCGACGGTCCGAGAAAGATCACGAATTCACCATCGGGAATGGTGAGATCGACCTCATGCACCCCGTAATTCCCATTGCCGTAGAGCTTGGAAACGCGGTCGAGCTCGATAGACGCCATAGACTTTCCTCATGAACCCGTCTGACCCGGCTGAGCGCCGAAGTCGAGCGAACGGTCATCTTAGAGAACAAAATACAACATTAAAAGCCTACCTTATGATCATATGTGTTCACTTTTTTGGATGGAGCGCGCCTGCATCAGGATCCGGCTCAAGCCGCTAAAGGCCGTCAGGTCATGTAGACGCCGCCGGTCACGTTGACCCCCTGGCCAGTCATGAAGCGGGCTTGATCCGAGCAGAGGAACACGACGACGTCGGCGACATCCTCCGGCAGTTCGAGCCGGCCGAGTGGCGTCTGCGCGATATAGTCGGCGACCACCCGTTCGGGCGTGACTTGCCGCAGATGCGCCTCCCACTCGACTTCGCGCGATTGCATGCCGGTCTTGACGAACCCCGGGCAGACGGCATTGACGCGTATCCCCTTCGGCGCGAGCTCGCGGGCAAAGGCCTGCGTCCAGCCGAGCACGGCGAACTTGGATGCCGAATAGTGCGCCAGGAGCGGCGCACCGACCTTCGCGGCAAGCGAGGCGGTGTTGACGATGCAGCCCGTGCCCTGCTTGACAAAATGCCGTCCAGCGATCTGATTTGCCAAGAATACACCGCGTGCATTGACCGAGAAGTTGAAGTCCCACTCCTCGTCGGTCAGATCGAGCGCGTGCTGCATGGTCGATACACCGGCATTGGCGATCAGGATGTCGCAGCCGCCAAGTGCCTCGAGCGCAGTGGCGAAGGCCGCCTCGACGGAATCGCGACGGCGAACATCGACCGCAACAGGCGTGGCACCGCCGCCAATCTCCTCGGCCGCCTTGCGTGCCGCGTCGGGATCCAGATCACCGATCGCCACGGCGACGCCCTGCCGCCTCAGGGCGGTCGCGATCGCACGACCGATCCCCGCGCCGCCCCCTGTCACGAAGGCGCGCTTGCCCGCAAGTTCGGCAAGCACTGGAGGCGTGACGGAGACAGCCGGCATGGTCGTATTCTCTCTGCTTGATGGCGGAATGCGCTCTGTTGATATGGAGATGCATACCAATAAATTCGAACACTGCAAACATATTTTTGTTTGAAAATGTTTGATCGTGCGGTAGAGTGAAAACTTCAGATCGCTTCATCAGCGGCTTACCCACCGGATACATCGATGGCAGACGACACCGCCCCTCCTCTATCGTCCACGCACGGCGCACCGCGTGATGCCGATCGTCAGCGCCTTCTCGCGCACGATCGACAGGCACGCATCCTGGCTTTCCTGCGCCGGACGGGGTCGCTCACTGTCGCTGCGGCCGCGGCCGAACTTGCCGTTTCCGACATGACGATCCGCCGCGATCTCGTCGAACTGGAACGCGAGGGCAGGCTGGTGCGAATCCATGGCGGCGCGATCGAGGCCGACACCCCACCGCTGGTCGCCATGGACAGTGAGGAGCCGAGTTTCGATTCGCGCTTGCGCCAGCGCCGAGACCCGAAGGCGGCGATTGCCGCGGCCGCAGCCGCGCTGGTCTCGGGATACCGCACGATCGCGATGGATGTCGGCACCACCACTTATCTGATGGCCGAGCACCTCAGGGACCTTCCGCACGCCAAGGTGTTCACCAACAGCCTCAGGATCGCGGCGTTGCTGAACGGCGGCGTGCCCGAAGTCTATGTTGCCGGCGGTCGCGTACGGGCCGACGAGATGTCGACCGGCGGGCCCGCGGCCATCGCCCAGTTCGAGGCGCTGTGGTTCGACGTCGCCGTGATCGGCGTCTCCGGCATCACGGCGGACGGCCTCTTCGACTATTCCTTCGATGATACCGATATGAAGCGCGCCTATCTGAGACGGTCAGGCACCAAGATCGTCCTGTGCGATTCCGCCAAATTCCTGCGCATGTCGCTGGTACGGATAGCGCCACTGTCGGACATCGACATCCTCATCACCGACGCCGAACCGCCGGGCAAGATCGCCGCGGCGCTCGCCGCGGCCAAGGTCGACCTGCGCATCGCGCCGCCACTGACGCGCGACTGAGGCGCAACATTTTCACTTTATCCCCAAGGAGAAGACTCGATGGTATTTGAATTTTTCGGCGACAAGAAGAAGGCTGTCATCTCGATGGCACATATCGGTGCCCTGCCTGGAACGCCCCTCTATGATGCCGATGGCGGCCTCGACAAGCTGATCGATGGCGTACTCTCCGACATCCGCAAGCTGCAGAGCGGCGGCGTCGATGCCATCATGTTCGGCAACGAGAACGACCGCCCCTATGTCTTCAAGGCGCCGCCCGAAGGCATTGCCGCCATGACTGCGATCGTCCAGGCGGTGAAGCCCGAGTTGAAAGTCCCGTTTGGCGTCAATTATCTCTGGGATCCGACCGCCAGCGTCGCGATCGGGGCCGCCACCGGAGCCCGTTTCGTGCGCGAGATCTTCACCGGCCTGTTCGCTTCCGACATGGGCTTGTGGGAGCCCGATTGCGCCGCCGCCTCGCGCCTGCGGCACAATCTTGGTCGCGATGACATGAAGCTTCTCTTCAATATCAATGCCGAGTTCGCACACTCGCTCGACCAGCGCCCGATTGAATTGCGCGCCAAGAGCGCGGTGTTCTCGTCGATGGCAGACGCGATCCTCGTTTCCGGTCCGATCACTGGCCAGCCGGCCGACCAGTCCCACCTGCGCAGCGTCTGCGAGACGATCAAGGACGTGCCGGTCTTCGCCAACACCGGCGTGAACATCGACAATGTCCGCGATGTCCTTTCGCTGGCGAGCGGCGTCGTGATCGGGACCCATTTCAAGATCGATGGCAATACCTGGAACGCCGTCGACGGCGATCGGGTCAAGCGCTTCATGGACGTTGTCGCGGCTTTGCGCTGAGGACGGCTTCCACGGCGATGCCGGCCACCGCGCCGGCTCGCGGTGATCATATCGATCGTTGCGGTCCGGTCCGGAATGATCGACTGGTATCGAGCAGCGGGACACAACGAGGCAGACAGGTTCGCCCGCCTGCCCTTCCCAGCATTTCAATGGATTCGACATGGCGTTCGTTCTAGGTCTGGATATCGGCACCACCTCGACGATCGGCATTCTGATCCGGCTTCCCGATCAGGTGCTGAGCCTCGCCTCGCGCCCCGTCACGCTGCATTCCGAGCATGCGGGCTGGGCCGAGGAAGATCCCGCGCAATGGTGGACCAATGTCTGCGACATCGTGCAGGAGTTGCTCAGGACCAGCGGCATCAAGGCCGAGGAGATCGTGGCGGTCGGCACCACCGGAATGCTGCCGGCGGTCGTTCTTCTGGACGACCAGGGCGAGGTGCTGCGGCCGAGCATCCAGCAGAGCGACGGCCGCTGTGGCGCCGAAGTGGCCGAGCTGCGGACCGAATGCGATGAGACGGCTTTCATCGCCAAGGCCGGCAACGGCATCAACCAACAGCTCGTCACCGCAAAACTGCGCTGGATAGAACGTCACGAGCCGGAGGTGTTCAGCCGCATCGCCACCGTTTTCGGCTCCTATGATTACATCAACTGGCGCCTCACCGGCGAACGTGCGGTCGAGCAGAACTGGGCGCTGGAGGCCGGCTTCGTCGACGTTTCGACGCACCGGATCGACGACGATCTGGTGGCGCTCGCGCACATACCGCGCTCGGTCGTGCCCCGAAAGATCGCCTCGCATGAGATCCTCGGTTCCGTCTCGGCGAAGGCCGCGGATGAGACCGGCCTGATGGCGGGAACACCTGTGGTCGGTGGTGCGGCCGACATGATCGCCTCCGCGCTCGGTGCCGGCGTCGCCAAGCCAGGCGATGTGCTCCTGAAATTCGGCGGCTCGGTCGATATCCTGATCGCTACCGATCAGATCAAGCCCGATCCGCGCATGTATCTCGATTATCATCTGGTGCCGGGCCTGTTCATGCCCAATGGCTGCATGTCGACCGGCGGCTCGGGCCTCAATTGGTTCGTACGCAATTTCGCCGGCGGCGAGATGGCCGCGGCACAGGCCGAGGGAATTTCGGTACACCAGCGGCTCGATGCGCTGGCGGCAGAGCGTCCCGCCGGTGCCGATGGCCTCATCATCCTGCCCTATTTCCTTGGCGAGAAGACGCCGATCCATGATCCAGCGGCCCGTGGCGTGATCGATGGGCTGACGCTGTCGCACGATATCGGCCATGTCTGGCGCGCTTTGCTCGAGGCATATGCCTTTGCCATCGCGCATCATGTCGAGGTGCTCAACGACATGGGCCACCGGACCGAGCGCTATCTCGCCTCCGACGGCGGCTCAAGCAGCAAGGTGTGGATGCAGATTGTCGCGGATGTCTTGCAAAAGCCGGTCCAACGCCTGACCGGGCACCCCGGCTCTTGCATCGGCGCTGCCTGGACGGCGGCGATCGGCGTCGGCCTGACCGACGACTGGTCGGGCGTTTCCGGTTTCGTCAGCTTCGCCGACCGGCTGGATCCCGACCCGCGCAAGGCCGATATCTACCGCGATGGCTATCGCCGCTATCGCGATCTTTATGCGCGCCTGTCGGCTCCTGGCGCGACCAAAGCGGGATCGTCATCGTGATGTATCGCGCCGTCGCCTGGGACATCGACGGAACGTTGATCGACAGCGAGCCGTTGCATCATCAATCTCTCCTCGCCGGCTGCCGCAACTGGAACGTCGATCTTGACGACCTGCCCGACCAGGCCTTTCGCGGCATCCATATGGGCGACGTCTGGACAATGCTGCGTCCGCGCCTCCCAGTCGGGCTCGACCACGCGGAGTGGCTCGCCGCCGTCAATGCCCACTACGTCGCCAACCGGGCGGACGCCGTGCCGATCCCTGAGGCGGTCGAGACGATCCGGACCCTGGCTGACCGCGGCGTCCCGCAGGTCTGCGTGTCAAATTCAGGCCGGCAAGTCGTCAATGCCAATCTCGCTGCGCTCGGCGTGCTCGACCATATGAGTCTCACAATCAGCCTCGACGACGTTCCGGTCGGCAAACCCGACCCAACGCCCTATCGCGAGGCCTGCCGGCAGCTCGCCATAGCTCCAGGGTCCGTAGTGGCCGTGGAAGACAGCCGCACCGGCACTAAGGCCGCACGAGCCGCCGGTCTGTTCGTGGTTGGCTATCTCCCCAGCGGCGGCCTGCTCGGCGATGTCGATCTCAGTACCAACCGTCTGTCGTCGATCCTGGATCTGTTTCACGGCTGAGGGTTCGGCGCGACGCGACCTCCCAGGTGTGCGCTTGGCCATGCCGGTAGAGGATCGTTGCGTGATGGCGTCTGGTCGATTCGCATCGATCCGGTAAGAATCCCCTTGCGCCTCGGCGTCGTGAAACCGCAAACGACACCACACCCAGGATTGGACGCTTGATGAACGACCTCCCCCAAACGCTTGCACCGGACTCGCTCGGACCAACCGTGACGATTGGAGAAATCCTGGTAGAGATCGTCGCGAGGCAGACAGGCACCGGCTTCCGGGAAGCTATCGACCTCATTGGTCCCTTTCCTAGCGGCGCGCCCGCCATCTTCATCGATCAATGCGCGCGTATGGGCGGAGCGGCCGCGATGGTGGGCGTGGTGGGCGACGACGATTTCGGCGTCGTCAACATGGAGCGCTTGAAGCGAGACGGCGTAGACACTTCCGCCATCGCTGTTTCCGCGGATTATCCGACCGGCAGCGCCTTTGTTCGCTACCGCACGGACGGAAGTCGCGATTTCGTCTACAACATCGCCAAATCCGCCGCCGCTCGGCTGGAATGGACCCCACAGGTCGAGGCGCTGATCGCGCGTTGCGGGCATATCCACGTCATGGGAACGGTGTTCGCAAGCCCCGCCGCCTGGGCGATTACCGAGCGCGCGATCCCCTTGATCAAGGCGCGCGGCGGCACGATGTCGCTCGATCCGAACGTGCGCAAGGAATTGCTGGCGCACGGCCAGACCGAGGAGAAATTCGCCGGTCTGGTGGACGAAGCGGACCTGCTGCTGCCGTCGGGCAATGAATTGTTCCTGGCCGCCGGCATGGATGGCGAGGAACGCGCAATCGAGGCGCTGTTCAAACGAGGGGTCAAGGAGATCGCCGTGAAGCGTGGTGAGCGTGGCGCGTCAGCCCGTCAAAGCACGGGCGCCAGCGCCGATTGTCCCGGCCTCATCGTGGAGGAAACGGACCCCACCGGTGCCGGCGACTGTTTCGGGGGAGCCTATGTCGCATGCCGGCGGCTGGGCATGCCGCTGCAGACTTCGCTTGAATTCGCCAATGCGGCGGGGGCGCGCAACGTCACACGCCTCGGCCCCATGGAGGGAGCCGGCACGCGTGCCGAACTGGAAGATTTCATGGCAAGAACGGCGAGAAGAAGCTGATGCGCGTGGCGATCGAAGATTTGCCTTCCCTGCAGAGGGAAGGCAAGAAGCTCGGGGTGGCCTCGGTGTGTTCGGCACACCCGTTGGTGCTTAAAGCTGCACTGCGCCACGGCCGGGAAACCGGCACCACCGTCCTGATCGAGGCGACGTGCAACCAGGTCAACCATCTGGGCGGTTATACGGGCATGACGCCGGCCGATTTCGCGGCGATGGTGGATGCGCTCGCGGCGACCGAGCGTTGTCCAAAGGAGCTGATCGTGCTTGGCGGGGATCATCTCGGCCCCAATCCCTGGAAAGACCGGCCTGCCGAGGAGGCGATGGCGCAGGCCGTGACCATGGTCGATGCTTATGTCCGCGCCGGCTTCCGCAAGATCCACCTCGATGCTTCTATGGGCTGCGCGGGTGAGCCGGCGGCGCTCGACGACCACACGGTGGCCGAGCGTGCGGCCAGGCTGGCGGGCGCCGCGGAACAGGGGGCAGCGCAGAACGGCGGGGCACGCCCGGTCTACATCATCGGGACGGAAGTGCCGCCGCCCGGCGGCGCCGATCACGCATTGGATGCGATCACCCTGACCAGTCCGGAGGCGGCGCGCCAGACATATGCCATTCACGCGGCAGCATTCCGGGCCGCCGGGCTTGAAAGCGCGTTTTCCCGCGTCATCGGCCTTGTGGTGCAGCCGGGCGTGGAGTTCGGCAACCAGAATGTAATTTTCTACGATCGGGCGAAGGCCCGCGATCTGGCGGCAACTCTGAACGGATTGCCATCGCTCATTTTCGAAGCCCATTCGACGGACTATCAGGGCGAGAGGCCGCTGCGTGAACTCGTCGAGGACGGCTTCGCCATCCTCAAGGTCGGCCCCGAGCTGACCTTCAAACTGCGCGAGGCGCTGTACGCGCTCGACCTGATCGCTTCCGATCTGGTGCCCTTTTATGGCGAGCGGCCGCTTTACCACGCCATGGAAGAGTTGATGCTCGATGCTCCCAGGAACTGGGCAAGCCACTATCACGGCAGCGATGCCGACAAGCGGACGCTGCGCCACTACTCCTATTCCGATCGCATCCGATATTATTGGGCGACCCCGCAAGCCCGCGCCGCCTGCGACCTGCTCATCGATGCGCTGAAGGGCCGCAAGGTGCCGGTGACGCTGTTTCTCCAGCACCTGCCTTCGGCGCTCGCTTGCGCCGACCGAGCCTGCGACGGCGAGGAGATCGCGATTGATCACGTCCAGCGAAGCATCGAGGTCTACGCCCGGGCATGCGGCACCTGAACCCCTCGTCCGGTTCTTCAAGGCCAGAGCGAATGGGCTGACGGGCGGCAGAAATGCTTACAGCGATGGTCCCAATCGGATCGGGCTGCCGTCGCTGAAACGGGATTGACGGAACCTGTGGAGATTGTGCCCGGTCTCGTTGCCCTGGATCAAATCGGACAGGATGCGGCCCATTCCGGGTCCTATGCCGAAGCCATGGCCACTCATCCCGGTCGCGACAACGAGGCCCGGGATCGCAGCGGCGCGATCGACGATGGGCACGACATCAGGCATCGCATCGATCATGCCCGCCCAGCTCGCCTTGACCGGTACAGTCGCCAACTGAGGGAAAAGCTCCCTGAACCCGCGGTCGATGGCGCGGAGCGCCGACGTCTCGGGAGCTGGATTGAGGACGCGCATCCGTTCGAAAGGACTTTCTTCATCCGCGTTCCATCTGCGCGGGGTCGACCAGCCGTCCGGGTAGCCTCGCGGCGCGGCCGGCAGGTAGCGTGTGCCGAAGGGGTTGGCCATCAGGGCGCTGACATATTTGCCTGCATGGCGAAATGCGTCCGGCCCTATGTAGAGTTGGTTGCTGCCTCCCGATGCGAGCGTGTACCCGCCATCCTGCCTGCGCCGGAAAGCGATGCGTTCGTCCGCGGCGGCACCGGGGTGGATTTCCACCATCGGCGCTGTCGCAGCGACGGTCGCCCTGACGCTGAGCTGCGGAATCGAGATGCCGTGGGCGCGCAGGAAGAGCGACGTCCAGGCGCCGCTGGCGACGAGGACACTCGAGGTCGCGATGAGCCCTTTCTCGGTCCAGACGCCACTGATGCGTCCCGCGGAGATGTCGAGCATACGTGCCGCGCAATTCTCGATGATCGTCACGCCTTCGCGGGCCGCCAGGCGAGCAAGCGCGGGCACAGCGACCCAAGGCTCGGCGCGCATGTCCGATGGGGTGATCATTGCGCCTTTGAACGGCAGCGCCATGGCCGGGATCAGGCTTGCCAACTCACCTTGGTCGAGGAGACGCGTGTCAACGCCATGAGCCTGGGCGATCTTCAGGAATTTCGCGAAACCGGCCATCTCCTTGTCTGTTCGCGCAAGATAGGTAACGCCCGTCTGCTTCAGTCCTATGTCCTCGCCACATTCCTCGGCCAGTTGCCGCCAGAGGCGCTGCGCTTCGATGACGATCGGCAGTTCGTCGGCATCGCGGCCCTGCTGCCGGATCCAGCCCCAATTGCGCGAGGATTGCTCGGCGGCGATGCGGCCCTTTTCCAGCAGCGTCACCGAGATGTTCCGTCGCGCCAGGAAGAGTGCCGTGGTCACGCCAATGACCCCGCCGCCGATGATCACGACGTCCGACGTCTTCGGCAGGGGCTGTTGGAACTGGATCGGGGTCGCCTCAGTGAAGGGGAAGATTGTCAAAGAGCACTGTCCTTCTTGGTATGCCGTGGCGGCGTCCGGTCTACGCACTTGGGAGCGATATCGGGGCAGCGATATCTGGCCGCCGTGGAATGTCGATACCACGCGAGGAGATTGATCGTCAGCTACTGCTTGCCGGGAACGACGGCGACAGATCGCGGGTCGGAACGCCCCTCCGGACAATGAGTTCTGAAACTGCCGGCCAAAAGGCTGGCGACTGTGCAAGCCGTGCCCTGACTATTGCGTTATCGGCGGCGGCATCGTCGGCCTGGCGACGGCCATGCGGCTGGTTGAGACATATCCCGGCTGCAGTCTGATCCTGTTGGCCGGAAATACTGTCCGAGCCTCGACCTCGCCGACCTGCTCCCGCACGAAACAGGCATCCGCGGGCAAGCCGTGCGCAAACACGATGCCCTCATCTTCTTATGGACGCCGGCAATTTTTGGCCGCGCAAAGATCTCAAGCGAAAACGACGGCCGACGTTGGCAGGGTTCGCTCCCAGCTTGCCGCCAATTTTGTTGACCGTCATAGGCATAGCTCGACTACCTACCTATGGTACCAGAATGGTACACGTCCATAGGATGCACTGCCCCCCAAGCCAGCTTAGCTAAGCCAGAAATCTTTAAGTCTTTGAGATTATTTGACTATTTATGGTACCGTTGGCTGGGATCAGCTCGCCCTTCAACCAACTGTTTTTGTTATGTTTTTCACTCCTGCCGGGGTCTCATTTGTATCACAATACGTATCACAATAGGTAGCACAATCTCGGCCGCGGACGTACGAGGCTCCGGCACGAACGACCAGTTGCGCCTCACAATTGGTGCCAACCCCCGACCCGGTGGCAGACCCGAAAGGGCATTCAGACTCTTGCCGCAGTCTGATCCTTGCCGTAGCGCACTGGCTGGTGGATTCAGTGAGGGGTCCTCGCTCTGCGGGTGCATGACCCGACACGCCACTGGTTGAGCTTCTGACGCGAGGATAGGCCTTTGTCGCCAAGAGCGACCCCGAACCGTGACCTGTGCTTAGACTAGTAGGCAGGGACAAGCCTGGTTTCCCGAAGGGGTAAGTCCATTGCAAATTGCAAACCCTCAGGATGGTATTGCAGCTTGACGTTTGCGTCGCACTGCACGGCGACAACCTTCTCAAGCAATGTTGTGCCAAAACCACTTCGCTGGGGCGGGTGCACCTCAGGCCCGTCGCGTTCACGCCAGTCAAGATGAACGACTTGAGCATTTTTGGATTGCGCCAGCGACCAGCGTACCTCAAGCCGTCCTTGGGGCCAGGACAACGCTCCGAATTTCGACGAATTCGACGCCAGCTCATGGAAAGCCATACCCACCGGTATTGCGAGATCCGCCACGAGCGCGACATCAGGCCCTTCCAAGAAAATGCGGGACCTGTCGGTGGTGTCGTAATGCCGAAGCTCAGCTTCCAGCATTCTGTGCAGAAATGCCGTCTGCCAATAATCGTCTGTCAGCATCGAATGGGTGTCAGCCAGAGAGACCAGCCTGGCCGAGAAATTGCGGACGAAATCATCCACATTGCCGCTTGACCGGGCTGTTGCTCCCATCATCGCCCTCACATTGGCAAGGGTATTCTTGACACGGTGATGTAGCTCCCGGATTAACAGCTTCTGACGATGCGCCACTTCCTCTTTCTGCTCGAGTAAGGATTTGACTTCGAGTTGCCGCGTGCGGGCGCGCAGCGCGGAACGCACCGAGTTGGCAAGGCTTGATGCCAGAAAAGGCCGTTCCAGAACGATGAGATAACGGTCGAGAAATCTCAACCGCTCGTCGAACTCAGCGCCACGCATCGTGAGCAGAACGATCGGGAAATCAGACCAGGCCGGCTGGCTTTCAAGCCAGGCGGCGAATGGATTGCGGTCCGAAGTGAGCAATGCTTCTTCCGCAACTACCATGCACTGTGCAATGTCCAGCAGCGGCAACGTCTCAGCAAGAGTGGTACAAGTATGCGTCGCAATTCCATTCGACGCGAGGATCGAGGCTGCGATTTTTGCATCACGCCCCGTTGGTGAGAGGATGAGCACTCCGGGATCGGTGGGCATCACGATGATTCATCTTTGAGAAGGTCGCCCTGCTTGCCCTGATATGACGGCACGCCCGTCAGGATGCCTTGGAACTGTTCAAGAGGTTCGCCCACGGCAAGGCCGGCGGCGCTGATCTTGAATTCGCGGATGGTGTCTTCATGGGCGCCGACCCGCTTTTTCACCACCGAGATCGCGCGCCTCAACCTTCCGCCATTTTCAAAGAAGCGCAACAACATTACCGAATCGCAGAGGTATGTTATGTCCACCGGCGCAACCATCTGCCCGAGCAGTCCGTGGTTGGCGAGCAGAAGGATTGTGACGACGCCCTTTTGATTGAGATAGGTAAGGATCTCGTGCATTTGCAGGACCAGATGCTGTTCCTCCGACATCGCATTCAGGTAACCGGTCAGACTGTCGATCACCACAAGCCGCGCATTCGAATTGTCCACGGCGGCTTGGATCCGAGACGACAGCTCTCCGGGTGACAGTTCAGCTGGCTCGACTTTCTCCAGGAGAAGCATCTCACTGTTGATGAACGGCTCCAGGTCCAATCCAAGCCCCGCTGCGCGTGCCAGGAATATACGCTTCGTTTCGTCGAACAGAAGCACCAGCACGGTCTCACCGCGCAAAAGCGCGGCGTGGCAGAACGTTGAAGCAATCGTTGACTTGCCTATACCTGATGGCCCGATCAACAAGGTGCTGGTGCCGCGTGACAGCCCGCCGCCCAACAGGTTATCGAGGGAAGTACCACTTAGGGCTGGCGGGCCGTGCTTGCCTTCGTCATGTTCGCCGGCCACGAGCCGGGGAAAGACCGACACCCCACCTGGCCGGATAACAAAGTCATGGTATCCGCCACGAATTTGCACACCTCTCATCTTGATGACCCGCAACCGGCGGCGTTCCCCCCCATACACGGGTGACAACTGCTCCATGCGAATAACCCCATGGCTGATAGAATGCAGGTTTAAATCGTGAAATTCGGCGGTCAGGTCGTCAAGGAGCAGAACCGTTGCGTCGTTAAGAAGGAAGAAGCTCTTCAACGCCAGCACCTGGCGCCGGTAGCGCAAGGAGCCCTGGGATAGGAGACGTATCTCGGACAGGGAGTCGAAAACGACACGATCCGGCTTGAGACGGCCGATTGCATCTAGTGCGGACTGAACCGTTTCGCCCAGTTCCAAGTCGGATGAGTGGACCAGTGTCTGGCGTTGAGACGGATCGAGGCTGAGCTCCGGGGGTACCAGTTCCAGAATGTCTACGCCGTCTAGTGACATCCCATGACGATGGGCGACCGACAGAAGTTCACGCTTGCTCTCCGAAAGCGTGATGTAAAGGCACCTCTCTGCGTTCTGTGCGCCGTTGATCAGAAACTGCAACCCGAGGGTCGTCTTGCCGGATCCAGGCCTGCCCTCGATCAGGTGTGACCGGTATTTGGCATAACCACCTCTCAGGATGTGATCGAGACCCTTGACGCCAGAAGTGATCGGTGATGCATCATCTGTTTCCAAAGTGCCCTCTCGCGCTGACCAGGACCACCTAACGGCCAGAATTTTCAATGGTTCCCAGGCTTGCAAGGGATCGGCGACACTGTAGGTACGTATAATCCGGCGCCTACGGCTTTGTGGTTGCTTGAGGTTAGCAAAAGCGACCGGCGTCAGCGTCGCGCCTGAGCCAGACACGATCCGCTGGGCCTAGCACAGCCATTCAAGAGTTTGGCACAGCGGTGAAAAGCGATCGTCCCTGCCGGTCGATACGGAAACAGCATTGGCTTTTTTCTGCTAATGGGATTTCGCCCATTCTTCGCGGACGGCTGGGTCATGTTTCGTTGTTGGCCAACGTCGCTTGGCCGGATAGCTTTCGGCTGCAAGACTGTTCGGAGCGACATTCTTGACGAACACGTGGTGTCGGCTTGCAAGCCGAGTTGCTGGCTCGCTTCGTCCGCGACAACGCGCATCGCGTCCTTGCCTTCACTTCCGGCCGTCGATGCTGTCGACGCCTGCTTCACAACGAGAGGAAACTAATCTCCAGGCCGACATGCGGCGTCGCGGTCCGGCCCTTTGATGCGGGAAGCACTATGGCGGAAGCTAGTTGTACCCTTCTCGTCAACTCGCTTGCCTCTCAAATAGCCCCGCTAATACCCGGTGTCGGGCTTTGCTTTGTTGGTGCCCCCCGCGTCAGGAAGGCAGTCGCCGAATTGACGGGAACAATTTAGCGAACAGTAAATTCAACGGTCTCTGGTAGGAGGCCAAAGTGTCCCAGCGAAGCGTCGACAAGGACCGATTGGAGCGCGCAGACCGTGAGGCAAAAGTTGCTAACGCGGCCGAGAGAGAAGCTCGTTATTTAAAAACTGCGCGACTTCGAGAACAACGGCTTGCGGCCGAAGCCAAGGGTGCCCAGGCTTTGAAGAAGGGGCCATCCAGGAGCTAAGGCGCTTAGCAGCCGACGCTGGTCGTCAGACAGCGACGGAACATTATACCACGCTAATAGTTGTGGCGCGCCAGGGCACCCGACGAGTCCGGCACGCTCTCCTTGTGACGCCCGCCGCTGCCGTGATGTGGAGGCGGGTTCTTTACATTTGAGGGCCTGCCCAAAGCCCCGCTCGGCTCGTCCGCGAGGAAACATCATGAAGGCCGAAAACCCCAGGATTTATAGGCCGTCCGCCGAGTTGCTCGGTGCCATGGCTAATGAAAAGCGCCTTCTCGCTCTGATGATTCTTACTGACGGAGAAATGTCCGTTTCTGATCTGGCGCCGCGGTTAGGGCTTAGCAACTCAGCACTCTCGCAACATCTCGGCATAATGCGAGAATTTTGGCTGGTCACCCGGAGGCAGGAGCGTCAAAAAGCGTATTACTCGTGCACAGATCCTGCCCTGAAAGTCCTCGAGCTTCTCGACTGGCTTATTGAGCGGGAGACTCTGCCTGGCCGCGACCGTCATCCATAGAGCCCGAGACCTTTTGGAAGGTTTCGTCTCGGAAACCGCATTCTTGCCGAAACGGCGTGCCAGAGCTTGCGATGTCTCGACTTCAAGGTTGATCATCTTCGTCCGGATTGTTGAGTTTTGGTAGACTCAAACCCCGTCACCCCACTGGCGGCGGGGTTGGATTAGTTCGTTCAGTCGTAAACCTTGATGATTTTCCGGGTGCCTGGGTCCACCAGCACCGTGCGGTTGCTCATTGACGGCCCGGTCGGCTCGACCAAGTATACCGGGGAAGGTAAGCGGCAGATCACATCCCTCTTCGTGACCGGCGAAATTCCGGATCTGCAGGGTCTTTATCTGTCGGTGATGGACTGCACCTTCTCGACCCTGACGCCATCGCGTGTCGGATTCATGCGGCACGACACACTGCGCGCCATCTGCGAACAGCACCCCAGCATCGCGACAGCGTTCTGGCAGTCGACACTGATCGACGGGGCGATCTACAGCGAATGGGTCACCAATGTCGGACGGCGCGAGGCCTTCACGCGCATGGCTCACATCTTGTGTGAGCTGATCTACCGGCTACGCGCCGTCGGACGCATCGAAGACCATGTAGCGGAAATTCCGATCACTAAGGCGGCGCTTGGCGACGCTTTGGGCCTATCGACCGTGCATGTGAACAGAATGCTGCAGGAACTGCGTCGCAAGGGGCTTATTGCCACATCGGGCCCTCGAGTGCATGCTCTCAACTGGGCCAGCTCTCGTCCGCGCAGGGGATTTCGAGAGGGCCTACCTGCCTGGGCAGTGACGGAAGTGCTTCGAGGCAAGACATTTCTTTGACAGTGGCGATTTAAAGCATGTCGTCAGAGACGAGGTGGGTATCGATTGGAAGGGGGCTGGAGGAGGCGCGCCGCGCCGGCCTGGAAGGTTTAAAAGACTTGGCGAGAGACGCGTTGAAGGAGTCCGATGGACAGCAATGTTCGTCGAGGTCAGGGATGAAAGCGGCGAAATACTGCTGAGGCTCTGCATTGGTCTGCAGGTCACAGCGATGAGATGACGACAGATCCCGAATGGCCACGGCTAAGTCCGGCGCCAGGCATCTCTCGCCATTTGCGATCTCGGAACAATCGCGCCAAACCACAGTTTGAGCAATGCAGCGGAGCTGCAAGATTGGTTGCCCGCTCCCCGCGTGGGCCTCCCACGGCGCGGGCGCTCGACCGTCAACAGGCGATTTGATCGAGGCGATGCCGATGGGCAAGAAGGCCAAGCAGAACACCGAGTCTCGGCCGGATCGCGAACGGGCCATCGAGGCGAACTACTTTGCCCGAAGGTGCGGCCTCACCAAGGACGAGGCACTCAAGATTCTCAAGAAAGCCGGTCGCAGGATCGATGAAGAAGCGAAACTGCGGTCAGGCGACCGCTAGAAGCATTCGTTGCTAGATCATCGCAACCGATGGCTGCGCATGATCTAGCTCACCCCCGACACACCTTTCAACCATCTTTCAACCATCGCTTCAACGATCAGTGCGGCGGGCCGGCAATGCCACTGATGTGTGAGCAGCCGAAAAGCGGCGCGGTCTGGTCGCTTGCCCTCAACTATGGAAGAGGTCGTTCCGGCGCGCGGCCCTAACCGCCGTCTCATCAACATGTTCGCTGAAGCGCTGTGGCTGTTGCCTGCAATCGACTTTGATCATCCAGGCGCGAACGCGGGCTAACGCGCGGCAGGCGCCTTGACAGCGGCCGCGTGCTAGGCTGGCGCATAGGCGATATGCGCGGTTTGGCCCGGTTGTACGGACCAGAACGGACCGGTTCCCCCGGGTCCCTGCTGTGCGTCCCACCATGTCTTTGAGGGCGCGGAACAACACATGGCCTGCTTTGTTGGAGCCGTATAACCGCGACGTAATGAACTCGATTGTGGTAGATGGACATGGCGACAACAAAAGTGCCCAGAGCAGGCCCAAGCCGTGAAGCACTGTGTGATTTCCCGGCCAGGCTGCTTTGGCTCGAATGACGCGGTTCCGCTGCTGCAGCAGATGTTCGATGAAGAAAGGGCAAGGGACGAGGCGTTGACGCAGCTTGGAGAGACCAGCGAAACGAAAGGGCATTGCAGGATGCCGCCTAGCTGGACGCGTATTGAGCGGCGCAGTGGTACGATCGCTTGCACGCAACCGTCCGAGGCATGCTGATCTTGCGCGGACAACTCGCCTTGGTTTGCAGGAACATGGGCGACAGCTTAGGATGAACATCCCATGAAAAGGGCCAAAGGAACAATCAACCCGTGCTTCTGTTCGGTACCATTCCTCCAGAGCGTAGCCCGAAGAACCGTCGGGGCTCTGGCCGGGCGTGCCGCGAGCGCCGGGTCGACTTTCGCGTCCAACTCCCCTCAGCGAGGCGCGCGGATCCCGGATCGCTCGACCGGGCGCGAAGACAGCGCTGTTGTTTCGTCTGGCTCCGCGTGCGGACAGATTGAGACGCGAACGCCTTGGCAGTTTTCAGGGGACGCGAGGTGAGGGTCCTCATCACCGGCGCGTCGGGTCTGATCGGAGCTTCGCTTTGCGCGCGGCTGGCCGGCGATGGATATGAAATCGTTCGCGTGCTGCATCGTGCCGGCGCCGCGCCCTTCACAGGATTGCCGCCTGTCGTGCTCGACATGGCAAAGGCGCTGCGGACGCAGGACTGGAGGCCGCATCTGATAGGCATTGACGCGGTCGTCAGCTGCGCCGGCGTGCTGCAGGACAGCGCGCAAGAAAACACTGACGGTGTGCATGCGGGCGGCGCATCGGCACTCTTTGCTGCCTGTGAGCAGGCGGGCGTGAGAAAAGTCATTCACTTCTCGGCAATCGGGGTCGATCGGCTGCAGCCGTCCGCCTTCTCGGCCAGCAAGCTGGCTGGCGACCACGCATTGATGGCGCGCGATTTGGACTGGATCATCCTGCGTCCTTCGGTCGTGCTGGGCCGGCCGACGTTCGGCGCCAGTGCGCTGTTTCGCGGACTGGCCGCATTGCCGCTGTTGCCTTTGATGCCCAGCACGGGTCGGCTTCAGGTCGTACAGTTGGACGACGTGATCGCCACTGTCCTGCATTTTCTCCGGCCCGATAGCGCATCGCGCCTTGCGCTTGATCTTGCCGGACCTGAAGCGCTGCCGATGAGCAAGGTGGTCGGCCTCTACCGCCGCTGGCTCGGGTCGAGCCCGGCTAGAGAGTTCACTCTGCCCGGCAGCGTTGCGGCCAGCCTCTACTGGATCGGCGATGCGACGGCTCTGCTCGGCTGGCGCCCGCCGATGCGCAGCAATGCGGCCAAGGAAATCGCGCGGGGCGCTGTCGGCGACCCCCACCCCTGGATCGCAGCGACAGGGATCCAACCATCCAGCCTCGAAGCCGCGCTAACGCTCAACCCCGCGACGGTGCAGGAGCGATGGTTCGCCCGTCTCTATTTCGTCAAGCCGGCGATCTTTACCGTCCTGCCGTTCTTCTGGATCATGACGGGTGTCATTTCCCTAACCACCGGCTGGCGCCGCGGGGTCGAGTTGCTGGTCGGCACTGCCATCGGTCCCCTGTCGGAACCGGCGGTCATCGCCGGAGCGCTGGCCGACATGGCCGTCGGCGCGTTGATCGCCTGGCGACCGACCAGTCGGCTGGGTCTGTTCGGGGCGATCGCGGTGGCACTTTTCTATGCGATCGCGGGGACCGTGCTGCGGCCCGAGCTGTGGAACGAGCCGCTCGGCCCTTTCTTGAAAATCCTGCCGATCCTTGTTCTGCATTTTGTCGCACTGGCGGTCCTGGAGGAACGCTGATGATCTACTTCATCCTCAAGTTCCTTCATGTCATCGGCGCGGCCGTGCTGTTGGGCACCGGCGCCGGCATCGCATTCTTCATGCTGCTCGCTCACCGGACCGGTAACTCCGTGACTATCGCGGCAGTCGCTCGTATTGTCGTGATCGCCGACTTCGTGTTCACGGCAAGCGCCGTCGTTGCCCAACCTGTCACCGGCGCCTTCCTCGCCTGGCATGCCGGCTATTCGCTTGCCGAGGGGTGGATTGTGCTTTCCATCCTGCTCTACCTCATCACCGGCCTGTTCTGGCTTCCGGTCGTGTGGATGCAGATGGAGATGCGCAATCTCGCCATGCAGGCCGCGGCAACGAAGCAGCCTCCACCGCAGCGCTATAACACCTTGTTCCGCCTCTGGTTCGCGTTCGGCTTTCCTGCCTTCGCGGCTGTGCTCGCCATCTTCTGGCTGATGATTTCGCGGCCTTCGATCGATTGGTTCAGCTTGTAGCACCAGACTTCGTCTCCCTCGTCGGCCACTTTGTGTCGGGCGCAAAGGAATCTTTTGTGACTTGGTCGATCATTCGGAGCACTGTCTGCGGGTCACTGTGATGAGCCATGTGCCCGGAATGCGGGCTAATTTCTATCAGTGATCCTGGAATTTCGGCAAGCAAGCGTTCCGCTTCACGCCGGGCGTTGAACAGCCTGTCCCCTGCTCCAGCGACAATTCCGGTCGGCACGTCGATGTCCCGATAGCTGGGCTTCGTAAACAGCGCCGCGCCGAGCATCAGGGCTGTCTCCACACAGACTGAGCGCAACTGAGAGGGGCGGCTGGCGACCTCCTTTGTGTTCACCGAAAAAACGTCCGAGATCGGCCCGGGCAGGAATATCTTTTGCATGGCCGATGGCCAGCCGAGCCTTACTGCGACGGGCAGCAAGGTGTGACGGAATGCAGAACCCATCAGCGGTACGGCAGGTACTGCTGCAAGAGCGAGATCCAGCCTCGGTGAGGGATAGTAATAACCCGAGACGAGCACCAGGCCGGCGACCGAGGGAGCATGCCTGCGGGCCATCTCCAGCGCGATCCAAGCGCCCCAGGAATGTCCGAGCACCAGGTATTTGTGAACGCCGAGGCTGGCGGCGGCCTCGTGGAAGAGATCGGCCTGCTCGCACGCCGACCAGCGCTTTCGGGCCGGTCGCGTGCTTCCGCCGAAGCCAGGCCGGTCGAAGGCGAGGACCCGATGTTTGGCGCTCGCCAGGTCGAGCACACCGCTGATCGCAAAATCCTCCGCAACCGAGCCATTGCCATGTAACAGGAGCAATGGAGGTCCGCTGCCCTTCTCGATGATACTCAGGTCCACCCCATCGACCCTCAGAGTGCGTCTCGTCGAACGGGGCGCCAAGGCCTTCCTAGCGCGTGCGTGATTGTATGCCGCCAGCGACAGGGCGGCAGCCGCAAGCAGCGTGGCGAGCTTTATTCCCTTTGAAAACATACTGAACTCCTGCGTTGGGTCTGCACGGTGGCACCGCCGTGAGCGCATCGCGGTGCCCATCCGCATCGGGCGTTGACCGACCGCGTCTTCCCGCGTGTCACGCGGTGACCGAGCATGCTCTGCAGTTCGAGGGCGACATGCTCCACGACGTGGCCGAGCCAGGTTCCTTCCTGCATGCGGCGGACGAACCCGCCAGCGACGCCATAGCTGCAGCCATGGGCCGCAAGGCCGGGCAACAGGCGAACGATGGCATCGGCAAATCCGGGCACCTTGTCTGTCGGGAACGCGTCAAGGGCTCCGAGGTCGATCCGGATCTGGAACATTGGTGTCATGCTGTAAAGATGGGATCCACGGAACACGCGAGCGTCCACGACGCGGATGCTGGCGCGAAAACGCGAGGTCTGTTTTCTCCTGACTAGCCCCGCAACCTCCGGAGGGTCGATCAGTTCCCGGCTATACAGTGCAAATATTTTTGCACGAGAGAGAAACAATAGTTCCGTTAACATATGTTTTCGTGCGAACAACTCTTGTGGAAAGTACCCTCGGGACGCCGCAGTCCAGTCCTCCGGCAACTTCTTCCAAGGCATAGCGCAGCACGGCGCGATGGCCGCTAAGGCTGACCCCGAGCAGCGTGGCGCGAAAAGTGCGGAACTGCGCCACACAGTTCCAGAGCGAGGCGGATGAGCTGGACGTGCGCTACTTCGTGAATGTTCGATACCCTGGCCGACTGATTCCCGACCCCGAAGGGGGCGACGAACTTCCAACACCAAGCGACACCATCCGCAGCCGGTCCGATTGCAGTTTCGACATCACCGATGGAGGCCGGCAGAACCGACACGTAATTCCTTTCGGCGAGGTGATTCCAGATTGACTCTGGGCGACGGGAGCGCTGCCCTCTCGGCCGTTATGTTGAGGTGGGCCCGCACCCACTGGCGAGGCGATGCGGGCCCGGCCGAGTCTTGCGGGACCTCGACCAGCAGCGACCACTCGCTGCTGTCTCATCAACAAGCCGCAAAATTTCAGGTTCCCCTAGTGCAAAAAAATTGCCGGCTACCTTTCGGCAGCCGGCCAGTCCAACAGATCGGGAACACACGCACCGAACGGGAACGGTGCAACGCTCGAAGTGTTTCGAAGCGACAATGTTCCACGAGCGTTTACGCGGGTATCGAGTGAAAAGCCGATCCCGCACAGGCACGACTCAGCGGGTCGCCGGCAGGAACGAGGTTGGCACGCAAAGTATTCAGGTCGGCCTGATTGTCTTGGCAGCGTCTGGCCAGCCATTCAAGAGTTTGCCACGGCAACGAAAAGCGATTGTCCCTGCCGGTCGATACGGAACAGCACTGGCTTTTTCTGCTGACGGGATTTCGCCCATTCCTCGCGGACGTCGGACGGCTGGGTCATGTTTCGGTTGTTGGCCGACACGATAACGTCGCCTGGCCGGATGCCGCTTTCGGCCGCAAGACTGTTGGGAGCGACATCCTGGACGAACACGCCCGTGGTGTCGGCCTGCAGGCCGAGTTCCTGGCGCGCTTCGTCCGGAATGGCGCTCAGCGACATACCAAGGCGCTGGTCCTCAGTCCCCAGGCTGGGAATGGCACCGGTCTGTTCCTCCCGGTCCCTGCGTTGATCGACAGTCAGCGACAATTCTTGGTTTGTGCCGCCCCGGTTCGTTGTTACGGCCACTTTCGATCCCGGCTTCTGGCTTGCTGCCGCCAGCGTCAGGTCATGGACGCCTTGGATGTCCTTGCCGTTGAACCGGGTTATCACGTCGCCGGCCTGGATTCCCGCCTTC
Organism: Mesorhizobium sp. CO1-1-8; assembly: GCF_020164875.1. NCBI lineage: Bacteria > Pseudomonadati > Pseudomonadota > Alphaproteobacteria > Hyphomicrobiales > Phyllobacteriaceae > Mesorhizobium > Mesorhizobium sp. CO1-1-8. Next base: position 29,859 of record NZ_JAIUGZ010000013.1, on the reverse strand, counting down.
TGCGCCGGGCTGCCGGCCTCGACCGAGGCAACCAGCGCTCCCTTGGCGCCCGGCATTCCGAGCGCCTCGGCGATGGAGGGCGTGATCTCCTGAAGACGCACGCCGATGAAGCCGCGCTCGATGCGGCCAGTGCTGATCAGTTGGTCGACGATAGTCCGAGCTGTGCGCGAGGGCACCGCGAACCCAATGCCTATGCTACCGCCTGACGGCGACACGATTGCCGTGTTGACTCCGATGACCTCGCCGCGCGCGTTGAACAAAGGACCTCCCGAGTTACCTCTGTTGATCGAGGCGTCAGTCTGCAGGAAATCGTCGTAAGGACCGGCCTGGATATCGCGAGAGCGGGCAGAAAGGACGCCGACAGTGACCGTGCCCCCGAGACCGAATGGACTGCCGATGGCGATTGTCCAGGCCCCTGGTAGCATCGCGTCCGAATCCCCCCAGGCCGTCGCCGTCATGTTGGGCCGAGGATCGACCTTCAATACCGCGATGTCGGTTGCCGGATCGCGGCCCACCACCCGGGCGGGCGCCGTCTCCTTGTCGGAGAACACGACGTGAATCTCGGTTGCGTCGGCGACGACATGGTTATTGGTGACGATGTAGCCTTCGGGACTGATCACAAAGCCGGAGCCGAGTGCTTCCCGCACCTGGGGCTGGATACGCCCTCCTCCGTCGAAGGGATTGAGAAAGCCGTTGAGCGTCGTTTGATCCTGGATGATCTGCCTGGTCGTGATGGCGACAACCGCGGGCAGCTTCTGACGCACGATTGCGCTGAAGTCGTTCGGAATTTCCTGTGCGATGGCCGGAGCAAGGCCGCCAGTCGAGAGCATCAGGGCTCCTGCGATCAAGCCAATGCACAAGTTCCTAGAGAGGTAAGACATGACTGGTTCTCCTGCCGGATTCGGGTCCTTGATTTTCGCCCGACGTCAGAACTGAGATTCTCGCCGATTGTTTCACCGGCCCGACAAAATGGTTCTAAGGCGTTGACCACGGGAAATGTGACCCGTGCCAAGCCATTGAAACTTGCTTGAAACGTCCCAAAATTTCGTCTGGCGGGAATCGCGAGAGACGCCAAACTTAAACACGCAGGAGATTGTCTGAAGCGGAGGACAATCAATGGAAGCAGCCATTTCGACCCATTTTGCCTCGATTGAACCCGTGGCCCCCGATGGTTTTCTGGACCGCTTGCTGCATCCGGCACGGCATTTCAAATATCCCCACGACGTTTTGGCCGACGTTGCCCTGGACGGTCAGGAGAAGCGCGCCATCCTTTCGTCATGGGCGTCGGATGCCTGCGCGGTAGAATCCGTGCCAGCGCTTCGCATGCACGGGGGCGGTGAACAAGTCAGCTTCGATGCGATCTTGGATGCATTGCAACAATTGGATCAATCGGACGAGCTTGCCGGTCCTGATGGCAGTGACGGCGCGGTGGTGGCCGGGTTCGTGCCATTCATCGACCGGGTTTAAGCGCGACCTGATTGTTCGTGCACCATGGACCCGTAAGCGAGTGACCCCGCCGGCGGGAGGGTGGCATCGGTGCGTTCGCCCGGATTGCCGCTGAAAATTTCCTAATACCCCTTGAAGGTACAAGTGGTGATTCTAAATTGATGGTCGCCGGTCGCCTGATGGGGCCGGTAAGACCAGGAGGCGGCAAGGCTCTTGGCGCCTCCTATGATCCATGTTGCTCAAAGGAGGATGTGGTTATGAACCTCGATTTTACCCCCCTGTACCGGTCCAGCATCGGCTTCGACCGCATGGTCGACATGCTTGAAAATGCGAGCCGTGTGGCCTCGTTCGACAATTGGCCGCCATACGATATCGTCAAGGTTGATGATGATGACTATCGCATCACGATGGCGGTCGCCGGTTTCTCGCAGGACCAGCTGACCATAACTTATCAGCCCAACATGCTGGTCGTGAGCGGGTCGCAATCGGGCGATGCAAACGGCCAGTATCTCTACCGCGGCATTAACGGGCGCGCATTCGAGCGTCGGTTCGAACTGGCCGATCATGTCAAAGTTGCTGGCGCCAGCCTTGAGAACGGGCTGCTGAGCATCGATCTCAAGCGTAAGGTTCCCGAGGAGATGAAACCGCGCAAGGTCGAGATCTCCGGGACTCCCATGCCGAAGATCGAAGCGCCCAAGGTCGAGACCGAGAAGCTGGTTGCCTGAGCAATCCACCATGAAGGCATCGCTTGAGCCGGCCGTCCGGCCCGGCTCAAGACCTACAAAGGAGAAAGACAATGAGCGTACGTGACTTGATCCCATGGGGCCGGGGCAACGGGAACTCGGCGCCCAGTCTCTTCCACGACGGAGATCGAGACCCCTTCGTCTCCCTCCACCGGGAGGTAAACCGGCTGTTCGATGACGCCTTCCGTAGCGTTGGCGCCAGACTGCCGGCTTTCGGTCCCCCCTTTGCCGCCGGTTGGCCCAGTGTAGAAATTTCCGACACGGACAAGGAAGTCCGCGTCACGGCGGAAATACCTGGCCTCGACGAGAGCGACATAGAAGTCCTGCTGGACAACGGGGCGCTCAAGCTTAAAGGCGAGAAGCGTTCCGAGACCGAGGACAAAGACCGGCAGTTCTCCGAGCGCTTCTACGGTCGCTTCGAGCGCCTCATTCCGCTTGGCTACGAGGTCGAAGAAGACAAGGTCAACGCCGCCTTCAAGAACGGGGTGCTGACCGTGACCTTGCCCAAGACCGAGAGGGCGCAGGCAAAGGCCAAGCGGATCGCAATAAACGGCAAGAAATGACGCACGGCAGTATGAGCAGCGGCCGTCATGGCCGCTGCTCGTACCACCCTCATGATAGGGAGGGAAAGACAATGGAGACAGTTCAAAGAAGCGACATCAGAAACCCAACCAGGACCTCCGTCCGGCCGGACAATGACAATCGGCCTCGTTTCGACGAGCCGGCTTTGTCAATGGGGCGGTCAGTGTTTCCGGATGGCGGGACGGCACGGATCTACCAGCCATGCCGCTCGGCCATGACCTCGGCAAAGCCCCGCAAGCACTGGCGATTGGTCTTCGAACCTCGCACAGCCCCGTTCATCGAGCCGCTGATGGGCTATACGGGCGGCCGAGACACCCTGACCCAGGTTCGGCTGGATTTTCCGACGCTGGAAATGGCGATCCGTTATGCGGAGCGCCAAGGCCTCAACTACTTGGTACAGGCTCCATCTTCTGGCTCCCAGGCCAAGGTCAGCAGCCGCCAAGCATCGGAGGAGAAGCACGCCTTTTGCGACGTGGTTTGGCAACGGCTGCAACTGGCATGGGTTCAGGCAAGCCACAACTATTGCGCTGGTGCACAGGCAGCGCACATGCAGACGGCGCTTTCCGAGCCCGAGACATTCTACGCCTCTCCGATGGAGGTGGTGGATGACCCGGTACTCGCACCCGACGAGAAACGTGCCGTGCTCAAGAACTGGGCCTGGAACGAGTACCTGATCGACCTGGCCACCGCTGAAGGCATGCCGGAAACTTCACGTCCCACGCGATTGGACGAGGTTGAACTCGCTCTGCTGGCCTTGCAAGGCAGTACCCAGAGATTCCAGACTCGGCTCAGCCCGGTACGCTCCCGGATAGCCGCATGATTGGAGGCAATAATGGACCCACTGATCGTCTTCGACGCCCCAACGGGCCATCCCGAACCCCTTCGGCCTGGCCATCGCGGCAGCAGGGCGGGCGCGCATTAGCGCGCGGCGCAGGGCCCCGGCTTCCGTCCAGCCCGAAGAGCCCGCCGCATCTCGCATTGAGTGAGATTGCGGGCAGTGCTTTCGAACCTCAGGAGATCGAACTCTTCCTCCTGACTGGATCGAACCCGCCAAGGGACCACGTCCGTACCAAATCCGGACCCAAGAAGCGCTTTGCGGCATCGGGCCGAACAGGCCCGCTGCCGCACCCGCCCTCGACTCAAGGGCTGTACATTGACGTACTGAAACGCGGGAAAGAAGAATGACGATGTTGAAGAATCTCACTTCCGACAGCAGCAGGCCGGCGCTCGATGTCGTAAACATCCTTGCCGGCATCGCGCTGGCGCTCTCGCCCTGGCTCTCATCGCGGGCGTAATCACCGTTCTGATCGCAGCGCGCGCGTTGGTGGCGTTCCACAAATATGAGGAATGGGCGAACCTTGTCGTCGGCCTGTGGATTGTGGCCGCACCTTGGGTGCTTGGCTTTGCCGGCCTGGCGGCAGCAATGTGGTCGCACGCCATCGCTGGCGCTGTGGTTGGCTGCCCTGGCAGCAGCCAGCCTTTGGCTCGCGAATGACCGACCGCTCTCTGCAACCTGATCATCGCCGCTGGCGGGTCCGAATATCCAAGGCCCGCTCTTTTTACGCAGACCGACGATTGATGCTGATGCCGTTCCGGTTCGCCACCTATATCTTGCCGTGACTCCGCCTGCGATGCCAAATGCCTCGTGGTAGCTGTAGGACACTGCGCGCTGCTGGCAATGGGCGAAGCTACCGATCCACGTCGCCCAGGACGATGTCGAAAGACCCAAGGACTGCGGTGACGTCGGCCAGCATATGGCCGCGGCAAAGGTGGTCCATCGCCTGGAGGTGAGCGAAGCTCGGAGGCCGCAGCTTGCATCGGTAGGGTTTGTTCGTGCCATCCGATACCAAATAGACGCCAAATTCTCCTTTCGGGGCTTCCACCGCGGCGTAAACCTCGCCGGCTGGCACCCGAAAACCCTCGGTGTACAGCTTGAAGTGGTGGATCAACGCTTCCATGGACCGCTTCATGGCCGCACGTTTCGGAGGGACGACCTTGCCGTCGAGATTGGAAACAGGTCCAGTTCCCCCCTTTGTCAGCAGGTCGACGCACTGGCGCATGATCTTTGCAGACTGGCGCATCTCCTCCATGCGCAACAGATAGCGATCGTAGCAATCGCCATTCTTGCCGACCGGGATGTCGAAATCCATCTCTGGATAGCACTCGTATGGCTGGGACTTGCGCAAGTCCCATGCAGCACCTGATCCACGCACCATCACGCCGGAAAAGCCCCAGGCCCAGGCTTCATCCTGCGAGATCCGTCCGATGTCGACATTGCGCAGTTTGAAGATGCGGTTATCGGTGAGCAACCTGTCCAGGTCATCCACGGTCTTAAGAAAGGGGTCGATCCAGTTTCCAATGTCGACGATCAAGTCTGGCGGAAGGTCCTGGTGCACGCCGCCTGGCCGGAAATAAGCAGCATGCATGCGCGATCCACTCGCTCGCTCGTAGAAGACCATCAGCTTCTCGCGTTCAACAAATCCCCATAAGGGCGGCGTCAGCGCGCCCACGTCCATGGCCTGAGTTGTCACATTCAGCAGATGAGACATGATCCTCGAGATTTCACTGTAGAGAACCCTGATCAACTGCCCACGCCGCGGAACGGCCAGGCCCATCAGTTTTTCGATTGCGAGGCACCAGGCATGCTCCTGAGACATCGGGGCCACGTAGTCGAGGCGGTCGAAATAAGGCAGGGCCTGAAGGTAAGTTTTGGTTTCAATCAATTTCTCAGTCCCGCGATGCAGCAGGCCTATATGGGGGTCAACACGGTCGACGACCTCCCCATCGAGCTCGAGTACCAGACGAAGCACGCCATGTGCGGCAGGATGTTGGGGGCCGAAATTAATATTGAAATTTCGGACGGAATTCTCTGCCATGCGGGCACTCCTCGGGAGTCTGCCTAACCTCTCGTCTAAGCCGTTGTTCCGCTAGGGGGAGTGCATTTCAGGACCGACGATCCACTCCTTGCATTATCGCCCACCGCTTCCACCAGACGCCTGAGGAAGTCCGCTAGGCCGGCTTCAGGATCGTCACCTGCTGCGCCAACGAGCACCGAAATGCCCCACCGCCCAAGCACCGCCTCCTCCACAGGGTTGCGGCTGGCCATGAAGATGAACGAAGGCGGACGATCCTTCTCGTATCCAGAGCGGTGCCACGTCTGCCAAAGCCGGTGCAACAGCAACCGAATGTTTGGATCGGAAAGGCTATAGCCAATGAACAGGATCGTGCTGCCGAGCGCATCGGAGCGAAAGCGCACGTCGAGGGGAGAGTTGAAGGACAGGCGATCAAGATAGTCCGTTTCAGTGAGGACAAGAGACGAGTCCTCGTCGAAGTCACCGTGAAACTTCACAATGTGCGTGACGCCTGGACGGGCCTGGGCAACATCACGTGCGTTGGCCACTTTCACGTACTCTTGACCGTAAATCTCAAACGCGAGTTCCAGGTTTCTGTCATAGTTCGTCGTGTAGATGACGGGAAAGTCGAGCGTCACGATGAGACGGTGCAATTCCGATTTCTCGATCCGTTCGTTAGGGACAGACCAATTTCTGTCCATCCAACTGCGAAGTGGCCCGATGCTGCCATGCTTGATTCGATAGTATTCTGCCAAGGTCTGGAAACGATCGCGGCGCCTGGAAAACTCATCGTCGACGCCGAGTTCCTTTGCCATTCGTTCTATGAGTTTCTCCCAAGAGGGAAGTCCGACGCTCATCGATACCCCGGCGCCCACAAACAAAATTGCGCTGCGATGACGAATTGCATTGGCAAGCGAATCTATCGAATCATCGTTCATGGCTAGGTCCTTCGAGGCCGGTCGCGCCCGTCGAACCTGGGTGCATGGAAGGTGCCCGGTGCGAACGATGAACGCGGCTCCACGATTCGGGTCAGCGCGGCGAACCGCGCCAACAGGGTGCTTCGCCGCTTTGGACCAAATCGGCTCGATCATGCACCGGCCGGCCGGTAGGAGTCGGTTCTTGCTTTCCTGCCGACCCTCCCTCCCGAACTGAAGCGACGGTCGCGACGACATTGGTTGTGAGAGGGAAACGGCGCCGTGGCGGCTTATTGGTCACGTTGTTCCAGTTCTGCGCCAGCTAAATTGCGCCTGATGCTATCGAGTTTCGCATTGACCAATAGGTTGCGTCGCTTCGCGCCGATAAAGATGGCGAAAAAGTAGATCATCGTAAGAACAGAGATGATTGTCATTCCGGCCTAAACACCAGTGACCGAAGATGTTCCATGTACCCGGAAATATTCTAAGGAGCTGGTGCTTCTTCATCGCCGGAGATGCGCGGATAGTGGGTCCGGGCCTTCGCGGACCACGTCAAAGACAGCCGCAGGTCCTGATGAGGACTACTCGCCCACGACGTAAGCAAGGACATCCCTTTTACCTGGAACTTGCAACAACTTTGCGCGGCAAACCGGCGTCACAGTGGAACAGGTTCGCGATCTGATCAAGGCGACCGGAAGGGACCGCGCCGTCCTGATAGCGGCTGCAGAGCAGTTGAGGGCGCTCTCCAAAGGGGGGCCGCTTACCCAGGATTAGAAGCGAGGGCGAAGATGAAGACGTTGCGCTATTTGAGGAAGGGCGCAACGTGCGCTTGCAAGCGGTCCAGAGTCGCTCACCACGCTGATAAAGCAGCCGCGGTTCGCTCCAATCCTAAGCACTCCGCTGCGTGCCTCGACGGTTTCTTCCAACGCGCCCGGTCTGGAATGGCTCAAAAATTCTCTCGACGCTCCGGAACATCGATCCGCCCTTGCGGTTCGACAGGCAGCGGACACAGTTTGATCCAAACAGGCAGCGGCCCGCTTAGGACAGGCGCGAGGTCCCGCCCCACAGATCTTGCGGACAGAGGAGCGAGCTATGCGAGCGCTGGTATGGCACGGCAAGGAAGACATACGCTGCGACCAGGTTTCGGATCCGGAAATTGAGGATGAGCGTGACGCGATCGTCAGGGTGACGAGTTGTGCGATTTGCGGATCCGACCTTCACCTCTATCACAACTTTGTGCCGGCCATGCTGCCCGGCGACATCATGGGCCACGAGATGATGGGAGAGGTCGTGGAGGTCGGCAAGGGCGTCAACGGGACTCTGAAGAAGGGAGACCGGATCGTCGTACCGTTCACAATAGTCTGTGGTGAGTGCGACCAGTGCAAGCGACAGAACTTTTCAGTTTGCGAACGCACGAACCGCAAGAAGGATCTCGGTGACAAGGTGTTCGGGCACACCACCGCGGGTCTGTTCGGCTACACTCATTTGACCGGCGGCTATCCCGGCGGACAGGCGGAGTACATGCGGGTGCCGTTTGCCGACGCCACGCACGTGAAGGTGCCCGACAGCCTTACCGACGAGCAGGTCCTCTTCCTAGGCGATATTTTTCCCACCGGATGGCAAGCGGCGGCACAGTGCGACATTGAGGCCACCGATACGGTTGCGGTGTGGGGCTGCGGCCCAGTTGGGCAGATGGCGATACGCAGCGCCCTGCTGCTCGGCGCGAAACAGGTGGTGGCGATCGATTGCCTGCCTGAACGGCTGTCGATGGCCGCGGCAGGCGGTGCCATCGTGATCAATTTCGCCGAGGAAAGTGTCGTCGAACGCCTGCAGGAACTCACCGGTGGGAAGGGCCCGGAGGGGTGCATCGATTGCGTCGGCATGGAAAGCCACGTCTCGCTGGCCCGGCCCGATACCATTTACGATCGCGCCAAGCAGTTGATGCTGATGGAAAATGATCGGCCGCACGTTCTGCGTGAGATGATCTATGTCTGCCGGCCGGCCGGCGTGATCTCGATCGCCGGCGTCTACAGCGGCCTGGTCGACAAGATTCCGATGGGACCGGCAATGAACAAGGGGCTCACCTTCCGCATGGGGCAGACACATGGCAACCGTTGGACCGAGGATCTGTTGCGCCGCATCGAAGACGGCCAGATCGACCCATCCTTCGTCATCACCCATACCGTGGGACTCGAGCAGGGGCCCGAGATGTACAAGGTATTTCGTGACAAGCAGGACAGCTGCATCAAGGTTGTATTGAAACCGTAGGAAATCGTCATGAACGTGCTTGCTAAACTTTCCAACATCACCCGATCGCCTGGCGATCCCAAAGTGCTGAAAGCAGGGCCGAGTGTGGTCGGCGCCTCCGATGGCCTTGCCCGCAAGCTCGGCTGGTTCAGCATCGTGCTGGGTGCCGTCGAGGTGGTTGGCGCCGAGCGAATTGCCGGCGCGCTCGGCATGAGCGGCAAGGAAGGGCTGATCCGCGCTTATGGGGCGAGGGAAATAAGCAGCGGCATACTCTCGCTTTCAGTGGACAAGCAGGCCGGGCTGTGGAGTCGGGTGGCTGGCGACGGCCTGGATATAGCGACATTGCTGACGGCGTATCGGCATGACAACCCAAAGCGCAACAATGTGGGCCTTGCCCTTGCCATGGTCGCCGGCATTGCATTGCTCGACATCCTCGGTGCGAAAGGCGTGACCGCGCGCCACTCACGCAACGGGACCAAGCCACGCGACTACAGCGATCGCAGTGGCTTTCCACGAGGCACCGCCGCAGCCCGAGACCTTGCACGCTCGCAGCGCGGCCGGGAGGCCGGCGCAGCCTGACAACTTGCCGAGACCGGGCCTATGAAGCCCCCGACAGGTCGCATCGACAGGTTGCACCCCCAGGCGTGGTTGGAGTGGCCGTCCTGTGCGTTTAAAGCTTCACGCCGAAGTAGCGATACAGGCACGGTTGAGCCCTCATGTCTCTTGGCGCGGCAACGGTCCGGCGATTCTCAGGCCGAGTCGTTTTTGGGCAAGTCGGTCTCTTCCGCCACCTCTTCTCGCAGGCCTCGGCGCGAGCGTTCCGCTTCGTCGGAATTATTTTCGTCGTCAGTGCGCTCAAGTTCGCGATCGATTGTCTCGCGCGAGCCTTCGACCGGATCCTGTTGCGGAGATGTTTTCGGGCCGGTTTCGATCTCGCCTTCGCCGGGAACGGCGCGGTCGGGAGATTTCGACATCTTCAGCTTCCCTTCGTCTGTCCATATGAATGAGTATCGTCGGATTCTGCCGAACCGGATCGTCGATGATTTGTTCCGGCTCAGGACCCCGCCGGTTCGTTTTGCCCGTCCGCATCGAGGCGATGCTCCTTCCCCGTTCCGGGACATTCTGGGCGATTCAGTTGGCTCAACCTAAACAGGTCGCCCTTGTCGCCAATCTCAGCCTCTGAAGTTCTCATTCGCGGGCTTTGGATAATCTCTGAGACCATCTAGCGGTCCTGTTACTCGATGCGGCGATTTACAGGGAATGGGTCACCAATATCGGCGCGAGGCCTCCTGCAATGGCTCACGGTTGATGCCCGCCTGTTCGCGGCTGCAGGAATGTCGTTTGTCGGCGACATCAGGCAACCGTTTCTTCAGGTCAGCAGATCCGAGCATAGGAACAACCCGACACTGGGATGGTTCGGTGGCATCGGACAGTGAGACAGAACGATGGGCAAAAAGCCCGAACAGCAGACAGAATACATGGCTGATGGTGAAAAAGGCGATCGAGGCGCTCTACTTGCGCGAAGGTGCGGCCTCACCAAGGACGAGGCACGGAACCCGAAGGGCGCTCCGGCAACCGAACCCAGAAGCGATCGTCGATCGCCCGTCTCAGCCGGCCGCGGGGCATGATCTTCTTCGCCTCCGACACGCATTTCAACGACGCGCGCATTCTGCGTCTCGACCGACGCCCCTTTGCTTCGTTGGTGGAGCATGATCGGGCACTGGTTGCCCTTTGGAACGAAACAGTAGGCCCGAACGACGAGGTCTGGCACCTCGGCGATTTCGCCAAAGGTCCGGCCGAGACCGTTTCTGCACTGCTGTCGTCTCTTAACGGGTCCAAGCACCTGATTATTGGCAACAATGACGGCGCTGCCACCCTTGGCGCTGCGGGCTGGACCAGCGTGCACCACTACATGGAGCTTACCGTCGAGGGCAGCTTGCTGGTTCTCTGCCACTATCCTTTCCGGACCTGGAATCAGATCGGGAAAAGATCCGTAAACTTGCACGGCCATTCGCACGGCCGTCTGAAGCCGATGACGCGTCAGCACGATGTCGGCGTCGACGCCTGGGGGTTTCGTCCGGTCACCTTTGCTGCCATTCAGGCCAGTCGCCGCCGAGACCAGCCCCGAATGACGCCCCGCTAACGCTTTGCGGGATTCGAGCCGACGAGAGGCCGTCTGTATTCCCGCGGGGCCTGCAAGGGTGGCGTGAAACTACAGATCTACGCTGCCCGGCTGCCGGCTGCCCCGCTGGGCTCGTGGCGACCCGTTGGAGCGGGCCCTGCCTCGCACCATCGAGGCGTTCAATTTTTCAGCGCGCTAGACTGCCAACGGGAACATTTTCACAAGCCCTGTGTTTTGCGCCACCCTCGCACCGGAACTACAGCCATGCAGACTAGAAAATCGGTGAAGGCCGCGCTGGTCAAGCAGATCGATGCGACTCGCCTCAGCATTTCGCTGCTTGAAAGCGAGTTATGGAAAGCTGGCAGACCTAGGAACATTGGATGGCGTTCAGGGTATGAGCTAACAGCCCAAAAAGCCCGCCTCGCTAGGCTTGAGAGCGTGCTTGCGAGCTATCCACCGGTCGGGCGTTGAACAGCAACAGCTTGGGTTAAGCCCAACGGACCAGGTGATTATGGGGAAGCAAGATGGCTGATAGGCCCTCAATCAGAACTCCGCTGGCTCGAGTGCGGGGCCTTGGATCGGCTAAACATGGGACCGAAGCGTTCATACTGGAACGGCTGACATCTGCTGCACTGTTAATCCTGGTCATTTACATCGTCGCGGTCGTTATAAGGCTGATCGGAGAGCCTCGAGATGTCGTCGTCCGCGTCGTCGGGTCGATCTATGTCGCACCCGCCCTCATCGCTTTCATTTTGGTCAACTGCATCCACATGCGGCTGGGCATGCAATCGATCATCGAAGACTACTGCCACGCTACCGTGTTGAAATCGGTTCTCCTGATCGCCAACTGGTTGTTTTGCTGGGCGGTAGCTCTCGTCAGCTGTTTCGCCGTGCTCGTGATCAGCTTCCGATAGTCCCGGCGCGGCGCGCCTTCCAACTCAGCACCGTCCTGCCACCTGTCGCGCGCGGCGAGCCGATTCATTCGATTTTCGGCAGCCTGTCCCATTGATGGAAAGGGGGTGGAGAGGTCAACTCCCACTCCAATGTGGTGGCTCCTGCCCCCCATGGGTTCATGCCGGCCGCCCTTCGCCGGGAGAAAGCCTCCAAGATGCCGAAGAGGAAAACCACGACACTCGCGGCCGACAAATATGATCCGTAGGATGATACCATGTTCCAGCCGGCGAATGCATCGGGATAGTCGACATAGCGCCGCGGCATGCCTGCCAGGCCAAGGAAGTGATGGGGGAAGAAGACGAGGTTGACACCGACGAAGGTCGTCCAGAAATGGATTCCAGCCAGAAGCGGGTTGTACAGATATCCGGTCATTTTCGGGAACCAGTAATACCAGCCCGCGAATATGCCGAAGATCGCTCCGAGTGAGAGTATGTAGTGGAAATGCGCGACGACAAAATATGTGTCGTGCAATTCACGGTCGAGGCCCGCATTTGCGAGTTGAACGCCCGTCACCCCGCCAACAGTAAACAGGAAGATGAAGCCGAGCGCCCAGAGCATCGGCGTCCGCAGGCTGACTGAACCGCCCCACATAGTCGCTATCCAGGAGAACACTTTTATCCCGGTCGGCACTGCGATCACCATCGTCGCGAAGGTGAAGTAGCGCTGAGTGTCGAGGCCTATTCCGCTTGTGTACATGTGGTGTGCCCAGACGACGAAGCCGATCGCCCCGATCGCTACGATTGCGTATACCATCCCGAGATACCCGAAGATCGGCCTTCGCGAGAAAGTCGAGATCACCTGACTTACGATGCCGAAGGCCGGCAGGATCATGATGTACACTTCCGGGTGGCCGAAGAACCAGAAGAGATGCTGGTAAAGCAGCGGGTCGCCTCCGCCGTCCGGCGCGAAGAAAGTGGTTCCGAAATTGCGATCGGTCAGGAGCATGGTGATGGCGCCGGCCAGCACCGGCAGAGCTAGCAGCAGCAGAAAGCCGGTGATGAGGATCGACCACACAAAGAGGGGCATCTTGTGCAGCGTCATCCCCGGCGCGCGCATGTTGAAGATAGTCGTAATGAAGTTGATAGCACCCAGTATCGAGGAGGCACCCGCAATGTGCAGCGATAGGATAACCAGATCGACCGCTGGACCGGGATGGCCGGAGGTCGACAGTGGCGGGTAGAGGAACCAGCCGGTCCCGGGGCCATAGCCGCCCGGGACGCTGGGGACGAAGATCGACAACAAAAGCAGCATGAATGCCGGTGGCAGCAGCCAGAACGAGACGTTGTTCATACGTGGGAACGCCATGTCGGGGGCGCCGATCATGATCGGAACCATCCAGTTAGCGAAGCCGCCGATCAGGGCGGGCATTACGGTGTAAAAGATCATGATCAGCGCGTGGGCCGTCGTGAAGACGTTATAGAGTTGCTTGCCCGCATCGATGGCCTCGTCGCCTTGATAGCCGTAGATCATCGATGCCAGTCCGGGGAAAAACTGGATCCCGGGTTGCTGCAGCTCAATTCGCATGCTCACCGACAAAAGCATCCCGATGACGCCCGCGAGGAAAGCGAAGATCAGATAGAGTGTGCCGATGTCCTTGTGGTTGGTCGAGAACAGCCACCTGGTGATGCCGCTTGGCTTGTGGTCGTCGCGACTGCCCAGATCTGCTGCCATATGTTCACTCATGACTGTCTCCGCTTGAGCCGTCCGTCAACCAGCACCCGAACCGTGCTGACAGTTGAATGTTCCCACCACAGACCGGCGTCGGGAACATTCAACGGAAGCCATGGTTTGGCTCAGCGCAGCATTACGTGCGGAGGAGGATCGGCATCCATGCTGGCGATAATTGCTGCGGCACTGGTTCTGACGACGGTGGTTGGTGGGCTGATGCCCGCCTTCTCGACTGAGGCGCGTCACGGTCTCCACGACCCAACGCCGGACAAGTCAACGCCTACGCGACGGCCCACCCCGGCCTGGAGGCAATGGTCCTGACATGGATGCGATTACCGAGACGTTCGATCGGAGAATCCGAGCAGGGTGGGTGCTGCTCGGCTTCGCGCTCGGTGGGTTTCTCGACGGCATCGTCCTGCATCAGATCCTGCAATGGCATCATCTTCTCTCTGGCTTGGCCGACCCGGCGGGCTCAAACCTGCGCTTCCAGATTATGGCCGACGGCCTCTTTCACCTTTTCATGTATGTGCTCGCCGTGGCCGGCGCAGTGCTGCTTGTGGCCGCGAGGGCGGCCGGCGCGCGGCCTGGGACCACGACTGAGATCCTGCGGGTCGCCTTGGTCGGGTTCGGCGTCTGGCATGTTTTTGATGCCGTTATGTTCCATTGGCTGCTGGGGCTGCATCGGATCAAGATGAACAGCGACATGCCGCTCGCCTGGGATATTGCGTGGCTCGTCATCTTCGGCATCGTGCCCCTGCTTTTGGTGGTGGTGCTGCCCAACCGCGGCGGACCAGCACGCGGTGCCTCGGCGGTGCTGACAAGCATCGTCTTGCTTGCAGGGTTGGCAGCGGGCGCCGGCCCGCTCTTCAACGGTGCCGCCATTTCCATCATCGTTTTTCGAGGCGGCACGGAACCGGCGACGATGATGCGGGCCATTCAAGTCGCCGACGCCCGTGTGAAATGGGTCGACGGCAGCGGCACCGTCTGGGCGGTTGACCGCGTCTCGTGGCGCGGGTGGAAAATCCTTTACGCGCGCGGCGCCCTGGTCGTCAGCTCGACCCCTGTTATTGCCGGATGCCTCGCCTGGACCGATCCCGCCGGAGCGAGCGCTGGCTTCAGCCCGCTGCGAGCCATACCTGACAGCCTATGACTTCGAACCGGACAGGAGCATCAAGCATGCAACTCGCCAACAGCCCTGGGCGGATCTTGGATCCGCGCATTGTCGTGGTCGGCGGAGGCTTTGCCGGTCTGGAGGTTGCCAAGGCGCTCGGAAAGGCGGAGATCGGGGTGACGATCATCGACCGCCACAATCACCACCTGTTCCAGCCCCTGCTCTTCAGGTTGCAACCGCCGCCCTGTCGGCGCCTGACATCGCCGAGCCAATCCGCAAGATACTGGGCCGCTATCCCTCGGTTCAGGTCCTCTTCGGCGATGTCGCCGAGATCGGCACCGAGGGCAGGGTACTGGTGCTGGCCGATGGAACCAAGGTTACCTGTGACATACTGGTCCTGGCAACCGGTTCGCAGCCATTCTATTTCGGCCAGGACAGCTGGGCTCGGGTTTGTTCGGGCTTGAAGACCATCGAGGATGCCCGCACGATCCGGTCGCGGCTGCTGCTGTCGTTCGAGTCCGGCAGCCTGAAACTGAAAGGCTGGTTCGCCTGGTCGGCCTGGGCGGTCATCCATGTTTACCTACTCGTGGGTTTCCAACACCGAGTACAGGTCTCGGTCCAATGACTCTGGCGCTACCTCACATACGAACGCGGCGCCAGGCTGATCGCCGAGGAACGGATCGAACCGGATTCACCATCGTCGCCCGCAGTGGAACAGCCCGCCCCGAGAACGGCAACGGCACCGGATACAGGCGCCCTTCCCGGCGAGCGAACAGGAGTACCTGACATGCCAATTGAAACGCGACCCCGCAAACGAAACCTAGCGACTTCGTCCGAGGAGCTTCTGAGGGTCGTGAGCCGGCCCTTCGATGAGCAGCCGGAGATGGAACGCTATGCTGACCCGCCACGCCCGGATGAACGCGTCCTACACACATTCTGCGGTACATGAGACATTCATGACGGCGCTTAACATGTGCAAATGCGCAAGCCCTTTTCGCATGGTATCGTTGTGACTGTTTTCGGAAGGGTCCGATCTGTGACAATTGTAGAATTAGCGTTCGAGTTGCTGGCACGGAAGCTAGCAGACCACACCGGAATATCCGACGAAGATGCTCGTGACCTTGTCGCAGCTATGGGCGCTGACTGGTCATCGCTTGTGCGAGCAGCGAGGGTCATAAAAGACACTTAGGTCTTTCGACAATCAGCCGCGCAGGCCGATCAGACCAGATCGTGCGCTGAGGTCGAGCCCTGTTTTTTCGCGGGCCCAGCAACTCATGCTCTTTATCTAGCCGTTCACGAACAGCTTGAGCACGTGTGCAGCCAAGCGCTCCTGGCGACTTAGACGCGACACCGCGCTCGTTACTAATCATCTCAGCAACTCGGGCAAGCATTTCAATTTCGTTCGGTTCCAAAAAATGGCACGGGTCCAACGTGCCGCTCTCCTGAAAAGCTGCATCCCACTTACCCAGGTTGCCGGAGGCTCGCAATCAACTGTGACAACAGCCCAATTCAGATTTCGTCGACGCTGCGGTTGCTGTTCAGTGATTGAAAACTTGACGCCTGAAAGGCGTGCTACGGTCGCAATTCCGATTCCAATCGCGCAGGGTCACTGTCTGGTTGCTCAGAACTGCCCTCATCGTACCCAACGATAGGCCCCTGCCGCCGACCGGGCCCGAAATCGTGCGGAGCTGGAGGCTCGCCTCAGGCATTGCGCTCGGCGACGTGTCCGGGAGCACTAAACCAGCAACATCTGCACAATGAGAGGCGCCCAGGCAAACTGACGCCGTCGAAGTCTTGGCGTGTGCTGCGGTTCAGGCGGGCGTGTTCGTGAAGGCCGCCAATTTCTGCCAATCGAAGACAACGCCCACGCCAGGCTCGTCGGGTGCTATCGCCAAACCATCCTGAAGTCTAAGCGGCTCAATGGTGTACTGGTCAATATCGAAACTATGCGCCTCTACCCAGCCGGCATTTGTCTGACCTGCAACGAGGCTGACATGAAGTTCCTGCATTCCGTGACTGCAGACCGGAATGCCAGCTTTGCGGGAGAGCGCTGCCACGCGCAGCCAGCCCGTCACTCCGCCGCAGTTGGAGGCGTCAGGTTGGATGTAGCCGAGTTTCGACCAAGCAAAGGCATGCTCGAACTCCTCGATCACATGCAGGTTCTCCCCCATGGCCAGGGGCATACCCGTGGCCTTGGCAATGCTGGCGTAACCTTCATAGTCGTCGGGTATGATGGGTTCCTCGAACCACAGCAGATCGTAAGGCGCGAACGCTCTCGCCGCCTCGATCGCTCGCGGGACGTCCATCGCATAATTGGCGTCAACCATAAAAGTGGTGTCGGGTCCGATACGCTCGCGCACCGCCTTCACACGGGCGACATCATCGGCGAGATTGTCCTTCCCGACCTTGATTTTTACCGCCGTGAAGCCGGCCTTCAGATACGAATCGATGCTGGTCAGAAGCTGATCGAGGGTGAAATTCAGGTCGATGCCGCCCCGATAGGCCTTGGCGGTCTTCCCTGCCCGGCCAGCCATCTGCCACAGCGGCAATCCGCTGCGCCGGCCCTTGATATCCCACAACGCAATGTCGATCGCCGATATCGCGAAGGAAGCGATGCCGCCGCGCCCGACATAATGGATGTGCCACAGCATGCCGTCATAGAGCGTCTCGATTCCGGTTGCGTCTCGCCCGCGCAGGAACGGCGCGAGGTCATGCTCAATCATGGCCTTGATGGCATAGCCGCCCTTGCCGCCGGTATAGGTGTAGCCGGTGCCCTCGGTGCCATCGGCAAGCCTCAACGTGACGGTCACCAGCTCGAAATGCGTGTGTGCGCCGTGCTTGGCATCGGTCATCACCTCACGCAGCGGGACCCGGAACAGCCGGGTCTCGACCTCCGTGATCTCGGTACGTTTCATGCTGCTTCCCATCGGTTTTTTCGTCGGACCATAATTGCACCAAGCTAATTAACTGGCAATCGCGTAGCTCAAATTTGGCAAATTGCTTTGCGAATGGCTAGCCGGGGCCAGCCATTTGGTCCTACAAAACCATCATCGCGCTTGTGCTTTGGTCTGATTTACTTTCTAATGGGATCACACTGGAAGGAAGCAGACTTGCTGGATACAGGAGAGCGTCCTGGGATGCCTGCGGTCACCATCGCCGCCCGGGCGGCCGACGCGATGGTGGCCGGCATCGAGGCCGACATCACCTCGGGAAGGCTTGGCGACGGCAGCTACCTGCCGGCCGAGCGCGAATTGATGATCGAGTATGGCGTGGGCCGGGGCGTTGTGCGTGAGGCGATTGCGCGCCTGGCCAGCCGCGGCCTGGTGGAAGCGCGCCCACGCTTCCGGCCCGTTGCGCGCCGGCCGGGCCTCGATGCCGCGCTCGGCGCGCTTGAGGGCATTGTCGGCCATCTGCTAAGCGACCAGGCAGGCGTGAAGAACCTCTACGACGTGCGCGTCTTCCTCGAGGCGTCCCTGGCTCGCAACGCGGCGATCCATGCCCGCAAGGAAGACATCGCCGCACTCAGGGCCGCGCTGGCGATGAATGAGGCGGCTATTGCGGACTCGCAGAAATTCTACGCAACCGACGTGGCTTTCCATGCCGCGCTTTACGATATCGCCCGAAACCCGGTGCTTCCTGTGGTGCACAAGGCATTCACCGCCTGGCTGTCGCCGCAGTGGATGCGCATGCCTCGATCGCCCGAGCGCAACGGCATGAATTTCCTCAGCCACCGGGAAATCTGCATGGCCATCATTGAGCGGGATCCCGACGGCGCCGAGCGGGCGCTGCTCAACCACCTTTCGGCGGCCTGGGAGTATGTGCGCGGCACTTTCGAGAGACATGAGGCGCCGGAGGCATGACACAGTCTTACGACCACATCGTGGTGGGCGGCGGGGCAGCCGGATGCGTCGCCGCGGCAAGGCTGGTCAAAGCAGGTAGGCGAACCCTGCTGCTGGAGGCCGGCCATTCTCATCATCACCCCCTGCTCGACATGCCGCCCGGCATCTTCAAGATGATCAACGGCTCGAAGTTCATGCGCTATTACCGCACCGAGCCGCAAGCCCACCTCGACGGCCGCGTTCATGAAATCTCGCAAGGCAACGTGCTGGGTGGCGGCACCTCGGTCAACGCCCAGGTGTATATGCGAGGCCGCTCGGCCGACTACGACGAGTGGGACGAGATGCTGCGCGGCAACAATGCCGGCGTACGGTGGAATTGGCAGGCGGTGCTTCCGCACTTCACCGGCATGGAAGGAAACAATCGGCTCGGCGGACAACTGCACGGCAGCGAAGGTCCGCTGCTGGTCTCCGATCCCGGCCACATCGATGATGTTTCGCGCTGGTTCGTCCAGGCCGTCCAGGGGCTGGGACTGCCGTACAACCATGATTTTAACGGGCCGTCGCAGCGCGGCGTCGGCTTCTACCAGTTCATGAACCGGCGCGGAAAGCGCAGCAGTGCCGCCTACGCTTTCATCGAGCCGCTGACGAATGACCCTAAGCTAACCCTCAAGCTCCATTGCACTGTCAACCGGCTTCTGATCGAGAACGGACGGGCTACCGGCGTCGTCTACTCCGATTCATCGGGCACCGAGCATACCATCTATGCGGATGCCGACGTGATTGTCTCGTCCGGTGCCCTCATCTCGCCGAAACTGCTCATGCTGTCCGGTATCGGTCCGGCCGACGCGCTTGCCGGGTGTGGCATTGCCTGCGTCGCCGACCTTCCCGGGGTCGGCGAGAATCTGATCGACCATCCCGAGGTCCCGATCATCGCCACGGCAAACGGCCCTTACGGCTATTTCAGGCAAGGCCAAGGCTGGCGAATGATCAGGAACGGCCTGCATTTTAAACTCTTCGGCACCGGCACGATCCTGTCGGCCGGCGTCGAGGCCGGCGCCTTCGTCAATCCGGCCGATCCGGATGGTGAACCGACGATCCAGGCCTTCTGCGTTCCGCACGTCTATCTGGACCGCGATATCCTGGCTCTGGTCGAGAACACCTATGGGCTTACCGTCACGACGGTTGTGGTGAAGCCGAAGTCGCGTGGTTTCGTGAGGCTGCGTTCGGCGGACCCCAAGGACATGCCAGTCGTTTCGCCCAATCTGCTCAAACATCCAGACGACATGCGCGATATGATCTCTGGTCAGCGTTATTTCCTGCAGGCGTTCCAGACCAAGCCCCTCGCCGATCGTGTCAAGGCCATCGCCGTGCCAAGTCAGGACGATCTCAGCGATGAGGCGCTGGCAAACCATTGCAAGCGCTTCGTCAAGACCAACTATCATCCGGCCGGTACATGCCGAATGGGCCCCGACAGCGACCGGATGGCGGTACTGGACGCAGCGATGCGCGTGCGCGGGATAGACAATCTGCGGGTTGCCGACATGTCGGCCTGCCCGAACATCAATGCCGGCAACACTGCCGCGCCGGCGATGATGCTGGGCGACCGCTGCGCCGACCTCATCCTGGAGGCGGCATAGAACTGATCCAGGTTGCCGACGGCAGCATGCAAAGACCGTCGGGCCGAAATCGTGAGGAAAGTCCACAGTCGCACAGCGACAATCAAGGAGGAAAGAGCATGATCATTACCCGTCGAAAACTACTCGTAGGCTCCGCCGCCGGCGCTGTCGCGCTGACCCTCGGCTCACGCGCCTTCGCGGCGCTCCCGCCGCTTGCCAAGAAGGACAAGTACAAGGTCGGCTTCGCCCAGACGGAAAGCAACAATCCGTGGCGCCTTGCCGAGACCAAGAGTATGCAGGACGAAGCCGCCAAGCTAGGCCATCAATTGGTCTACACGGATGCCGCAGGGTCGTCAGCCAAGCAGGCCTCCGACGTGAACTCGATGATCGCGCAGGGCGTCGACGCCATCTTCCTGCCGCCGCGCGAGGACAAGCCCCTGGTGCCAGTCATCCTGGCGGCGCGCGATGCCGGCATACCGGTGTTCCTGGTCGACCGCGACGTCGACCACACGATGGCCAAGCCGGGCGAGGACTACGTCTGCTTCATCGGTTCGGATTTCATCGAGGAAGCGAATCGCGTCGGCGAATGGCTGGTCAAGAACGCCAATGGCAAGTCGAAGATCATCGAACTGGAAGGCACGACGGGCGCCTCGGCGGCCACCGACCGCAAGAAAGGCTTCGACGACTTTATCGCCAAGCATTCGGAGTTCACCATCCTGGCGTCCCAGTCCGGCGACTTCGCGCGCGACAAGGGCCGGCAGGTCGCCGAGACGCTGCTTCAGGCGCATCCCGACGCCGATATCATCTACGCGCATAATGACGAGATGGCGCTGGGTGCGATCGCTGCTTTGGAGGCTGCCGGAAAGACCCCCGGGAAGGATGTGCTGATCTTGTCGATAGACGGCGAGAAGGAAGGCGTGCAGGCGATCATCGACGGCAAGATCGGGGCCATCTGCGCCTGCAGCCCGCTGTTCGGGCCCAAGGCTTTCGCCACGATGGCCGACTATGCCGCCGGTAAGAAGATCCCGCCCTTCATCAAGAACGAGGATGCCTTCTTCGACGCGACGAATGCGAAGAAGGACTTCGCTATTGCATTCTGATATCCACTCTCCTGCCATCTTCCCTACCCGCTTCGGCGGGTAGGGTTTCGGAGTTCGCCGATGACCGCTCAGCCGGACCCAGCCGCGCTGCTCCTGGACATGCTTGACATCCAGAAGCGTTTTGCCGGCATCCCTGCCCTCGCCGACGCGTCGCTCCAGGTTCGGCCGGGCGAGGTCCACGCCCTCATCGGCCAGAATGGCGCGGGCAAGTCGACGCTTATCAAGGTGCTCACCGGCTATTACCGCAAGGATGCGGGCCAGGTCCTGTTCGAGCAGAAGCCATTCGAGGTCGGCTCTCCGCATCAGGCGCAGGTCAGCGGCATCAGCACCATCTACCAGGAGATCAATCTCGTCCCGCTCCGCTCGGTGACCGAGAACATCTGCCTCGGACGCGAGAAACGTCGCCGCGGCCTGCTCGACTGGAGCGCGATGCATGCGGAAGCCGAGCGTCTGCTCAGCCGGTTCTCGATCCGCATCAACGTGCGCCACCCGCTCAGCGACTTCAACACCGCCACGCAGCAGATGGTAGCGATCGCCCGCGCCATCGGCTTTTCCGCCCGCCTCGTGATCATGGATGAGCCGACGTCCTCACTCGACGAGCGTGAAGTCTCGGTTTTGTTCAGCGTCATCCGGCAGCTCAAGGCCGAGGGCGTTTCGGTTCTATTCGTCAGCCACAAGCTCGACGAGCTCTACGAGGTCTGCGACCGGGTCACGATCATGCGCGATGGCCGCACTGTGCGCAGCGCAGAGATGAGCGATATCGGCAGGCTGGAACTGGTCGCGGCCATGCTCGGCCGCGATGTCGCGGCGGTCGAGGGCCATGCGACCGCATTCGGCGAGCGCGATCGATCCAGGATCGGCGACGTGCTGTTTACCGCGCAAGGGCTGGCGGCCGGCCAGTCGGTTCGTGATGTGACTTTCGACGTGCGCCGAGGCGAGATCGCCGGCTTTGCCGGCTTGCTCGGCGCCGGCCGCACCGAAACAGCCCGCCTTGTATTTGGCGCGGACCGCCTGAAGGCCGGGGAGATGGCGATGGAAGGGGCATCCTACCGGCCCGCCCGAGCCGCCGACGCCATCGCCGCCGGAATGGGCTTCTGCACAGAGGACCGCAAGGCCGAGGGCATCGTGCCGGAGATGACGGTGGCAGAGAACATAACGCTGGCACTGCTGCCAAAGATCAGTCGCAACGGCGTCCTCAACGAAGCCCGGCAGCGGGAGATCGTCGAGCGTTTCATTCGCGAACTCGGCATCAAATGCTCTGGTCCCAATCAAAAGGTCCGGGAACTCTCCGGCGGCAATCAGCAAAAGGTGCTGCTCGCCCGCTGGCTGGCGATGAACCCGAAGCTGCTGATTCTCGACGAGCCGACACGCGGCATCGATGTCGGAGCCAAGGGCGAGATTCAGCGCCTCATCCGCAAGCTTGCCGATGACGGGCTCGGCGTGCTGATGATCTCCTCGGAACTCGAGGAAGTGATGGAAGGAGCCGACCGGATATTCGTCCTGCGCGAGGGGGTGAGCGTGGCCGAACTGGAAGGCCAGGCAGCCAACGAGGAGGACGTGCTCGCGGCGATGGCGCATGGGAATTCGGCGGAAGAGGCGGCAGCGTGAGCGATCTGACCAGGCCATCCGCAGCCCACGACGCCGCAACCCGCGGCTTCAATCTGTTCGGCTTTCTGGCGCGCTACGGCACGGTGATCGCGCTGGTGCTGCTCATCGCCTTCAATTTTGCCTATACGCGCAATTTCGCGACGCTGCAGACGCTCAACGTCAACCTGACCCAGGTCTGCACGATAGTCATCGTCGCGGTCGGGATGACGCTGGTAATCGGCACAGGCGGCATCGACCTTTCGGTTGGGTCGCTGATGGCGATTTCCGGCGCATTGGCACCGATGATCTTTCTGGGAACGATTTTCCCCGTCGGCAACATCTATCTGGCGGTGGCCCTCGCGATGATCGCATCGATCCTCGTTGCCGGCCTGTTTGGGCTATTCAATGGCTGGCTGGTTTCCCGGTTCCGCATCCAGCCGATCGTCGCAACGCTGGTGCTGTTCATCGCCGGGCGCGGGATTGCCCAGGTGATGACCAACGGCAATCTGCAGACCTTCCGCGTGCCCCAATTCCAATGGATTGGGCTTGCCCGCCCGCTCGGCATCCCTGCGCAGGTCATCATAATGGCCGTGCTGGTCGCGGCGGCGGCGTGGGCGCTTCACCGCACGGTGTTTGGACGGAGCATCCTGGCGGTCGGCGGCAATGAAAAGGCCTCGGAACTCGCCGGCATCGCGGTATCGAAGATCAAGCTCGCGGTCTATGCGATCAGCGGCCTGTGCGCAGGGCTGGCCGGCCTGGTGGTCATCGCAATCAATTCCTCCAGCGACGCAAATCTTGTCGGGCTAGGCATGGAACTCGACGCCATCGCGGCCGTCGCGGTTGGCGGCACGCTGCTCAGCGGCGGCAAGGCGACGATCATCGGCACGCTGCTCGGCGCCCTTACCATCCAGCTGGTGCGCTACACGCTGCTCGCCAATGGCGTGCCCGACGCAGCGGCACTCGTGGCAAAGGCCGGCATCATCGCGTTCGCCGTCTGGCTGCAGCAGCAACACAGGGTGTAAATCCATGAACAGCGCTCGACTGGTCCGCATCATCGGCACCTACGGTGTCGTCATCGCGCTTGCGGCGCTCGTCCTCTTCGGATTCCTGCGCTACGAGCGTTTCCTGGGCTTCTTCAATGTGATGAGCGTGCTCCGCTATAATTCCATGTTCGCGCTCGTCGCGCTCGGCATGTGCTTCGTCATCATGACGGGCGGCATTGACCTGTCCGTGGGTTCGGTTGCTGCCCTGGGCAGCGTCGCTTCGGCCCTGGCTAGCCCTCACGGCATCGCGGCCGGCCTTGCGGCGGGCGTGGGCGCGGGGCTGGCAGCCGGCCTGATCAACGCGCTTTTGGTGACGCGAGGAAACCTGATGCCTTTCATCGCCACGCTTGCCACCATGCTGGCCGCAAGCGGCTCGGCGCTGCTTCTTGCCGGCAACCAGACGGTGTCGGTGTCCTACGATTCAGGTTTCACCGCAATCGGCCAAGGGAATTTCTGGATCTTCCCGATTCCGGCGGTCATCGCCCTGGTCGCGTATGGGGTCGGATCGGTCGTCCTGAACTACACCAGCACGGGACGGACGGTGCTGGCAATCGGCGGCGGCGAGGATGCGTCGCGGCTGATGGGTCTGCGCACAGACCGCGTCAAGTTTCTCGTCTATGTGGCGAGCGGGTGCCTGGCCGGGCTCGCCGGCGTCGTTCTCGCTTCGCAGTTTGGCGCCGGCCAGCCGATCGAAGGCGTCGGCTGGGAGCTGTTTGCCATCGCTGCCGTGGTGGTGGGCGGCACTCTGCTTACCGGCGGCTCGGGCTCGATCTTGACCACGCTAGCCGGCGTGCTCCTGCTCGGCATCCTTTTCAACATCCTGAACTTTGAAAACGGGATGGGTTGGATCTCCCTCTCGGCCTACTGGCAGTCCGTTATCCGGGGGCTCTTCCTGCTGGCCGTAGTGCTGCTTCAGGCGCGGCTTACCGGAAGGCGCGGCACCCGGCCCGGAACGAGAAGCTACGTATGAGCGCCGCAAGGGTCCAATCGCAGGCAGACCCTGCTGTGGATCCTTCTACCTTAAATGGGCGTGGTTCTGGGGTCGCCGCGCGCTTAGGTCAACAGCATCACGGACCAATAAGTCCCGATCGCCATTTGCACCGCGAAGGCCGTGAATCGGAGACCGATCGCAAGCCCGCTGGTGGAGACGAGATGGATTGTCGACTGGACCAGTCGTGCGGCTAGAAGTGTGTAGGCCAAGGGGTTGGTGATATCTGTCTTGCCAGTAATAATTGCGACGCCCATCAGGGCTTCGAAGATTGGAAGCCCTTCAATGCAGTTGGCGTGGGCGCGGGCCAGCCGCTGCACAAAGGGCCGTCATCCGCGACTTTCCCGGAAATCACCAGATAGGTCCGGGTGACTTCCATCAGAATTAGCAGGGCCAGCCCCCACGATATGAATCCAGTCAATGCACAGGCACTTGCAGACATGTGCTGCCTCCGGTTCTCGCACCTGTCGTTCTGCTTAGGGGATCAAGTGACGGTTGAGTATGTGCGCTTCCAGGCAGTCGTTCGCGATGCCGAGCGCCAAATACGCCGAAATTACCTTCCAGGCGAAGAACCGTGGTCTGGGCTCCGGACGGGTACATGCCGCTGTAACTTCGCCGTGACCTGGTGCCCGTCAGGGAACAATCAGATCAACCTCCAGTTTGGCGGTCCAAGCAGACACGACCGATATGGAGCATCCCATGAGATTTCCACACAGCACGACGGCCGCAGCCGCCGCTTTCATAGTCCTGACCACCCCCGCCTTCGCCCAGACAAGCGGAACACCGGCGCCTTCGACGCCTGCACCCGCTCCGGCGACTGAACAGCCCGGCGCCGGGCCGGATGCGAGCGGACAGGCGGACGGACCAACACGCGAAATGATCCGCCAGATGGTTGAGCAAGCAGTCCAAGAGCGAATGCAGCAGGATCGCGGCGCTGAGGAAGGTTACCGCGATGAGGAAGATAGCTACAACGACCAGGGCGGCGGCAATGCTGATCGCCCCGACGAAGCCAACCGCCACGACCGTTGGCAGAACCCCGATGACCGCCGACGTGGCCACAGAATCGCTGGACACCGTCATCATCGGATGATGTGGGGTACCGGCATGCGACTGATGTTCGGGCTGTTGGACACCAATGGCGACGGGTCGCTGTCAGAGGGCGAGGTTCAAGGCGCAGTCGGCAGGATACTCAGTAGCATCGATGAGAATGATGACGGCAAGATCGATCTGGACGAAACCCAGTCGTACATGCATGGCTCCAGCAAGCATGGGACTAATAACGAGGACATGCCGTAGCCGCCTTTTGAAACTGACCGCGCGGCGAGCGCCTGGCGTCGCGCCGAAGGAGGCTGCTAGGCGGCCGTAAGCACCCTTTCAGCCTTGCGCCAACGCGCTATTCCCCCAGCCCCGTCAGACGCCAGCCATCAACAAACGGCTGCCCATCGCTCGGGCTTTTGAAGGAGAGTTCGCAACCAGATCCCCGACCCTCAATTTGGGTTGCCCGCGAGAAACAGGCGGGCCTCCTCCTGCGCCTCAGCAACGCGGCCGGCGAGCGCAAGCGCGGGAACCAGGTGCTCCCTTGAACCCGTCCCGCATGCGGCGCAAAGCAGTCCGTCGGCGTTGGGCCAGGAGCGGATCGGCAGCGTTAAACACGGATATAAAGACGCGGTTCTTCGGACCTTGACCAACATCGACGTGACCTTACCAATCCGGCCCTTCAGGCCGGAAACAAGAAGGCCGAGCCGGGATCGAAAAAGATGCGCTTGCCTGATGTCTCGACCGACCGGCGCGAAGCGGCGATGGCCGAGATGAACAAGACCATGATGCGATCCGCGCGCACAAGCCGGAAGCGGCGCAAGCCGCAGCGCGGCGGCATGTCGAGTCGGCCTGGAAGATCGCCCGGAACACACTACGCATCGATCTTCCTTAGTCTGACCACCCAACTTCCAGGAAGAGAAAATCGCCCACTGATGGGGCTGGGTGCGGAGGTTTTGCGCTCACCTGAACTGCAAGCAACACCCCCTCCTCCTATACAGAAGGTGCCTCTGGGGCTCGCCCCGTGGAGCGAGCAGTTTCTTCGTTACTTCAATTCTCAGGAAGCTTTGAATCACGCGGCCTCTCTTGTGTCTTCGTAGCTGACATGAGCCTGCTCGAAAGCCAGATCACTCCCTCGAGCCCAGTTCCTCTCGGCATCGAGCAGCTCATTCTCCCCAGTCAAGCCGTTCATAAACAGCCTGAGTACGTGCGCAGCTGTGCGCTCTCCGGCCCGCGAAGCAACAGGTAAGCCGCGCTCTTTGCAGACCGTCTCACAAACACGGGCAAGCATCACAATATCGCTCGGTTCCAAAAATCGACCTGGATACAACATACCGTCCTCTGTTGGAAAGCTAAGTGAGCCTTTGATTACGCTAGGTCACCAGCAGCAACAATCAACTATGATAGTCTGCATCTCGACTCGGTCAGAAATTGAGCGGCCCTTCAGACGAATCGGGCATTGCGCCAATCCAGGTCGGAACCCGGGGCTGGCTATCAGGCGCGATTTGCCCCTCAGCCTAACCTGCCCGACGTGCGGTGAGCAGGTTGACATGCGTGAGCTTCGCCAAGCATCTGGCACGAAAAGCCGCACAAGCCGCTCTTTGTCGTTGTGGAATAACCGGCCCTCCTTTGCCTCAACCAAAGGAGCTGACCCTCAAGTGGAACATTGACCCTCTGAGCGGTCGATTCCCCGTGGATGCAGCGGCTTAAACAGGGTCCGCCGCCGGCGCCTCAATAGGCAGCGGGCCGCAGGTCCCAAGGCTCAAACGAGAGGCAGCGTCTCGCACTCGTTTGCCGGTGCCACGCGACGGGCTGCGGAAGGTTCCACCCAGTACGATGCTTCCAGTGTCCCGAACCGTGGCTGGCGCCGGACAAGAACGGGTTGGCCACGAGCGGCTGGAGCCGGAAGACCGTGGAAGGATAATCAAGTTTCCCGGATCCCCTGAAACAGTATGAATTCGAAGCCGTGCACTCGGACATCCCAGGTACCGCCAACCATTCCCCCTAGTTCTTCTGTCGATTTCGCCAACAACGCTCAAATCAAATTTGGTTGGAAGGTCGGGCCTCGCCTTGTTATTGGCGGTGGTGGTCCTCGATGGACAGGCGGGATGATTACCCCCGACGTGTCGTTCGCCAGAGCGGCTGCCCGCCACCGGGAAGTGGTGGCGGGCAGGTTCTGAAGTGTGCTGGGACCAACCAGCATGGGTCAACGAGCCACGACAGGGTTGGTTGCGGTAGCGTGCGGACGCCAGCCAACCCGCAGCGCTCGTTTCAGCCGCCCACTGCTTGCCACCCACACCTCGTCCAGGTGCCCGCCTATAGCCTATCGCATGCATTGCTGAGACATCGCCCGTGACGACCGTCCCCGAGCGCGGAATCGATCCTCCGATCGTCGCATAGATCGAAGGAACATTTTAGACGTATCGAATGTTCAAATCCTATGGACAGCCAAACCCAACTCTCAGCAGCTCAATCGAGAGCAGCACGCGCTTTGCTGAACTGGTCCCGAGTGCGCCTTGCCGCAAAAGCCAGTCTTAGCGAAATGACGGTCAGAGATTTTGAGAACGGTATTCGAAATCCGCCTCCCCACAAGATGGCGGCCATGCGCCAGGCATTTGAGTACGCGGGAATTACTTTCACCCTCGAAGGCGCTCCATCGCTAGCCTGCCGTGAAGGTCATAGCGGTCCCGCCACCACCAATAGAATGTGGCGCCGCCGGCAGAGACAAGCATAGCAATGAAGGTCCTTGAAGCCGCGTATTACCAGTCCGCTTGACCAAGCCACAGCCCACCTAAAGGCGAGGCAAGAAACCGGTCGAACTGATGAGGCTTCGTTGCTGTAATGCATGTTCGGATACCCTCCAGACTCTTCATGGTCATCTGGTGCGCGAGGTCGCTGGCAGCGATAGGTCGCGCCGCCGACTGACAGGCGCCACTGGCAGCCAGTTGTGACGTAAGCGCTGTCCTAGCGCCGCCTTCGCGCGTGGTTGTGAGCCGCGATGTTAGGAGCCTTTGAGGGCTTCGACATATGACGATTTCTCAGCCTACGCTTAAGTCCAACGATCCTGAGCCGGCGCGACGTTTCAAGGTGTTCACGGGTTCCGGCCGACGGCGCGAATGGTTGCCGGAGAAAAAGGCGCGGATTGTGGCGGAGAGCTACGATGACGGCGAGGACCGTGAGCGCGATGGCCGGGCGATATGCATTATCTCCACAGCAGTTATTCGCTTGGCGCCGCTCCGCGCGAGTGCCATTGGCGAATGTGCCGGCACGGAGCCAATGTTTGTTCCCGCAGTGTGTGCGACAGGCGTTCACGAGCGATTGGCTGACGAAAACCGGCAGTGGTCGGAGCAGGTGATACCGGCACATCTCTTTCCCACTTTAGGCCGTGGCCTGAGAACAGCGGTTACGTTGTGACAACCAGCAATCGAGACCAAAGCCTAATGTGACAGGTCCGACGTAATGCGCGCCTGCCGTAGCGCGGGCGTTAGCACGCTGCGGTAGAGTCCGTCATGCAGGTAGGCTCGAGTCGGTTAGCTCATTGGTCCTCGGCTGCATTTGAAGAGAAAGACTCAGTCTTGCCAGCTTTTTGCCCTTCTCGTCCCGGACCTGAATGAACAATTGCTGGTCGTCGAGATTCTTCAGGGATTCTCTGGCCAAGTCGATCAGGCCTTCCATGGCCTCACGACGTGCCGCCTCGATCCCATCACATTCGATGCCTACCTCATCTTTGATGACCGCATCGCTGTCGCCGCAATCAAAGAAATATCTCGCCATCGAGCCCACCTCTGCCTCAAACCTTTTTGGCGTTCCTTTGATGCAGGTAGGTCGTGTCGAAATCTCCTGCTCGAACGAGGCCGGCCCAATCAACAGCGTGAAATTGCGAGCCCTCGGTAGATATCAACCCGTCCCGTCGAAGGTCCTGAAGCGTTCGGTTCACGTGCACGGTGGATAAGCCCAACGCGTCGGCAAGATCCGCCTGTGTGATCGGAAGGTTCGCCACGTGATCCTTGAT
>NZ_JAIUGZ010000012.1:0-247235 GCF_020164875.1 Mesorhizobium sp. CO1-1-8 | reverse complement strand
CGCCGCCTGCGGGTGGTGAAGGCCCGCAGGCGGCAACCCACTTTGGCCCCGAAACGATGAAAAGTCATAAGACAAGCGGGATCAGGCCTGCGGGGATGCGCGGCGACGGTCGTATTCACCAGCCGCGATGCGGCGCCGGCAAAGGCCGCAAGCCTGGATGCCGACGCAACCGATATGCTGCTGCATGACTGATCCCGCCTCGAAGACACGATCATGCTGAGCGCCGGCGTCCTCGCCTGGATCTGCGCCGTCTTCCTCGCCGCCGGCTTCGTCAAGGGCGTCGTCGGCATGGGGCTGCCGACCGTTGCGATGGGCCTGCTGGCGGTGACGATGCCGCCAGCGCAGGCCGCGGCACTGCTGCTGATCCCGTCGCTGGTCACCAATCTCTGGCAATTGCTGACCGGCCCGTCCTTCGGCCGCCTGTGCAAGCGGCTGTGGACGATGATGGCCGGCGTGATGCTCGGCACCGTTGCCGGCGCCGGCCTGCTGACCGGCACGCATACGGGCGCGGCTTCAGCCGGGCTGGGCGCCGCACTGGTGCTTTATGCGATCCTCGGCCTCGCCAAGGCCGGTTTTACCACGCCGGTGCGCCACGAAGCCTTGATGTCACCGCTGGTCGGGGTGGTGACGGGACTGGTCACCGGTGCCACCGGCGTCTTCGTCATCCCGGCGGTGCCCTATCTGCAATCGCTGCGGCTGGAAAGAGAAGACCTGATCCAGGCGCTCGGCCTGTCCTTCACCGTGTCGACGGCAGCGCTCGCCATCGGGCTGTTCAGGACCGGCGCCCTGGCGTCGCCGACGGTGCAACTGGCGGGGTCGCTCGTGGCATTGGCGCCGGCGCTGGCCGGCATGTTCGCTGGCCAGGCACTGCGCCAGGCGATGAGCGTCGAGACCTTCCGCACGGTGTTCTTCGTCGGGCTGCTGGCGCTGGGGGTCTATCTCGTGGGGGAGGTGGTTCTTTAGCCGTGCTTTGCGGCGGACCCTACCGCACCACCAGAACCGCAATCTCCGTGTAGGACAGCACTTCCGCTGTCTGGCTGCCGAGAAGCAGCTTGCCCAGTCCGCGGCGGCCATGCGAGGCCATGACGATCAGGTCGCAGCCCAGGGCCTGCGACAGTTCCAGGATGGCTTCGGCGGGCCGCTTGTCCTCCACATGCACGACCTCCGCGGAGACGCCGGCGGCGTCCGCCGACGCCTTGCATTTGGCGAGCACTTCCTTGGCATAGCGGCCTGCCTCTTCCTTGTAGGCGACCAGCTCATCGCCGGCGGCATAGCCGGCCATGGCTCCGCCCCAGGCGAAGATCGGGAATGGTTCCGAGACGGTAACGAAGGTGACGGAGGCGCCGAGGCCCTTGGCCAGCGTCAGGCCGTGGGCAACGCCCTTGTCGGCCAGTTCCGATCCGTCCGTGGCGATGAGCAGATGTTTGTACATGATGATCTCGACTTGTTGTGCAAGGGTTCATGCCCTTGTGGTGGCGGGAGCCTTGTGGAGGCTGGCCTTGATATAGTTGCGGCATCAGGATGATCACAGGGCCGGCCCGCCGCGGATCAAGGCCAGGCGACCCCGCAGTTTTGTGCCAAGCCGATTCCCCTTTGCCGCATCGTCGCTTAAGGTGCCGGCGACACTGAAAGGCATTCCATGAGCAACGCGTATCCCCAAATCCATCTGGTCCGGCATGGTGAAACGGCATGGAGCCTTTCGGGGCAGCATACCGGCCGCACCGACATGCCGTTGACCCCGGTTGGCGAGGCCGCCGCGCGGGGTGTCGCGGACAGGCTCAAGGGCCTGTCTTTTTCGGCCGTGTGGTCGAGCCCGTCGCAGCGCGCCTACAACACCAGCGTGCTGGCCGGCTTCGGCGCGCAGAGCGTCAAGAAGGACGATCTGCATGAGTGGGACTATGGCGCCTATGAGGGGCTGACGACAAAACAGATCCTGGCCGAGCGCCCCGGCTGGAATGTGTTTCGCGATGGTTGCCCGAAGGGCGAGATGGCGGCCGATGTCGGCGTGCGCGCCGACAGGATACTCGGACAGCTTCGTGAAGCTGGCGGTTCGATCCTGGTGTTTTCCAGCGCACATTTTTTGCGCGTGCTGGCGGCGCGCTGGATCGGGCTGCCGCCGGAAGGCGGCGCGCTGCTCGTGCTCGATACGGCCAGCATCAGCGTGCTCGGCTACGAGCATGATTTGAGCGAGCCGGTCATCCGCAAATGGAACCAGAAGTAGAGCAGCTTCGGCCGGCGGTGCCGCTCCGCCCTACCTGTCGAATTTCCTGATCGCCTCGGCGGTTACCGGCGTGAAGAAATTCACCAGATTGCCATCGGGGTCGCGAAACAGCAGCGAGCGATTACCCCAGGGCATTGTGGTCGGCTTTTGCACGGTAACATCCCTGAGGAGGTCCGAGAGCCTGGCGAATTCAGCATCGACGTCGCCGACGCGGAACTCGATGATGACGGTGTGGTTGTCGGCGGGGCGGGCGATGTCGCCGCCGAACAGCATCAAGGTGCGCGTGCTGCCAATCGCCAGCGTGCAGGCCGGTGTCGCCAGTTCGGCGAAGTCTTCCGTGTAGACCGTCACGGGCATGCCGGTGATCTCGCCATAGAAGTGCACGAGACGCTGAACGTCTGACGTGATGATGCGGACAGAGAGGAGGTTCATTGTTTTGCTCCTGGATTGCTGGAGCCGCGGCCCGGCCCATGAGTCGCCTATAGGCTAGGCCTCCTGACAGCTTCCTGTCAGGAGGCGGCGCGGATGCAAGGCCGCCGATATCGACGATACGCGGGGCTCACCCTGCCAGCAGCTCCAGTTCCTCTGGCGTCAAATGCCTTGCCGTGCCCTTGGCGAGCTCGCCGAGCGGCAGGCGACCGATAGCGATGCGGATGAGGCGCTTGACCTCGATGCCGTGCGCGGCGAGCAGGCGACGGATGTGGCGGTTACGGCCTCCGTCGAGCACGATCTCCAGCCAGGCGGTGCGGCCGCCGCTGCGCAAAAGTTCGATCGAACGGGCGCTCAGGGTTTCGCCGTCGACGGTCACGCCGGCGCGGAATTTGTCCAGCATCGCTGCGTCCGGCACTGTGCCGATCTGCACGTGATAGGTTTTTGGCAAATGCGAGGCCGGGTCCATCAGCCGGTTGGCAAACCGGGTGTCGTTGGTCATCAACAACAGGCCTTCGCTCGCCTTGTCGAGGCGGCCGACCGGGGAGACGAAGGGCAGGTCGAGCCCCTCGAGGCAGGCATAGACGGTATCGCGCTGTTGCGGGTCGTCGCGGGTGGTGACCAGCCCGCGCGGCTTGTTGAGGATGAGATAGACCTTGCGCTCGGCAACCACCGGCCTGTCGTCGACGACGATGCGGTCGCGGTTGAGGTCGACGCGCAGGGCTGCATCGCGCACCACCTTGCCGCCGACGCGCACGCGGCCTTCGACGATCAGCACCTCGGCCTGCGTGCGCGAGCACAGGCCGAGCTTCGACAGCGCCCGGTTCAGGCTGACGCTGGCCGCCGCCTGCCTGCCGCTCTGTCGTGTCTGCCGTGGTGTCATGCTGCCCGTCTGTGCTGCTGGAGCCGACAGATGCCACGGGCCGCGATCGCTTCGCAAGCGTGATGCTGCTGCCTTCGTACGCAGGGGCAATGACGGCATCCGCGGTTCTTGGACCGGCGATATTGTCTGGGCCGAATCCGCGATAAATTGCATCGCATGAGTGAGTCTGCCGCGCCGATCACCAAAACTGTCATCATCGGTGCCGAGCCGGCCAAGGTCTGGCGGATACTGACGACGCCAGAAATGATCCCGCAATGGATGTCCGACGAGGAGTTGACTGTCAGCCTGCAAGGGCAGGCCGGTGGCGCGATCATGATGCGCGGACTGCTGCACGGAATGCCGTTCGAGAACCATGGCACCATCCGCGCTTTTGAGCCGGAAAAGAGCTTCGCGTACGGCTACTGGAGCACGCTGTCGGCCTCGCGGCTGGCGGACATGCCCGAAAACCACACTGTGGTCAGCTTCGATCTGGCGTCGGCGGGTGGGGGAACGATGCTGACGCTGACGCTCAGCGACTTCGCCGAACCGGCGATCCGTCCGCACGCCGATCTCTACTGGGGTCCGACCTTGCAGATTCTGAAGGCGGTCTGCGAGCGCGCTTGAGGGCGGGCGTCGTCCCCGCGGACGGATCGTCAGGCCCTACTCTTTGGGGTGTCGGGCGAGAGCCAGCGCGCGAATGCGGTCGGCGACCGCGCTGTCGACCGGGTTGTAGACGGTCAGGCTCAAATCCGGCCGGCCATCGACCGCGAAGCCCGAATATTCCAACTCGATGTCACCGAGTTCCGGGTGCTTCAGGCGCTTTGTCCCGTCGCCGTGGCTGAGCACGTCGTTTTCCCGCCACAGGGCGGCAAACTCGGGGCTGACGCTGCACAGTTCGTCGACGAGCTGGGCGACCTCTGAAACCGCGCCGGCGCGCGCCGCATCGGCGCGGAACGAGGCGACCACGAAGCGGGCCAGGTTTTCCCAATCGTGCTGCTTGGCGCGGATGACAGGGCTGCGGAACATGAAGCGCAGGATGTTGCGCTCGCCCTCGGGCAGGGCGCTGTAGTCGGTCAGCACGACCCGCGCGGCGCGGTTCCAGGCAACGACATCCCAGGTCGCGGTCCTGACAATTGCGGGGCTGGCATCGAGCGTGTCGATGAGGCGCTGCAGGCGGGGGCTGACGCCCTCGGCGCCCCGGTAGCGAACCTCGGGCGGGCGCCCCAGCCCGAGCATGAAAAGATGTTCGCGCTCCGCCTCGGTCAGCAGCAGCCCCTTGGCGATGCGATTGAGGACATCGGCCGAGGGTGCGCCGCCGCGGCCCTGTTCCAGCCAGGTGTACCA
The DNA here is from genome assembly GCF_020164875.1 of Mesorhizobium sp. CO1-1-8. Classification (NCBI taxonomy): domain Bacteria; kingdom Pseudomonadati; phylum Pseudomonadota; class Alphaproteobacteria; order Hyphomicrobiales; family Phyllobacteriaceae; genus Mesorhizobium; species Mesorhizobium sp. CO1-1-8. Next base: position 242,379 of record NZ_JAIUGZ010000012.1, on the reverse strand, counting down.
GGTCGGGCTTATGTTGGCGCGCTGGGCGACCTCTTCCCGGCGCAGCCCCGGCGTGCGTCGGCGGCCCGAAAAGCCGAAGGATGCCGGATCGAGCCGCGTGCGCCGGTCTTTGAGGAACGCTGCCAGTGAGCCGGCGGAATTGGAGGGCATCCTGTTAGCCATTATACCATGATATGGTCACTACTTTAATAGAATAATAGACCAGCAATATTACGCAGGCAACTGTGCAGGAGATTTTGCATGCGTATCTTTCTCACCGGCGCGACCGGTTTCATCGGTTCGGCGCTGGTTGCCGAACTCATCAAGGCTGGCCATCAAGTTGTCGGCGTCACGCGCTCCGACGCCGGCGCCGAGGCGCTGGCCACCGCGGGTGCCGAGGTGCATCGCGGAACCCTCGAAGATCCCGAGACTTTGCGCGACGGCGCGGCCAAGGCGGAGGCCGTGATCCACACGGCGTTCGACCACGACTTTTCGCGGTTTGCCGAAAATTGCGAAAAGGACAAGCGCGTCATCGCGGCACTCGGTGCCGCACTGGCCGGCTCCGACCGGCCGCTGGTGATCACCTCCGGAGTCGGCATGGGCAGCCCCGGGCATGGCCAGTTGGCGGTCGAGGACGTCTTCAACGCCAGCCATCCCAATCCCCGCATCGCCTCGGAGCTGGCCGGCAATGCCTTGCTGGACGCAGGCATCAATGTGTCGGTGGTGCGGCTGCCGCAGGTCCACAACCGGGTCAAGCAAGGCCTCATCTCGCCGCTTGTCGAGATCGCACGTGAAAAAGGCGTCTCCGCCTATGTCGGCGAAGGCCGGAACCGCTACTCCGCGGGCCATCTCCTCGACGCCGCGCGGCTTTACCGGCTCGCCGTGGAAAAGCGGCAGCCGGGTGCGCGCTATCACGCGGTCGGCGAGGAAGGTGTCGAGGTGCGTGCAATCGCCGAGGCGCTTGGTCGGGGCCTGAAATTGCCGGTCGTTTCCATCGCGCCGGAAAAGGCGGCGGAGCATTTCGGCTGGATGGCAATGTTCGCGCCGATGGATCTGCCGGCCTCCAGCACACTGACCCAGGCGCGGCTGGGCTGGCACCCGACCGGCCCGACCCTGATCGCCGATCTCGACGCCATGCAATACAGCGCTTGAGGGGCTGAAGCCTCGGCGCTGAAGCGGATGAGACAAGGCCGGTAATCTCAGTCAGATTGCCGGCCCTTGTGCACGAGGCGGTCAGTGCATCATTCAGGGGTCACGGCGTAGCGCAGTTGGACGAGCCCATGGGCGAGGGCTTCGCAGTTCTTCAGCGACAGCTGCATCTTGCCCGGCAGGCCGCTTTCGCCGAACTCGACGAAGGCCTGGTTCCTGGCGCGTCCATCGATCGCGGGTGCAACGAGAAGGCTCAATTCATCGACAAGGCCGGCTGCGAAGAAGGAGCCGTTGATGCCGGCACCGCCCTCGAGCAGCAGCCGGCGGATGCCGAGTTCACGGCCGAGCACCTCGAGCATCGCAGCGAGATTCATGTCCGCCGTTTCCGCGACGATATAGGACACGCCGTCGGATGCGAGTTCGGCCAGATGGCTGTCGGCAACATCACGACCAAGCAACACCACGACATGATCGCCGCCGATGTCCGGTTTGGAAAAATGAAGCTTGCTCGAGGCATCGAGCGCCACGGCATAACTGCCCGCACCCATTTGCGCGAAATGATAGGGCCGGTCGACCTTGCCGGCATTGGCCGGCGGATGCGCGCCGGCCTTGCTCATCTCGGCCATGGTGACGCGGCCGACGATCCAGGCGTCAGCCGCGAGATCCCCGTGGATCTGCTCATAGAGGCTTGACCACTCGGCCCGGGTGCCATCGGGGCTCCTGGTGTAGCGGCTGGGGTGGAGGCCGCCGTCAAGGGATGCCAGCATATGGCAGATGATTTGCGGCTTCATGCGGGTTCTCATGTCAGGAGTTTCGAAAGCTCAGCTGAGTTTAAGGTAGCGCTGGGCCGAAGAAATGAAAGCAGAACGGCGTATCGGCCCGGTCACGTAGCCCTTGTGCGCATATCGCGACAATTCAAACCCGCGCCGTAACCCTTTGTTTTCTTGCGCGGCGTATCCATAAGGGCCGCGTCGCTTATGGTCGACGCATCAATGGACGCGTGAAGCATGGATTCACCCTGGTCCGAGTTGCTGGCCAATCTCGCCGTCGTGGCGATGTTCGTTTCCGTCTGGATCCACACCCATGTGTGGCTGGACCGCAAGGCGGCTTTGACTCGGGCGACGGCTTTCGGCCTGCTGATGGGAGCCGGCGCCGTCACCCTGATGCTGACGCCGATGCAGTTGCAACCCGGCGTCTTCGTCGATCTGCGCGGCACGATGATCGCATTGGCGGGCTTCTTCGGCGGCCCGGTCGCCTGCGTTATCGCCGGGCTGCTTGCGGTTGCTTTCCGCTTTCATGAAGGTGGCATCGGCGTTTTCGCGGGCGCCATGGGCATTTCTATTTCCACCTTGATCGGTATTGCCGGCCATCTCGCCCTGAGAGGGCGCGCGCCCGGCCGCGTCGACATCCTGATCCTGGCCGCAACGGCCGCCACCAGCTCGCTGCTCAGCCTGCTCGCCCTGCCACGGGAGATCATGCGGGCGGTGCTGCCGCAAGTGGCGCTGCCGACGTCGCTGCTGATCTTTCTTTCGATCATGCTGTCGGGACTTGCGCTCTACCAGGAACGGCGCCGCATTGAGGCACTGCAATCGCGGCGCATCTACAAGGCGGTCGTCGAGGCGCTGCCCGATTGCCTCAATGTCAAGGATCTGGAGGGCCGGTTCATCGCCGCGAATCCGGCTACCGCAAGGCTGATGCGGGCCGTGGATGCCAACGCGCTGATCGGCAAGACCGATTTCGATTTCTATCCGCGGGAAACGGCCCGGAAATTCCACGAGGACGAGCTCGCCATTCTCGCGGCCGGCGTGCCCTCCACCATCGAGCAGCGCCTTCATCACGAAGACGGACCCGACGGCTGGCTGTCGACGCTGAAAGCGCCGTTCCGGGATCAGAGCGGAACCATCGTCGGGCTGATCACGCACAATCGCGACATCACCACGCGCAGGCAACTGGAGGACGAACTGGCTGAAAGCCGTGTCCGGCTGTCGGACGCCCTGACACATATGGCCGACGGCCTGGTGATGTTCGATCGGGATGGCAAACTGGTGCTCAGCAACGCCCAATACATTGCCATGTTTCCGCAGACGACCGACATCCGGATACCCGGTGCCGATTATCGCGATATCCTGCGCATCTCGGCCGCGCGCGGCGAGCAACTCGTGCCGCCGGACAGGGTCGAGGACTGGATCGGCGGCATCGTGGCATCGCGGAAGCTTCCCCGCAACCGCCAGGAGGTCAGGCTTGCCGATGGACGCTGGCTTGATGTCAGGACGAGGCCGACCGGTAATGGCGGCAGCCTCAGCGTCTATTCCGACATCACTGATGCCAAGCATGTCGAGGCCGAATTGCTCGCGGCCAACGAGAAGCTGAACCTGCTGGCCAATCGAGACGGCCTGACCGAACTGCTGACGCGCCGAGCCTTCGATGAAGCGCTGGCGCGCGAACATGCACGCGGCAAGCGGAGCATGGCGCCGCTGAGCCTGCTCATCATCGACGTCGACTGGTTCAAGCGGTTCAACGATCACTACGGCCATCCGGCCGGCGACGAGTGCCTGCGCGCCATCAGCGGCTGCATCAAGGCCATGGCCCGCCGGCCGGCCGATGCGGCAGCCCGCTACGGGGGCGAGGAGTTCGCGCTCATCCTGCCTGAAACAGATGCCCGCGGCGCCTTCGTGATCGCCGAAAAACTCAGAGCCCGCGTTCGCGACCTCGGGCTTGCGCATGCCGGCAGCGAGAAGGGCATCGTCACGATCAGCATTGGCGTCGGAACCTTTGTTACCGGCAGTGCCCCGGTCGAGATTGCCGATCTGCTGCGGCGTGCCGATGAGGCTCTCTATGGCGCCAAGGCTGCCGGGCGGGACCGGGTCCACGGCTGGCGCCCGCATGTGAGCGAGCCGCACGCGACAGGCGCGCGAGGCCGGCCGTGAGGCTCAGCCTGGGTAGTGGCGCCTATGCCCGCAAACCAAAAATCCGACAATTCCGATAATTTGCCCGACACCTCTGTTATATCGATGTTGCACAAATGGTTGGCCCTGGGTTAGCATCCCTGCGCAGGCGTCGGTGGGAGGCTCTTTTTACAGCGGCGGCCAGCTGGAGCGGCATGCGTTTTCGGGCGCAGGGAGGATGCTCCACACTTTGAACCGACGCATGATCCTTCCTGAAACCGATCCCGGTTTTCGGGTCGTGCGTTCTTGTGGAGGAGGATCCCATGAACAGACGTGAATTCCTGCTGTCGTCCGCGGCTTTCGGCACCATGATGGTTGCCGCGCCCTCGGTGTTTGCGCAGGACAAGCTCACCATCCTTGGCTCGGTGCCCAGTCTCGGCTTTCCGTTCTTCGTGCACATGCTGAACGAGATCAAGGCGGAAGCCGCCACGCAAGGCGTCAATCTGACCGAAAGCGACGGCCAGAACTCGGCCACAAAGCAGACCGCCGACATCGAGGCCGCCCTGGTGCAGAAGGTCAACGCCATCGTCATCTCGCCGCTCGACGTCAACGCACTGGCGCCGGCCATCGAGGAAGCGGTCAAGGCCGGCGTTCCCGTGGTGACGATCGACCGCCGCGTTGACGGCGTCGAGGGCATCCTCGCCCATGTCGGCGCCGACAATGTGAAGGGCGGCGAGGCGGAAGCCAACGCCGTGGTGGCGGCGTTCCCCAACGGTGCCAAGCTGTTCCATCTGCAGGGCCAGCCCGGTGCCGGCCCGGCGATCGACCGCAACAAGGGCGTGCACAATGTGCTCGATCCCTTGAAGGACAAGTATCAGATCGTCTTCGAGCAGACCGCCAACTTCGCCCGCGCCGAGGCGCTGTCGGTGACCGAGGCCGGCCTTGCCGCCAATGGCAAGCCGGACGCCATCGTCTGCGCCAATGACGACATGGCGCTGGGCGCCATGGAGGCTTGTGCCGCGCGCAACTTCACCGACGTCAAGATCTACGGCTTCGATGCGTTGCCGGAAGCGCTGGTCGCGGTGCGCGACGGCAAGCTTGCCGGCACCGTCGAGCAGTTTCCCGGCGAGCAGTCGCGCACGGCGGTGCGCATCGCGGTCGCCTTTGCCAAGGACAAGACCGAGCCGAAGGAGAAGCTGGTGCTGCTGACGCCGATCGTCATCGGCAAGGACAATCTCGACAAGGCGGAGCGGATTGGCGAGACGAAGTAGGCTATATTGGTAAGCCGGCGGGACAGCACCCCCCTCTGTCCTGCCGGACATCTCCCCCGCAAGGGGCGAGATTGGCAGCTTCGCCGGCGGCGCCTTTTGTTCAACGTTTGAGATTGGCGATAACAGAACGGGCAGCCGATCTCCCCCCTTGCGGGGGAGATGGCCGGCAGGCCAGAGGGGGGTGTTCAAGCGCTGACGGAGCCGGCATGACCTGCATCGAGGAAGCCACCATTGCCAGCAGCTGAAGCCGCATCACCCATCCTGCTTGCCGTCGAGGGCATCACCAAGCATTTCTCGGGCGTGACCGCGCTCAGCGATGTCTCGCTCGACATCCGACCCGGCGAAATCCTCGGCCTGCTGGGCGAGAACGGCGCCGGCAAATCGACACTCTTGAAAATCCTCTCGGGCGTCATGCCGCCGTCGGGCGGCCGCATCACTTTCGACGGTGCCGATTATCATCCCTCCAGCCCGCAGGATGCCAAGCGGCTCGGCATTGTCACCATCTACCAGGAACTGAGCCTGATCCCGACGCTGACTGTGGCGGAGAATATCTTTATCGGCCGCGCGCCGATCGGCCAGTTCGGGCTGGTGAGCTGGAGGGGCATGGAGCAGGAGTCGCGCGCGATCATCGCCCGCGTCGGTCTTTCCATAGACCCGATGACACCGGTGTCGGCGCTGTCGGTGGCCGAACAGCAACTGGTCGAGATTGCCCGTGCGCTGTCGCTGAAAAGCCGGCTGATCATCATGGACGAGCCGACCTCGGCGCTGACCGAGACCGAGGTGCAGCGGCTGCTGTCGATCATGGATCGGCTGCGCGAGGACAAGGTCGCCATCATGTTCGTCACCCACCGGCTGGAGGAAGCGTCCGCCATATGCGATCGCATGACGGTGCTGCGCGACGGTCGGCTGGCCGGACATCTCGACCGTGAGGGTGGACCGATCGCGCTACCCAAAATCATCGAGAAGATGGTCGGCCGCGCGGCGTCCGAGCTCTACGCCCGGCCGGCGCAACGCGCGGTGGCCGGCGATGTCGTGCTGTCGGTGCGCGGCCTGCGCACCGTCCGCGACCCCGAGGCGCCCCACGCCATCGTGCTCGACGGCGTCGACATAGACCTCAAGGCCGGTGAAATCCTCGGCGTTGCCGGGCTTGTCGGCTCGGGCCGCACGGAACTGGCGCGCGCCATCTTCGGCGCCGACCGGATCGCTGCCGGCACCATCACGCTCGACGGCAAGCCGATCGCCCCGGCATCACCCGCGGACGCCATTGCGCTCGGCATCGGCCTGGTGCCGGAGGACCGCAAGCACCAGGCGATCTTTGCCGCGCTGGGCATCCTGCCGAATTTCTCCATTGCTTCGCTGGGCAGCTTCAGCAACGGTTTCGGCTTCATGGCCGAGCGGCGCGAGCGCGATGCGCTCTCCGGGTTTCGCAAGATGCTGTCGATCCGCATGGCTTCGGCCGAGCAGGCGATCGAGGGCCTGTCGGGCGGCAACCAGCAGAAGGTGATCCTGGCGCGCTGGCTGGCGCGCGATCCGAAAGTGCTGATCGTCGACGAGCCGACGCGCGGCGTCGATGTCGGCGCCAAGACAGAGGTGCACCAGATCCTGGTGCAGCTTGCGGCGCGCGGCATTGCGGTGATGATGATTTCGTCCGAGCTGCCCGAGGTGCTGGCTGTGTCGGACCGCATCGTCACCATGCGCCGGGGACGCATCACCGGCCAGATGCCGGGCGTCGAGGCAAACGAGGAAAGACTGATGGAACTGATGGCACTCGACCGCAAGGAGACACTATGAGCGTGGCGGGGGAACAGGATCAGCGCGGCGGCATCAACTTCGCGCGGCTTTTGATGAGCTTCGGGCCGCTGCTGTTCCTGGTGGCGCTGATCATCGTCTTCACCGTGCTGAAGCCGAGCTTCATGGACCCGATCAACCTGTTCAACATCACAAGGCAGATATCGATCACCGGGCTGATCGCGCTCGGCATGACCTTCGTCATCCTCACCGCCGGCATCGACCTGTCGGTGGGCTCGCTGCTCGCCTTCTGCGGCATGGTCGCCGCCGTGGTCGCCAAGGGCGGATCGGCCAACACACTGTCGCTGTCGACCTCCGGCACGCAAGGGTTCGGCTGGTTCGCCGCCCTTTTGGCCGCCGTCGTGGTGGGAGCCGCTGCAGGCGGTGTGCAGGGGCTTGTCATCACCCGGCTGAAAGTGCCGCCCTTCGTCGTCACGCTGGGCGGGCTGACGGTGTTTCGCGGCCTGACGCTGACCATCTCCAATGGCGGCCCGATCTCGGGCTTCGACGCCTCGATGCGCTGGTTCGGCACCGGGCTGATCGGCCCCGTGCCGGTGCCGGCGCTGATCTTCGCGGCGGCCGCCATCCTGTGCCACATCGTGCTGCGTTATACCCGCTACGGCCGCGCCGTCTATGCCGTCGGCGGCAATGCGGAAGCAGCGCGGCTGTCGGGCCTGCGCGTCGACCGTATCCTGGTCTCGGTCTATGTCATCGTCGGCTTCTTCGCCGGGCTCGCCGCCTTCGTGCTGTCGGCGCGGCTGAACTCCTCGGAAGCGGTCGCCGGCATCGGCTACGAGCTGACGGTCATTTCGGCCGTCGTCATCGGCGGCACCTCGCTGTTCGGCGGCATCGGCTCTGTCGGCGGCACGGTGGTGGGCGCGGCGCTCATCGGCGTGCTGCAGAACGGGCTGCAGTTCAACAACGTATCGTCGTATACGCAAAGCATCGTCATCGGGCTGATCCTGATCCTGGCAGTGGCGTTTGATCGCTGGCTGAAATCGCGGGTGAGACGGTGAGAACAAAGGGATGTTGGCGCGCGCCCGCCCCCCCTCTGTCCGGCAGGACAGAGGGGGGCGCCTCGCACCTACGCTTGACAGGTAACGGCCCCCATTCCTTGCAAAACAATCATGCTTTGCTAGAAAGGTTTTGGCGGGTGGCATCGTGAGAGAACCTCATGTTTGCCGATATGATCAGACCGATCACCCTAGGTTTTTCGCTGCTGCGGCGATTCTGGCCGCAGCTTGTGGCCTGGCGCTGGCCGGCGTGCTGGTCGGCGATCTCCTCCTGCAACTGGCTGGGAAAGTGGCGCTGGCCAATCACTTCGCCGGGCTGGCGATGCTGACGCTGGTGGCGCTGGCGCAGCTGGTGGTAACGGTGGCGATGTTCCATGTGCTGCGCCCCGGCCTGCCGCATGTGCTGGCCACGCAGCGCAGCGCCGACAAGGCCGCAAGGTCGGCGACCGGCATGGTAACGGTGCCGAGCCGATAGGGATTGAACCAGCCGGGCGTGCCGTAAAGGTTGTCGCGCGGCTTGAAGATTTCGGCGGTGACGCCGAAGCTGAGATTTGCCGGCACGGCGGCGTCACGGGCAAGCGGCCAGACATAGGCCATGCGCTCGGTCATGCCGGGATGCAGTTCCGGCGTCAGCGTCGAATCGCGGGTCAGCGCGATCATCGGCATGGGATCGGGCAGGTCGATCCCGCCCGGCCTGAAGACATTGAAATAGGCCTTGTCGGATTGCGCCGTGCGGTTGGTCATGTCGGTCTCCAGCACCAACGCCTTCTGGCCTGGTTTCAGCGGCACGCCATAGACCTTGGCGCGGCTGACATAGGCGCGCACCGGCTGGACACGCCAGCGTCCGGCATCAATGGCGGCATCGGACTGCAATTGCGGCGGCGCGCGGGCGGGCAGGGCGCCGAACGCGCCCATCAGGCCGGCGACGAGCAGGGCGGCGATGGTTCCTGCGCCGGCCGTTATCCAGGTTTGAAATTTTGAACGGGCAGTCTTGAACATTCCAAACTATGCACGTCGAACGATCAGCCACCCCTGTGCAGTCTAGAAAGAAAGATGGAACCCGCAAATGGCTGGTCCAGTCCTCACGCTGCTTCGCGCGCCCACAGAAGATGGCCATGGCGACGAAAAAAGCGCGCCACCAGCCGTTGTTGCTTGGCCCTGATCAGGTCGGGCAGGCGCCGCTCCTGGCGCCAGCGCGGCATGTTGCGCCAGCAGGCGATGAAGCGGGCGGCGTCCTCGATGGCTTCGTGCGCCGACAGCGCCGGGCCAATCGCGGCTAGGAACAGCGCCTGTGACTGTTTCAACTCGTCGATCACCGCCTTGCGCTTGACGTGATCCTGACGGGCGTGGGCGATGCCGTTGCGGCGGATGGCTTCGAAGGCTTCAAGCAAGGCAGGGCTGTCGCCGGTATAACCGCAGGCGCGGGCAAAATCGGCGGCGTCCATCGTCACTCCCGGACTTGATGTGGTGGTGGGGCACGCCCCGACTCACATTCACGAGTTGATATAAGCATAACTCAAATAAATGTAGAAGAAAAACTTTTGGGACTGTTTGAAAACTGCGACTCGACTCTCGGCGCAAAACGCAGGATTATGCGAACAAATAAGGAACAAAAAGGCGCAGGAGGGGCGATGGCACTGCCAGGCAGGGAACCAACAATCGCGCATGTCGCCTCGATATCGGTGGAGTGTGCCGATTGCGGCCGCAACCGATGGTGGCGGCCTGATCAGTTGAAGCGGTTCGGGGTGACGGGGAATACGCCGCTGGCCGCCCTGTCGGGCCGCATCGTCTGCTCGGCCTGCCGCGCCGACGGGCTGCCGGGCGCTACCGTTACGATCCAGGCGGCATTCATCGATGAGCGCCAGCGGGTGCGCAGCGAATCGCGGATGCTGAGCGACCGCGAGGTGCCGCTGGAGGGGTCGAGGCGGGCTTGAGTTTTGTCGAAAGGAAGGGTGCCGGTTTTACCTTCTCCCACAGGGAGGAAGAGCACCCCGTCCTCAATAGCCCAGCAATTCCTTCAGCGGAATCACGCGCCAGACATGCTTTATGGCGTAGCGGTTGAAGGTCAGCGTCTTCGGCGGGTTGTACTGCTCGACCACCAACTCCCCCGCCGTGCGCCTGACCAGCTTCTTGATGAAGGCCTTGCCGTTCCGTTCGTTTTCCTCCGGGAAGGTCTCGATCACCACGTGGTCGCCGGGCACCGCGTCGCGGCCGCCGCAATAGATCAGGTCGCCGGGCTCGTAACGCGGCACCATGGAATCCGAGAGCACGTGCAGGGCGAACACCTTCGGCAGGTTGCGCACGCCCGGCGGGCGCTGGACGTAACCCGCCGGCTCGCCGTTGAAGGTGAAGTCGCCATCGTCGCCGCCGACGGCCGCGCCCAGCACCTCGATATCCATCGACCCGGCGGGTAGCGGACCAGCATCGGTGACGATCTCCGCATCGGCGACCGGTCCGGCATCGTCGAGGAAGACGACCTGCCCTTGGCCCAGCGCCACCGGGTCGACGCGCAGAAAGGCGGCGGTCTTCAGGAGGTTCTCGGTCTTGGGCAGATTGCGGCCGGTTTCCCAGTTGCCGACGGCGGCGACATCGGTGTCGTTGTGCTCGGCAATGTGGCGCATGACCAGGCCGCGCTGCTTGCGTGCCTTGCGGATCGCCGCCCCGACCCTGATCGACAGTTCCGTTCTTGCCATGGCACCCATGTGAGCGATGAAAGTGGCTCTCGTCTATGAAAGAATGACTTGCATAATGCTTTGAGTTATGCTTATATCCGGTCATGCAAAACCTGTCCAGCTTCCCTGGCGCCGAGGCGCCGGCCTCATGCGAGGCACATCCGGCGACTGTCGCCGGCACCCATTCCCTTTCGCCCCGGCCGTCCTCCTCCCCGGCCGGGGTGAAACCCGAGGCTCGGTGCTTCAATGCACCAGCCTCGGGTCCGGCTCGCCCGCCACCGGCGACCGGAACGGCCGGAGCCGCCGCTCCCAACGGCTCCGCCCCCAATTCGACCGGCATGGCGCCGGTCGGCCTGCTCGGTCGTGCATCCGCACCGAGGATGGCGCCGTGATCCTGCTCGACCTGGCAACGGGCAGGGCGATTTCCGCGCCTGACAGGAAAACCGCCGAAGCGCGGCTTTCGAGCCTCGCCGCCTGCGATCGGCCCAATCCCGGCTGAGACTCGCTGGCTGGGATTGGCCCGCAGAGGCTGACCCGGCGCCAAGCCGGCTTGAAAAGACAACCCCGATCGCGGCCCGGCCAACCGGGTCAAACCCTGACGCTTGCCTGACGGCGCGCGGCCGAAGGCCGAACTTTGGATGGAACTGGATATGGCAAGCTATAGCGACGCGGAATTGCACGAGATCGGCCGCTGGCTGAAGGACGGGCTTTCAGCCTCCAGGATTGCAGTCGCGTTCAGCGCGCTGCGTGGCAGCCCGGTGTCGCGCGACGCCATCATCGGCATCGTGCACCGTAACGCCGTGCTGGGCGCGATCGGTTTTGCCAATGGCAAGGGGCCGCCGCCGCGAGCCAGACAGGCCGGGAGCAAGCGCGCTGAAAGCAAGCGGGCGAATGGCGCGCCGGCGACTGCGACGCCTGTCGTCGGCAAGATGCATGGCGTGCTTGCCGCCAAGGACATCCATGCGCGTGAAGTGGCCCGGCCCAGGCGCGCCCATTCGTTCGTGCGCGAGGCGGGTGTGCTGATCGCCGACGGCGTAGCCTATCGCCTGGAGATGCCGGCGCCGCCGCGCGCGGCCATCGGCCGGCAGCCGCACGGCGTGGCGATGCGCTTCATCGATTGCCTGTTTTCACGCTGCCGCGCGCCGCTGGATCTGACGGTGGAAGTGGATACGGACAGCTCTATTGCCGAAGAAGGGGATGCGCCAGGCAGCCGCCCGGACGCCAACATGCTGTGCTGCGGCATGCGCACCAAGGGGCTGAAAAGCTATTGCGCCTATCACGAGGCGCGCTTTCGCCGCCGTGTTTTTGTGGCGGCAGCTGAGTGAAGCGTCCCTTCTCCCCGTCACTTACGGGGGAGAAGGCGCCGGGAGGCGGATGGGAGCAGGTGAAAGCAGATATGAACTTCAAGCATCTGGCTCAGGAGCCACTTACCGAAGCGCTGGCGCTCCTCACTGCCTTGCCCGGCGTTCGCTGTTCGAAAAGCCAAGCAATTGGCTTTCGTCCGCTGCGCGGACCACGCCTCACCCCCGTGAACGGGGAGAAAGAGGCGGCGGCCTTATCGTCAAAACCCTATTTCGGCATTTGCCGGCCCTGCTTGGGCGTGCGGCTCTGTACGCTCCGTGCGTCCATCGCCATGGCTGGGTTGCCTTCGGCGATCAATATGCCGGTCACCCGCGCAAAACCGGTAAACACCTTCATGGCGTCGGCGTCCGAAATCTGCGCGGCGATCGCCGCGCTGCAGGCGTTCAGCGCGCTCCGGTACACATGGCCGCGCCGCTCCAGCGGCCAGCGCTGCAGAAAATCGGCGGCTTCGGTGACGCTGTCGATCTCTTCGATCTCATCTTCCACCCGCACTTTGAGCGGCACTCCGGTTTTCATCGTACCCACGGCGTTCACCTTCGCTTTGCGCGCGGCTCCAGCTACCGCATCCATAAACGCGCCCCGATGGCGGCCGGTTGCATCAATTTTTCGGCCGGCGCGCGATCCTCACGGGCTAGCCACTGCATCCAGCCAGTCATGGGCGCGGCTTTTGGGTCTGGCCACCAGTATGTTCTGCTGCTTGGCCGCCCTGGTGAAGGCGTCGAACGCAATGCGCTGGCAGCAGATGCCGTCGACGGCGAGCGCAACCAGCCGGGAAGCCTCGACAAAGCCAGGTGCTGTCTTGTCGGGCCATTGGTGGCGCAGTGCCTCGGCGGCCCCGGCCACCGAACTGACCAGCATGGTTTTGTTATCGCAAAAGCGCACGGTAACCGGCATGAAGGCTGTCATCGGCGAACCTCCCCTTGGCATGGACGCGACATAACGTCGAAAACTCGCGCCGGTTCCATCAGCCTGGATGCCGGGCGGCAAGGATGCTGGCGCAGTGGGTGATGACCCCGGTTCATTGAAGGCCAACCCAACGGCGGCCCGCTCCGCTCTGTCGACCACGGGATATGCCCAGCAGGGCGCCAGGCGCGCGAAGGATCGCCACTTGCCGGCCCCTCCACCACCTACCCCAAACCAGGAGCCTCCCATGAGCAAAAAGACCAGACCCGCAAAACCGCAGGCGCCGAAATTGCCGAAGGGCGAGGCCGAGCAGGTGCGCATACGTCGCGAGATCGGCCATGATTTCGCGCTCAGGGACGACGCCTTCGGCCGCAAGCGGCTGGCGGCGGGCACGCTGGAGGCTGCCCGTGTCTACGAGGTGTCGAATGACGGCTACGCCGCGACCGGCGGCATCGTGCGGGTGCGCGCCATCGATGCGCTCATCGGTATCACCTCGTTGTCGCGCCAGCAGCGCGAGGCCGGCCTGCGCTACCGCGAGGATTTCCGCTGCAGCCAGCAGGCGAGCGTCAAGCCGATGCGATGGACCGAGCGTGTCGACGGCGGCCGCGAGGGCGGCGGCATCGCCGACAGCGTTCTCGACGCCGGCAGGGCCTATGCCGCCGCCACAAGAGCGCTAGGCCATTGGGAGGTGGCCGCCGTGGTGCGACAAGTCTGCTGCGCGGACGGTTCCCTCAAGCGCCTGTCTGAGCAGACCGGCGAGGGCCGGAACGTGGTGACGAAGCTGCTGAAGGTGGGGCTGGATCTGCTGGCGGTGCATTATGGGATGATGATGATGAGGCGGTGATGGTGAAATGGAGCCGGCCGGGGATGCCGGCCGGACCCGTACCAACTGATCAAGTCATCTGCAGACGCGGATTTTTTCGATGATCCTGTGGTGATGGCGCCAGTGCTTGATCAGCTTGATGCGGCAATGGTGGCGGTTGTGGAAATAACGCGGTCGGTAGTCATTGTCATAGACGTCATACTGATAATAAGGGCGATGAACGTAGCGGTCACGATAGAGGTAGCGATCACCATAGTCGTACCCATCGTAGTAGTCGTCGCCGTAATAGTCATCTGCGTAGCCGCCAATGCCGATGGTGATGCGGCTGCGAGCATCCGCAGGGGCAATCATCGCCGTTGCCGAAGCAATGGCAATAACCCAAATCAGCAGGAGCTTCTTCATAGCTGCCTCCTTTTCAAGGTTGAGCTAATATACCCCTGAGCTGCGGCCCCGTTCCGCAGACTGGTAAGATGTGATGACCACTGCGGATCGGGGCGCAGCGCCTAAAACAAGGCCCGCTCCAGCGGTCCCTCCAGGGTCTCGGCGAATGCCGTCGCCAGATGGTGCCTGTCGCGAAACGCCAGTTTGCCTGATATGACGACGTGGCAGGCGGTCGGGCCGCAGAATTGATTGGTGAGGTCGATGTAGCGGGTGTCGGGCACGCTGGTCACCACGGCGCGCTCGGCGGCGGCGGTGCTGTCGTTGGCGGCTTCGGCCCTTGGCGTGTCGCAGTGCGGCGAGGGTGCCTCGCGCCACCACAGGGTGCGCGCCACGCAGGAGTCGGCGAAGCTGGCGTTGATCGGCGTGTCGCGGATGACAGCCGTCTCGACACCGGCCCGGCTGAAGGCCTGCAAGGTAGAACGCAGGCCAGCCTGCCAGCGCGCTACTTCGGCGGTGCGTTCGGCGGCGGGCAGGTCGCGGGTCAGATTGCCGATGGAAAATTCGGAGATCACCACCAGGCGCGGCTTGCGGCGGATGATCTCTGATATGGCCTGCTCGCGCCAGGCGTCGCATTCGGTGTAGTCGCGCTTCAGCACCGTGTTGAAGGTGGAGAGCCGCGAGGCGCGGCACGATGATTTGAGGTAGGTGACCACCTTTGTGTCGTTGCGCTGGGCCGCTTCGATCAGCGGCGTCGACCAGTGGTCGGCGTGCGAATCGCCGAACAGCACGATGGTGCGGGTGGCGTCGGTCGGGCCGAACGTGCAGGGTTTTGGCGTCACCGTTTGGAAATCGGCCAGGCAGCCCTTGTCGACGGCGCGTGCGATGGAGGGTTTTTCGGCCGCCTGTTCGATGCCGCGCTGCTCGGGGCCGATGTTGCGCGTGGCCAGATGCGCGTTGGCATAGGCGACTGCCACGCCGGCACCGGTAAGGGCGAGCGCCGGAGCGAGCGCGCGAGCGCCCACCGTCAGCCAGGCGCCGCGCCGTGCCGGGTTCTCGATGAGGTGATAGGTGAGCACCGACAGCGCCAGCACCAGCACGCCGCAGCCCAGCCGCTGCGGCACGGAAAGGTCCGGCGCCAGCATCCCGGCATAGACGATGACCGGCCAGTGCCAGAGATAGAGCGAATAGGAGAGCGTGCCGATCCATTGCAAGGGCGGCATCGACAACGCTGTGGCCGGTCCAAGGGCGTGCCGGTGGGTCCGCCCGTTGGTCTGCTTCTCGCCGACGCCGCTCAGCAGCACCAGAACGGTGCCGGCAACCGGCAGCAGCGCGTACCAGCCGGGGAAGGGCAGGTCCTCGCTCAACAGGAGATAGGCTGTCGCGATCAGCGCCAGGCCGAGCCAGCCAAGGGCTGGCCGCAGCCAGATGCGATGCTGCAGCAAAGCCATGGGGACCAGCGTCGCCAGGCCGCCAGCAGCGAACTCCCAGGCGCGCAGCGGCGAGAAATAGAAGGCCCAGGCCGGCGCCGCGCTGGTCAGCCACAGGCAGGCGGCGAAGGAGGCGAGGCCGACCACGCCGATCACGGCTGCGGCCGTTCGCCGGCCCGGCCGCAGCCAGGCCGCCAGCAGAAGCAGCGCCGGCCAGGCCAGATAGAACTGCTCCTCCACCGACAATGACCAGAAGTGGATGAAGGGATTGCTGGTGGCGTCGGCGGCGAAATAGTCGAACGACCAGCGCAGCAGCCACAGATTGATGGCATAGGCGGAGGCAAACATGGCGCCGCGCGAATAGAGCGCCTGCTCCTGCGGCGCCAGGATGAAGTAGCCGGCG
Organism: Mesorhizobium sp. CO1-1-8; assembly: GCF_020164875.1. Taxonomy (NCBI): domain Bacteria; kingdom Pseudomonadati; phylum Pseudomonadota; class Alphaproteobacteria; order Hyphomicrobiales; family Phyllobacteriaceae; genus Mesorhizobium; species Mesorhizobium sp. CO1-1-8. Next base: position 226,323 of record NZ_JAIUGZ010000012.1, on the reverse strand, counting down.
GCCAGCGTGACCATGATGACGAACAACGCTGCCGGCAGTAGGCGCCGCGCGCGCCTGGCATAGAAGCGCCAGAGATCGAGCCGGCTGGTCTCGCCGATCTCCTGCATGAGGTGGGTAGTGATCAGCCAGCCGGAGATGACAAAGAAGATATCGACGCCGGCAAAGCCGCCGGGAAGCGCGGTGAAGCCGAAATGGTAGGCGACGACGCCGCCGACGGCGAGCGCGCGCAATCCTTGTATGTCCGGCCGGAACGATGCTGCCACGACGGCTCCTTCGTGCAAGCCCAACCCCTGGACAGTGTCGGTCGGGTAAGCCGATATCGCAACGCAACAAATTTATCGCAGTGCAATATGGCAGGAATGGGAGATGGGCCGGCGTGCCGGCCGGGCTCAATCCTGCCTGGCTGGCCTGCCTGGCTGGCTTGTCTGCACCGGCTGCGGCAGACGCAAAAACAGCCCCGCTAAGGGCTGTTTCGCATCGGTTCGCTGGACTGCTACTTGCTGCCGCCGTTCGCTTTCACGCTGCTGCAGAATTCGGGATGGCTGTTGGCCGCAGTGGCGTCCTTCGACTCGTCCTCGCAGGCCTTCATCATCGCGGTCTGGTCGTCCGGCGTAAGGGCCTTCCAGGCTTTCACGAAAGCGTCATTGCTGACCATCGTCTTCATGCCGCTATCGGTGTAGAAGGGCTGCATCTTGGCCGGATCGTCGAGAGCCGACGTGCCGGTATTACCAGCGGCCAGCGCCGAGCCCGCAACCATCGAGAGCGTCATCGCGCCGAAACAGATCATCTTGATGTTCATGGCGTATTCCTCCTGTTGCTTTGGGATCGTCGAAGCAACGATCAGTTGGAAAACGACAGGTTTGGATGAAAGTTCCGGCAGTTTTTGCGCAAAAATCCCGAAACGAAGAAAAATATAGCCGAAAACTTGAAACTTTCCCCGACTTTTCCCGTGGAAAGCGAGTTTAGTGGATCTCTCGTGCAAGACTGACCACCAGCCGATCGACGCTGGGGTTGTCGAGACTGACGATATGGGCCATCTGCATCGCTCGCCTCATGCTGAGCCTGGTGACGTCCTGCCGCATGATGACCGACACAAAGGCCGGCCCCGATCCGGTGAGGACGATCGCCCTGCCGACCAGAACTGGTTCGGAGATGGGAGCCCATTGTAGGGTCATGATCGAGGGCTCGCTTGTCTGGCGGCGGTTGATGCCTGTGAAATAGATCCAGTTCAGGCGCGAGATCGCCACGCCATAATGGTTGCCGGGTATTCTCGCGCCACCCTGGCCATCGCCCGCAGCCCAGCGCGTCACCCGCCTGAAGGTGACGAGATCGGCCTCACGCCGCACGAAGGTGACCGAGCGCATCAAAAAATCGGGTCGGCCGGGGATCGAAAAATAGGTGAAATACGTACCTTCGGCGATGGCAGGCGACGGCGGCCGCACCATGTTCTCGTACAGTGCCTGGCGCAGCGCTGCATTGCTGTCGCCCTTGGCTGCCGCAGCGGCCGGCTCGCGATACAGCACATCCTCGTCGATCTTGAAATAGTCGCAGATCAGCCTGGCGGTGGCTTTGTTGGGAACCGCCTTGCCTTGCAGATAGCGCTCGAATTGGGTGCGGTTGATGCCAAGCTCACGGCACACCGCGCTGACGGAAGCGTGGCGTTGGATCAGCCGCCTGAGATTGGCGGCGAGATTCTCGCGAATTGGCACGACATCTCCCCGACAGACGTACGGACCAGTATTCAAGCGATAGCTTATATACACTTGCATGACATAGCGAAGATGCGAAGATGGACCTTCGGCCAATAGGGCAAGGATCCGGTAGCGCGCCGACCGTACGATTCTGACAGTCCGGCTATGCAAGCCGCGTAAATGGGCGTATTTCGGTGGCAAGAGCGACCTCAGATCGGCCTCTCGACATCCTGCAATGGAGGGCGGTTTGGATCATACCGGCCTGGTCGAGCTTCTGGACTACACACAAGCGCAATTGACGAAGATCCGCCAGGCGGTCGCGGCAAGCGAGCACGCCGGTGCCATGTTCACCATCGACTGCCTTGTCGGAGCGGCGGCCGAGCAGACGAAGTGCAAGCTTGCAAGCTTGGAGCATGCTGGCTTGCCGATAGACAGGGATGGGTCTATCGGCAGGGATGGGCCGATCGACGGGGATGGGCCGATTGGCCGAAGCGCATTTGAAGGCGGTGCGGCGCCGCCCGGCAAAGCGACGTCGGGCAAGCCGGATGCCCGCGGCAACCGCTCCTGATCAGGCCGCGCCGATCTCGCCGATCAGCCTTGCATATTCGGCCTCGGCTTCGCCGTAACTGCCATTGGCCAGTTCCAGCAGCCCGGCGCGGTCACGAATCACGATCTCGCCCCGACGCGAGCGGATCAACGCGCGGCCTTCGAGCAGCTGGAGGGCGACGGTGACGCCTGGCCGCCTGACACCAAGCATAACGGCCAGGAATTCGTGGGTGATGGCGAGATGTTCGCCCGGCACACGGTCGTCGCACATGAGCAGCCATCGCGCCAGCCGCTCCTCGAGCTTCAGCCGCGCGTTGACGAGCGCGGTGCAGCCGGACTGGGTTTGTAGCGCGTTGACGAAGCGCAGCAGGAACATGCGCAAGGTCGTACTCGCCGCCAATGCTGCCTTGAAATCGCCGGCTTCGATGCGGATCGCCTCGCCTTCGAGTTGGACATAACAGGCATGCGGCGCACGGTCGTCGCCCATCACCAGGGAGTATGCCGTCATGCCTTCGAAGCCGATGAGGCCCACTTCGGCCTCTTGGCCACTCGCCGTGCTGGCGACCACCGAACCGATGCCCTGTTCGATGAAGTAGACGGCCTCGATCGGGATCTGTGGCGTCACCAGCATCATGCGCAACGGCAGGTCGCAACGCTGCATATGCGGCTCGAGCAGCGCCAGGTCAGCCGCAGGCATCCGCCGCAGCAGCTGATTTCGGTATTGATGGTTTTTGTTGGGATCAGACATGGCGTGGCCCAATGCAGGGCAAGAGCCATCCAGTCTCCCAGCCGTCCGTGCCCGTAAAAACGTGCGGACGATGGCCTGAGTATAGGGGCGCAGAACGAATAAAGCTATGAATGCGATGTGAAATTCGAAGCACGGCGCCCCCCAACGCCGTTCGCATATGAAAAGATCGGCCTGAATGTTAGTGTCGGAAACGTACCAAACGCCACTTGGTACAAAACCGACATATTTCTTGAGAGCGTCGGATCACGGGGAGGTCGATAAAATCCCGCCGGCTAATGACAAAGCGCCATGTCGCGCTGGGCCTGAGAACCGTTCGAAAAAGAGAGGCGGACCGGTGGGAGAATTGTACGATGCTTACTATGATGAGGCCGATGTTGACTCTTGCTCAGTCCGATTTCATTTTTTGACCTACAGCGTCAAGGAAGTGGTCGCTGCTCCGAAAGGGGCTTCTTATGTCGAGCCTTCATAAGCGCAATCCCGGTTTCCATCCTTCCGATCTGCAGCTGTGCCAGCGCGTCTTCGATCGGGTCTGCCTGGAGCGCAAACTTGACCGCATGTCAGGGGAGTCGGACGTGCAGCGGCTGGCGGCCACGGTGTTTTCGCTGTTTCAGAATGGCTGCCGCAATGAAGGCGAGTTGCTCGAAAGTTTCAGGCGGACCCGCCAATGACCAAGGCCAGCATCACGTCCGCGGCACCGGCAGCCGAAAACGAACCTTACGACGCTGCGGTCTTCGCCCGGAAATACGGCATGTCGCGGAAGGCCGCGGAGGTCGTGCTGTCCGCGAACGGACCGTCCAGAACGGCTTGTGACGCTGCCGCCCGCTCTTTTATGGAGGCGGTTGCCCGCAGAGCGAAGAGCAGCCATGAACACTGAAGTTGCGAGCGACTGCCGTTTCGCCGCCGACCCGCGGGCACATCCAATGCTGCCTTCATTGGATGCCGTGAGGCGTCAGCCTGTCGGGCCTGTCGGCCCTATCGCTCCTGACGTGGCTTGCTGCGCCGTCACGGCGGAGAGTTTCTGCCGTTTGAACAGCATCGGTTTTTCATAGATCTTCTTCATGTTCATGGCTTCCCTCCGCAAAGTTCGATGGCGGCAGCGTCATCGCCGGCCGCACTCTTGTCAAGCCGACCTGATCGAGGGTCGGCCACCCGTGACGAAGATCCACGCCTCAATTCCTGTCGACCGGCTTGGAACGCATGCGCGAAACCGTCTCGCGCTCGGCGCGCTTGGAGCGCAGCGGCGGCAGGCCGCGGTCGATCAGGTCCATGTCCTCCAGCACCATATCGCCCATGCGCTTGAAGGCGATGTCGAGCGCGCCGGCCCGGTGAGCCGAGCGCAGGAAGCCGGGCAGGGCGCGCACCGGATGGTCCCGCGCCAGCGGTTCTTCGGGGAAAACGTCGCTGGCGGCGACGATGTGGCCGCTCTTCACCGCCGCCATCAGCGCCGGGAAGTCCACCACGCCGGCGCGGCTGAGCAGGATGAAGGCGGCGCCCTTGCGCATGCCGGCAAAGGCGTCGGCACCGAGAAAACCCTGGTTCTCGCTGGTCACCGAGGCAACGACGAAGATGAAGTCGCTGGTCGAGAGCACCTCGTCGAGAGAGGCCGGCTCGACGCCATTGTCGATCAGGATCGATGGCGGCAGCCAGGGATCAAAGACCTTGGTGCGGGTGCGAAAACCCGACAGCAGCCGGTTGAGCGCGCGGCCGAGATCGCCGAACCCGATGATGCCGACATCGGCGCCGGACAGGAGCCGCGCCGTCTGGTTGCCGTCGCCGCCCCAAAGTTCCTGTCCTTGGCGGAAGGCAAGGTCGGCGTCGACGATGCCGCGAGCGAGATTGAGCGCCATGGCCAGGCCAAGCTCGGCCACCGGCTCGGCGAATACCAAGCCGGTGGTGACGACATGGATGCCGCGCGCGAACAAGGACTCGTAGGGCATGTTGTTGATGAGGTTGGTCTCGACATTGAAGACGCAGCGTAGCGCCTTCATCTGGTCGAGCGTTTCGGGCGATATGGGCGGCTGGCCGATGATATAGCGCACCTCGGCCAGCACGTCGGCCGGCAGTTTCGCGACGCCGTCAGCGGTCGTCTCGACAATGCGATAGTGCGCCTTAAGCCGCCCCAGCTGCCGGGCTGTGAAGATCAGGTCGAGCGTGCGTGGTTCCGGCGCACTGATGACCAGCGGCAAGGCGCTGTTGGACATAACTATTCCCTCTGTTCCCGATGGCCAAAATACCTTGGATGAAACGATTTACAACACCGTGCGGAGTGCCGGCAATGCGACAGTGAAGAAGCGTTTGACCACGATGCAGAAGCGCGACAGGCTTTCGGGCGTCACGGCCCAGGCTGCCCCATCGACACCTCCAATTCAGTGATTGATTGGCGCCTGACGCATTCGCCTGACAAGGGCAATCAATAGCGGCAATCGATAGGCGACTGGTCGCGCCCTATCGCATATCGGCCACGGGTGCCCGCCGTTGTCCCAGATGCCGGACCTTGCGGCCGACAATCATCAGCCGGCGCGCGGTGTTGTTGCGCAGGCGTCTTACCCGCCATTCCAGTCGGGTGTCGGCTGTAATCGACTTGGCATAGTAACTCACCCGCATGCCCTCCTCGTCGGCAGCCACCTTGACCGGATCGTCATAGAAGGCGTTGATCTTGTCAGCCGCCATACCCGGTGTTTCGAGCCAGCGCGGAATGTGAACCGAATGGAGCTGATCGACATCGGTCATCACGCGCCCGATGCCGACGCCCGGCGTTGGACACGTCGTGCAGAAAGCATCGCCGATGAAGATGACCCCGTCGCGGCGATGGCCTTGCGTGGTGCTCAGACTGATCTGCCTGACCTCGACAGGACTTGCGACTTCGAAGTTGCCGCATCGCACTGCTATTTCGGGCATCAGTTCGCAGAGCATCTTTTGCGGCTCCTGGCGAAACGCCCTCGTCCACGGCTCGGCCACATTGCGATAGAGGAACATGTTCGCCCGCATCTTGTCGCCGAGGGGAAAGATGCTGATGTAGGCGACACGGTCGGCAGCCCGCCTGCTGTAGCAGGTGACGGACTGATGACCGAATTCGCGCGGCGAGATGGCGAGGTCGAATCCCATCGACAGTGAATGCGCCTTCGATTGCTCGATACGCTGGACCCCGACGGCGCGCCGCACCGCCTCGCCGTGACCGGTTGCCACCACCAGCAGGCGGGCATCGATGACGGTGCCGTCGGCTAGCACAAGCCGCTGCCGGTCCGGTCCAGTCGAGACCTCGGTTACCTTGCCGACCGTCAGCGGCACCTGCGGAGGCAAGGCGTCGCGCAGGCCATTGATCAGCGCGCCATAGGAGAATGTGAATTCAGCCTTCTTCTCATGCGCGAAGAACTGGCCGAGGCGAAAGACATGCGTGTCGGTCGTCGAGGTGACGAGACGCTTGAGTGTCGCATCGAGGCCGAGCTTTTCGAACAACAGCATCTGATCCATGCCGATCTTCTCGGCCCGGAACTCCTCGTGGTGGACGCGGTGCGGATCGATCAGCGCCACCTTGCGGCCGGCTTGTCCCAACACCATTGCCAAGGTGGTCCCAGCCATTCCGGCGCCGACGATCGCCACATCGACTTCGGCCGGGCCAGCCTCTGAGATACTCATTTTGCTGCCCTTTCTGGTGGCAACTGCACGTTTCACAATCTCCGGTAGAAAACATCTTCCGGACCTAAATCAACCGCAAGCAACCGGGGCGCGTGCCTGGTAGTAACCAATGTTTAGGTTAATCGCGGGCCCGCTGCTTCCAGCGCGGTGCGATCGCCGACCCGTCGATGAACTCAAAGCCGCCAGCCTCGTTGAGCGTGTGAAGTTTACGCCCACTCCATAGCGCACCTGGATTTAAGATGGTTTCAACGACCTGCTCCATGCCGATCAAATCAAGGTGAGAAATGCGTGCGATACCAAGCGCCGCGCCATAGCTCCTACGGCAGTCCTGGACCGGGCGCAGCAGGTCGTTGCCGCGCCTGACCATGCGGCCGGCCGGCCGCGCCGAGGCGATGTCGATCAGCACGGGATTTTTGGGGTGCGGCGTCCAGGGGCCGCGAAAATCCGGCGCCGACCACAGATGCAGCGTGTCGGAGAAGGCGCCGCCGCCGTCGCGGACGGTGGCGAACAGCCACCAGGCGCCGCCATGCTCGACAAGCGTGGCGTCGCTGGCGACGACGCCGGCCAGAAGCGTCGCCTCCTTGACCCATCCGCCGGGAAAGGCGGTGGCCCGGTAGAGATCGACCGTGCCGTTGGCGCAGCTTTCCGGCACCATCCAGACCTCGCCGTCGCGCTCGAAGACGAAGGGGTAGGAGAGATGGTAGGGCAGGTCCAGCACCGGTTCAGGCCGTCCGAGCGGGCCTGCCGGGCCGAAGGGAACGGCGGAGATGATGGCTTTGCCGAGCCGATGGATATAGTCCTCGACGAACAGGGTCAGCTGGCCCTGGTAGAGGATGGGGAACGGATCGGCGTAGAAGCGGCTGCCATCGTCCGGCAGCTCTTGCCAACCCGACGCCGGATGCGCGCGCAGGTCGAACAGATCGCGGCCCCCGGTTTGCCGCCAGCCGACCTTCCAGTGCGGCGCGTTGTAGCAAAGGTGATAGATCTTCTGAACGATCCGCCGCGCCAGCGCCTTGCCGGCTCTGACTGCAAGCTTGCCGGACGAGGGCATTGGTGGCGGGCTGCCCGCCTGCGCCGGCTCGGGCAGATCAGGCACGGACTTTGCCGCGCCTGACAGGGCAGCTATGATAAGGCTTGCCGTGCGCGCCAGCATATCCTGGAAGGACGCCAGCGCGATACCGCCATATTCGGTGCCCAGACGCCCGGCGGCGATCGCAACGCCGTTCTCCTCGATGCGGGCAAGCGGTGTGCGACCTGCGAGGATCAGGGCCAGCAAGGCCGCTTCGCCGCCGGCGCCGTCATAGCTGACGCGCCAGACCCGTATGCTTTCCAACCTGACATCGCCGCAGAGGTCGACGATCAGGTCAGGCGAAGCGGGGGACTGCCGGTAGGGCGCGAGTGCCGAAAGCGGCACACGCTTGGCCAGTCCATCATGGGACAGTCCGTGTATCGCCGTTTCGAGTTGAAACAGGGCCGCAGCGCTGCGCGGAATGCCGCCGCCTGCCGGCCTGACATCGACTGACAGTTCGACTTCGTCGAGCGCGGCGAGGCGCTCCAACAGTGTGACGTGAAAGGCGCGGACGCAGTCGCCGTCCAAGCGTAGGCTTATCTGCATTTTGGAGGTCCGAAAAGGCGGTGCCCGGCCTTGCCGGCCAGGCCGGTCCGGTCAAATTGTAACCCCATTTGCATCCGTCTCCGCTCGCTGCGTAGCCAACATCTCGATATGTATATTTTTAAGCAAACCGCGTGCCAAAATTCACCTCACCTCTCAACATAATTAACAATGTTTTAACAGTTGGAGGAATAGCTAGGTTAGCGCCGCAAACTGATCTTGCCGGCCTATGGAGTATTGTCGGAGGCAGCCATGCAATCATCCCTGCCCATGGTTCCTCAGCAACACTCTCCGGATGCGGCACGCGCGGGATCATACGCTGCTTCGACTGTCGAACTGGGTGATCTGAAGCGCATCCTGGTGCGCCGCCGGTTCTGGATCTTCGGTACCGTCGCACTGCTGACGCTAGCCGCCCTGCTCTACGGCCTTTTCACGCCCGCGCTGTACAGCTCGGCTGCGGAAATCCTGATCGATCCGCAGGATCTGCAGGTGGTCACCAACGACGTCAATCCCAGCCGTATCTCACCCGATGGCGGCATCACGCAGGTCGAGAGCCAGGTCAGCGTGGTCCAGTCGACAGGCGTGCTGATGCGGGCGATCGCGGCGACAAACCTGACGCAAGATCCGGAATTCAACGGGCAGGGCTTGCTGTCGCGCCTGCTCGGTTCGGCATCAGCCGAGGGCGACAGGTCGGTGCAGACACTCGACGCGCTGCGCCGGCGCCTGGCGGTGAAGCGGGCCGACAAGGTGCTGGTCCTCGACGTCATTGTCACCGCCAAGAGCGCCGACAAAGCCGCCCTCCTGGCCAACGCCATCGCGCAGGCCTACCTGGTCGACCAGGCGAGCGCGCGCGCGAAAATGGCCAAGGACGCCTCCGAGTCGATCACCGCGCGGCTCGACGAGCAGCGCAAGCGCGTCCAGCAGGCCGAGAATGCCGTCGAGGCCTACAAGTCCGCCAACAACATGGTGATGGCGGCGGGAAATCTGGTCAGCGACCAGGAACTGACCGAGATCAACACGCAGCTTTCGGCGGCGCAAAGCCGCACTGCGGCGCTGAAGGCGCAGGTCGACCAGATGCGCCGGCAGAGCGGCACGGCGGACGCAACTTCGGAAGCAATGCGCTCGGCGGTGATTTCGAGCCTGCGGGCGCAAGAGGCGACGCTGGTCGACCAGGTCTCGCAGCTCGGCACGGAGCTGGGGCCGCGTCATCCCTCGCTGATCGCAGCCCAGCAGCAGCTGCGCGACACGCGCCAGCTGATCGCGCGCGAACTCGGCCGCATCGCCACCGCCACCGAGACCGACTACGAACGGGCGCTGGCCAACCAGCAGGCGCTGGAAGCCAAGGTCGCGGGCATGAAGAGCAAGTCGCTCGACACCGACCAGGCCTCGGTGCGGCTGCGCGAATTGCAACGCGATCTCGAGGCGCTGCGCTCCGTCTACTCGAATTATCTCCAGCGCGCCCAGGAGACGCGCGAGCAGATCAATGTCGACAGCACCAATGCGCGCATCATTTCCAACGCCATGCCCGCCTTGAAGAAGAGCTGGCCGCCTTTGCCGCTGCTGTTGCTGGGCGCGATATTCGGCGGCCTTGGGCTCGGCACCGGTCTGGCGCTGATCGCCGAATATTCCTCGCCGACAGTGCTTTCCAGCGCCCAGATGCAGTCGGCCATCGACGCGCCGGTGCTGGGGGTGGTGCCGGCAAAGTCAGACACCGGCGCGCGCTGGTGGCCTTTCGGCGGGGCGCGCGCCGCCGCCTCCAGCCAGAAGACCGATGCCGTCGTCGGCCTTGCGCTGAGGCGCATGTTCAGTTCGGGCCAGCGTCCGGCGGACTGGCCGCTGGTGCCTTCCATCCTGGTGACATCGTCGCCGGGCGAAGGGGCGCAGCGCAGCCGGGTGGCGCGGCTGCTGGCCAATGCCGCGGCCTCCAGGGGCAGCCGTGTGCTGTTCATCGATGCCAATGCCGGCGGCGGCGACCAGAAGGATCCGCAGCCGGGAATCCTCGATGTGCTGCGCGGCGAGTACGCCTTCGAGGCCGTCAGCCATTACGCCGCCGGCAGCAACGTTGCCGTGCTGGGCAGGGGCCGCTCAAAGGCGGTCTTCCAGGAAGCGCATGGCATCTATTTTGCGCAGCAGATGCTGGCGCGGGCCAGCCGGAGTTTCGAGCTCGTCGTCATCGACGGCGGCGCGCTGGCCGACAATCTCAATGCCTCGCCGCTGGTCGCCATGGCCGACGAGATCGTGCTCGTCGCCACGCTGAACGCCACCCCGATGCGCGACGTCACGACGACTTCGCAGGCGGTCTCCGTCATGGGGCGCCTGCCGACAGCCGCCTTGCTGGTCGACGAGGCCGCCTGATATGGCGGCCAGCTGGAGCGCAAGCGCTTCGAACCATGGTGCTGCCGCACCTCGCGCCGGCACATCGGTCGATGCGCTGACGCGCTTCGGACTGATCGCGGCGGTAGCGGTGCTGTTCAGCATCTCGGGCGGCATGCTGTGGCTGGTCGGCTACAATTATGATGGTCTGTTCGGCAACCCGGCGACCAAGATCCACCCGTCCACCTATCTCATCGTCCTCCTGTTTGCCTGGCGCTCCTGCGCATCAGGCAATCCGGTCGGCCATATCGTCCATCTCGCCGACAGGCGGCCGGCCAGCGCGCTGATGGCCGCCATATCCATCGTGCTTCTGTTCGTCGTCATCGCAAGGCAGCGGCCCGGCATGGCCGGCATGATCGATACGTTCGTGGCCGCGGCACTTCTGGTGCTGATGCTCAGCGAGGACGACGAACGGACCTTCGCCGGGCTGCAGACCGTCGTTCACGTGGTCATGACGGCGAATGCGCTGCTTGCCCTTTTCGAGTTCGCCACCAAGACGCTTATCTTCCCCTATCGCCTAGACGGCGTGGCGTTTACCACCGATCTGCGCTCGAGCGCGCTGCAGGGGCATCCGCTTGCCAATGCCATGGTGACAGCGATCTACGTGCTTGCGCTGCTCTCTGGTGCCAGATCCCTGTCAATGCCGGTGCGGATAGGGTTGATCGGCCTGCAATGCGCGGCACTCGTCGCCTTCGGCGGCCGCACCGCGATGGTGACGACGGTGGTGCTCGGCGGCTGCTACCTGCTTTTTCAGGGCACCACCAAATTGCGCCAGGGCCGCGTCAATCTCTTGGGGGCCGCACTCGGCTTCATGCTTGCGGCGCTGCTGCCGGTCGTCATCATCGTGGCGGCATATCTGGGCTTCTTCGACGCGCTGCTTGAGCGCTTTGTGTCGGACAGCGGCAGCGCCAATGCCCGCGTCGAGATGTTCGAGCTCTTCAAGCACCTGGAATTGCGCGATCTGATCGTTGGGCCGGATGTCGAACTGATCGACAGCCTGCGCCGCATCAACGGTCTCGAACAGGGCATCGAGAACCCGATCATCCGCACGGTTCTCTATCAGGGCGCCTTCTTCACGCTTTTGCTGACGTTCGGCTTCGTGCTGTTCCTGTTCGAGGTGGCGCGCCGCTGCCATCACGGCATCTGGCTGCCGATGCTGGGCTGGGTCATCCTGATCAACACCTCGGAAAGCGTCGCGTCGAAGACGACGCTGCTGACCAAGTTCGTGGTGCTGGCATTGGTGCTCTACCGGCCGGCGCGGGCAGCGTTCAGGCCGGTCAGTCCGCCGGCATTGTCAGGCCAAGCGCCGCGATGATATCTGGGTCCAGCGCCCGGGTGGTGTCGTCCATCATGCCCATGCCATCGAAGAGATCCCACAGTGCCCAGGCGAAGCCGAGTTCCTCGGCGCTCCGCCTGACATCGGCGATGTAGCGCCCGCGATCCGGGTTGGGCGCGGCGACATAGCGGGCGTCGGTGCGCAGCGCGCCGAACTCGCCCATGATGATGCGTTCCGGCGCAAGGCCGTGGCCGTCGGCCCAATCGCGAACCTGGCGAAGATACTTGTCGACAAACCAGCGGTCGGGCTGGGCGTCGAAATAGACTTTCAGCACACGCTTGGTCTCGGCATAGGCTGCTTGCTTGGCATCTTCAGGGCTTTCGGTGTCCTGCGCCATGCGCGCCCTGACCGATGCCAGCGTCTGTTCCAGCGAGCCGGCGGATGCCGGCCACGGCACATTGTTGAGCAACCGGTAGACGGGCTCGCGCATCCAGGGCGCGCCCTGATGGCTGAACAGGTAGGGCTCATAGAAGTGGAAGGTGAACAGGATCGGCTCGAAGGGCGACAGCGGTGCCGGATCGAGCGCGGTCAGTCCGCTCACCATCGACCCGCAGCCTCCGGTGACGACCAGCGGCAGGGTCGCTGCCGATGCCCGTGCCGCGGTCAGAAGCGCGAGCTGAATTTGCAACCAGACGTTCGACGCGCAGGCCTGCGCCGGTTCGTTGACCGGCTCGAGCGCCACCCTGCCGGGCTGGAACCGCGCCAGCCTGCCGGCAAGCTCACCGACCAGACCGCGATAGAGATCGAAGGCGGGTGCCACGGTGCTGGAGACCATGCGGTCGGGGTTCCAGTAATGGGTGGCGGCATTGGCCTGGATGTTGACGATGATGCCGAGACCGGCGTCGAGGGTGGCCGTGAGAGCGGCGTCCAGCATGTCCAGCAACTTGCCGCGCGTCTTGGCATCGGCGGCCAGGAAAGGGCCAGGATCGACGGGCAGACGGATGAAATCGAGCCCGGTCTCGCGCAGCCGACGCAGGTCGTCCGGTGTCGGCACCGGCCTTTGCGACTGGAAGGGTGGCCAGCCATAGTCGGTGCGGGGTGCCGGAAACTCGCGCGTCAGCGAGAACCAGGGCCAGGCGTTGACGCCGCGCCGAAACCGCGGCCCGGCGGCGGCGCGAGCGATTGGTGCGACCGGGAGCGAGCCTAGAGCCGCCGCAGTGGAAAGCGCCATCCGCAGCACCCGCCGGCGCGACCAGCCCGTCATACGGTTCCTGGCGATGCGTGGTCCATCGCGGTGGTCTTGGCGGTGACGCCGAGCAAATGATAGGCCTCGTTTTCATAGGCGAGCAGGACATCGTCCCAGCGAAAGGCTTCGCGGGCGCGCGCCCTGGCGGCAACGCCGCAGGCCTTGACCAGGGCATCGTCGTCCAGCGCCTGCTGCATCCGCTCGGCGCAACTGTCCTTGTCGGTGAAGTAGATCGCCGCCGCCCCGGCGGTCCACCTGTTGTAGGGATTGTCGTGCGCGATCACCATGTTGCCGGCCGCCAGCGCCTCGACCAGCGACGGGTTGGTGCCGCCGACTGTATGGCCATGCAGATAGGCGCGGGCGTGGAAGCGCAGTGCCTTCACCGTTGCCTGGTCGTAAATGGCGCCCGGCAGGACCACCGAGCCGTTCGCCGCCTTGCGGATGGCGGCATGGTAGGGAATGTCGTCAGACAGCGTTCCCAGCACCACCAGCTTCATGTCGCGCTTGGCGGAGCAAAAGGCTTCGACGATCGGCAGGATGTTGTTGTCGGGTTCGATGCGCGCGATCGAGACCAGATAGCGCCCGGGCTCGAGGCCGAGCGCCCGGACCGGCGCCTCGGGCGCTGATGCCACTGGATCGGCGCCATAGGCGATGGTGGCGATGGCGCTGCGCGGCCGGCGCGTCGCCAGGTGATCGGCGATGGCGGGATGATCGGCGACCAGCCGATGCGAGGCCCAGGCGCCGATCCATTCGTTGAGCCAGAACCAGGTTCGCGCCGCCATCCCCCATTTGGGGCGACGCCACTCGATGCCGTCCATGTTGGTGAAGATCTTGCGCCGCTTCAGCCTGAGCCAGGTCAGGAAGACCGCGCCATTGTAGCCGAGCACCAGGCAAACGCCCGGTCGCCTGGCGGCGTCGCGGGCGCATTGCCAGTCGAATTCCAGGGTCGCGCGCGGTCCCTTGGAGGCGACCTGGACGTGAATGAGCTCGATGCCGCGCCAGGTTTCGCTGCGCACCCTCTGGTCGATCCGCTCGACCTCATCCTGGCAATAGACGCTGACCTTCCAACCGCGCCCGACAAGAAACAGCGCCAGTTTTTCGGCAAAGGTTTCAAAGCCGCCATGGGCCGCGGGTATGCCGCGGGTCCCCAGGATCAGAATGGCGGGCGTTTCTGGTTTCATGGCCGGCGGCACTTTCACATGTCTCTGTATATTAGATATAGCTTAATTCTTAGGAAGAGACCGCAACTTCCGTGCCATCTCCCGATTTCGGTATCCTGGGAGGGGATCATCGCGCTGGGTTGTAAAAAAACGGTGTTGAACCCGGTGGTTGTTTCATTCTCGGTCAACCCTTCTGTGCGTAGCTGTATCGAAACGAAGCAATGCCAGGGGCGTACGGCTGGGAGTCGGACGTGTCGAACCGATAGTCGGACATATCGAACTGATAGTCGGACATATCGAACCGGGCATGATTCTTGCGGACGGGCTTCTGCCACAATCGCCCAGCGCGATGGTGGCAGCACCCGGCGGGATATAAAGATGCGGATTGCCTGCGTTCATCAGGGTTATGAACTCTATGGTTCTGACCGCAGCTTCGCGGAGAGCGTTGCCGCGCTGCGCGCCGCGTTTCCGTCGGCCGACATTGAGGTGGTCTTGCCGCGCAGCGGGCCGATCGTGCAGATTCTGGAAGCGCATGCCAGCCGGATCGTCTTCGAACCGCTCTGGGTGCTGCGGCGCCAGGCCATTGCGCGCCTTGCGACAGTCGAGATGGCGCGATTGCCGGTTGCCGTGTTGAGGGCGTGGCGGCGCCTCAAATCTTGCGACCTCGTCTATGTCAACACCTCGATCGTGGCCGACTATGCCCTGGCCGCGCGCTTGCTGCCTCACAAGGCCGTCCTGCACATCCACGAAATCCCCGAAGGCGCCATGCGCAGGGTACTTGTCGGTCTGATGCGCTGGAGCCATGCGGATCTGATCTTCAATTCACGCGCGACACGCGCCGCGTTTGGCGATCCCAAGGCGGCGCGCGCATATGTCGTCTACAACGGGGTTGCCGGGCCGGCGGCGGTCGAACCGATGACGTATGACGGCAAGCGCCCATTGCGGGTGCTGCTGCTCGGCCGTATCAACCGGATCAAGGGGCAGGAGGTCCTGCTGGAGGCGATCGCCTCGATGCCGGCAGCACTCCAGGCGAGAGTCGAGGTGCGGCTGGTCGGCGGCGCCTTCGAAAGCACCGAGCGCGAGCGTGCGCTTGCCGAACTGGTCGAAACCATGGGGCTTACCGGGCGCGTCACCGTCCTGCCTTTCATTCCCGACCCGTCGGAGCATTATCGCTGGGCCGACATCGTCACCGTGCCGTCGCGGCGTCCGGAATCGCTGGGCCGCGTCGCCATCGAGGCGATGGCTTATGGCCGGCCGCCGCTTGTGTCGGCGATCGGCGGGCTGGTGGAAGTGGTCAGCGACGGGGAGACTGGCTGGCATGTTCCGCCCGGCGACGCAGCAGCTCTTGGCACGAAATTGCAGGAGATCATCCTCGCCCCTGAGGCCTGGCGCGGGTTTGTCGCTGCCGGGCGCGCGCGCTACGAGGCGATCTTCAGCGAGCCGGTCGCGGCCGCGGCGATCACCGCGATCGCCTCCGACAAGCTGAGGACGACCATCGCGCGGCCGGGCAGGGAGCCTGCTGCCCGCGAAGCGGAGACACGGTCGTGAAGTTAGCGTTTCCAAGCCATCTGGTTCGACGCCTCGTGCTGATGATCGGAGGCGAGGCGATGCAGAGCGGCTTTCATTTTGCCCTCAACATCATGCTGTTGCACATGCTGTCGGCGCAGGGCTACGGCCTCTTCGCCATCGGCATGGTCATGGGCGGTGTCGGCCTGTCCTATATCAGGTCGCTCACCGCCGTTCCCGCCAGCATCTGGATGAGCAAGAGCACCAACAGCGCCGGCGTCGATACCTATGACGTGGCGTTCGGAACGGCGGCGCTGATCGTGGCGTTGCTGATGGCCGTCGGCACGGCTGTTCTGATGCATGTCCTTGGCGATCCAAGCGGAATTGCCGCCGGCTGCTTCGTCGGTGCCTGGTCGTTGCGCAGCCATATGCGCACGGCTTTTTTCGCACGGCGCCAGCAGGTTGTCGTCTCCATCAGCGATGGCGCTTTTACAGTCGCCGGCTGTTTCCTGGCCGGGCTGTCGATCTGGTTGGTCCAAGACCCGCTGCAGACCGTGTTCTATGCACTTGCAGCGGCGAATGTGTTCGGCATTTTCGTCCTGGTCCGGCTGGCTCGGCGCTCGCTTCGCATCAGCTTCCGCATGCCGACGCGGCGACGCTATATCAGACTCTGGCCCCAACTGCGCTGGTCGGCATTCAGCGCGACCACCACCAACATCCAGGGTCAATGTCTGGCGCTGCTGGTCGCCGGCATTGCCGGGCCAGCCGCCTACGCGCCGCTGGCGGCGGTTCTGGTGCTGTTTGCTCCGCTGCGCATCATCAGCCTTGCGTTCGTCAACATGACGCAGCCGGATCTCGCCAGGCTGATGCGGAACAATGAAACAGGCCGTGTCTGGACGCAGGCCAAGATCTGGGCGCTCGTCATGGGGCTCGGCGGCCTTGCTTATGGATGTGCGATCATGTTCGTCCTGCCGATGATAAAATCCCAGGCTCTCCAGGACGCTTCGACCTGGTTCATCGGAGTTTTCGTGATCGCGAATTTTGTCCCGATCATGCTCTATATCATGCCCCGCATCGTGCTTGAGATACTCGGCGATTTTCGGATCGTCGCGTTCATCACGACGGGCGGCGCGGTCGTCGGGCTGGCGCTGATCGCGGCCCTGCTGGCTATCGCGTCTCCGCCGTGGGCGTTGTTGGGTTCCGCAGTCTCGGAGATGTTCGTGCTCGTGGCATCATGGTATTTCGCGCATCACCGCATGTGGAATATCGAGCATCCCGATGAGGCGCGCGACAGCGGGTTGGGCGCGTGGCGGCGGACGCTGCCGTTCGCTACGGCAAAGCGATAGGAAAAAACATGGCAGTCCAGGCGGTGCAAATTGCTGCGGTGACCGGCTCGCCCGATAGCCAGTCCTCCCATCCGGCCACCGTCGTCGCCGGCGATGCCTATACGGCGCGGCTCCACACCAGCCTGGAAGCGGTGAGGCCGCTCTGGCTGCGCCTCCAGGCGGACGGTGTGTGCACCGCCCACCAGAATTATGCCTGGGCCGAGGGGATCGTCGCGCGGCTGATGCCGCAAGGTGCGGAACTGCTCATCGTGGAGGTGAACGATGCCGTGACGGGCGCGCCGCGAATGCTGGTGCCGCTAATACGGCGACCGGCCTTCCGCCATCGGGTGATCGAATGGCTGAGCTATGGCGTTTGCGACTATTCGGCACCGCTGCTGGCCGATGACAGCCCGTGGACGACGCAATCGGCGCAGGCCGCGTGGGCCGCGGTGCGTTCCGTGCTGCCGCCGGCGGACCGCATCCAGATCACGGGAATTCCGCAATCGATCAGCGGCGTCGCCAATCCGCTGGCCTTGCTCGCGGCCACGCGCGATTCCCTGCATACCAGCTTCGGCCTCGCCATCGACGGCGACCCGGAAACCGTCCTCAAGCGCCTATGCCGGCCATCCTTCGTCAAGGCCTTCAACAAGGACTGGCGCCGCCTCGAACGGCTTGGCGACGTGGAACTGGTCGAAGCCAACACGCCGGCCCTGGTGGAGGTCATCTTCGGCGGCCTGGTCCGGATGCGGCTCAGCCGCTTTCGCGAACTGGGCCGCTTCGACCTGCTGACGCAGGCGACAGTTGTCGACTTCTATCGAAACGCTGCTCTCGAGGGCCTGTCGGATGGGTCGGTGCGGCTCTTCGGGTTGCGTGTTGGTGAAGCTCTGATCGCGGTACAATACCTGCTGATCCATCAAGTCACCGTTCATGCTCTGCTGATCTCAATCGATCAGGGCGCGGTGCCCAATGTCTCGCCGGGACTTCTGATCATGGGCAAGTTGATGAGCTGGGCGCGCGGTCGCGGTTTCGATTATTTCGACCTGTCGGTAGGCAACCAGAGTTATAAGGAACATATGGGTGCCGTGGGTTCGGGCCTGCGCGAGCTTTGCCACGGGATTACGGTGCGAGGCAGCGCCGTGAGCGCAGCCATCGAGGTCCGCAACCGGACCGAGGTGTTCGTGCGCTCCAAACCTCGGCTGCTGAAGAGGCTCCAGGGACTGATGCGGGATTTGCGGCGCCTGCGTGGGGGATCAGAATGACGGGAGAAGCATGTGGCAAGCTACGCGACGGGAACGACTCCGACAACGGATTTGCCCGGTGGGCTGTTTTTCCCGGCTGTCGCCAACGCTGATGCAACCGCGCGCTTCACGGCTCGGCTGCACACCAATTTCGACACCGTAAGGCTGCTATGGCTGCTTCTTGAGGCGCACGGCGTCTGCACTGCCCATCAGCACTATGCCTGGGTCGAAGGAATCGCCGCACGGCTGATGCCCAAAGATGCAGACCTGGTCTTCGTCGAGGTGAGTGACGCCGTGACCGGCGCCCCGGCTATGCTGCTGCCGCTGATGCGGCGCCGAGCCCTCGGCCACCACGTGATCGAATGGCTGAGCTGCCGCGTGTGCGACTACTCGGTGCCGCTCCTGGCGGATCGGAGAGCGTGGACCAGGCAGAGTGCCGACGCCATGTGGGCGGCGGTCCGTGCCGTGCTGCCACCGGCGGATCGCATCCATATCGCGGGAATCCCGCAGCAGATCCACGGCGTGGTCAATCCGCTGGCATTGCTTTCGGTGGCGCGCGACTCCATCCAGGTCACCTCCGGCCTCATGCTGCATGGCGACCCGGAGACGCTCATCAGGCGGATCTGCAAGCCGTCCTTCGCCAAGGCCTTCCGCAAGCATTGTCGCGGCTTCGAACAGCTTGGTGGCCTCGCTCTGGTCGAGGGCGACACGCCTGATCTGACCGAGGAGCTCCTGGATGTATTGCTGGAACTGCGGCTGAAGCGTTTTCGTGAGCTCGGGCGTTTCGACCTCCTGACGCAGACCCCGGTCGTCGATTTCTACCGCGCCGCGGCGCTGCAAGGCCTGTCCAACGGATCGGTGCGGCTCTTCGGGATACGCGTCGGTGAAGCCTGGCTCGCCTCCATCTATGTGCTGGTCAGAAAAGGCACACTTCACGCCCTCCTGCTCGGCATCGACCAGAATGCGGTCGCCAATGTCTCACCCGGCCTGACGACGATGGGCAAGCTGATGATGTGGGGATGCGAGCGGGGCTTCGACTATTTCGACCTGTCGGTCGGCGGCCAGGGCTACAAGCAACATATCGGCGCCTCGAGCTCGGTTCTGGCCGAGATCTGCGAACCGGTAACGGTGCGGGGCAGGGCTGCGAACGCAGCCATTTTGCTGCGCAGCCGGGTCGAAGGCATGACGCGGTCGCGTCCCCGGCTGCTCAAGGCCGTCCAGGGCCTGACGCGCCGCTTGCGGCGATTGAAGGACTGAGTACGAGCGTTTGCCGGTCCTGCCGACGACCGATGCAAAGAGGCACCGAGGCCGGCAAGCTTGTTGACAGGGTTGGTTAGCTCTATATTTGAAAGCGCCCCTTGACGTCCAGAAATGAGTGTCCCCGGCGGATTTTCTTTAATTTGCGTTTTCGGCAGATCATCTCGATGAATAAAAGTTTAGGAGATGGGATTCGTTCCATCCTCATTATTCAAACGAAGTACATTGGAGATGTCGTTCTGACATCTGCTTTGGTTCGCAATCTGCGCCTTGCTTATCCACAAGCCTCGGTAACCATGCTTTGTGCGCCGGGTCTCAAGCAGTTCATCGTCGCGCAAGGGGTGGCCGATGTTGCCGTTGGCTTTGAATCCCGTGGCAGAGGAAGGACTCTGCTCAAGCGTTTGAGCGACTATCGTGGCGTCATCTCTGATCTGCGGCGTCGAAAATTCGATCTTAGTATCGATCTTACCGATTCTAAAACCTCGCGGATCATGCATCGTTTGATCGGGGCTCCACTTCGCGTCGGCTTCGATCCTTCCGAGCATCCGATGAAGTTCTGGGAAATCCAGCTTGCAAACGTTCTCGCCGCGACCTTCGGACATGGCGGACCCCATTATCTCTACAGGAACCTGTCTCCACTCCGCCCCCTCGGGCTGGATTGTCAGGACCCAACGCCTCGGCTGCAGCCGACCAAGACCGCCGAGGAAGAGTGTGCCAGGCTTCTTGCGGAAAACGCTTTGGCGAAGAAGTCATATGTGGCCGTTCATGCTGGCGCGAGGTTTGAAGGGCGCTGCTGGCCGCCGCAACATTTTGCCGCCGTCATCGATGAGGTATACGCCAAAACCGGGCTGCGATCCCTGCTCGTTGGTGGGCCGGATGAAGGGCTTGCCGCGCAAAGGATCCTTGAAATGGCAGCGTCGCCAGTCGCAAGTGTCGTCGGAAAAGCCTCGCTTGAGGTTCTGACGGCATTGTTGGCCGAAGCGTCAATTTTTCTTGGCAATGAGAGCGGGCCGATGCACATCGCGGCATCTGTCGGAACTCCAGCGGTGGGGCTGTACGGTCTGACGTCGCCTGAGCAATGGGGCCCGTTCGGTGTCCCCAGCCGAACGCTCCAGCCGCCCATGCCTTGTCCGTGCATCGCACCAGGTTTGTGTAAGGAAAACAACGCCGGTGGGGTCTATTGCGTCCAGCGGCTTCAGGTTGCCGACGTCGCGGCGGCGACAATCGATCTCATCGGCACGGAAGTTCAAAAAACTGCTCATTCGGGCATGCCGACCGCGTGGCAGAGCGGCAGCGACGGACGATAGTCTGGCGGCGCGGTCGTGCGCAGTTCATCTCCGTGTGCTTCACGTCTTGATTCAGGCCAAGGCCCAAGCATATTCAAAAGATTGGTAAATTTGACCGGACTGCATCCTGCGCTGTCCGCGAAATTGACAGGACGGCGCGTCTCCGCCATCCTTGACCCCAGTCGTCAGGCTGCCGACAGCGGCCGCGTTGTGTGTCAGGGCGACCGAGGGCAGTGTCATGTTCAGTCCCGTCACAGGTCAGAATTCCAAGCGCTCCGCGGTGCGCAAGGCGCTCGATCGTCACAAGGTCTACATCACCGCGCGGCGTTTTTCGGCGGGCACCTACCAGGCCCGGGTTCTGGTCGACGGCGAGGCCTATTGGGTCGATGAATTCCGGCTGAGCCAGTTGCAGCAAGGGCTGTCGCCGGCGGAGCTCGAGTTGACGCCGGCCGCTGACGATTGAGAGCGTGACTGGCTTGTTCCTGGCCGCCGTGCTTCGATCCTTGCGATGACGACTCCACCAAAGCTCAAAGCCTATCGCGCCAAACGCGAATTCGCCAAGACGCCGGAACCGGTTGGCGGGCTCGTCAGCAGCGACGGCAACCGCTTCGTCGTCCACAAGCACCACGCCACCGCAGACCATTATGATCTGCGACTGCAGGTCGGCGATGTCTTGAAGAGCTGGGCGGTGCCGCGTGGGCCTTCGCTCAATCCGGCCGACAAAAGGCTGGCGGTCGAGACCGAGGATCATCCGCTCGAATATATCGACTTCGAGGGCGTCATTCCCGAGGGCGAATATGGCGGCGGGCCGATGATCGTCTGGGACACCGGCAGCTGGGCGCCGATGGACGATGTCGAAAAGAGCTTGCGCACAGGCGCCTTCAAGTTCCGGCTGGCCGGCGACAAGCTCAATGGCGGCTGGATGCTGACCCGGCTGAAGCCGAAACCCGGCGAAGACGAAAACAAGAAGAACTGGCTGCTGTTCAAGGAGCGTGACCTCGCCGCCGACACCGCGCTTGACATACTCACGGTCCGGCCGGAAAGCGTCAAATCCGGATTGCGCATCGAGGAACTGGCGGCGCCGGCAAAGCCCGCCGCCAAACCCGCGCCCAGACAGGGATCGCTGAAGCCCGGCACGCTGCCGGGCGCGTTCAAGGCCCCCATGCTTGCCCGTATCGAGCCGCAACTGGCGACGCAGGTGCCAAAACCACCCGATGGCGAAGACACCAAACAAGTCTGGCTGCACGAAATCAAATTCGACGGCTACCGCACCATGGCGCATCTCACTGACAGCGTGATCAGACTGATCACCCGTGGCGGCATCGACTGGACGAAGCGCTATGGCGACCTGCCGCATGCGTTCGCGAAGCTGCCCTGCCGCGATGCCATCATCGACGGCGAGATCGTCGTGCTCGACGCCCAGGGCATCAGCCGCTTCGCGCTGCTGCAGGATGCGCTGGCCGAGGGCGCCGGCAGTAAGCTCCATTTCTACGCCTTCGATCTTCTCCATCTCGACGGCTGGGACCTCACCAAGGCGCCGCTGGTCCGGCGCAAGGCGCTGCTGGCGCAGATGCTGTCGGGCCTCGGCGCCAATTCCGCCATCCAGTTCTCCGACCATGTCGAGGGCTCGGGGCAGGGGCTCTACGACCAGGTGTCGGAACTTGGGCTGGAGGGTGTCGTCTCAAAGCGCGCCACGGCCATCTATCAGAGCGGCCGAAGCAAAAGCTGGACCAAGACCAAGGCGCTGCTGTCGGAAGACTTCGTCATCGCCGGCTTCACCATCTCCGATGCGGCCGAAGGGTTGGCGGCGCTCGGCATGGCAGAGTTCGAGGATGGTGAATTGCACTATCGCGGCAAGGTCGGCACCGGTTTCGATGCCGCCACCGCCGGTGAGTTGCTCGCCAGGCTGGAGCCGCTGCGGGAAGGCGCCACCGCGCCCGAGGGTGTCCCGCGCGAAATCATGCGCGAGATGAACTGGGTGCGGCCGCTGCTGTCGGCGCGCATCCACTACGCCAACCGCACCTCGGACAATGCGCTGCGCCACGGCGTCTTCCGTGGTTTGAGGGATGTCGGCCTGTCGACGCCGGTCTCGTTCAAACGCAAGCGGCTGATCGCCGAGGCCGACCTTGCCACCATCTGGGTGACCAACCCGACGCGCCGGCTGTTCGGCAAGACCGGCCCGACCAAGCTCGACATCGCGGTCTATTACGCGCTGGTCGGCGACTTCATGCTGCCGCACATCCTCGGCCGGCCGGTGTCGCTGGTGCGCTGCCCGACCGGCCTGCCGAAGGATTGCTTCTTCCAGCGCCACGCCTTCACCGGCATGCCGCCCTCGGTGGTGACGTTCGAGGCGACAAATTCCGAGGGCGAGACCAAATCCTATCTCTCGGTCGAAGGCGCGAAAGGGTATCTGGCGCTGGCACAGTTCGGCGTCGTCGAGTTCCACACCTGGGGCACCCACCGCACCAGCCTCGACAGACCCGACCAGATCGTCCTCGACCTCGATCCGGGAGCAGGGATCACCTGGCGCGAGGTGGTCGAGGCCGCCGTGCACATCAAGGGCGAATTGGAGCGCCTGGGGCTGGTGCCGTTCGCCAAGACCTCGGGCGGCAGCGGCATCCACATCACCGTCCCGGTGACGGGCAAGCAGGACTGGAAGAAACTGCACCAGGCAACCAGCGCGATCGCCACGCATCTGGCGACAACGGCGCCTGATACTTTCACCACCACCATGGGCAAGGACAACCGCAAGAAGCGCATCTTCATCGACTACCACCGCAATGCGCGCGGCCACACCTCCGCAGCCCCTTATTCCTTGCGCGCCCGCACCAATCTGCCGGCCTCGACGCCGGTCAGCTGGAGCGACCTCGAATCCATCGATGCGCCGCAGGATCTGAACTATTCCTCCCTGCCGGGGCTGCTGGCGACCTCGGGCGATCCGTGGGCCGAGATCGACGAGTTCGCACGGGATTTGCCGGCCTTGAAGAACTAGGTTCCTGAGGAACCCAACGCCATCGACGCTTCCGACAATTTGAATTATTCTCTCCGCCACGACCTCAAGACGTGGCGGAAGATTTCGTCAGGGATTTGCCTGTATCGTGTGGGGTCGGTGTAGGATTTGCGCGGCGCCAATCGTCCTTCGGACGAAAGTGCTGCAGCAAATGTCAGTGCATGGCCGCGTAGGAGTGTTTCATGGCGCCCAGGGCAAGTTGGAAAGGTTACCTCAAACTCAGCCTCGTCAGCTGTCCGGTGCGGCTGTATCCCGCCACCAGCGCCAGCGAGCGCATCAGCTTCAACCAGCTGCACAAGAAGACCCACAACCGCATCAACATGAAACCGGTCGACCCCGAATTGGGGCTCGTCGAGCGTGCTGATCTGGTCAAGGGCTACGAATACGAGGACAAGCAGTACATCATCATCGATGATGCCGATCTCGATGCGGTGCGCATCGAATCCAATCACACGATGAACATCGAGGCCTTCGTCGATGAGGACGAGGTCGATGTCATCTATCAGGATGCGCCCTACTACATGGCGCCCGACGGCGCGATGGCGGAGGAGACCTTCGCCGTGCTGCGCGAAGCGATGCGCAAATCCGGCAAGCTGGCGATCGCACGCCTTGTGCTGTCCAGCAGGGAACGCGTGGTGACGATCGGCGCGCGCGAGAACGGCATGTTCGTGTGCACTTTGAGGAACCCGAACGAAGTGCGCGGTACAGCTGAATATTTTGGCAACATCCCCGCCGGCAAGCCCGACGCGGAAATGCTGCAGCTCGCCGAAGCTCTGATCAAGCAGAAAGAAACCACTTTCGATCCGAAGAATTACGAGGACCGCTACGAGGCGGCACTCATGACGATGATTCGCGAGAAGCTGAAAGGCCACAAGCCGATCATCGCGGCGGCACCGGAACGGGGCAATGTCATCAACCTGATGGATGCGCTGAAGGCGAGCCTGTCGCAATCGAAGCCGCCGGCCAAGTCGAAGAGCAAGGCCGACGAGGTTGCCAAGCCCGCCGCGAAGAAGGCGGCAACGGGTGGTGCTGCTGAAAATCCGTTGAAGGCCAATCTGCTGAAGGCGGTCGGCAAGAGCAAGAAATGACGGCACCGGTCGGCGGCGTCTTCGGCACCATCGGCGCGCTGGCGGCGTTTCCGCTGCGGCTGGCGGCACGCGAAGTCGAGCGCCAGGAGGGCCAGTTGCGGCGCGGCGTCACCAGGCGCACCACGCATGTCGTCTTCGGCCGGACGCTGTTGGCCAAAGCCGGGCTCTCCAGGAACGGCGATGCCGATATCGAGCGCCGCATCGCCACCGAGCGCGCGGCCGGGCACAAGCTCCTCAGCGAGAACGGATTCCTGCGCCTGCTCGGACTGATGAAGACACCGGAGGCATCCTCGCTGTCGCGGCAATCGCTGATCGAGCAGTCGCGGCTATCCGGCGCCGACCTCGACCTGCTCAGCCTGTTCGATGCGTTCGAGCATGACGCAGAACCCTATTCCTTCCGCGACCTGATCCTGGCGCGCAAATATGCCGGGCTCATTGCAGGCGGTGCGACATGGGGGGCGATCGCGCGCTCCGTCCACCGCTCCGGCCCGGTGGCGTCGCTGACCGCCAAGTCGCTCAACGTCGGCTCGCAGCATGGGCGCGCCGATGCTATCTATCTCGAAGGCGGCCAGAGCGAACTCGACGGGCAGTTGCTGTTCGATTTGGGCAACGCCGGTTCGGCAGCCGACGACACGCTGGAAGAGTTGTTTGCCGAGGCGGAAGCAGCGGAGGAGGGCGGCGACCATGATGGGGCCGCCGCACTCTACCAGCGCTGCCTTGCCATCGATCCGAGCGATGCGATCGCCGCCTTCAACCGCGCCAACTGCTTGCGCGCCGGCGGCCACGCGGCGGACGCCGCACACGACTATATCAATGCGATAAAACTCGACCCGGCCTTCGTCGAGGCCTGGTTTAACCTGGCCGGGCTGATGAGCGAGCAAGGCCGAGACGCCTCGGCGCGAAGGCACCTGCAGAAGGCGATCGCGCTCGACAAAACCTATGCCGATCCGGTGTTCAACCTGGCGAGGCTGGAATTCGACGCCGGCGATCTGCCGGAGGCGCGGCGGCTGTGGGGGCGCTATCTGGAACTCGACGCGGATTCGGAATGGGCGCGGGTGGCCGCCAAGGGCGTGCAGTTCGTGGATATGCAGCTGGCGCGGACGGCGGGGTGAGGGATGCTGGCGCTTGAACACCCCCCTCTGGCCTACCGGCCATCTCCCCCTCAAGGGAGGAGATCGGCAGCTTTGCTGTCTCGCTCGCTTTCCTACTTTGGCGATTTGCGAAAGCGATGGCGACATCCGATCTCCCCCCTTGAGGGGGAGATGTCTGGCAGGACAGAGGGGGGCGCCAATGAACTCGGCCTTTATGGAAAGGCTGCCCCGTGACCACCTTCCTCTTCGACGGCGACGACAACGCCCCCGTCACCATCCTGCTCGCGCATGGCGCCGGCGCGTCGATGGATTCCCCCTCGATGACCGCCACGGCCAAGGCGCTGGCCGCCGCTGATTTCCAGGTCGCGCGCTTCGAATTCCACTACATGGCCGCCCGCCGCTACGGCCACCGCAAACCGCCGCCGCGGGCCGAGACGGTGAACCCGGAATATGTCAAGGCGATCGCCGATCTCAGGGCCAGGGGCGTGACCGGTCCGCTCATCATCGGCGGCAAGTCGATGGGCGGGCGCGTCGCCTCGATGGTTGCCGACGAGATGTTTGCCAAGGGCCAGATTTCAGGGCTGGTCTGCCTCGGCTATCCCTTCCATCCGCCGGCCAAGCCCGAGCAATTGCGCACCAAACACCTCGCCGACCTAAAGACGCCGACGCTGATCTTCCAGGGCACCCGCGACGAGTTCGGCACCAGGGACGAGGTTGCGACTTACGACCTTTCCGACCGCATCGAGGTGATCTGGCTGGAGGATGGCGACCATGATCTTAAGCCACGCAAGAGCATCTCGGGATTTTCGGCGGCCGACCATCTGAAGACGCTGGCCAAGACGGTGAAGGCGTGGTCGGACCGTATCGCTTCCTGAAGCGCTGAAGATGAAGATCGCCTCCTTCAACATCAACAACATCAACAGCCGGCTAGAAAACCTGCTGGCATGGCTGGCTGTGGCAAAGCCTGATGTCGTGTGCCTGCAGGAGCTGAAGGCACGCGACATGCAGTTTCCGCGCTCGGCATTGGCGGCGGCCGGCTATGGCGCGGTGTGGAAGGGCGAGCCGACCTGGAACGGCGTCGCTATCCTCGCGCGGGGTTCGGAACCGGTGCTGACCCGCGATGCCTTGCCCGGCGACGATGCCGACAGGCAGAGCCGCTATATCGAGGCGGCGGTGAATGGCATTATCGTCGCTTGCCTTTATGCGCCGAACGGCAACCCGCAGCCCGGTCCGAAATTCGCCTACAAGCTCGCCTGGCACGAACGGTTGGAGGCGCATGCCGAACAGCTGCTCGACACCGGCCTGCCGGTGGTGCTGGCCGGCGACTACAACATCGTGCCCGAGCCGCGCGACATCTACGCCACCCGCTCCTATGACGACAACGCCCTGGTGCAGCCGGAAAGCCGGGCGTCGTTCCGGCGCCTGCTCGACCAGGGTTGGCTTGATGCCCTGCGCAAGAAGCATCCGAAGGAAACGCTTTACACATTCTGGGACTACCGCCGCAACCGCTGGCCGCGCGATGCGGGCCTCCGGCTCGATCACATCCTGCTGTCGAAGAAACTTGCACGTCGCCTGACCGCCGCCGGCATCGACCGCGACGTGCGCGGCGAGGACGGCGCCAGCGACCATGCGCCGGTGTGGGTGGAATTGAAGTAAGGCGACTGCTTTCATGCGTCGCGCTTGAACGGATCCATGCAACGCGCTCTAAGTCTTTTGTCTGATGCATGTCGCTGTCCCAAGTCCGGGTTCGCTTTTTGACGACATGCAAATGACCTGTCGGCACAGTACTCCAACGCAGCCGGATCGCCCATGAACGCAATCCCCCACGAGATTTGTGAATCGAGGCTCCATGCCTGACTTGGGCCCTGTCGAGATCCTGCTCGCCACCATTGTGGTGCTTGCGGCTGCTGTCGTGTCCTGGCTGCTGTGGCGGAAGCGCAGCCGCCGCAAGGGACGGCGGCAGACCAATCCGGCTGCCGACTATGCCGTCCGTACCGATTGGAACGCCCGCGGGGGTATGCTCAATTACTCGTCCTTCGTCTATTTCGATGTCGATCGCGACGGCAAATACGGCGCCGGAGACCGGCCGATGGCCGGGATCATGGTGCGGCTGTATGACGAAGCCGGCAAGCTCGCCGCGTCCGCGCGCACCAACAATGCCGGCTTTGCCAATTTCGCCATGTCGGTGAAAAGCAGAAAGGCCGTGCTCCGCAAGCCAGGCAACTGGCGCTTTGTGGTTTCGGTGCCGCCCGGCTGGCAGGCGAAAAGCGAAAATGACATTCAGTCCCGACACTTCCAGCCGCTGCCGGGTTCGCCGGCCGGGATGGTATCGCAGGAGATGCTGCTGCCGGTCGGTCTGGCACCACCGCGCCGCGTCAGCGGGCGCGTTGCCGGCGATGGACCAGCGACCCTGTCCGTGTTGGGGAATGGGCACGTCCTGGAGACGCGGGCACTGGCGCCGGGTGCCGTCTTCAGCTTCGACCTAGCCGATGGCGCCGACACGGTCAGCGTCAGTGGCGGCGGCTTGGAGCGGCGGCTGACGCTGTCGCCCTATCCGGCGGATCTCGGCCTGCTGTCGCCGCAACGCGCCGGCATCGCCGCTGATGCCGCTCTCGAAACGATCGGTTTCGACGATGTGACGTCGCGCACCTTCAGGAAAATTCCGTCCGGTCATGCCGGATTGGCGTGGCGCAACCTGAATGCGATGGCGCGCGACTACACCAAGGACAGCCAAGGCTATGTCAATGGCAACGTCTCCGGTGACTATGTGCTCTACACCAGCAGCGGGCTGCCGGCCGAATTCAGCCGCGAACGGCCGTTCGGCTTTCACTCGGTCATGCTGAGCGCCGCCTGGCTGGCGTCGGAAGGGGAGGTGGCGCTGATCGAAAGTTGGCTCGGCGAGCAGCTGATCTCAAGCGATCAGATCACGCTGTCGGCGCTCACGCCGCTTCATTACGCCCCGATGCTCAAATCGGTAACGCGTGTTCGCCTGTCGACGAAACACTATTGGCAAATGGTCGTGGACGATTTGGTCCTGACGCGTTGAGATTTGGGCATGCCAAAGCGGAGCGAAATTTCGCCCCGCTGCAATCAGGTTGGCGCCGGCACAATAATAATCGAGGCGCCGTTTGACGCTGTGACCGCCGACAGACGGCCCTTTTTCAGGAACGACGGCTTCACATAAATCTTCTTCATTTTCAGACTCTCCTAAAATCCCAGCTTGATGATGCCATACTGCGGCCATCTGTCAACCATGCGAGCTGAAAGCACCAAACCTGCAATAAATCCAACAATGAGCGACAAAGAGCCAGGGCCCAATTCTTTGTTTCGTGCTATTTCGAAAACCATTGCACCTGGAGTTTGCTCTCCAGCGGCCGGCGCGATCCGCCAAAGATGCGCCGGATTAAAGCGTGGCGCTGGTCGGGCCGTTTGCCGTGATGGCTGAAAGCTTGCCCTTCTTGACGAAGGTCGGCTTCGCGTAAGTCTTCTTCATTGTGATTTCTCCTTATCCCCAAGCGAGAATGGCAGATGGCGACACCGGCGGCAACGACCGCACCATCCGCGACTGGCCGCCCACCAGCGGCGACGGCGTGGTGCTGTTTGGCGGCGCGCCGGAATGAGCGAAATCTTGATCACCCTGTCCGCCGTGCTATGTAAAGCCCATGCCAGTACCCAGCCTCCCAGACAACGCGCCGCTCATCGTCATCGATCTCCAGACCGGTATGTTCGACGGCGTGCACGAACCGCCGATCCATGATGCGCCTGATATTGTCGAGCGCACCAAGGCGGTGATCGACTGGGCGCGGCGCGGCGGGCGCAAGGTCGCTTTTATCAGGCATGACGGACCCGAAGGCGATCCGTTGGCACCGGATGAACCGGGCTGGCCGGTTTGGCCCGCACTTGGCCAAGCGGCGGACGAGCCGATCTTTGCCAAATCCGTGCGCGATGCTTTCAGCAATCCTGCCTTCGGCGACTGGGTTGCCGGGCAGGGTGCGGGCGCCGTCGTGCTCCTGGGTGCACAGACCGATTTTTGCGTGGCCGCGACGGTCAAGGGCGCGATCGCCAGAGGGCTCGGCGTGACCGTGGTATCCGATGCGCACAGCACGCTGGACAATGCCAGCGAGAGTGCCGAACAGGTCGTTATCAGGCACAATGGCGAATTCGCCGAGGCCGGCGTCAATCTGGTGACCACAAAGGCGCTTGTCGGCGGCTGAAGCCCGAACGTCGCCGCAGGCCGCATTATCAGGCGGGCCGGCTTGAGGACTTCGCGAGGGAAGACAGCGCCAGGGGGCTGCCGTGGTCGACGCGGACGGGGGGGGCGCATTGTTGGGATGGCTCGGGCGCCCGCGTCAACCAGGGCGGCTCGTACCGCCGCATTAGCAACATTGCACATTGCGGGCCGCTCGAAACTTCCGCGAAAGCGGAATAGGCCGGAGCAAAAGTGCGGATTCGGCTGAGACTTTCGGCGCGCTTTCCCGGTACGCAGTCAAAAAGTCTGCTGGTTGTCGGCATGCCCTCAAGGCGTCTGCCGGTCCTGGACCGCCTCGGCGAGGAACGACGCCGCAATCAGGTCGTCGCCATCGATCCGCCCATGACGATCTTCCATGATGGCCGCGACCTTTTGAAAGGTTTTCATTTCGGCATCCGTCACCCGCGCATCATGCATCCTGGCTTGGAGATCGGCCAGGCGAACGCCCAACGCGGTGGATGTCACAGCTTTGCTTATCATCTTCACTCGTCCTGATTGGAAGCTGGGCAACCCGCCGCCATGGCTGGCGGCGGGTTTGGACATTTCGAGATTCAGTCGTAGACCTTGATGATCTTGCGGGTGCTCGGATCCACCAGGACGGTGCGGTTGTCGACCACCACGTAGCGGTATTTGACATTGGGGATCTCATGCAGCTCGACCGTGTCCGGTAACGGGCTACCAATATTCAGCTCCACACCGGGAACCTTGACCGAAGCCAAGGGCTGCTTCTTCACATACTCGCGGATGACCGTGTCCTGCTCAGGCTGAATGACAACGTCCTGAGCGGCAACGGCGCCAACACCGGCCAACAGCAATAGCGCCGCTGCGGCGCTCGTTAGGTGCATTTTCATACCGTTTTCTCCTTGCGAGTCAGCATGACAGGATCGTCCGACGCTGACGGCAACTGAACTTGAGCCAAATGAAAATGTTCCTCGGATTGGGCTTCGGTCGGATGATACGTGCGACTTAAGTCTGGTCCGCGAGCGCATTGGTCTTACCAACGGGAACGGCTCTCTGGTCACGGCTGTTTGTCTCCGGAATTCGGAGAGACAGATGGACAAAAGTGTTGGCCAAGCGCGCTGGTTGCTCGCACCGATTTTCGCGACAGCCGTCACCTTTCTGGGGATAGTATTAGGCTGACATGTCGTCGATCGGCGCAGCAACGTCCCTTCCTGCGCTGATAGGATTCGCAAGCCGCTCCGGTGGCTGGCGAATCCTCTATTTTCATTATGCGCCGGCCTGCTCATTCGGCAACCGAGCGCCTTGTTATGCAACGTTGGAGGTTACTATGGATCGGCGATCCTTCTTAACGGCGATATTTGGCATTGCCGGGGCGGCGGCCCTTGCAGGGGTAATTCGCCCGATCGAGGCAGCGGCTGGTGTTCCGGGCGCCGGAAACGGCATTCTCGATGAAATTGGGGCATCACAAACAGAGGCCTTCGGCGACGAAGGTGCACATGCGGAGGTGCAGCCGGTCGACCATCGACGCTGGGATCGGGGTTGGCGCCGGCGCCGGCACGGGCGGCGTTGGAGACGGGTCTGCCGTAGTTATTGGCGGCATGGTCGCCGTCGCGTCCGGTGCTATCGCAGACGCGGTCCTTCTGTCGTCCTTCGATTTTAGCAGCTAGCCTGCACGTCTTAGCGATTTGATCAGCGCAATCGGCTTGGCATCCGCATATTTTCCTGCGGTTGCAGAGCCGAAGGCTGTTTGCCGGGGCTGACGCTATACATGACGAGGCGGCGCGAAAATGAATCCGCGCCAGACAGAGGCGAAGACGGCAAGATGGCGGGGCCGCCCGCCGACGCACGAGGCAAGGACAAGAAATGGCCCGGCTGCCAAGTGCAAAGGCAGGCCGCCGGGCCAGCCGGCTTCTGGCGGTCGCCGGCCATTGTTACATTAGTTATATCTAATGTTGATGCAAGCGAACCGAAACTTCACCGGTGGACAAAACACCGAAGCCGTCCGCTCCGCTGGCACCATCACCAGCACGGCCGCCGCGTCGCAGGCAGCGGGAATGGCGGTTCGGCCGAAGCCTGGAGACCCGCGCGGCGTCAACCTGCTATCGCTCAGCAGTTGCTCGTTAGTTTGCCGCTTTGCTATCGGTCGCGTGTATCGATCGCGCGGGCGGCGAAGACAGGGCACGTTGATCCGCAGGCTGCTCACTGAAGTAGAGCGAACTGCCGAGGACGAGGAACACCATGCCCACCGCCGTCAATCCAACCATGAGCACGGCGATCGCCGTTCCCGGGCCATAGCCTGTCCTGATGATGGTGGATCGGTGGGGCATCGTGCTGTTCTCCAAGGCATGGCACCCGGCGTGCCGAGCCTTTGCGACAAACGACAAGCGAGGCCCGATGTTCCCTCGTTGGAAGCTTCAATCGGTCACGTCGGGCTTTTGCTTTTTCCTATAGGACCAAGGTCTTGTCCATCGTGCGCAAAAGTCCAAGAGGCCTTGTTCAGTTCCGATAATGTCCCTTGGATGTTCCGCTATTTTAGGTAAATCTGATATAATGCCTGGGCGGAAAACTTAGCCGCCAAGCACATTTGCCCGCAAACCGGGCATGGAAAATGTGGCTTTGGCAAGTTCAACAACAGGCAGTCATATCTGCGCGACGAATGGCTCATGTCTCGTCGAATCGGCCCTCGCGGGTCTGATCACGCGTGATTGCGGCTTCTTCCTCATCGTCGGGGAGGGCGTCGTCGCTGTCCTGGTAGGCGTTATCGTCGTCCTCGTCGGGCAGATCGCCGTCTTTTTCGATGCCGTAACGCATGTCGCCGTTTTCCGGCACGGAGTCTGGCAGGATCTCGCCGCCCTTGATCGCATCCCAATCCTGCTGCTCGATGGTAGGCCCATCCGCCTGCGGTGCGTCATCTTCGATGTCGGCGCTCGGTTTGTTGCGCGGTGCCATGCTGGCCTCCTGTCCTTGAAAAAACTGGAAGCGAAACTCGGCGTGCCGGCGTTTGTTCCCGTGCTCGAAGTGCAAAGCCGCGTGCTTCTGGATTGTCGACGGCTGGCGCGTCAGCACCGCGCTCCGGATAGCCACCGTTGTCAAGTCGCGCAAGGGAGAACGCGTAGCGGCGACCGGCCGCTTACTTGCGAAGTTGCTAAAATAATGAAATGTTGTCCGTGGGAAATGGGAATGAGGCAGGGACTGATCGGAGCCGGCGCGGTTTCGATGGTTTTGGAAAACCATGTATTTTGGACAGTTTCTCGTAGGAATGTCAGCCACGGCCATCATTGTCGCGGTCTGGACGTATATGGCCACCGGCTCCTTCTGGGAGGCATTTGCCTGGACGATAGCGACGCTGCTTGTCCTGCAGGTCGGCTATTTCGTACTCATCGTGAGGCTGATCTTCAGGCGCACACACGATATCGTGCCGAGCGAGGATCCGGTAGACGCCTTCCCGCCATTGCATCGCGACGGTGTCCAGCTTTGAGTCCGGGTAACCGAGAGCGATAAGGAATGGCGTTTCCATACCAGGCTGTCCACGCGCGTGCGCTGGGGCAAACTCGGGGAACGTCGCCGCCAGCGTGATCACGACCGACGCAAGGTATTTGGTCACTGAGCACGGCGACGTCTGAGCATATCCCGGCTGAAGATTTCGGCACCGCGCCATCATGTGAACATGATGCATGCGCGACCGGCTTCTCATATTGCTCAGGCCGACAGGTTGGGAACAAGTGCTGATGCTTCGCGTTCTCTAGCAGTACCGATGAGGTTGCCACTTCCATCGATACCGTCATGGCTCGCTCTGCTCCCGGCGGGGCGAGCCTTTTTCGTGCCGGAGCCGTTCACATCATCCAGATGAGGGATGCGAGGCCGGTTGGCTCGCAATCCGGCTTCAGATAGAACTTTTCACTCCTAAATATCCGTACATATTTGTGCAAGTTTTCATGCTTTTCCGTTTTGCCTGCCAGACGTCTGATCAGCAACAAATTAATATCCGGACCGAAATCGCAATGTCTTCAATTTTGTAGTTACGATGGAACCGTACGGCAGCGGTGGAGTTTTCAAGGAGGGCGGAATTTAATTATCACCCAGGAGAATGGTCATGAAGCTTTATCTTACGAGTGCGGCGGCCGCCGTCGTCCTGATGGGCGGCATTGGTGCGGCGCTGGCGGAAAACGTCGTCGTCGTCCAGCCGGAGCAGGAGACGGTCGTTCGCGAATACATCAAGAGGGAACCGCTTGCCTCGGTGAACCTTCTGGGAGTCGAACTCAAGCTCGGATCCTCGGTGCCGGACACTGTCGAACTGCGTGAGGTGCCCGACGTCAAATACCGCGTCGCGGTGATCAATGACCGGACGGTCCTTGTCGATCCGGAGACCCGCCAGATCGTGGAAGTGCTGCACTAGGGGGTTCCCGCAGCACTGGGCCTTGGGAAAACCCGCCCCGACGTCGCGTCGGTGGCGGGTTTTCCTTTGCCGCGACCCGCGATGGCCTATTCGGCGGCTAGTCTATCCTGCGTCTTCGTCTCGAAATCGCCGGCGTCGTGGCGTTCATGCAGTTGCATGGCAGGCTCGCCGAAAGCGCGGTTGACCATGCGGCCGCGCTTGACCGCCGGGCGGGCGTCGATTGCCTTGGCCCAACGCTGCACATGCTTGTACTCCTGCACCGACAGGAACTCGCCGGAGTCATTGTACATGCGGCCGAGCGCCAGCCCGCCATACCACGGCCACACGGCTATATCGGCAATGGAGTAGTCCTTGCCGCCGAGATATTCAACCTCGGCCAGCCGGCGGTCGAGCACATCCATCTGGCGTTTCACCTCCATCGAGAAGCGATCGATGGCGTATTCGAACTTTTCCGGCGCATAGGCATAAAAGTGGCCGAAGCCGCCGCCCAGATACGGCGCCGAGCCCATCTGCCAGAACAGCCAGGACAGCACCTCGGCGCGGGCCGGCTGTTCGGTCGGAAGGAATTCGCCGAATTTCTCGGCGAGATAGACCAGGATCGAACCGGATTCGAAGATGCGCACAGGTGTGGTGCCACTGCGGTCCATCAGGGCCGGAATCTTGGAGTTTGGATTGACCTCGACGAAGCCGCTGCCGAACTGGTCGCCATCGTTGATCCGGATGAGCCAGGCATCGTATTCGGCACCTTTGTGGCCGCGCGCCAGAAGCTCTTCCAGCATGACGGTGACCTTGACGCCGTTCGGCGTCGCCAGCGAATAGAGTTGCAACGGATGCTTTCCGACAGGCAGTTCCTTGTCATGCGTCGGCCCGGCGATCGGTCGATTGATGCTGGCAAAGGCTCCGCCGCTCGGCTTGTTCCAGGTCCATACTTTCGGCGGTGTGTAATCGGTCATTTCGGGGCCTCGTGTCGGGGAAGGATGGCAGGTCGCCATAAATTAGGGCTGCGGATGTGTAAGTTCAACTTGCGTTGAACTATTGTCGATGCCCGGAGTGCCAACATCGGCAATTGGGCTCTTCCTCACCCTTGCGCCTTCTCCTGCGTGGCATACCTATAGAAGATGTCGCCAAAGCCCACCCAGGACAAAAGCATGACCATCAATCCCAATCCGCGCTCGGTCGTTGCCGTGCGGGCCACTGTTCCCGAAGATGCGTTTACGGCCGGGGCGCTCGGCACGCTCAGGGAAGGCAGTGGCGTCGTCATTCGCAATGATGGGCTGGTGCTGACCATCGGCTATCTCATCACCGAAGCAGAAGAGGTTTGGCTGACCAGTCATGATGGTCGCGTCATCCCGGCGCACGCGCTGGCCTATGACCAGGAATCGGGCTTCGGCCTGGTGCAGGCGCTGGCGCCGCTCGGCCTGCCGGCCGTGGCGCTGGGCGATGCCGGCAAGGCGAGGATCGGCGATGCCGTGGTGCTGGCCGACGGCATCGGCCAGTCGGTGCAGGCCAGGATCGTCACCAAGCAGGAATTCGCCGGCTATTGGGAGTATCTGCTCGACGAGGCGATCTTCATTGCGCCGGCGCACCCGTCCTGGGGCGGTGCCGGGCTGTTCGGCGCCGACGGCTCGCTGCTCGGCATTGGTTCCCTGCGCCTGCAGATGAGCCGCAACGGCGAGGTCGCCGACATCAACATGGTGGTGCCGATCGATCTGTTGCCGCCAATTCTCGACGATCTCCTGACGCGCGGCCAGGTGGCCAAGCCGCCGCGCCCGTGGCTCGGCGCCCTGTCGGCTGAAAGCGACGGCAGGGTGGTGGTGATGAGCGTGACCGAAGGTGGTCCGGCGGCCAAGGCCGGCCTGCGCCAGGGCGACATCATCTCGGACATCCGCGATGGCGCGGTCGATGGGCTGGCCGATTTCTATCGCAAGCTGTGGGAGAGCGGCTCGGCCGGTGCCGAGATCCCGATGCGGGTGCTGCGTGACGGCCGCGAAACCTGGCTGCGCGTCAAATCGGCCGACCGTGGCAGTTTCTTGAAGAAACCGCAGCTGCAGTAGGCGCATCAGCCACGCGATGCATCCAAGACTGCTCAAAACCTTCCTGGCGGTGGCGCGGAGCCGCAACGTCACGCGCGCCGCAGAAGTGGTCCACCTCGCGCAATCGAGCGTCAGCGACCAGATACAAACGCTCGAAACGGAGCTTGGCACGCCTCTGTTCACGCGTGCCAGGTCCGGCCTCGAGCTGACGCCGGCGGGACTGGCGCTGAAGCCGATCGCCGAGGATTTGTTGCGTCTCGATGGCGAGGCGCGCGCGGCCGTGCAGGCGGCGGCAGCTTCGACAAGCGGACAGCTGACCATCGGCGCGCTGGAAACAATTGCGTCTGCCCGGCTGGCGCCCTGGCTGCCCGGGTTCCAGGCCGGCCATCCCGACATCACCGTGCGGATGAAGGTGGCGGACAGCAGCATGCTGCTGCGCCAGTTGGAAGACGGCGACATCGATGTTGCGTTCTGCTTCGACCGCCGTGATTTCGCGAAGAACGCCGCCGATGAACGCTTCGCCAGCCGCGCGATTGCAGCCGAACTCGTGGTGCTGGTCGCGGCTCCGGGGCAGGGCAGCGTGCCAGGCGACCTTGTCGCGCTTGCCAAACTGCAGTTCGTGGCGACGGAGCCCGGATGCATCTACCGACACATGTTCGATACGGCCTTTGCCGAGGCGGGTATTGCCGCGCCAAAACTTGCAACCGAGGTCGGCAGCATCGGCGCTATTGCACGGCTGGTGGCTGCCGGCGCTGGACTGGGCCTCGTTCCGCGCCTTGCCGTCACGGATGCGCTGGCGCGTGGCGACATCGTCGAACTGCCATGGCCCGGCCAGGTACGGACGGCGCCGCTGACGATGATCTGGCGACGCCGGCGCGTCCAGCCGCCGGCGCTCAGGCAATTGCTCACCGCTGCGCGCAACACGCTCGTGCCGGTCCCGTCGCCCGCCAAGGCTGGTTCAGGCCTTGAATCGGCGAACCGCTCCAAGGCCTTGTTTGCAAACAATTCCTGACGGAAGCGGCGGTGGCTTAGACGAGGCGGTGGCCGCCTCGACATGCAGTGTCGTTCCCGTGGTAAAGCCATTGCCGATCAGGAAGGCGATGGCGTCGGCGATGTCGTCGGGCTGGCCGATCCGCCCGACCGGCAGCCGCTCGGCCATCGCGGCCAGGGTCTCGTCATTGCGATCGCCGGCCACCTGCGACCAGATCGTGGTGTCGACCCAGCCGGGTGACACGGCATTGACGCGGATCGGCGCCAACTCGACCGCCAGCGCCCGCACGAGGCCTTCGAGCGCTGCGTTGACAGCGGCAACGACGGAGCCGCGCGCGGCTGGCCTGTAGGCGGCAATACCGGATACGAAGGTCATCGAACCGGTCGCTGCCAGCCGTGGCGCACCGTGCTTGGCGAGCAGCAGCGGGCCATAAAGCTTGCTCTCGACCACCTTTTGCGCCGCCTTCAGATCAAGCGCCGGCAGCAGCTGGTAGGCGCCTTCGATGTCGGCTGCGGTGCTGACGATGTGATTGACGTCGCCGATCCCTGCGAACAGAGCCGCGACCTGGTCTTCGCGGGTGATGTCGACGACGGCCGTCTCCAGCCCGGCGGGAGTGCCAAGCGCCTCGCGCGCCTGCCGCAGCCGGTTCTCGCCGCGCCCGGCGATGATCACCTCGGCGCCGGCCTCGACGCAGCGCCGGGCCAGCGACAGACCCATGCCGGAGCCGCCGCCGACGATCAGGATTTTGTGGTTCGAGATGTTCATATCGCTCTGCCTTTTGTTTGAATGGACAAGGGCAGGGCTTGGCAGTTCGGCGTGGGTCAAGGGAAACGGAAGAAACCGATGGCACCATCGGAAAGGCCGATGGAGCAGGGCAGACGAGTGCCGTCTCTGGCTCAGCGCGCCAGCGGACTTTCCCAGACGACAAACAGCAAAGCCTTCAGCTGGGCAAAGCGCTCCGGCCCAAGTTCGATGCGCCACTCCTCCTCTATGTTGCGCAGGATATCGACCATTTTCCAGAAGGCGGCATGGCCGCGTTCCGTGGATCGCACCACGCGCGCACCGCCGTCGCCGGGAATGTCCGAGCGGACGAGATAGCCGTATCCTTCGAGGCTGCTGAGGAGTTGGTTGATGGCCTGTTTGCTCATGCCGGCACGCTCGGCGATGGTGCCGGGCCGCGCGCCGTCCGGCCCGGGAAACTGCAATACCGCCATATGGGGCAGGCGCAACTCGTCGAAACCGGCAGCGTTGAGCTCCTTGATCAGCCGCCGCTGGATCGCTTGTGCCGGCACGCGCAGCAGGGCGCCGATCAACAGGTTCTCGGTCTCATGAATCTTCAGGTCAATCCAGCCAACGAAATCATCGGCACCACCGGTCTGTCGGTTCGCTTCCTGGTGACGGGCGACAATTCGAACGGCAGCGTTGCTGCCTTCGAGCTGATGGTGCCCGGCGCGCAGCGGCTGCCGGCGCCGGCGCACAGCCATGACCACTATGAAGAGACGATCTATGGCATTGACGGCGTACTGACCTGGACCTCGACGGCAGGCCGATCGAGGTCGGACCGGGAGAGGCGCTGTGCATTCCGCGTGGCGCTGTCCACCGCTTCGACAACAATGGCAGCATGGATGCGAAGGCGCTGTGCGTCATCTCGCCGGCGGCGATCGGCCCGGACTATTTCCGCGAGGCTTTCGGCTTGCTCAACGCCGCCGCCGGCGGTCCGCCGGACAAGGCCAGGATGATGGAGATCATGCGCCGCCACGGGCTGACGCCTGCTGCGCCGCCGCCAACCTGAAGTCGGTCGAAGAGGCGCCGGTCACTCGCCGCAAGCGGTGAAGGTGGTGCCCGCGTTCCAGTCCTTGAAGGCGATGGTCTGGCCTTCGACCGAGACCGTCTTGTGCTTCGTGCTGCCGTCCGGCTGCCTTTCGCTGCTGGTGCCTTTGCCGGTCAGCACATTGTACTCGCAGGCGCTTTCGGCATTCTCCTTCAAATAGTCATAGTGGTCATAGGCAAAGCCGGCGACGATGAAGGCATCATTGCGCCAGGCGATGGTCAGCGTCATGTCGGTCCGTTCGCTGCCGATCTCCATCGCAGGCAGGTAGAATTTGATCGAGCCGTTGGGCAGCATCGTCAGTTCCGGCTCAGTGTCGGAGTTGTTGTAACCCGGCCGGTCGTAGCCGTTCCATTCCCCGTGGATCTGCTCGTGCACGATCTCCACGGGTTTGAGGTAATTGTGCTCCTTGTCCCTGAGGAAGAAGTGGACGTCCATCGGATGGCCGGGCTCGGTCTCCACCACCATGGCAAGATCGACGGCGCCGTCGCCGTTGAAGTCGCCAGTCACAGCCGTGATGATTTTCCGGGTTTCGATCGGCTCGGCGAGGGCTGCCGTGGGGAGAAACAACGCAAAGGCGAGCAACAGAGATTTCATGGCGTATTCCCCCGGGAGCGAGATGGCGTGCCCGAGCGCGAGCATGGCAGGTATTCCGGGATTTTATACAGCGGGGCCGGGAGAAAAATGTTCACGTCGAAGGGCGCGAAGGAACGCCGTACCTGCCCGCCAAGTTTGCTGCCGGAAACTGACAGCGACTCGTGCCATTCTGGTCGATGACGATGGGCATGATGCCGGAGGCAGGATGGCAGTGAAAACAGAGGACATGATGGCGCGAGCGACACCGCACAGGCAGGCCAACTAATGGCGCCGGTCAAGGTTGATCCCGACAAGGTTCATGAATTCCCGGATCCGGGCAGTTTCTACGCGTGGCTCGGCAAGCACCACGCCACGGAAACCGAAGTGTGGATCAAGGTTCACAAGGTAGGGTCGGGACTGAAGTCGATCACCCCCAAGCAAGCCATCGACGTGGTGCTGTGCTTTGGCTGGATCGATGCGGTGCGCAAGGGGTTGGACGACAAGAGCTTCCTGCAGCGCTACACGCCGCGCGGCAGGAAGAGTATCTGGAGCCTGATCAACATCGACAATGTGGCGCGGCTGGTCGAGGAGGGCCGTATGACCGAGCATGGGCTCAAACAGGTCGAGGCGGCCAAGGCCGACGGGCGCTGGGCGCGCGCCTATGGCAGCGGCAAGCAGATGAAAATTCCCGATGATTTGCAAGCAGCCATAGACGCCGAACCCGCTGCGAAGGCCATGCTTGAAAAACTCAGCGCGCAAAACCGCTTCGCGCTCGCCTTCCGCACCCACAACATGAAGACCGAAGCCGGGCGCAAGAAGAAGATCGAGGCGTTTGTGGCCATGCTGAAGCGCGGCGAGACGATCCATCCGCAAGGCAGGAAGTGAGGTTTGGCACGGACTTGTCTTCGGCAC
Organism: Mesorhizobium sp. CO1-1-8; assembly: GCF_020164875.1. Taxonomy (NCBI): domain Bacteria; kingdom Pseudomonadati; phylum Pseudomonadota; class Alphaproteobacteria; order Hyphomicrobiales; family Phyllobacteriaceae; genus Mesorhizobium; species Mesorhizobium sp. CO1-1-8. Next base: position 185,288 of record NZ_JAIUGZ010000012.1, on the reverse strand, counting down.
GGCAAGCCTGTCGTCACGGGATCCGGCGTTGCGCGAAGCGCTTCAGGATCTGAATCGTGAAATTGTTCCAACTGCTTGTTTTTGCGCAATTCGATGGTCGGTGCGTGGCGCGGCCGCTTCAGCAACGACATCGCCGGTGGACGAAGGAGGGCACGGCGGTTACCCTTCGAAAGCCGCGACGATCGAGCGGCGGACTGGTCGCTGGGAGTCGTTGCCGTTGAGAAGAGTTGCTTCGTGGACGATGGCGCTGGGTCTCATTGTCATCGTCGCGTGTGTGGGAGCCGGCGCCACGCTTGCCCAGACTTCGCCCGATCAGACTTCTCCCGACCAGCCTTCCCCCGACTTGGCATCCCCCTCGGCCTCGCCGGCAAAAGAGATCTCGGTTGGGATAAAGCAGGCGCCGCCTTTTGCGTTCAAGCTGCAGGACGGCAGTTGGTCGGGATTGAGCATCGACCTCTGGCAGAAAATGGCCGGGAGGCTCAACCTTCGCTTCCGCTATGTCGAAGTGCCTGCCGTGCAGGACCAGATAGATGGTGTCGTCAGCGGCAGGTTCGATGCGGCGATGGCCGCGATCACGGTCACGGCCGACCGCGAAAAGGCTGTCGACTTCACGCAGCCCTTCTTCACGACCGGGCTCGGCATCGCGACGCCCCTCAACAACCAGCCGTCATGGCGGCCGGTGCTGCATGCCCTGACGTCGTTCGGCTTCCTGCAGGCGGTGCTGGCGCTGGTCATCATATCTGTGGTGGTCGGCGTTTTGATCTGGATGTTCGAACGTCGGCACAATGACGATTTCGGCGGCGGCGTCGCCAAGGGACTGTTTTCCAGCATGTGGTGGTCGACCATCGCTGCGACGCAGGCCAGCACCGGTGATTTCGGCCCGCGAACCGTGCCGGGACGCGTGCTGGCCGCGCTCTGGATGATGGGATCGATCATTGCGATCGCGGTGTTTACCGCGGGTGTCACATCGGTGCTGACGGTGACGCAGATGGAAGGAATGGTGCAGGGCGAAAGCGATCTCGCCGCGGTCAGGGTCGGCGCCGTGCAGAGCTCGTCGACGGCGTCCTATCTGGATTCGACCCAGATACGTCATCAGGACTTTGCCTCGATCCAGCAGGGCCTCAACGCGCTTCGCGCCGGCAAGATCGATGCGCTGGTGCACGACAAGCCGCTGCTGGGCTGGCTGGTCGGGCAGAATTACGCGACGAGCCTGCAGGTTCTCGATGCGACCTTCGACCAGCAGCAATATGCCATTGCGCTGCCGCTCGGCAGCCCGTTGCGGAAGTCTCTCGATGTCGCCCTCCTGCAGACCATCGAAAGCGATTGGTGGAAGCAGGCCGTTTTCCAGTATCTGGGCGAGAAGTAGTCGGCAGGAACTTCGGCGGTGCGATGCGCTGGAAGAACCGCCCTCTCTCTCCGAGAGTGGCGGCCTATCTTTCAAGGATTGATGGTTGCCGTCACTGGTTCAGGTCGACCGGTGTCACGCCAAGGAGTTTCAGGGCGTTGGCGTAGGTCCTGATGCCCTGGGCCTGCTTGCGCTCGGCACAAAACCGGTTCGCCTTGTCCTGGAGCGCGGTTGCCTCGGCGATCTGGCTTGCGCTGGCGCCTAAGGTGGCCTTCGTTTGGATAGCCCCGTCGAGTTGAAGGCCGAGCCGGCTGCAATACTCGCTCCGGGTGACCGCCGCTTCCGCACCCGATTGTGCGACCGCCAGCATGGCCAGCGAAATGCCTGTCAGGGCACCCATCCATCCGGTCGAACGTCGTTGCATGTTTCGGGACCATTTCTTCGCGTTGTGCCGCAGGCCGCTTGACCGCCGCGAGGGTGGTTATGACAGGCGATGTTTTCGCGAATTTTTCCCGGATGTTGAATCTTGTTTCTGGAGTGTGTCTGAGGTGCGTCTTCACCCTCCCCCTTGTGGGGAGGGTCGCTCCGCGCAACGGAGCGGGGTGGGGGCTTTTGCAGCGCCGCACCCCCACCCCGTCCCACCGACCTTGCTTCGCAACGCCGGTGCGCCGACCCTCCCCACAAGGGGAGGGTGAAGCGCTGCGGCGCTTGCGCCTCTTCCTCTTACGCCACTCATCGCGTATGGCCCGGGGAAATCCTCCCAATTCCAATTCCCCGGACACCGCATGATCAGACTTGAAAGCATCAGCAAGCAGAACGGCCGTCAGCTTGTCTTCATCGAAGCGTCGGCGTCCCTGCAGAAGGGCGAGAAGGTCGGCCTCGTCGGGCCGAACGGCGCCGGCAAGACGACGCTGTTTCGCATGATCACCGGCCAGGAGCAGCCTGACGAAGGCCAGGTGCAGGTCGATCGCGGCGTCACCATTGGCTATTTCAGCCAGGATGTCGGCGACATGGAAGGCCACAGCGCCGTGGCCGAAGTGATGAACGGCGCCGGGCCGGTGTCCGAAGTCGCGGCCGAGATGGCAGCGCTCGAGGCGGCCATGGCCGATCCCGAGCAGGCCGACCAGATGGACGAGATCATCGAAAAATATGGCGAGGCGCAGCACCGCTTCGAGGAACTCGACGGTTATGCGCTGGACGGCCGCGCGCGAGAAGTGCTGGACGGTCTCGGCTTTTCGCAGGAGATGATGGACGGCGATGTCGGCAAGCTGTCCGGCGGCTGGAAGATGCGCGTGGCGCTGGCCCGCATCCTGTTGATGCGGCCCGACGCCATGTTGCTCGATGAGCCAAGCAACCATCTCGACCTGGAGAGCCTGATCTGGCTGGAGTCCTTCCTGAAGAACTATGATGGCGCGCTGTTGATGACCTCGCACGACCGCGAGTTCATGAACCGCATCGTCAACAAGGTGGTCGAGATCGACGCCGGTTCGCTGACCGCTTATTCCGGAAACTACGAATTCTACCAGCAGCAGCGGGCGATCGCCGACAAGCAGCAGCAGGCACAGTTCGAGCGCCAGCAGGCGATGCTGGCCAAGGAGATCGCCTTCATCGAGCGCTTCAAGGCGCGCGCCTCGCATGCCGCACAGGTGCAGAGCCGGGTGAAGAAGCTGGACAAGATCGACCGCGTCGAACCGCCGAAGCGCCGCCAGACCGTGTCCTTCGATTTCCTGCCGGCGCCGCGCTGCGGCGAGGATGTCGTGACGCTGAAGAACGTCCACAAGGGCTATGGCAGCCGCACCATCTACGAGGGGCTCGACTTCCAGGTCCGCCGCCGCGAGCGCTGGTGCATCATGGGCGTCAACGGAGCCGGCAAGTCGACGCTCTTGAAGCTGGTCGCCGGCGCTTCCGAGCCCGACACCGGCACTGTCGCGCGCGGGCCGAGTGTGAAAATGGGCTACTTCGCCCAGCACGCCATGGAAGTGCTGGAAGGCGAGCGCACCGTGTTCCAGACGCTGGAAGATGCGTTCCCGCAGGCCGGCCAGGCGCCGCTGCGGGCACTCGCCGGCTGCTTCGGCTTTTCCGGCGACGAGATCGAGAAGAAATGCCGTGTGCTGTCAGGCGGTGAGAAGGCGCGGCTGGTGATGGCGCTGATGCTGTTCGACCCGCCCAACCTTTTGGTGCTGGACGAGCCGACCAACCATCTCGACATCGCCACCAAGGAGATGCTGATCACGGCACTGTCGCAGTACGAGGGCACCATGCTGTTCGTGTCGCACGACCGGCATTTTCTGGCGGCGCTTTCCAACCGCGTGCTGGAACTGACGCCCGAAGGCATCCACTCCTATGGCGGCGGCTATACGGAATATGTCGAGCGCACCGGGCAGGAAGCGCCGGGCTCGAGGAGCTAGCCGCTTACCGCAGCGAGATGCTCATGCCACTGAGGTCGGCGTTGACCTGCAGGCCGACCTGCCTGCCCGTCAATTCGAGCCGGACGCCCTTGTCGTTGCTCATGACGATCACCTGAGCCCCTTTGCCAAGCGCGCCGCCACCCCCCGCCGCACCATAAACCCCGGTCACATCCCGTGCACGTTTGATGTGGCGCACGGTACCTTGAAAATAGGTCTTGGAGACACCGAAGGCGAGACCGCCCGAGACGCCACCGACCGAAATGGGATAGCGGCGGCCATGGAAGGTCAGCGTTCCTTCGCCGCCGGAGCCACCGACGAAGAAGGCCGCCTTGTAGACGGCGAAGCGGATCGTGCCGCTGTCGGCATGCGCGGCGCTGGCAAAGCCGATGCTCGCCGTGGCGATGGCGGCGACCGCGATGGAACGAAATCCGGATGAAATCTTCATGGTGAGAACTCCTCAATGTCGCCGCTTTGCCGGCCGCAGCGTGGGATCAAAGTTACAACTGAACAGTCTCGCCCGTGATTTGGTTCCAAGCCCCGCGATTTGGTACCAGTATGGGTTCGAATCCGGCGGCTGGAGGGCCGAGGAGAGGGCGGCGGGTTACGGAGGGTGGGGTAGGCGCCCGACCGCAGCTATCGCCTTGTGGGATGAAGAGGTCTATGCAGGCCCTCCACAAGGCTTAGGAGAGGCTTCGGATGAGAATCGCAATCTGCCTCGCATTGACTGCGGCAGTGGCTGGATGCGCGGCTTCCCCGGTCGACTATGAGGCGTCGCTTTCGCAGCAGGACCAGAAATGGGCTTCGCCGGCATGCCAGCAGGCCCGCATGGCGGCTTCAGATTACGAGGCTCGCGAGAAAGAGCATCCGGGGTGGGGTTTCGGCGTCCTGCTTGGTCCATACTCAATGGGGCTCGTCGCAGCCATCAAGGAGCATGAGCAGAAGCAACGAAAGCTCTTCGCGCGGGAAGTGCACCTGCAATGCTCAAGCCTGCCGCTGCCGAAGGAACTGCAGGGCGATTTGAACCCTGGGGTGCCGCCAACGAAGTATCCATAGCCCTGCGGCGCCTTCCGGGCAGAAGGCGCCGGGCTGCGAAGCGGCGCGAGTGATGGAAAGCCGCCGTTGGGCCTCATGGCGCTGATCGTCTTCACGCTCGCCAAACCGGCTTCGGCCGCCTGCTCTACGCCGCAACGCGCCTGTCGGGCGTGCAATACTGGCAGGTCATAACAGCGCTCTACGTGATCTCCAGCGTGCTCGCCGGCATCACGGGCCTGCCTCTATATCGGCCTGATCACAGTGCACTTTTTACTCTGTCAGCTGTTCGCCTATCCCCCAGCCAGCCGCGGCAGCAGAAAAATCTCCGCCCCCTGCGGCAGCTTCTTCGACCACGTATCGCGATAGATCGTTCCGTCGATGGCGACGGCGATGCCTTTGTCGATCAAGGGTTCGAGGCCGGGATACTGTTCAGCCAGCTTCCTGAACAGCTCCCTTATGTCCTTGGCCTCGATCTCGACCTTGCTGTTGCCTCCGGCGGTTGCGGCGAGCGAGCCCCAGAGCGTTACTTCGACCATTCCCGTTCCGCCTCGATCGCCGCCAGGATGCGCGGCGGCGACATCGGGATGTGCGTCATGCGCACGCCCGCGGCGTTCGACACCGCATTGGCGATCGCCGCCAGCGGCGGCACGATCGACGTCTCGCCGACACCGCGCACCCCGTACGGATGATTGGGGTTGGGGATCTCGAGGATCTGCGTGTCGATCATCGGCAGGTCGGAGCAGACCGGGATGCGGTAGTCGAGGAAGCCGGCGTTCTGCAGCCGCCCGTCCTTGCCGTAGATATACTCCTCGTTGAGCGCCCAGCCGATGCCTTGCGCCGCACCGCCCTGGTACTGCCCCTCGACATAGGTCGGGTGCACCGCCTTGCCGGCGTCCTGCACGACCGTGTAGCGGATGACCCTGGCGGCGCCGGTCTCGGGATCGACCTCGATATCGCAGATATGGGTGGCGAAGGAGACGCCGGCGCCATCGGCGACGAGCTCGCTGTGGCCGGCGATCGGTCCGCCGGTCTTGCCCGACTCGACCGCGATCTCCTTCAGCGACAGCTTGCCGAGATTGCCGTGTTTCTCGCCCTTGGCGATCGCATGGCCCTTTTCCCAGACCACGTCGTCGACGGCAATGTCCCACATCTGCGCGGCGCGCTCGCGCAGGATCTTGATGGCGTTGCGGGCGGCCGAGATCGTCGCCATGGAAGACGAGAAGGTGCCGCGGCTGCCGTCCGTCATGTCGTTGTAGCCGAGGCTGGACGTATCGGCGACGATCGCCTTGACCTGGGAATAGTCGATGCCGAGTTCCTCCGCCGCCACCAGCGACAGCGACGCGCGCGAACCACCCACGTCGACCGTGCCGACGGCAAGCGAGACCGAGCCGTCCATGCCGATGTTGAGGTCGGTGCAGGTCTGGCCGCCGAAGTTGAACCAGAAGCCGCAAGCCATGCCGCGGCCCTGGTTCTTGCCCAGCGGCGCCTTCATGTGCGGATGGCTCTTCACCGCCTCCAGCGTCGGGCCGATACCGATCGGGCCGTAGACCGGGCCGTAGGACGACCTTGTGCCTTCCTGGGCTGCGTTCCTGATGCGGAAGTCGACCGGGTCCATGCCGATCTTCTTGGCCAGCTCGTCGACCGCGCTTTCCACCGCGAACGCCGCCATCGGCGCCGAGGGCGCGCGATAGGCCGCGGTCTTCGGCCGGTTGACCAGCACTTCGTAGCCGACCGTCTTGACGTTATCGAGCTTGTAGCAGGCGAACGCCGTCATGGCGCCGATCTCGGCCCAGGAGCCGGCATACGGGCCGCAGCTGTAGCGCAGCGTCGCTTCGGCGGCGGTGATCGTGCCGTCCTTGCGGGCGCCGATCTTCACGTCGATCGAGGTGGCGCTGGTCGGGCCCGAGGCGCGGAACACTTCGTCGCGTGTCATCACCAGCTTCACCGGCCGTCCGGCCTTGCGCGACAGCGCCAGCGCCACCGGCTCGGCCCAGACATGGGTCTTGCCGCCAAAACCGCCGCCGATCTCCGAGGAGGTGACGCGCAGCTTCGAGGCTTCCATGCCAAGCAGCTGGGCGCAGTGCTGGCGGTAGACGAAATGGCCCTGCGTGCACACCCAGAGGTCGGCGGTGCCGTCGGAGCTGAAATTCGCCACGCAGGCATGCGGCTCGATATAGCCCTGGTGCGTCTGCTCGGTCTTGAAGGAGCGCTCGACGATGAAGTCGGCGTGCCCGAAACCCTGATGGACATCGCCATGGCCAAACTGGCTGCGCTTGGTGACGTTGGAGGGTTTGACCGGCTTTTCCTCAAGACCCTCGGTGAAGATGGCATCATTGATCAAGGGCGCCGTGTGCTTCGCCGCCTCGTCGACATCGGTGACGTGCGGCAAAAGCTCGTATTCGACCTCGATGAGCTTCAGCGCCTGCCTGGCCGTGCGGGCGTCGATCGCAGCGACCGCGGCCACCGCGTGGCCGTCATAGAGCGCTTTCGTGCGCGCCATGCAATTGTCGAGGACGTCGTACATGGCGGCATCGCCATCGGTGAGGTCCGGCAGGTCGGCCGCAGTGATCACCGCCTTGACGCCGGCGAGCTTCTCCGCTTTCGACGTGTCGATCTTCACGATCCTGGCGTGGGCGTGCGGGCTTCTGAGAACACGCCCGACCAATTGGCCGGCCATGTTGAAGTCGGCGCCGTAGCGCGCGCGGCCCGTCACCTTGTCGATGCCGTCGGGACGGATCGGACGCGTGCCGACGGAGGTGAATTTCCGTCCGGAAAAGCGTGGATCGAAATTCATCTCAGGCTCCCTTCATCACTATGGCCGCGTCCTGGACAGCGCGCACGATCTTGTCGTAGCCGGTGCAGCGGCAGAGGTTTCCGGCAAGGCCGAAGCGGATTTCCTCCTCGGTCGGGTCGGGGTTCTTGGCCAAAAGGTCCTTGGCCGCGATCAGGAAGCCCGGCGTGCAGATGCCGCATTGCAATGCGGCGTGCTCGAGGAATTTCTGCTGCAGCGGGTGCAGCGTATCGCCATGGGCCATGCCCTCGATGGTCTCGACGCGCCGGCCTTCAGCCTCGGCGCCGAGCACCAGGCACGAGCACACCAGCCGATCGTCGAGAATGATGCTGCAGGCGCCGCAGTCGCCGGTGCCGCAGCCTTCCTTGGCGCCCGTCAGCCCCAGCCGATCGCGCAGGACGTCGAGCAGCGTCTCGTCCGGCTGGCAAAGATACTCGACAGCGTCGCCGTTGATTGTCGTTGAAACCGCAACTCCAGCCATTATTTGCCTCCTGCGCGTGCATAGGCGGTCGTGGCGGCCCGCTTGGCCAGCACGCCCGCAACTTTTCGTCTGAATTCGATGGTGCCGCGCTTGTCGTCGATGGGACGGCAGGCCCCCGCGCAAACCTTGGCGAGCCGCTCCAGCGTCGCTTCGTCCAGCTTGGAGCCGATGAGCACCTCCGCCGCTTCTTCGACCAGAAGCACCGTCGCCGCGACGGCGCCCAGCGCAACGCGTGCCGATTTGACGACACCGTGTTCATCGAGCGTCAAATTCACCCCGGCGCTGACCACCGCAATGTCCATCTCGGTGCGCGGAATGAAACGCAGATAGGCATCGCCTGACCGCGGCGCGTGCTTGTCGAGCAGGATCGCCTCGATGATCTCGCCTTTGGCCAGCGACGTCTTGCCCGGCGCGGTCGGCACGCTCTGCACGGGGACAGTGCGCCTGCCCCCCGGCCCGACGACCACTGCCTTGGCGCCGGCGGCAACCAGCGCCGGCACGCTGTCGGCTGCCGGCGATGCGTTGCAGAGATTGCCCACGATGGTGCAGCGTCCCTGCACCTGCTTGGAGCCGATCAGCTTGGCCGCCTCGACGACACCGGGCCATGCCTTCTTGAGGGCGGTGTTCTCCCCCAGGACGGCGCAGGGAACCGCGGCGCCGATGCTGAAGCCTTCAGCCGTTTCCCGGATTTCGCTCAAGCCGTCGATGGCCTTGATGTCGACGATCAGCTCTGGTTCGGCAAAGCCGCCCTTCATTCTGACCAGGAGGTCGCTGCCTCCCGCGAGGATGGCGGCCGTACCAGCCGACCCGGCCAACTGGCCAACGGCATCTTCTATTGAAAGCGGACGTATGTAGCGCATCGTCTCCCCTTGGTCATCGCGATTTCAGCGACCGTTATAAACAGTCTCCTCATAATGGCTATCCGGTTCCTCATCTGCGGCGATTAGGCCAGGCGCCGCAATATCCAGTCCAACAGACCGAAAGTGGCGCACTGAATGGCAGCAACCGGCTTTGGGACGATTTTCGTGAAACTTCGGTTATGGATCAAGTGCGCTCATTCGCTTTTGTCCGCCTTTGGGCCGGAACGGCCTTTAAGCCGGGCAGAGCCGCTGCTTGGCTTTCCCTGCTGAACCCCCCTGTGTTCGGCGGCCGCCCGAAACGCCTGCGGCGGCTGGCCAAGTGTACGCAGGAATGCGCGCCGCATGCGTCCGGGATCGCCAAAACCGGCGGTTTCGGCGATGCGCTCAAGCGGGAGATGGCTGGTCTCGATCGCCGTGCGGGCCGTCTCAAGGCGCATGCGCTCAACGGCCTTTGCCGGCGTGACGCCGGTCTCGGCCGTGAAGGCCCGGGCGAAGTTGCGGGGGCTCATGGCCGCGCGATCGGCCAGGCATTCGACGGTCAGCGGTTCGGCCAGGTTTGCCCGCACCCATTCGATCAGCGCGGCGAAGCGGCCGGTTCGCCCGCCCAGCTCGACGAAGGCCGAGAATTGCGACTGGCCGCCCGGCCGGCGCTGGTGCACGACGATCTGCTGCGCGGTGCGGCGCGCCACCTCAGCGCCAAGGTCGTCTTCGACGAGGGCAAGCGCCAGGTCTATTCCGGCCGAGATGCCGGCCGACGTCCAGATGTCGCCATCCCTGATGAAAATACGCTCGGCATCGAGCCTGACCTTCGGATAGCGGCGGTGGAAGTCGTCGCCGCTGGCCCAGTGGGTGGTTGCGCGGCGGCTGTCGAGCAATCCCGCCTTTGCCAACAGGTACGCGCCGGTGCAGACGCTGCTGATGCGCCGCGCCGGGGCGCGCCTCAACCAGGCGACGATCTCGTCCATCGCCTCCATGGAGCGGATGATTTCGCCGCCCGATACGATAACGGTGTCGAAAGGGCCGTCGCGCAGAGGCCTGGTGAGGAGCTTCAGACCCGAAGAGCTTTCAACGTCGCCGCCGCCGGGCGCCAGCAGCGTCAGCTCGTAGCTGTGCGGGCGGTATCGCTCCGCAATCTCGAAGACGGTTGTCGGCCCGGCCGCATCGAGAAGCTGGAAACCAGGGTGAACGACGACGGCAACGTGCCTCGGCATGGCAGTATTCGCCCGATTTATGTCATTTCGGACGAACCCTAACCCCGGTAGCCTCGTCGTCAAGCCATAGGAGACCGGACCCCCGGCGACTTGCCTTGTGGAGCAGTGCCGGTGCCGCCGGCCTTGTCGTGCCGGAGCATGGATTGCTACGCCAACTGGCTCACAGGGCGCTTGCTAGCGCCAGCCGGCGGCAGGCAGCCGGCAAAGGCCCTGGACGAAACGCTGCGCGCCATCGCTGCCGCCACGGCCGCCGGCGAGCACCGATTTTTCACAGCAAGGGAGTGACTGATGAAAGCTTTGATCGCCGGGGCCGGCATTGGCGGCCTCACCACCGCTCTGTTCCTGCATGAGGCAGGCTTCGAGGTCGAACTGTTCGAGCGGGCCGACGACATCCGCGAACTTGGCGTCGGCATCAACATGCTGCCGCACGCGGTCAAGGCGCTGGCCGCGCTTGGGCTGATGCCGGCGCTCGACGCGGAGGGGGTGGACACGCGAGCTTGTCTACACCAACCGCTTCGGCCAAATCGTATGCAGGAATTGCGTGGCATCGATGCCGGATACGAGGTTCCGCAAATCAGCATCCATCGCGGCAGGCTGCTGGGGCTGATTCACCGGGCCGTGTTGAACAGGCTTGGCGGCGACGTCATCAGCACGGCAAGCCTTGTCGATGCCTTCGAGCAGAGCGAGGGCGAGGTCGTGGCGCATTTCCGCCGGCATGACGGCTCGCGAGGCGAGGCGCATGGCGACCTGCTCATAGGCGCCGACGGGATCCATTCCGCCGTCAGGGCCGTGCTCTATCCCGAAGAAGGGCCGCCGATATGGAACGGCACGATGCTGTGGCGTGGCGCCACGCCATGGCCGGTCTGGCGCGACGGGCGCACCATGGCGGTTGCCGGCGGCAATTTCGCCAAGTTCGTCTATTATCCGATCGAGCCGGATCGCGAAGAGCCGGAGACCAGGCTGACGAACTGGGCGGTGATGGCCCATACCGGTGATCGCGGCACATCACCGCTGCGTCCCGGCGACTGGAGCCGCCCGGGCGTGATCGATGATGTGCTGCCCTTCGTGCGCGACCGGTTTCAGCTGGATTTTGTCGACCCTGCCTCGATCATCCAGGCAACGGATGGCTTCTACGAATATCCGAACTGCGACCGCGACCCGCTGCCGCGATGGTCGTTCGGGCGGGTGACGCTGCTCGGCGATGCGGCGCATCCCATGTATCCGGTGGGGTCGAACGGAGCCAGCCAGGCAATACTCGACGCGGGTTGCCTGGCGATGCATCTGGCCGCAGGACCAACCGTCGAAGCCGCGCTCGCGCGATATGATGGGGAGCGGCGGCCGGCCACATCGGCCATCGTGCTGGCCAATCGGCAAGGCGGCCCGGAAGCGGTCATAGACATGGTCGAATCCCGGGCGCCCCATGGCTTTGATGACATCGACGTCGTCGCTTCGCGCGAAGAGCGCAAGAGCGTGGTACGCGGCTATGCGTCCCTGGCCGGGTTTGCAAAACCGAATTGACCGGGAGCGGCGCGTTTTTGCGCCCTAGAGATCCGCCTCGGCAAAGATGCGCGAGGCCCAATCGAGGAAGACGCGAAGGCGCGGCGAGAGCTGTCTGTTCTGCGGGTAAAGCGCCGACAGCGGTGTCGGCGAGGGCGGGTAATCGGCCAGCACCTCGATGAGCGTCCCGTCGGCAAGATCCTTCTCGAAGCGATAGCGCGGCGCTTGGATCAGGCCGAGGCCAAGCCGCGCCAGGTCCGCGGCGGTATCGGAATTGTTGGCGGCGACGCGGCTTGGCAGCCGCACCTCACGGATATTGCCGGCGACGGTGAATTCGAACGGAAGGGTCTCGCCGGTGCGCGACGAGACAAAGCCCACCGCCTGGTGACCGTCGAGCGCATCGGGGGAGGCGGGCGTGCCGTGGCGCTCGAGATAGGCGGGGCTGGCGCAAGTGATCTCGCGGATCATCGCGAGCCGGCGCATGATCATGCCGCTGTCGGGCAGCTCACCGACGCGGATCACACAGTCGACGCCTTCACGCACGAGATCGACCAGCCGGTCGCTTTGGCCGATCTGCAGGTCGATCCTGACATAGCGGGCCAAAAACTCCGGCAGGCGCGGCAGCAGGAAGGTGCGGGTGAGCAGCGTGCTGGCGTCGATGCGCAGCAGGCCGAACGGTTCGGCATTGCGGAAGGCGGCTTCGGCATCCTCGATTTCGGCCAGGATCGACAGGCAGCGCCGATAGTAAGCTTCGCCATCCTGCGTGGCGTTCACCTGCCGCGTCGTTCGTTCCATCAGGCGCGCGCCGAGATGCTCTTCCAGCCGCCGGATGGCTTCCGTCGCGGTTGAGCGCGGCAGGCCGAGATCGGCCGCGGCAGCGGTGAAGCTGCGCCGCTCCAGAACGCGAACGAAGAGCCGCATCGTGTCCAGTCGATCCATGGCTGTTGTTCGCAGTTTCCGAATAGTGATGTCAATAGGCGGCTGATTATCCGAAAAGCGCGCCGGCCTATATCCGTGTCACCAACACACGGAGAGACTTCCATGACATCTAAGCAGACAGGTACGGGCAACCAAACCAGAACGGCGATCGTGACCGGTGCCTCGAAGGGGATTGGTGCGGCGATCGCACGCCGGCTCGCCCGCGACGGGGTCGCTGTCGTCGTCAACTATGCACGGGGACGTGCGGAGGCCGAAGAGCTTGTGCGCAGCATCGAGGCCGACGGCGGCAAGGCGATCGCCGTGCAGGCCGATATCGCCGATCCGAACGGCATCGCCGTGCTGTTCGACGCCGGCGAGAAGGCGTTCGGCGGCATCCACATCCTCGTCAACAACGCCGGCATCATGAAGATTTCGCCGATCGCGCAGACCGACGATGCTTCGTTCGACACGCAGATCGTGATCAATCTCGGCGGCGTGTTCCGCGGCATGCGGGAAGGCGCGCGCCGGCTTCGCGACGGCGGCCGCATCGTCAATTTTTCCAGCAGCGTCGTCGGTCTCTACCAGCCGGGCTACGGCGTCTACGCCGCCACCAAGGCGGGTGTCGAGGCGATGACCCACATCCTGGCCAAGGAGCTTGGCGCGCGCCGTGTCACCGTCAACGCGGTGGCGCCCGGACCGATCGAGACCGCGCTGTTCACTGACGGCAAGAGCGAGGCGCAGATCGAGGCCATCGGCAAGATGATCCCGCTCGGCCGGCTCGGCCAGCCCGACGACATTGCCGGGCTGGTCTCGTTCCTGGCCGGTCCGGACAGCTTCTGGGTTAACGGGCAAATCATCCGCGCCAATGGCGGCGTGGTCTGAGGCGGCAACCAGGCCGGCTTGGCTCTCCCGACTGCCTGACCCCACACTCGAAAAAATTAAGGAAACATCATGCCATTCGCCAACATCAAGCTACCGCAAACGGCCCTATCCAAGGCGCAGAAGGAAGATCTCATCCATCGAACCACGCAGATGTTCGTCGACTTTTTCGGCGAGGGTGTGCGCCCCTACACGATGGTGCTGGTCGAGGAGGTTGCCGATGGCGGCTATGGCCGGGCCGATGAAGTGTTCATCGTGCCCGAAGTTTTTCGCGCGAAGGAATAGTGCCGGGCCGCCTCCTCTCCCGACTCCGTGAGGCGAGGAACTCCAGTCTAGCAAAGTTTGCGCCAGAACCCCACCCGGACCTCTCCACAAGGGGGAGGTAGGGAGCCCAGCTTTTCCGCATTTCCAAAAAAGCCGCTGTTCGGCGGGCGGGCAGGGCGCCTTCCTCACCCTCCCGTTGTGGGGAGGGTCGATGCGAAGCAGCGGGTGGGGGTCTGCGCGGGGCTGCTTGGGTTTGCAAGCGCAGCCCTTCTACCTCAATCGCCCTTCGTCGCACCAATCCAATCGGCCGCCACTTCGGCAAACAGCCAGTCGCGGAACGCCCTGATCTTCTTCTGGCGCAGCGCGCCGTCACGGTAGACGACGTAGTAGCGCGAGGCGGATTTCAGCGCGAGGTCGAAGGGACGAACCAGCCGCCCCGCGGCAAGGTCGGCCGAGACCAGCGCGCTTCGGCCGAGCAACACGCCTTCGCCATGCACCGCGGCCTCGACGGCGAAGGTGGCGGAATCGAAGCGCACGCCGCGCTTCGGATCGACATCTACCACGCCGGCATGTTGCAGCCATGTCGCCCAGTCGATGCGAAAGGCGTCATGGATCAGCTTGTGATGCCTGAGATCCCCGGGCAGGCGCAGCGGATGTTCGCCTTGCAGCAGTTCCGGGCTGCAGACGGGGAAGACCTCTTCATCGGCGAGAAATTCCGCCGTCACCCCGGCATAGCCGCCCTTGCCGTAGCGGATGGCGATGTCGATGCCGTCGCTGACGAAATCGGAAAGCAGGCCAGAGGTCGACAGCCGCACGTCGATATCGGCATTGGCACGGTGGAAGCGATGCAGCCTCGGCACCAGCCAGCGGCCTGCAAATCCGTCCGATGTGCTGACATTCAGGATTCCTGTCGTGCGGTCGGGCGTGGCGGCGATGGTGGCGGCGGCGATCTGGTCCAGCGCCGTCCTGACTTCCGATGCATAGGCCGCGCCCACCGACGTCAGGCGCACGGACCGTGTTCCCCGATCGAAAAGCTGGATGCCCAGCCTGTCCTCGATGTTGCGGATAGCGCGGCTGACCGCGCCATGGGTGACGTTGAGCTCACCCGCCGCCTTCGAAAAACTCAGGTGCCTGGCGGCGGCCTCGAAGGCGGGCAGGGCGGTGAGGGGCGGCAATCTGCGCGGCATGATCCACCTGTGAGTGTTGCTCACAAATCCTGCACAAAGAGTCGTTTGTCGTCCAGCCCGGAAATGTCCAATCTATAACCGTAGCGGCGCATCCAGATCGGGTTTCCCATCTCGCCGCTGGACTGAACGACCAGAAATAAGTGTGAGCAATCATCATGCTCGTCCCTCTGCGGACGGCGTCGGCACGCTTGCGCTTGGGGCAAACACAGGAGACGAACAATGAACCCGACCCTCGAATACATCAGCGCCGCGTTGAGCGGTCTTGCACTTAGAACCTCGGCAGTCGTTGAGTGCCGGCGCACGCTGCGCCGGGTTGCGCGCTTCTCGGATCACCGCCTGCACGACATCGGCTTGGAGCGCGACTGGGACGGTTCCCTCCTGCGCAATGGGAGGTCGATATGACCAGCACCCTGATCATCGGCGCGACAGGGCTTCTCGGTGGCGAGATGGCGCAGGCCAGCGCCCGCAACGGCGATCGCCTGCACGTTCTGGTTCGTCCGGCAACGGCCGGCAATGATGAGCGGCTGCGCCCGCTGAAGGAGCTCGGCGCCAAATTCCATGTCGGCGATCTCGACGACTATGACAGCCTTGTCCGCGCCGCCGGTGCGGTGGACCGCGTCATCTCCTCAGTGCATGTGCATTCGGCCAGCGAGATGACGCTGGTGCGCGCGCTGAGCGATGCCGGTGTCTCCCGCTACGTGCCTTCCGCCGGCTTCGGCCTCGACTTTGCCGCCGCCGCACCGGGCTCGATCCCGCCGCTCGACCTCAAGCGAGCCGTGTTCGACGCGATCAAGGAGGCCGATCTGCCCTATACGGTGATCTACACCAACGGCTTCTTTTCGACCTGGGTGGCGACGCTGGGCGATCTGATGCGCTTCGGCTCGTCGCCTTTGCCTCCCGAAGAGGTGACGCTTTATGGCAGCGGCAATGTGCCGGCGACGTTTGTCAGCGAAAAGGACATCGCCACGGTCACCATGCGTGCGCTGAACGACCCCAATGCTGTCCGCAGCGAAATCCGGATCGCCCAGAACAAGATCACCCAGAACGAAATGATCGATCTGTGGTGCCGGGCGAGCGGCCGCTCGCCGCGCATCGTGCCCCACAGTGCGGCGGAGTTGGAGGCGAAGATCGCATCAGCCCCCTGGCTCGGACTGCTGCGAGCGTTCTGGATACGCGGCGAGACCGCGCTCGAGACGGCCACGCCGGAAGCCGGCGCGCTCTATCCGGAGCTGACGTTCGAGACCATCGAGAGCGCCTATGTGGCAATGGCGGACGCCGAGCGCCAACAGTGGCGGGGCTGAGGAGGCATGGTGCCCGCCCGAGGCGGCCTACTTACCGGCCATGTGATCGGCAAGCGCCTGGGCCTGGGCGAGAAGCGCTGGGAAGACCGGCTCGCTCGGCAGGTGCTGGCCCATGCAGGCGCGGTAGTCGGCGTCTCCCTTTTCCCAGGCGACGTTGGCGGCGTCATACGCCGTTTCGTCCTTGAGGTCCGAGGCCTGGTAGGCCTCCTGGAATTTCTGGGCGGCGGCGTCCGCCGAGACCCATACGGCGTCGCAGGCCGCGATCTTCGGCATGGGCGCTGCCGCGGGCGCAGCGGCAATCATGACGCTGTTGCCCTTGACGATGGTGACGATGACCTGCTGGTCGGGGTTCGGCCCTATGTCCTGCGCCCAGCCGCCGAGCCTTGCAAAGGCGATGTCGGCGCCTTCGGGCTTCTTCAGGGACAAGTCGAGCGTCCCGGTGAACGCGGCGTCGCTGTTGATCGCCTGGGTGTAGAAGGCATCGAGCTTCAGCGCCGCATCGATGTCGGCGGGCAGTCTGAAGTCTTCGTCGAGTTCGGCTGCCCTGGATTGGAGCCAGCGCTCGAGCAACCCTCGCGTCGTTGCCACGAGGCTCGGGCCGTCATTACTTTTGGCGTATCGCAAACCGTCGAGCATGCCGAATCCGATATCGGCATCGCTCAGGCTTCCGAGATTGATCGTGCCGTTTGCCGGGAAATCGGCAACCGACAAGGGGCCGAGAATGGTGGACAGACGCCCTTCGAGATCGGCCAGGGCCTTCGCCCCGGTGGCATCGAGCGTTTCCACGGGTTCGTTCGCGCTTGCCAGTGCCGCGATGGCGGAAATCGCCTTGTCGCGCGTGGCGATATAGTCGTCCTCCGGCGAGGCTGCGAAAACCGCACCGGTCATGAGTGCGAAGATGATGGTCCAGACCAGCCGCATGACATACCCCCCGGTGGTGATCCATAAGCCGGGAGCCATCGGGCAGCTTTGCGGCAATTGCGCGGCAGTGACCGTAAGGGATGCGATCGGCCCATTAACCATCGCTTAACTATCCGGTCGTCTTTGAATCAAATTTAGCGGATAGTGTTTTTGGCCGAACGAGGCGGTCGAGGGGACCTGGAAAGACAGAAATTGGCAGCTTGGCGTGCCGCTTTCGGTCGTGCGCGGCAGTCTGGACTCAAAAAAGAAGCGACGGACCACCGTCGCCTTGTGGGGAGGCGCCACCATCATTTTTGATGAGGAGCGCCAGAATGAAGATCGAAGACGCAGTTACGGCAGTGACAGCCGAGGCCAACGCGCTGCTATCTTGCCTCGGCCAGCCCGTCGTCGCCTACCACGTCACGGCAATCATGCGAGAGGCAGACCTGGAACACGCCAGGCAGATGCAGCTTGCCTTGATGCGACGAAGCATGGAGGCGCTCGTCGATGACGGCCTCGAGAATGTGGCCGCCGAACATTTTGTTTCACAGTTCCATGGTCGCGTTGGTTTGACCTGGAGGCTGCTCCACGCTTCGGATGGCGTGGCGCATTGAAGGGATGGCTTACGAAGCGACCAGGTCATAGGGATGCGGCTTGAGTCACGCCTTTTGCTTGGTCAGCCGCTCTAGCGCATCCACGATCAGGTCACAAAACTTCGGGTGGTCGAGCTTCATCGCCACGGTGTGGCGAAAGTCGGTCTGCTCGCTCGCCGTGCCGCCGAAATGGTGCATGCCACCCATCTTCTCGAAATTGCAGACCGTCATGCCCTTGGTCCACCGGCCGGCAAGCTCGACGCGGATGTCGGCCTTCTCGGTGGTGAAGACGGTCGGGTCGATCATGGCTGCGACGCAGCATGCGTCATGGACGGCGGGATACTCGATCTGCAGCAGGCCGCCATGCGTGGTCGCGATGAATTCCCAGATATCGAGGATGAACTTGGCCATCGGGCCGCCGACGGCGCGCACCCGGTCCTGAAGCTCTTTGGTGGCGAGCGCCTGATGGGTGAGGTCGAGGCCCACCATGGTGACGTCCCAGTTGGCCCGGAACACGACGTCCGCGGCTTCCGGGTCGCCATAGACATTGAACTCCGCCCCGGGCGTGATGTTACCCCTTGTATAGCTCCCGCCCATCGCGACGACCCGCTTCACCCGCTCGACGATGCGAGGATCCTTGCGCACGGCAAGCGCGATGTTGGTGTAGGGACCGACCGGCACCAGGGTGACCGTCTTCGGCTCATGCGCCATCACCGTGTCGATGATGAAGTCGACGGCATGGCGCTTGTCGATCCCGAACGAGGCGGGCGGCAGCACGGGGCCGTCGAGCCCGGTTTCGCCGTGGATCTCGATGGCCAGCACCTGGTCGATGAGGAGCGGGCCGGGAGAGCCCTTCGCCACCGGCACCTTGATGCCATAGGCGGTGCATACCGAAAGCGCATTGCGCGTGGTGTTCTCGACATTGTGGTTGCCCGAAACCGTAGTGATGCCTAGGAGATCGATGTTCGGGTTGCCTGCCGCCAGCAGGATGGCGATGGCGTCATCATGTCCAGGGTCGCAGTCCAGGATAATCTTTTCCATGGTGGCACCCTCCCTTGTCGGCCGAATCTGTTGCAACAAGAGGCTGCCGTACCCGCGCCGTCAAGGTTGCGGTCCAGAGCCACTCGGCCCCTGCTTACCCCTTCCGCTTCTCCACCTCGGCCTTCCTCAACAGGAACCGCTGGATCTTGCCGCTTGGTGTCTTCGGCAACTCGCTGACGAACTCGACCTCGCGCGGATAGGCGTGGGCCGAGAGGCGCTTGCGGACATGCTGCGCCAATTCCTCGGCCAGTTCCGGGCTGCCGCTGTACGAAGGCGCCAGGATGACGAAGGCCTTGACGATCTCGGTGCGCTGCGGGTCGGGCACACCGACCACCGCTGCCTCGTTGACCGCCGGATGCTCGATCAGCGCGCTTTCGACGTCGAAAGGGTCGATGCGGTATCCAGCGGAGGTGATGACGTCGTCGGCGCGGCCGATGAAGGAGATCGACCCATCGGGCTCGAACTCGACCGTGTCGCCGGTGCGGTAATAGCCGCCTGCTATGGCCGGCGTCTCCGTCTGGTGATAGCCGCCGAACCAGCGCAGCGGCGAGTTGGCGATGTCGACGGCGAGGATGCCGGGCTGGTTGGGGTCAAGCTCGTGGCCGGCCTCGTCGAGCACGACGATGCGGTAGCCCGGCATGGCAAAGCCGGCCGAGCCGTGGCGCACGGGATGCGACAGGCCGTGATGGTTGTTGACCATCATGCCGTTCTCGGTCTGGCCGTAATGGTCATGGATGGGGGCGGCGAGATGGGCGTCGAACCAGCGGATCACTTCCGGGTTGAGCGGCTCGCCGGCGCTGCTGACCACGCGCAGGCGGCCCTTGACGCGGGCGGCTGCCTCCGCGCCTTCGGCCAGTAGCAGGCGGAAGGCGGTGGGCGAGCCGGCGAGGCTGGTGACGCCGAGGCGCTCGATGATGTCGTAGGTGCTTTTGGCGGTGAAGGCGGCCTCGTTGAAGGTCGTGGCGATGCCAAGCAGCAGGGGCCCTGTGATGGCGTAGTAGAGGCCGTAGGCCCAGCCGGGATCGGCGATGTTCCAGAAGACGTCGTCGGGCCGCAGCCCGATGGCATCGCGCATATAGGCGCCGAAGGCCATCAGCGCGCTGAGAGGCACCGGCACGCCCTTCGGGAAACCGGTCGTGCCCGAGGTCGACATCATCATGAACAAATCGTCGCCCTTGCGCATCACCGGCTGGCATTCGGGCGAGGCGGCGCCAAAAGCGGCGCGGAAATCGATGTCGCCGGCCGGCAAGGCTTCGCCGGGGACAAGGATCGTCGCAACCAGAGGGCAATCTTCCACCTCGTCGAGCTTGCCACGATTGGCTGTGTTGGTGACGACCAGCTTCGCACCGATGGTCTTCAGCCGGTGCTCGATGGCCTTCGGGCCGAAGGCGGTGAACAGCGGCTGGTAGACCGCGCCGATGCGCCAGGTGCCGAGGATGAGCACCACCAGTTCGGGAATGCGCGGCAGCATGCCGGCGACGACGTCGCCGGGGCCGACGCCTGCCGCTTTCAGTACATTGGCGACCCGCGCGGACATCTCCTTGAGGTCGTCGAAGCTGAATTCCCGCAGCTCGCCACCGGTGGAGATGGCGCGCAGCGCCAGCCGGTTCTGCCCGGTGTGGCGATCGCAGCATTCGATGCAGGCGTTGATACCCGTCGCGGGATCGCCCTGAAGTCTTGCGATCTCATCCGAGAGGCGAAAGCGCGCAACGGCATCGGTGTGGCGCGGCAGCGGCGCCGGTGTGTTGGTCATGACAGTCCTCCCTGGCGGCGCCGCATCTCCCCATTCGGCGCTGTCTGTGAGAGCTTGCCCGAAATTGTTGGCGTGGTCGATGCGGCGAAAGTTGGTGGGGCAGAGGGGGCGCGAGACGGATCGCGGCGCTGACGATCTGCGTGGTTGACCTAGTCTGTCATCCAGCGGATAGGTCCGGCCCAAATATACCCGCCCGAGAAACTCCGATGACTTCAGACACCAAACTCCACGCCGCACCCACCGCCGGCCCCGACGCCGCCTGGCAGGCTGATGTCCGCGCCGGCGTGCGCCACGTCCGCGATCTAGCGTCCCTGCCGCTGTCCCCAGCCGAGCGCGCAGCCGCCCAGGCCGCGGCGGCGAACCACAAGGTGCGCGCGCCCAAAGCCTATCTCGATCTGATCGACTGGAACGACCCGGCCGATCCGATCCGGGCGCAGGTCATCCCCTCTCCGCACGAACTGGAGGAGGTGGAAGGCGAACTCGACGATCCGATCGCCGACCATGACTTCAGCCCGGTGCCGCGATTGACGCATCGCCATGCCGACCGGGTGCTGTTGTTCCCGACCTATCAATGCGCGGTCTATTGCCGGTTCTGCTTTCGCAAGGAGTCGCTGACCGCGATCGGCAGGGGTTATACGCGCGAGGCGCTGGAGCCGGCGCTGGCCTATATCGCGGATCACCCCGAAATCCGTGAGGTGATCCTGACCGGCGGCGATCCACTCTCGCTGCCCGACAAGGCACTGGCCGAAATCTTCGCGCGCATCGAAGCCATCGCGCATGTGCGGCTGCTGCGCATCCACACGCGCGTGCCGGTGGCGCTGCCGTCGCGCATCACGCCGGGGCTGGTTGCCGCCCTGCAGGGCCGGCTGATGGTCACTGTCGTCACCCATTTCAATCATGCGCGCGAGATCACCGACGCAACCGAGGTGGCTTGCCGCACACTGCGCCAGGCCGGTTTCGTGCTGCTCAACCAGAGCGTTCTGCTCAAGGGCGTCAATGACAGCGTCGAGGCGCTGGAGGAGCTCTGCCGCGAGCTGATGTACCGCCTCGGCGTCAAACCCTACTACCTGCACCATGGCGACCTCGCGCGCGGCATGGCGCACCGGCGCACGACGATTGCGCAGGGACAGGCGTTGACTGAAGCGCTGCGGGCGCGGCTGTCGGGCATCTGCAACCCCGTCTATGTGCTCGACCTGCCGCAAGGCGGCGGCAAGGTGCCGATCGGGCCTTGCCATGTCGAGGGACGGGACGGCGAGAACTGGCGGCTGCGCGGGCTGGATGGCGAGGTGAGGGGATATACGGAGATTGTTGGCGAGTAGCTCTAGCGCCCATCTCCATCGACAAATGCCAGCACAACCACGCGCGGGGCAACGCAGGAGGCGAGGCTGGCCTTGCGGCCCGTCTTCGTCGTCGCGCGGCCTGCGTTCAGGTCGATGGTGATGTCCTCATAGCCCAGCACCTGGCGATCGAGCGGATAGACGGCCTTGTAGACGGCTTCCTTGGCGGCAAAGAGGATGCGGCCGGCAAGATGCCGGTCGGCTGCGTCCGTGCGGTCCGCAGGTGTCGTCACGAGCGCCAAGATGTCATCCGGGAGAGGCCGCGCGGGCTCGACGTCGATGCCGAGCGAGGCGATGTCGCCGATCGGTGCAATCGCCGCCACGGCCATGTCGTCGTCGTGCGCGAGCGAACCCATTATTCCGTCGGGCCAGACCGGCGCGCCCGTTGGCGTGCGCAGGATGGCGACGTCGCCGACGCCAAGCTCCGCCAGCAGTCCGTGCGCGATCCACCGGGCCGCGCCGCTGGCGCGCCGCATGCCAGGCTGACGCGCGGGAATGGAATGCGCTTCCCCAGGCAGCAGATGGGCGTCGTCGCCGTCGCGGATCATCCGGCATCCGATCCGGATTCCCGATGGTGCGATGTCGGCGATCGCTTCGGCCAAGGCGATTTCCTCGGGCAGCCGCATCATGGCTTGTGCGCCCTGACCGGCAAAGCGAGATCGGCTATCATCTCTCCGTCCTCGTCGAGCCCTTCTTCGACGAAACCGGCGCTGCGATAGAGGTTTCGCGCCGCATCATTCTCCGGTTCGTAGCAGATCGAGACGTGGCTGATGTGGCTGAGCCCCTGGATTTCGTCCAGCACTTCACGCAGCGCGGCCTTGCCATAGCCTTTGCCTTGAAAAGCGCGGTCGATCATGAAGCGATAGATGCGTGCCTCGTCGTCATCCGGTGGAGCCTCGTACATCAGGAAGCCGACGACACGATCGCCTGCCATGACGACGCGTGGCCGTGCGTCTTCGTCAGTCCCGGCTTCTTCCAGCGAGTCCGCATTGCCGGCGACGAAATCCCTCTGCTCTGGGGCGAGTTCCAGGGCCGTGACCAGGGCACGGTTGGCCTCGGTCACGGCAACGAGACGGATGTCTCCGGTGTTCAAGCCGATGCCCTTCTTCAAGCCGATGCACTTCTTCAAGCCGATGCCCTGGCCGATACCTTTGAGCCATCGTCGGTGATCGGCTCGACGAAGCGGTGCAGCTTGGCCGGGTTGCCACGCCATATGGAGTTGGGCTCCAGCTCTTCGCCCTTCATGACGAAGGAGTCGACATCGACCACCGAGCCTTCGCCCATCACGACGCCGTAGTGGACAAAGGCTGAAGGTCCGAGCGTGCAGCCCTTGCCGATGCGGATGAAGTCGGACTTGAAGGCACCTTCCTCCAGCGAATGGGCCTGGATGACGCAGCCCTCGTTGAGGGTGGCATCGTCGCCGATCTCCACCAGCGAGCGTTCGGTCAGATTGCTGCCGCCGTCATAGACACGGCTGCCGACCTTGACGCCCAGCAGGCGCAGGATCATCGGCCGGAACGGCGTGCCGGCGAACAGGCGCACGATCGGCGAGTCCGCCAGCTTCCAGTGGCGCTCGTGGCGCCAGAACGCGACATCGTAGATCGTCGTCATCTGCGGCTTCAACCTGCCGAAACCAAGGCTTGCCCGCTCGACCAGGATGTAGAACGGAATGGTGATCGCCGAGGTCAAAAGCACAGCGACGAACAGTGCGACCTCCGCCCATTCGGTATAGTAGTTCAGCGCCCGGTCCCAGATCGCCAGCGTGGCGAACAGCATCACCCATTGCGTTGCCACGAACAGCACGATCGTCACCAGATTGTGGCGGTTCTTCAACGGGATGCGCCGGCGCCGGTCGTCCTCGTCGACGCCCGCGATGAGTTCCTTGTCGCGGTTCACCATGCGCGGGATTTCAAAGGCCGGCGAACCCAGAAGCCCGACATTCTCGCGCAACGGCCCGTCGATGGGGATCATCACCTTGGTCCCGAGCAGGACGTTGTCGCCGGTGCGCCCGTCCGGCGGATAGTAGATGTTGTTGCCGAGATAGTTGCGCTCGCCGATCCTCGTCGGCTCGAGCCTGAAGGCGGCGGCGGATTTGTGCATGTTGATCATGAACAGCCCGTCCGACACCATGGTTTCGGTGCCGATCTCGCACAGAAGCGGGTTTTCGTGCTGCTGGTTGGAGCCGAAATTGGAGCCGGTCTGCACCACCTTGTTGAGGTTCCAGCCGATCGCTCGCATATAGTGCACGATGGCCGAGCTGTCGCCGGCCAGCAGGCCGAGCACGCGCGAGTTGCTGGAGAATTCAGCGACGGTCTGCAGCCAATAGCGGAAGCCGTACAGCGTGTAGGTGCGGCCGGGCTTCAACAGCAGGCTGACCAGGCGCGGCACCAGGGTCGCCGCCACGAAGGCCACGGCGATGTAGCCGAACAGCGTGACCGTGGTGCCGATCGCGACGACGCCGATGGTCTCCTGGTAGTCGTCGCCGACGTTTTCCCAGTAGCTGTGGAATAGCAGTGGCAAGGGGGTGACGATGGCAAACAGCCCGATCAGCTGAACCGCTTCGAACAGGAAGCGCCGGATGTTGGACGGATCGACATTGCGCACCTTGCAATAGTCGGCCGTGGTCGGCACGGCCGGCGATCCATGCCAGCGTTCGCCGTCGGGGATGCTTTGGCCGCGGTGCAGCGAGGACGAATGGCCGAGCTGCGCGCCGTCGCCGATCCTGGTGTCGATGTCGAGCGTGGAGCCCACGCCGACGAAGGCATCGCGGCCGATGGTCAGCGGTCCGGTGTGGATATAGCCGGACTGCGCCCGGAAGCCGAGGATCATCGATTCCTTGCGCAGGATGGTGTTGGCGCCAATCGAGATGAGATCCGTGCAGACGGGCACGGATTTCGATTCGATGACGGCGTTCTTGCCGAGCCTGGTGCCGAGAAGCTGCAGGTAGATGCTGTAGAGCGGGCTGCCGCGGAACAGCACGACGGGCGCGGTGCGGATCAACGTCTTGACCACCCAGAAGCGGAAGTAGCGCACGCCCCAGATGGGAAAAGCCTCGGCCTTCCAGCGGCCGATGAGCACCCATTTGGCGATGACGGCAAAGCCCGACATGCCGAAGAACACGGCAGCCGAAAGCCCCACGCAGCGCAGGTACAGCTGCAGCGGATCGTCGAGCGCGTCATACATCCAGTTGAGGCCGCCATTGATCGCCCACAGGGCGCTGTAGCTGTAGAGCGCGTAGAACAGCAGTTGCGCGGCGCCGCAGGTCCAGTAGGCGAAGTTCGAGGCCCGGCGGGTGAGGACGGGCTCGTTGGTGGCCGTCGTCATCTCGTCCGCCACGCCCAGATGGAGCGCGAGCCGCGCCACGGTCGGATGCAGGTAGATGTCGCGCATCGACGCCGTTGCCCATTCCTTCCTGGTGCGCAGGCGCGCGCAGAAATGCGCCATCAGCAGCGAGTTGGCGCCGAGATCGTCGAAGAAATTGTCCTCGACGGACACTTCGTCGAATTTCAGCACCGCGGCCAATGCTTCGGCCAGGAAACGCTCGTCGTCATTGCCGGGCGCGACCATGGCGCGATCGCCCGAAAGCCGCACACTTGTTGGCTTCGGCAGCTGGCGCAAATCCACCTTGTTGGAAACGGTCATCGGGATGGCCGGCAGTTCCTCGAGATAGGAGGGCACCATGTAATCGGGCAGGCGCCGCTTCATCGTCCTGGCGAGGTCAGCTCGTGAGATCGCCGGCTGGCCGGCCTTCGCGGCGTAATAGGCGACGAGTTCGACGCGGCCTGGCTCGATCTCCCAGGTGGTGACGGCGGCTTGCGCGATTTCGGGCTGGTCGAGCAGCACCGCCTCGATCTCGCCGAGCTCGATGCGGTAGCCGCGGATCTTCACCTGGGTGTCGATGCGGCCGGCATATTCGATCTCGCTTTGGTCGTTGATGCGGCCAAGGTCACCCGTCCGGTAGATGCGCTTCGACGGGTTGTTCGGCAGGCCGACGAAATCGGCGATGAATTTCTGTTCGGTCAGGTCGGGCCTGTTGAGATAGCCGACCGCGAGGCCGATGCCGGCAATGCCGATCTCGCCCAGTTCGCCGGGCTCGGCAAGCTGCGGCAGCGAAGCGTCGAGAATGACGATCGAGTAGGTCGGCAGCGGCGCGCCGATGGTGACGGGACTGTCCGGCGTCAGCGCGCCCATTGTGGCGGTGACGGTCGCCTCGGTCGGGCCATAGGTGTTGAGGATCTGCCGCCCCGGCTTCGACCAGCGCACCACTAGATTGTGCGGGCAGGCCTCGCCGCCGACCAGAAGCGTGCGCAGGCTGGGCACATCCGATGTCATCGACGACAGCAGCGTCGGGCTGCAGGCGATGCAGGTGATGTCATGGAGCCGCAGGAAATCGGCCAGTTCCTCGCCCACCAGCGGCATCTGGCCCGGTGCCGGCACCACCGTCGCGCCGGCGACGAACGGCACCCAGATCTCCTCGGAGGAAAAGTCGAAGGCGATGGTCATGCCCTGATAGACGCGGTCGCCCGGCCGGTAGCCGTAGGAGGCGGCGGCGACGCGGATGAAATTGACGAAACTCTGGTGCTTGATGACGACGCCCTTGGGCTTGCCTGTGGTGCCCGAGGTGTAGAGGATGTAGCAGGTGTCGTCTGACAAAGCGGCCTTCGCATTCGGCTTCAGCGGCGCGCCGGATAGTCTGGAGATTTCGGCGGCAGCGCTGTCGATCAGCAGATGCGGAACCGGCAGCTGACCGGCGCGCGACGCATAGGCGGCGATGGTGACGATCAGGCTGACGCCGGCGTCCTCGATGATGAGCGCCATCCGCTCCTCGGGGAACGCGGTGGCCAGCGGCACGAAGGCAGCGCCTGCCTTCATCACGGCGAGCAGCGCGACGTAGGTCTCCGCCGAGCGGTCGAGGATGAGCCCGACGCGGTCGCCCGGCCGCACGCCGCGCTTGACCAGCAGACGGGCGAACTGGTTGGCCCGGCTGTCCAGTTCACGATAGGTCCAGACGCGCCCGTCCGAGATCACCGCCGGCAGCGCTGCAAACATTTCGGCGAGCTGTTCGAAGACGGTGTCGAGCCGCTCACCGGGCAGGCCTTGCCGGGCAAAGTCGGCGCCCGTCAGGATTTGCCCGCGCCTGGCTGTCGCGGGGGCCGTTCTTACCAGCGCATCGAACCCTGCGAGGCCGCTTTCCTGCCCCGATCGTTCCGCGTCCAGTTCGGCGATATCGACACCGTGATCCATTCCCATACTTTCCCGTCCAGGCCGGGCATTGCCCGGCATGGCCATTTTTCCAGTTGTTGCGGGATGCTTATGCCATCCGATCTTTTCGCCAGTTTTTCCGAACTGTTGAATATTGTTTCTGAACTGTGTCTGGGCGCTCTTTTGAGCCTCCCTTGGCGCCTCTTGCCGGGCGCGCTCGGCGCGTGCACCCGGCGTTTTTCTGGAACCAGCCTTGCGGCCCTGCATTCTATGAGCAGGGACTTAAGGAGCGTGACGTGAAAGCGGTTTTGGGATTGGTCTGCGGCTTCGTGCTGACTCTTGCGGTCTTCGGCAGCGGGCTGGGCTTCGCCGCCTGGCTGCTTGCCGCAAAGCCGCCGCACCAGGCAACGGCCACCGTCAACGTGGCGGAGCTGTGGACCAAAAAAGCGCTGCCGGTGAACAAAGCGGGGCAAGGCCTCGAGCGCCTGCCGGCCGCCCAGCCCGCGCCGCCCGACATCCCCGCCAAACCGCGGGAAACACCGCCCGACCCGACGGTCACCGGCGCCATCGCGCCCGAGGCGACCGAATTGCCGCCTCCGCATCTCGCCTGGTGCGCCAGCCGCTATCGCTCCTACCATCCGGACGACAACAGCTATCTCTCCTACAGCGGACAGCTGCGCCGCTGCATCTCGCCCTATCTCGAAGCCGCCGGTCAGGCGGCCCAGCTCACCGCCGGCGATGGCGACGAAAACGGCGCTGGCCTGGGCGTCTACGCTGCCGACGATGGCGGCGCAGCGCTTTCGGCCGACCATGTC
Organism: Mesorhizobium sp. CO1-1-8; assembly: GCF_020164875.1. Taxonomy (NCBI): domain Bacteria; kingdom Pseudomonadati; phylum Pseudomonadota; class Alphaproteobacteria; order Hyphomicrobiales; family Phyllobacteriaceae; genus Mesorhizobium; species Mesorhizobium sp. CO1-1-8. Next base: position 157,473 of record NZ_JAIUGZ010000012.1, on the reverse strand, counting down.
GATTCCTGCTTCAGCCGCTACCGCTCCTACCGCCCGGAAGACAACTCCTACCAGCCATACTCCGGCGGGCCGAGACGGCAATGCCAATAGAGCCCGCGCGCCGCACAATCCGATCACGCGGATTTTCCGGAGCGTTCGCATTGGCGCGGCGTTCAGCCTTGACCCGAAGGAGGACTGACCATGAGCGACGACCGGGACGACAGAATTCGTGAGCGCGCCTACCAGATCTGGGAACGGGAAGGCCGCATGCAAGGCGATCCCGAACGGCACTGGCACCAGGCCGAGGCCGAGATCGACCGCGAGGCGGCCCTGCCGCTGACGGCGGACGATGCGCTGCCCGAAACCGGCGAGATCGCCAGCACCGACGTGCTGGAGGTCGAGGCGCTGGCGGTGCGCACCGGCATATCGGGCGACGAGGCAGAGGCGCTGATCGAGCGCCTGGGCAACGACCGCGCCGCGGTGGAGCAAGCCGCCCGCAGGCTCAAGGCCAAAAGGCGGCGAAACCCCGATGAGGGACTGGCGAAATGATCGAAAGCTGAAGGACGGAAATAACGGCTCCCTTCACTCAAAGAACGACGAAAACGGCGACGCCTCATCGCCTTCGGCGTGATCTCTTCGGCTCTGTCGCCAATCTTTTTCGCCATCGCCAGAGCCTTAGGCTTGGTCGTGAGCACGGCCCGCCAATGCGGGTTCTCGAAAACGCTCAGGTTGCGACGGGGCTGGTCGGTCATCACTTGCGCTGGACGCGAAAGCGAAAGCCCGCGCCTCTGGCGGAGGACGCGGGCCGATCGGACGGCCGATCTTCGGCAGGCGATGGAGGGCACCACCTGCCGCGCACATCAACAATTAGCTATGACTAATGTTCCGTCAAGCTGGATCTATTTCGTTCGAATGTCGGCCTCCACTGCAATGCGCCGCCGGCTGGGAATGCATGTGTCCGGCGGGCAGCTTGTGTCGATGTCGATAGGAATTTTTTCTTGACCTGTGAGGGCAGCTATGCTACATTTCTGGCTATGGTGCTGATTTGCGCCAGTGACCCGCCGCACAGACGGGTTTTGCGTTTTGGCCCCGCGCCCATTTTCAACGTCGCGAGAAAAACGCCGGCACCAAAGCTCGCGCGATCACGCAAATTCTGGATCATTCGGATTGGAACGGCGTTCATCCCTGACGCAACCGGAGGAATGATCATAGGCGGCGAACGGCGGTGATCGACAGGCTGAGCCGCGCGGCCCTCAAGGCCTTGATCAGGACCAATCCTAGCCAGGGAGAGCGAGATGATCCGGAAACTCAAGGACGGCAAATACCGGCTGTATTCGCGCAAGAAGGACGAGAAGACCGGGAAAAGGCGCAACCTCGGAACGTTCGACACGCGCGAGGCGGCGGAGAAGCACGAGAAGGAGGTGCAGTATTTCAAGCGGCATTGAGGGGGCCGCTGACCGTCGCGATGGACTCACCAAACGCCAATACGACCGGCGCTGAACACAGCCGTCACCCGCAAGATCTCTACGCCACGCGTGGTTGAGCTGGCCTGACCACGGTGGCGAGGACGATGCCGGCGACGATGAAGGCCGCACCGACCAGGTCGTAGTCATGCAAGCCCTCGCCGAGCAGCAGATAGGCGAGCATGGCCACGAACACCGTCTGCAGGTAGAGCAGCATGCTCGCCCGGCTCGCGCCGAGCGTTTCCACGCTTTGGTTGTAGAGATAGTACATCAGGGCGCCGCCGGGGCCGGCCAGATAGGCGAGCGCGAGAAGGCTGTCGACGTCCATGGCGGAGCGTTCGTCGTTGAACAATTCCCACACATGGAAAGGCAAGGCGACCAGCGCACCGGCGCCGAGCAGCAGCACGACCATCGGCAGGAGTTCGATGCCGAATTTGGCACGGCGCAAAAGCACGGTGTAGAGGCCCCAGCAGAACGCGCTGCCGACGATCCACAGCTCGCCTGCGTTGAGCTTGAGTTGCAACAGCGCCGTCAGGTTGCCGTGGGCAACGATTAAAATCATCCCGGCAAGCGCAACCAGCGCGCCAAGCGACTTCCATAGCCCGAGCGGCTCGCCCAGCACGAAACGGGCGAGCACCATCGTCATGACAGGCGACAGCGCCATGATGATCCCGGCCGTGGTGGCGTCGGTGTGGTTGAGGCCATGGTAGATCATACCCTGGCACAGCGTGAGGCCGATCGCCCCCACGGCGACGACCTCCACGGCACGCGTTCGCAAAAGCCCGATCATCGCCTTGTGATGACGGTGCACAATCGGCAGCAGGATGGCGCAAGCAAGCGTCAGCCGCCAGAAGCAGAGGCCCCAGGGCGGCATTTCAGGCGCCACCCATTTGGCCGCGATATAGACACCAGCCGAAAGCAGCCAGCACAGGACGGCGGCCGGATAGCCGGCCAGGGAGGGGCCGGCCACGGGTTGCGCGGCTTGATGCGCTATCGGCATTGTCTGCATGTCATGCCCCCTTCGCTGACCTCGGCCGGACGGGGCAACATAACCTGTGTCGTCGGGTCGTGCATCCGTTTTGAAGGACCGAAGGGGAATGCGCGTTCGGCCGTCATCGGTCCTAACCAAGGGAGAGCGAAATGATCCCGAAACTCAAGGACGGAAGATACCGCCTTTATCCCGCAAGAAGGATGAAAAGATCGGCAGACGGGGGAATTTGCGGACGTTTGATACGCGGAAGCGGCGGAGGAGTATGAGCGCAAGGTGCAGTATTTTAGGCGGCATTGAGGGCGGAGGGACCGTCAGCCGCAGGTCTGCATGCTAAGCTACCAAGACGTCGCGGTGTCCTTGCTCGCGGGCCGTATATTCTATAGTTACCTACATCGTCCGATAATGTCTGCTATTCAGAGAAGTGTCGCTCTATCATCTCTAGCAGGCAGGCAGAGCTAACATAAGCTGCATAATCCTGAAATGAATCCTCCTTGTTCGAGTTCGCAAAATCAGAAACGCCCTTAACCACTAACACGTCGGCTCGTGGGCTTGGCATTTCGTTTGCCGTCGCGAAGACGCCGTACGCCTCCATCTCTACCGCCAAGACCTTTCTGTTGGCTTTGGCTAGTTCCTCGAAAAAACTATCATCTGCGCGTACCGCAGCGCCACTCGCCATCGGCCCAATCCGCAGTTTGAGAGCAGTCTTAGGAGGCGAGCCGGAATAGCTCCGCCTTAAGCTATCTAGAAACGATCCGTCATCTGCAACCATCTCAGCGACTCTGCGAAGGGTGGGCGACAACGGGATTTGGGTAGGATGAGGGGCGAAATCTGAGCCACCGTCCCCGTTTGAAAATTTTCCACTTCCATAATCCCATGAAGGATTCGCCACAATAACGTCACCCAGTTCTGTATCTCCCTCGCGGCCTGCACAAATTCCACACATCCCAATGACTCTAGGTCGGAAGTGCATTGCCATTTTGGCGGTCAATGATGATGCGGCTACCAGTCCCATATTGCCCGCTGAAGCAGCCACAATCGTTCGCAGGTTGCCCTTCCGATCCTGCCAAGTGCCCTTCCAGTATATCGTTGGGTCCAGTGGCTTCTCAGTCTTCTGCCAATCGTAATCGTGGCCAAGCACCGCACGAAGCTCTGGTTCCCGCAGCGCGCAAACGACGGCAAGGTCGACGCCATAATTAGCGCCTGCGGTCGTGGCGGCCTCTGACGACTGTATATATCGAATCCTAGACCTAATCATGTCTATCCAATCGCTCGAAGAGCGATCAAACTTAATAATAGTCCACAGGCCTCTATTAAAATCAATAGTAGAATTCTCCCTTGCGTCGTCAAAAGAAGTGAGTCCTATGATATATGTCGGATGGATGAACCCTGGACGGCCATTTATATCTCGAAGAAGGAGCTTGCCGCCATCGGCTTTTGGGTCATCGGTTTTTGTGTTCGGAATAACGAGGTCGAGTATTAGTAAGTCAAATTTGCTTCTTCTCAGCGCCTGAGCGGCGTCGTAAGCGTTGGTAACGTGCTCAATGTCTCGCTGATCGTGTACGCCGGCCTCAAGTAAAACCCTAGATACATCTCTAGCTTTGTCGTTATCGTCGTCAACAAGAAGTATTTTCATATTTTTTCGCTCAGTTTTCCAATAATTGTTGTCAGTTCTCCAGTCCATTCACTTTGCGATGCGTGATAATATATCGCACCTAGATAGACATCTTTGTATTTGTTGCGGAGCTCTGCATCCAGATCCGGCAAAAATGTCAAATTCGAAGTCTCCCCAAAACTTTCAAACTGGGTCAGAACCACTGCCTTCCCATGCAGTCCTGCGCGTGCCATTTGCCTCAAAAACTCTCTGCCGCCAAAAGCGTGCATCCTCGTAGATCCGGAGTTTGAAGTTTCATAGTTCGGCAACGTCATGTCTAGGATAACCAAATCAAAGGCCTTCTCTTTGAGCTTCCTTAACCCGGAAACTAGTGAGCCAGAGTGTTCGACGGCGACTTCCGGGTGCTTGGCGGCTAGGTAGTCCATCACCTGCCGGCGCTTGTTTTCATCATCTTCAACCACCAAGGTTCGCAAAGTTAGCTCCCTCACTTTTAGGTTCGATAATTCTGGCGCTGAATCGCAGAATAACAGCGAACCGACTGCTAGGAGCATCTATCGAGAATTCGATCGGGGTCGGATCTCTGGAGAATGACATCACCTTCGCTAGCTTTGGAAACCCGGTTCCCCCCTCTCTGCTCACGTCGCCAGCGTGGTCCGCAGAGTGCATCTTCTCCATCGCCGCTTCGATAGATGCCCGATGCACTTCGATGTCGTCGCAATCGCTTACAAATCTGACCTGGATACAGTCACCAACAAGATCAGCGTCGACGTCGACACGGGGAGAAATCATTCCGGAATGCTTCTCCACGTTCCCAAAAAGTATGAATAGAGCGTCGGTAAACACGACCAGCGCGTTACTGAGTTTTATATCAGTTCTATCTACTATTGAGACCCGAGGGTTAAACTCTGGATTCAGGCGGCGGACCATTTCCTTTCCAATCTCTACCAAGTCGGCGAAAGCGAACAACGAGTTTTCTATGGTCTGGGGAACATCGAACCATGTCGACATCTCAGTAATAGATTCATTCAAACCGGAGCGCGCACGAAGAAGGGCGTCATTAAGCATAGGAACCGGCGGACCATCCATTGCATCCACAGAATCTGAACGCAGTCGCTCGAAAAGCAGGCCAAATTGATCGCGAAGATCGGTGTCTATATAGGAACGAACCACGGCAAGCATTTGGCCAATGTGAATCCAGTAAATTTTCAAAAATTCGTCGAAAAATATATCGAACGAACTAAGGCTCGACGCTTCTGCTGAAAATACAACCATTACCTCGTTTCTCATGCGGTATTCGATGAGGCCATTCGGTTTCTCGGGTCGCTTTATTTGTACGTACTCGCTCGTAAACCGTTCGATAAGCTCATCATAATCCTTCGAAAAAGAAGCAAGCGTGTATGACACTGATGCTGCAGGATTCTCACCGATTTCCACTTTCAGCGCATCATACCAGTGAATGTTGGGGGCATATTCATCGTCATCACTGCCGACCATCGACAATAGATGCTGCTCTTGGGAGGGTCTTCGAAGCTGGCCAGAAATCGTTCCATGTCTAATGCGCAGACTTAAATAGCTATTTATACCATGCTTTGCATTTAGGGAGCATTCGCGGCAAAGTTGATAGAAAATCTCCGCAAATAAGGTCGCGGGCTCGTTGTCAGGTATCTGGTAAGCAACCGTGTTTGTCTCGCCCTTCGCAAGGCTATCAAGCAATTCGTCAGCATAGTCGGCGGAAACTGGTGACATTCCGGCATCTACTAATGCGCGAAAGCGCTCGAATTTATCTTTTATCGTCTTGTGCCCCCATTCGCGAATTTGCTCCTCATCCATGGAAATTTTACTTCTTTGGAGCGACGCGAGAGCCTTCCCAATTTCTTGCTGACGCAAAATGGCTGTTATCTTGTCTTCGTAGGCTGAAGCCGAGTCGGGGTGGGCCGTTCGAAGAAGTGTCAGTATCCTTATACGCTCATCTTCGAGTGCCTGCTGGTCGGCATAATTCAGCGACAAAGCAAGGACATCTCGAGAGCAGTAAAGGAATAAAAAGTCCCTTAGGGCCGCGTCCTTTCGCACGTCGTCAATCGGCATATCTGACGGCTGCGAGATGCCGATACATTCCAGGTAGTTCTCGATCGCGTAGACTACCGACGATCTGAACTCTCTATCTACATTTTCGGCCAACAGCCATAGCACCTCAGCTAGCGCAAGGGAGGGTTGCTCGCGTCCAACGACGCTATCGTTCAGGGCTGAGGCGAGCTGTTTGAGGGGTAGCCAGACGACGAGTTCTGAACTCTGTCTATAGATCGCCGAAGCCACCTCGACCGCCTCTGTTATCCGTTCAAGTGCCAGCAACGATAGGACTTCGCATTGGACGGTTTCCCGCGTCGCTGCCGAGAACCGGACACGGAGTATGGACGAGTATTCATACACGAGAGACAGATCCTTCGCATTTCGAGCGGACACCAATGCTGCCTCGTGTACGGCTATCGATCCGTGTCGAATTTTACTGGGAGAAGGCGGCGCGGAAGAAGCCGCATTATAGAATGCTGTAACCGGCCCTGCCTCGAAGCGACGCTGGATCGAGTCCAAAAAGGGTTGGGTCAATGGTTCCGGTAGATGTGGCGCGACAAATGGTTCAAATGCAGAGGTGGCGAGAAATCGAAGTACGTATGCGCTGTGCCTGTATTCAACTGATGCGGTATCCAAGGTTGCAAGGAGGCTCTTGCACCACAGGCCTATTTCGAAATTGGGATATAGGAGTGCATATCGGCTTAGCGCCGTATGGCCGTCAGTGAATGGCTGCCCCGGCTGAGAGATGTTTCGAATGGACTGATAAACGACCGGATCTAAGTTGGTTGGAATGTCGGATCCAAAATCGTTCCCCCTGAGGGCGAGTGCGGCCTCCAAGTCATTCAGTTCTTTTGGCCTGGCCCGCGTGCGATCCAAGGCATACTGATCTGCGGCGTAAGTTCTTGAAATTATGTCGTTCACTGAGCCTATATGGCCGAAAGCAAACGACAGTTTTTGAAATCGCCTGTCTTCGATAGACTGCATGAAAGGTAGCAAGGATCTGTAGTAAAACTCAGAGGATATTCGCATTTCAGCTGCGGCGGTTCTTGCGAGCTGGACGCAGCATTCATACTGATCCAATATGGAGTGAGTTGTGTGAGCGGCGATTAGATCGGCTTCGAATATGTCTTCGACGGAATCGTTAAATAAGTGATATCTTAGAAAGATCTTACTTTGCTCACTCATTTCGAATTGATTTACACGCGTTCGCATCTCATCTGCATAGAGTAATGGATTTTGATATTCCTCCGATCTCACTCCAAGCCAATAAGTAAAAAATCTGGGGGCAAGTGATGATGCGGGAATTTCTTTGGAGTTTATCCAGGATTTTTGAGCCTCAAGCCCATAGAGGGCGCGAGTGAGTGCAACTCGGAGTCCGAGCATCTCAATGGACCAGCAGATGGAGCTGTTTATACCGTCGACCAAGTCGATGGCATTCTTCAGGTCCCCATTGGTGAGATAAGTCTCAATTTGATTTCGCGATTTGACATAGCTCCTCAAAGTGTCGGTATTCTTCTCAAACATGCCGAGCGCCCATTCGAGCTCGCGCCCAAGGCTGGCAGGCTCTAGTGGTGGATAACTCGAAATATCTTTTACATGGCGTGGAAAATGACCCTTAAGTGTCAAAGACTGACGTGCGACGCGGGAGGACCATGTGGAGAACCCACGGACTTCAGAGATGGGAAGGCTGCTTCTTGCTGACGAAAATCCGGATGAGCTAAACTGAGATCCGCGAAGTTTGTTCTTAAATTTAAGGATTCTATTTGTGCGTCTTTTACGGCTTACTGGCATCAATTTCTCATTTTCGATTTTTCTCTAAGTGAATCTGATGGAAAATCCAAAGAGTCGACGTTATCGCAGTCGATCAGCATTGTTCACAGGCATGGTTCCCGGATCCAGAAGCTCGCAGCTATTTATCGGTATATTTCGACATCCGGGAGGTATATCATCGGTTATTTTGATTTCGCCTACAGGCCTTGTCTAGGCATCCCCACTTTTCAAAACAACCACCCGCCGAGAACATTACCCGGCATATAACGTCGCGCAAGTATTCGATGGAGTGTCACACACGATTATTTTCGAAAACCTGCACTGAAATATATCGCGACTCGTCGCTATGATTTCAAATAGCGTTGCTGTGGTGGGGGGAGAGCTCGCAAAGATTGGTGCCTTTGCAGGGCTTCTCTAACCATCGGGTGTGTTCGCCCCTCCAACGCGCCGCGCGGCGCCGGCGCGAGGCTGTCAGGCCTGCCGTTCCAACCCCTCTCCTATCCCCTCGCATTAACCATTCGTTAACCATTCCCTCGCTAGCGTTTACCTCTCAGTAAGGATTCGCCAGCCGTGACCTTTGCCGCCCCCCTCGAGGCCAAATCCATTCGCTTTCGCGCCCGCTCTTTCGTCGCTTTCACGCTGACGCCGGAGGCACCCTTGGCGGCCTGGCTGGAGGGGTTGGACCACTGGATCGGCAACTCGCCGGGCTATTTTGCCGGCCGCCCGGTGGTGCTTGATCTCAACACGCTGAAGCCCGACGTCGCCGCGATCGAATCGCTGGTCGACGTGCTTGGCCATCGCGGCATCCGCATCTACGCCATCGAGCTCGACGGCCACACCGCACTCGAGCCCAACCTGCCGCCGGTGCTGGTCGGCGCCAAGGAGGCGACGACGGATGGGTTGCTGCCCCGCGAGGCGCGGGCGGAGAGTTTCGACAGGGCCGAGGGCAGGGCGCCTGAAGCCGGCCCCGACAAGGGCGGCAAGGTTGACGCAAGCAAGGCGGGCGATAGCGAGCCGCAGGTTGCGCAGGAGGCTTCGGGCACGCTGATGATCAAAGCGCCGATCCGCTCGGGCCAGGCGGTCGTGCATCCGCATGGCGATGTCATCGTGCTCGGCTCGGTCGCGTCCGGTTCGGAGATCATCGCGGCGGGTTCGATCCATGTCTACGGCACGCTGCGCGGGCGCGCCTCGGCGGGTGCGCTGGGCAACAGGGGCGCGCGCATCTTCTGCCGCAAGAACGAGGCGGAGCTTCTGGCTGTCGACGGCTGGTACGTCACCGCCGAAGAGATGGAAGGGGTTTCGCGCGGCAAGCCGGTGCAGGCGTTTCTCGACGGCGACGCTTTGCGGGTTTCGACGCTGAGCTGACATTCGATACTGGGCGGCCGGGCCGCTCGACCAAGAAAACAACAACAACGGAGGCTATTCAATGGGCAAGGTAGTGGTGGTCACCTCGGGCAAGGGGGGCGTCGGCAAGACGACCTCGACGGCGGCCCTCGGGGCGGCCGTGGCCAAGACCGGCAAGAAGGTGGCCTTGGTTGACTTTGACGTCGGCCTGCGCAACCTCGACCTGATCATGGGCGCCGAGCGGCGGGTGGTGTTCGACCTCGTCAACGTCATCCAGGGCCAGGCGAAACTCTCGCAGGCGCTGATCCGCGACAAGCGGGTCGAGACGCTGTTCCTGCTGCCGGCCTCGCAGACGCGCGACAAGGATGCGCTGACCGAGGAGGGCGTCGGCGAAGTCATCGACAAGCTGCGCTCGGTGTTCGACTACGTGTTCTGCGACAGCCCGGCCGGCATCGAGCGCGGCGCGCAGCTCGCCATGCGCTTTGCCGACGAGGCGGTCATCGTCACCAACCCGGAAGTGTCGTCGGTGCGCGATTCCGATCGCATCATCGGCCTGCTCGATGCCCGAACCTTGCGCGCCGAGCAGGGCGAGCAGATCGCCAAGCATGTGCTGGTGACGCGCTACGACGCGGCGCGCGCCTCGCGTGGCGAAATGCTGTCGATCGACGACGTGCTGGAAATCCTGTCGGTGCCGCTGCTCGGCATCATTCCGGAAAGCCAGGATGTGCTGCGCGCCTCCAACCTCGGTTCGCCGGTGACGCTGTCGGAGCCGCTCAACACAGCTGCCAAGGCCTATATCGACGCCGCCAGGCGGCTGGAGGGCGAGGAATTGCCCGTCATCGTGCCCTTCGAGCGCAAGGGCTTCCTCGATCGTCTTTTGGGAAGGAGGGCGGCATGAACCTGCTCGACATCTTCAAGCGGCGCTCCAGCGCCCCGGTGGCGCGCGAGCGGCTGCAAGTGCTGCTCGCCTACGAGCGCCGCAACCGCAGCCAGCCCGACCTCGTCTCCATCCTGCGCGAGGAGATCATGGCCGTCATCGCCAAGCATGTGCAGATCGACCAGGACTATCTCCAGGTCTCGATGGACCGCGGCGAGACCATGTCGACGCTGGAAATCGACATCCAGATCCCCAACAAGAGCGCCGTGCCGCTGGCCATGGCGGGGTGAGGCGCCGCTGCTTTTTTCCTCGCCCCCGCAAAGCGGGGGAGAGGTGCCTTGCGTAGCGAGGCGGAGAGGGGGCAGCGCGACGCTGGCGGGTTCCTTCTGAATTCATTGAGGCCGAGCCATTCCCCCGCTCCGCCTCGGGCTTCGCCCGAGCCACCTCTCCCCCACTCCGTGGGGACGAGGAACCAGGCCGCGCGCGTCGCTCGCGCCATCCAAACCCCCAAAATGTCCCAAATTTACCTTTGTGCCGACGGGGCTTCCCCTGCGCGAGCAGCGGATGTAAAGATATATTAGCAATTTGTTAAGTTCGAAGCGAGGTATGCGTAAGGGGAGTTTGGTGATGAACTTCAGAGGCCTGATCAAGCGTGCTGAAGACGTGGATAAAGCGATCCAGGACCTGCAGATCGATTTGGCGGACGCGCTGGACGCCAGTCTCGACGCCGACGACCTGGCGCCGCCAGGGAGCGACGATGTGCCGGATGCCCAGGCGGCACCCGATGACGGGCCACCCCAGGCCGATGCGGCAAATGACGACAATGCCAGGAATGCAGACGCTGCGGGCGCTGCGGAGAGTTCCGAAACCGCGCCACGACTGACCGCCCATACACAGACCCGGCTGGCTGCCTTGAGCGCCTTCGAGGGTCTCTTCCATGACGCCAGGGACTATCTGGAGGAGATCAACGACAAGCTGTCGGAAATCGGCACCTCGCACCATTTGACGCGTGAATTCCTCAACATCCTGCACAGCGACATCCTGCGCGCCAACGAGCTGGAGGTTGCAAATGCCGCCCTGGCCGCCGAACAGAGGGCGCTGTCGGAGAAGCTGCACGATGCGACGAGAAAGTTGCGCGAGCGCGACGGCGCGTTCGAAGCGCTGCAGCAGCGCGAGACAAGCCTGGTTCAGGACCGGGAGACGCTTCGTGCGGCACTTGCCGCGGTGAGGCTGGAACTGGTGGAGACAGCCAATGCGAGCGCCAAGCGCGAAGCGGAGTTCGGCGACATCGCCAAGCGGCTGACCGCCAGGACGGTCGAGGCCAACAGGCGCTTGCGCGAAAGCAAGATGCTGCGCGAAAAGCACGTCAACCTGTCTCTCGAACTCGACAAGGCGCTGAAGCGGGAATCGCAGGCGCGCCATAGGCTCGACGAGCTCTCGACGATCCATGCCAGCGAAGCGGCGCGGCTGGCGGAGCTGCTGGCCGCGCTCGGCAAGAGCGAGAAAGAGGAGATACGGCTCCAGAAGTCGCTCGAGGCCGCACAGGTGAAACTATCGGAAACGGCCGAAGCCGCCCGCATGATGGAAGGCGACAAGGAAGCCGAGTTGGCTCGCAGCCAGGCGGAAATGCGTGGGTTGAGCTCGGAGATCCAGAACCTGCAATCGCGGCTGGAACAGGTGTCGACCGAAAACAGCGAAGCCGCCGGGGAAATCGCCAGGCTCAAGAGCGAGCTGAACGATGCCCTGGCCGAAAAGAAAATCGCCGATGAAAGATTGTCCGCACTGACCCAGGAGAACGAAAGCGACAAGATGAGTCTTTCCAGGGTGAACGCCAATCTTTCTCAGCTGACGCTGCAACAGGCGTCCGAACAGATACAGTTCGACGTGCAGAGTCAGGAGTGCGAGGACCTCAAAGCCGAAATCGCCTCGCTCAATGCCCGGATCAAGGAACTGCTGCCCTATGAGCGGCTCCACAAGGCCACCAATGGCAGGCCGCACGAGGACGGCGTGGTCGAGATAGCCGGGGCGATGACGAAGAAAGCACGGACGACGGGCAGGCGGCGCATCGGCAGGAATGTCGGCGCCGCTTCGTAAAACGTGTGGCGCTGAAGGGCTTCAGGGACCCGCTTCAGGTCTTTGTATGGTGCATGGGAGGCCGGCACCTCACCCGGAGAGTAAGCCCAATGGGGCACCGGCCAGGCGGATCGACAGGTCCGCCGCACAGACAAGGTAGCGCGCCTCGGTTCCGCACGGCATTGGTGCGATCACGGAAGGTGCCAGCGGCACTTCCCCGGGCTCCTGATTCGAACGCTTCGACGACCCGCCGGCTGGAGCCTGCAGACACGCCCGGGAAACGATCGCGGGCTGGCCCGGTGCCTTCTCAGTCGAGCGGTTCGTGCTGGTAGAGCTCGTCCATGCTGAGCGATGCCAGGGCGCCGAAAGGGGCCTGCTTTTTCACCCGGCCGCCGCTCAGGATCACCACGTCGTCGCAGAACGAGATGGTGCTGTGGTGATGGCTGATGACGATGGTCGTGCGGCGGCCGGCTCTCGACTTCAGGGTCTCGACGATGGCCGCTTCCGACAGCCCGTCCACCGCGTTGGTGGCTTCGTCCAGGATGAGGAGATCGGGATCGCGGACCAGGGCTCTCGCCAAGGCGATCCGCTGCCTCTGTCCCGCCGACAGATTGACGCCCCTGTAGCCAACCAGCGTCTCATAGCCCTGAGGCAGCCTTTCGATGAATTCATGCGCTTCGGCCAGTCTTGCGGCAGCTTCGGCGTCGCCGGCTGTCGCCGCGTCCTGCCCGTAGGTTATGTTTTCAAAAATGCTGCCGTCCACCAGCTCCAGTTCCTGGCTGGCCAGGGCGATGTGGCGGCGCCACTGGCCGGCGTCGATCCGGTCGAGCGGCGATCCATCGACGAGGATGCTGCCGGTGTCCGGTTCGACGAAGCGGCACAGGAGATTGACGATGGTCGTCTTGCCGGCGCCCGAGCGGCCGATCAGCGCCGTCGAGCGGCCACCGCGGATTTCGAATGTCGCCGCATGCAGCACCACTTCACGCCGGTCTGTACCGGAATAGGTGAACGTCACATCGTCGAACTTGATGCCTTGGCGCAGGCCGTGGAATGGTTCGTCGCCTTGCGGCGGTTGCGGCTTGCCGGTGGGATCCAGCAGCCATGTCACCTCTTCGAGCGATCCACTCAGGCCCTGCAACTGGCTCCACGATCCTTGCAGGGCCCGCATATGCGGCTGCAGCCTGTAGAGCAGGATGACGAAGGCGATGATCAGCGGGAAACTCACCTGCGCCAGCCAGGCGCCGATCACCACCGCCAGGAACAGCATGGCGTGGAGAACCTCCGTCAGCGGCGGCAGCGCTCCCTGGCGCACGAGCAGGGCGAAGGAAGCGCGGCGAACCGCATCTGACGCCGTGTCGAATATCGCCTTCTCCCGGTTCTCCTGTCCGAAGATGCGGATCAGCCGTCCGGCATGCACAAGGTGGAGCATCTGCGAGGCGAGGTGGCCGTTGCGCGAAGCGACGCTGCGGCTGGGCTCCTTCAGATTGGCCGAGAGGATGGCGTGCGCGATCTGGACGAGCGCCAGTCCAAGCGTGACCAAAAGCGTCATGCGCCACGAAAGCAGCAGCAGGAAAGCCAAGAGGATAATGGCGGCCGATGCGCTGACGATGGCCGACAGCATGATCTGGATCGCATCGGAGGCCCGCCAGGATTCGTTGGAGATGATGTTGAGCAGGCGTCCGGGGCTCTGCCGCAGGAAGAACGGGTAGCCGACCCGCAACAGCTGCTCCGACAAGGCGCTGCGGATCGAGTGACTTGCCTTGCCGGAGATGAAGGTCGTCAGCAGCGTGTTGGCGAAGGCGAAGACGTTCTTCAGGACGATCGAGCCGAGGATGGCGACCGAAATGACGACCAGCCGGTCGCGCTCGCTCAAGCCCGATCCGACGTGCTGGAGGACGGCGGAGAAGCCTGCCATTCCGGCCGCATCCCCGTGTCCCATGATGATGCCCAGCAACGGGATGATCAGGCCGATGCCGAACCCTTCGAGGACGGCGCTGACCAGGCCGAGAACCACCACCGCCGGCAGCAGGCGCAGTTGCCGCTTTCCGAACGCCCGGAACAGCATCGGCAGGTTTGGCGGCAGCATTGGCATTATTGCGTTTCACCTCGCCTGGGCATTGGCTTGCTGATCTTGCCGCACCGGCTCGGTCCGCGGCCGTCTGGCCAGTAGGAGAACAGCGAACCTGGCCGCGCCGAGCAAATTCATGGCGACGATCGGCCAGTGCGGCAGGTTGAGTTCACGATCGAAGGCGGGTCCTCCCGCCAATTCCCTGATAGCCCCTCTTGCGGCCCAATAGAAATGGCGAAGCAGCCAGGGCGCGTGGCGAACATGCTTCAGGCAGAGCCCGCCATTGCCCAGGCTGTAGTCGCGGTGCAGCTTCTCGATGGCTTTGCGATCCCGCCGGCCGTGATGATGGAATATCGTCATGTCAGGCACATACTCGACCGCGATGCCGAGCAGCATGGCGCGCACGAGGTAATCGGTATCCTCGGCCGACCGCAATGGTCCGCCGGCGCCGAAACGTTCGTCGAAATAGCCGATGCGGGCCGCGACATCGCGGTGCATCGTCATGTTGCAGCCCAGCACGAAACCGCCGGGATGAACATCCGGCGTCAGCCGCTCGCGCGCCCACGACCGCTTGATGGTGAACGGCAAATCCCTGGCATCGCCAAGCTCGACACGGCCGCCCCGGATGAGCCATTGTTCCCCGGACGCATAGTGTCGCTCCAGATCGCGCAAATAGTCGCGATGGACCGCGCAATCATCGTCGACGAAGACCAGCACACGGCCGCGCGCGCGCCTCAGCCCGGCGTTGCGCGCAGCCGCCAGCCCGCCGCGCGGCTCGCAAACGGGCGTGAACGGAATGTCCGACGCAGCGGCGATGCTGGCCAGGCGTTCGGCCGTGCGGTCGCTCGAACCGTTGTCGACAACCACGAGTTCGGCGGCGAATCCGGCATGTGCGCGGCACGCGGCTTGCACCGACTTGATGCAGGCATCGAGCACGGCGACGCGGTTGCGCGTGCAGATGATGAAGCTGACTTCCGGCGTCGACCGGTCGCGGTCGCGACCGATCGGCGCAGGATCGGGCGCCACCGAATGGCGCTGCAGAGGTTGGTTGGCTTTGACGATCATCCCTCAGCCCGCCTGATAAGGTGCCAGAACAGCCGCGGCGGGCGCGGATTTGAAGAAATATGCCATCGCATCGGCTTGCCTGGCGGCCGACAGCGAGGCGAGGCTGAGCCAGGGCGCCCAGGCGCCGGGCCGCAGCGCATATTGTTCGCGGCGCCGGATGACGTTCCATTTCGCGGTCCGGGTCAGCAATTCATGCGTCAGCGCGGGCTGCTTTTCGTCGGCCACGAGCTGGTAGAGGAAATAGAACAGGTTAAGCGCGCCGGCCTCGAAGCTCGGCCGCGTCGCCGCCGGCAGAGAGCGGATTTCCTCCTCCAGCGCGACGATGAAGCTGGCCGCGCGGGCGACGGTGTCGTGGCTGACTGCATCGCCAATGTCGCGCAGGTCCCGCGTGGCCTGCGCCAGGCCCTCGCGCTCGAGGTTCTCAGCCACGATCCGCAAATGCGTCCTGCGCATCTCCTTGACGTGCCGGCTGGTCACGCTTGCCTCGTGGACGCGGTAGACGACCAGGTTTTCGGGCATCAAGGCTGCCGGGTAACGGCCGGCCAGCCGCCGGAAAAGATCGAAGTCCTCGGCGTGCCTGTAGGTCTGGTCGTAGTGGAGAACGCCGTCGTCGACGACCTTCCTGTTGTAGACGACCGTCGGGTGCATGAAGATCGTGAAGAACATCGCCAATACAGGGATGCGGCCGAACTGGAACACCGGATCGGGCCTGCCGATGGCGATGCGGCCGCGGATCAACATGTCGACGCCGGCGCCGCAAAAGCCCAGTTCGGGCCGCCGCTCGAACAGCGCCACCTGGCGCGACAAACGCCAGGGATAGGCGACGTCGTCGGCGTCCATCCGCGCGACGAGTTCGCCCCGGGCGACCGCCAGCCCTTCGTTGAGCGTCGCGACAAGGCCGCGGTTTTCGCGCGAGATGATCGAAATGCGGCTGTCGGCCTTTTGGCATCGCTCGAGTATCTCGAGCGAATTGTCGGTCGAGCCGTCATCGATCGCGATGATCTCCAGGCGGCCGTAATCCTGCCGCAGGATGCTTCCCAGCGCGGCGGCGAGATAGGGACCGGCATTGTAGGCCGGCAACAGGACGGAGACGAGCGGCGCGGCGGTCATCGTCTTGCATCCGTGCGCTGGAGTTCGAGCGCCGGTGTGCGGCCATCGGGCGATCCGCCGGCCGCCGTCGCGAGCCAGCCGCCATGGCTGCCCTGTGCGGAGCGGGTGCGCGCGACATAAGGGAAGTGGCGCTTCAGGCTGTTGAGCGGCCTTTCGAAAACCACCCAGGAAATCCAAGCCGCGACAATCGTGGCGACGCCCGCGACCAGGAATCGCCCTGGCCCTTGCTCGGAGACGTTGAGCGGAATCCAGGGTTGCGCCTTGACGGCAAGCGACAGCAATATCGGATGGTAGAGATAGACGCCGTAGCTGATGCGGCCGAGGCCAAGCAGCGGCGGCAGTTCGGCAAGCTTGCCCAGAGTGCCGCCAAGGCCGCGCGAACAGGCGGCGACGATGGCCATCAGCGGCACCAGGGGCAGGACTTGCCGCAGCAGCCAGTGGGTCCATTCCAGTATCGGATCGGCCGGCGCCGGCACAAACCATTCGATGACAAGGAATGCTGCCGCGAAGGCAGGCCAGCCCAGCCGCATCCATTGCGGCAGGGCCGCACCCCTGGACCGCCAGCAGGCAAGCAGCGCGCCCGTCGCCAGCGCATCCATGGATGCCGGCGGCAGCAGGTCGCGCGCCAGCGCCGGCGTGGCGGTGATCGGCCAATAGAAGCGATAGGCCAGCGACAGCGCGATAACGCCGATGCAAATCTGTTCGAAGCGGCGGCGCGGGGCCAGCAGGACGACCAGCGGCCAGGCAAGATAGAACTGCTCCTCGATGCTCAGGCTCCAGAAATGGCACAGCACCCAAGGGTTCCAGTCATTGCGCAGCGCATACCAGAAATTCGACAGGTAAAGCGCATGCCAGACCAGCGATCCCCTGGATTGGTCCAGGTCGACCAGCCATACGAAACCCAGGACGGCAAAATAGGGCGGAAATATCCGCAAGCCTCGCCTGATATAGAAGGATCGCAGCGCGGGGCCGGTCTCGAATTCGGCGGCCGAACGCGCTTCCAGGAGCAGGCGCGTGATGAGGAAGCCGCTCAGCACAAAAAACAGCCGCACGCCGATATGGCCCCAGAATGAAGATCCTCCAGCGGCGAAGAAATGGGAATACAACACCATCGTCACGGCGATGGCTCTCAACGCATCAAGTTGGATGTCGCGGGCGCTTCCCATCAGCGGCTTCCTGTCGTTCCGGAAAGCAGGCCAAGGCGGACGAGAGCCGCCAGGACGCCGCCACCGTCAAACCTGCGCTTTGCGCGTCCAATCGCGGCGAGGCCGATCGGGCCGGGCTCGAAATCGACGGACTGACAGCACAGGTTGGTCAACGTGCCGGAATCCTCCACAGCGTATGTCCAGTCGCAAACGAACCCCCGAAGGAATGGTTCGGCCACCGCATTGTGCGGCGCAACACAAAAAATCTACCGGGCTGAAATCTTATTTGAGCAATCGCTAAAGATTCCCACTTGGACCGGTTGGGGAGACGTCGTGGGCTGAGGCAATAAGATAGGCCTAATCATTTGTGAAACCACACGAAATCCCGGAGTGTGTATTTGTACGGGTTGCCATGGCTGCAGAAAATGGGTTGGAATCATTCGCCTTGCGCGATGCAGCATCGTCGCCGCCTTTTCTTGCGCCGCAGGGCTCGCTGTTTCTGAGGCAGGCATTCCGTCCAACGGGAACTCGCACGTAACGCCCCTCACACTGCCTCGAACACCACCCTCTGTTCCAGCCCGCCGCCCCGGCGGTTTTCCAGCGTTACTGTCCCTCCGTAGCGCTCGATGATTTCCTTGGCGATGGCGAGGCCAAGACCGGCTCCGGGGATGGATTGCAGGCGGCCGGGGTCGACGCGGAAGAAGGGCTCGAACGCCTTGTTCAGGAGTTCCGGGGGAATGCCCGGGCCATGGTCAGATATGGTCAGCACGGCGCGATTGTCGGCTGGGGCCAGGTCGATGCGGCACGCCTTGCCATGGGTGGCGGCGTTGACGATCAGGTTGCGCAAGGCGCGACGCAGGCCGAGCGCTCCGGCCCGCACGCAAACCCTGTCCAGGTGCCCGATAGAGACGGCATGGCCGAGCGACACCATCTCGGCTTCGATATCGCGCACCGTCTTTGCCAGGTCGACCGCTTCGACGGCGTCCTGGTTCACCTCTTCGCGCACCAGGCGGATGGCGCTGTCGGCGATGCGGTCGAGTTCGTCGAGGTCGTGAAGCCATTTGTCGCGTTCGTCGTCGAGGAATTCGGCGCGCAGCCGCATGCGCGTCATCGGCGTGCGCAGATCATGGCCGGCGGCGGCGACCAGCCGCATTCGGCTTTCCATGGCGGTCCTGAGCCGCGATGAGAGCTGGTTCAGCGCATGCGCGGTGGCCTTGACCTCGGCCGAGCCCACTTCCGGCACCGCCGCCAGCACGCCGTCCGATCCGATCTTGGAGACGGCGGCCTCCAGCATCTCGAGCGGGCGGATCAGCACCGAGGTGAAATAGACGGAGACGGCGGTGGCGCCGGCGACGATCAGCGAGATCCAGCCGGCCAGAACCAGCCATTCGCGCCTTGGCGGATTGATGTGGGGAACCTCCATGATCGCCCAGCGATGGTCGGGCAGGCGCACCGATGCAAGCTGGCCGGGTTCATTCGCCTTGTCGCTGACCATGGCCAGGACGTCGAAGCCCCGGCGGCGCAAGACGTCGTTGAGCATCGCGGTTTCAGGGCGAGCGACCTTGCCGCCGGCCGGGTGGTCGGTGAGTTGCACCTGCAGGACGTCCGGGATTGGGCCGGGTAAGAGCCGCATCACCAGTTCCATCTGCTGGGCGACCCAGGGCACGGTCAGTTCCGGGGGTGGCCCGCCACCGCGCACGCTGATGACGGCTGCCGTCGCCAGGCCGACGACGCCGACGATCGAGGCGACCAGCAGCAGGATGAGGCGCCGGCGCAGCGAATTCACGCGTGGCTCTCCACAGTCTCGACGCGCGCGGTGAGCTGGTAGCCGCCATTGCGCACGGTCTTGAACAACGGCCCGTCGCCGGTGTCGGAAAATTTGCGGCGCAGCCGGCTCACCAGCACATCGACCGAACGCTCCAGCGGGTCACGCTCGCGGCCTTGCGTCAGGTCGAGAAGCTGGTCGCGCGACAGAAGCCGGCCGGGGCGGTCGAGAAACACCTGCAGCAGGTCGAATTCGGCGCCGGTGAGGTCGACGGCCACGCCTTGTGCATCT
The DNA here is from genome assembly GCF_020164875.1 of Mesorhizobium sp. CO1-1-8. Lineage (NCBI taxonomy): Bacteria > Pseudomonadati > Pseudomonadota > Alphaproteobacteria > Hyphomicrobiales > Phyllobacteriaceae > Mesorhizobium > Mesorhizobium sp. CO1-1-8. Next base: position 137,853 of record NZ_JAIUGZ010000012.1, on the reverse strand, counting down.
GTCACCTTGCGGGTGTCCGGCTCCAGCCTGTAACTGGCGAAGCGGTAGATGCGGGCGCGCGGCGCCGCAGGCGTCTCCTCGGGCGTCGAACGCCTGAGCACGGCGCGGATGCGGGCAATGAGCTCACGCGGGTTGAACGGCTTGCCGAGATAGTCGTCGGCGCCGAGTTCCAGGCCGATGATGCGGTCGACATCTTCTTTCAGTGCCGTCAGCAGGATGACCGGGATATGCGGCTTGCGGTCGCGCAAGGCCCGGCAGATATCGAGCCCCGAGCCGTCCGGCAGCATGACGTCGAGCACGATCAGGTCGAATTGGCCCGAGCCAAGCCGTTGCTCGCATTCGCGCCGGTCCGCCGCCGCCGTGACGCGAAAGCCCTGGCTGTCAAGGTAACGCTGGAGAAGCGTCCTGATCTCGCGGTCGTCGTCGACGACGAGGATATGGGGTTGTGACTGCATGACCGTGCCGTTGCCGATGATTGTAGAGGCCTATGATTATAGAGGCCCGTGATTGCGGGGGGCCGTGATTACAGGGGGCCGTGATTACAGGGGCTTGCCGCGATTATAGGGAGAGCCGGGCCCAAGCGGCATGGAAAATTGCAACCGAACGTTTCCGGCGGGTCATGGGAAACATTCGGAAACAAATTGCCCTTTTGCGGAAACCTTCGGCAACACGCCGACGCGAAGCGGACAAAGACGCTTCCTATCCTCTGAACTGTCCGAAGCATGAGAGAAAGGAACATCTTTATGCGAAGCAGACTTCTTGCGCTCGGCCTGTTTTCCGTCGCCGCAATTCACCCCGCGCTGGCAGCGCAGCCCGATCCCGGCGCCGGACCTGGCGAGCCGCCACCTGCCATTGCCATGCAGGATGGACCCGACCATGGCCCGATGGCCGGACCCGGCCCGCACGGGCCGATGCGGCATGGTCCGCAGGGCTTTGGCCCGCGAGGTTTTGGATCGGAAGGCTTCGGCCCCCGCCGCATGGGTCCGCCGCCGGAATTCATGCTGGCCGCCCGGCTCGCCGCGCTGGAGACCCGCGTTGGCATCCGCACCGAACAACTCGACGCCTGGCGCGACTATACCAGCGCGCTGCAGGCGGTGCTTTCGCCGTCAGGTCCCGACCTCGGCCCAGGTGGCTCCGGCGGTCCTGAAGCGAAGGGTCCCGACGCGGCGGGTCCCGGCGGCAAGCTCGATCCCTTCGCGTTCCAGGAAAAGCTGGCGGACGACGTTACCGCCCGTGCGGTTTCGGCCGGCAGACTGAAGGAGGCGATCGTTGAACTGCGCGCCAGGCTGACGCCCGAGCAACTCGAAATCCTCGCTTCGGCGGAACGTCCCCATGGATCACCCCCCGGTCCCTGGGGCGGCCCGCCGAACGATGCAGCCGGCCCCAGAGGCCTGCCCAACGATGGCAGGCAGCTCCCGCCCCAGCCCGGGAACGACTGATAACTCTGACCGACTGCACCGGCCGGCCCGGTACCCAACCCGTTCTCGGGCCGGCCGGTTCTCTAGAGGGATGGCGGGCGTTTCTCCGCCATCCCTCGTTTCAATCACGTCCAGTTCGAACCATGCAATGGAAGCACGACAATGTGGGAAGCCATGATCATGCTGCGGCTGCTCGCGTCCGCCAGCCCGAGGCTCTCGTTCGGGCCTGCCGGGCGAGGCATGCCGCTGGCCCTGCCGGTCGACACGCTGAAGGGCGCGATCCGCCTGAACTTCGCCGCCTGGCGGCTGTCGCTTCCGCTCTCACCAAATGACCACGCAGATCATGACCGCAAGATCGCGTGAACCTCGGGACCGCGCAGGACTCTGGATCGCGCAGGACTCGGGCAAGACGCTTGGCATGTCCTCGCTGATCGGCATAATGATGTTGGTGGGCATCGCGGCCAGCTACTCGACCTTCGAGCAGCTCCGGCCGCCGAGAAGGAGCGCGACATGAGCCGCTTCGAAGCATTGCTCGTCGCCGCCCGCAGACCGGCGCGGCCCACCGTCAAGATATTGGTCGGCATTCTTCGACCAAGCGGTCGATTGCCCGCGCACGCAACTCCAGCGAAAGATCATTCAGTCCATGTCTATCCAGTCTATCCCGTCTCCGCAGCCGCCACGCCGTCTGGCGCCCTGGGTCGCGATGTTCGCCGCCGCCACCTTTTTGCTGGCGGCCTGCTCGCAGGAGAGCAGCGCCCCCGCCGGTATGGGCGCGCCCGGCAAACCGGAAGTCGGCGTCGTCACCTTGCATCCGCAATCTGTGGCGATCACGGCCGAACTGTCGGGACGCACGGCGGCCTCGCTGGTTGCCGAGGTGCGCCCGCAAGTGAACGGCATCATCCAGCAGCGCCTGTTCAAGGAGGGCAGCGAGGTGGCGGCTGGACAGCCGCTCTACCTCATCGATCCGGCGAGCTACAAGGCATCCTATGACAGCGCGGTCGCCGCACAGCAGAAGGCACAAGCGGCGGTGCCCACGGCGCAGGCCAAGTTCGACCGCTATGCCGGTCTGTTGAAGCAGAACGTTGTTTCCAAACAGGATTATGACGATGCCGCCGCCACGCTGGCGCAGGCGCAAGCCGATGTCGCGTCGGCCAAGGCCAGCGCCGAGACGGCGCGCATCAGCCTCGACCGCACCTCGATCACAGCGCCGATCGCCGGCCGCATCGACAAGTCCACGTTGACGCCCGGCGCGTTGGTCACCGCCAACCAGGACACTGTGCTGACCACCATCCGTTCGCTCGATCCGATCAATGTCGACGTCACGCAATCGAGCACCAACCTGCTCAATTTGCGCCAGGCCATCTCGGAAGGGCGGCTGAAGTTCAGCGGCCCCAATGTCAGCGTCAAGCTGAAGCTCGAGAACGGCACCATCTACACGCAGACCGGCAAGCTGGAATTCGCCGGCGCCAATGTCGACCAGACCACCGGCACCTTCGCGCTGCGGGCCGAATTCCCCAATCCCGACCGCCTGCTTTTGCCCGGCATGTATGTGCGGGCGCTGGTCGAGGAGGGCGTCGCCCAGAACAGCTTCCTGGTGCCGCAGCGCGCCGTCAGCCGCAACACCAAGGGCGAGGCGACGGCCATGGTCATCAATGCGCAGGGCAAGGTCGAGACGCGGGTGCTCACTGTCCGCAACAGCGTCGGCAACAACTGGCTGGTGGATTCTGGTGTCGGCGACGGCGACCGTGTCATCGTCGAGGGCATGCAATTGGTGCGCCCCGGCGGCGACGCAACGGGCGTCGAAGTGACGATCGACGAGACGACCGGCGAGGTCAAGGATCGCGGGCAGGGCACGTCCGCCGCACCGGCCGCGTCCACCGCTACCAAACCGGCGCCTGCCGCCGCGACCGGGAACTGAGCGATGTCCGTATTCTTCATCAACCGGCCGATCTTCGCCTGGGTGATCGCCATCGTGATCATGCTGGGCGGGCTTCTGGCGCTCACCTCGCTGCCGATCTCGCAATATCCGCAGATCGCGCCGACCACGGTCAACATCAGCGCCACCTATCCGGGCGCCGACGCGCAGACCGTCGAGAACTCGGTGACCAAGGTCATCGAGCAAGGCATGACCGGCATCGACAATCTCGACTACATGACGGCGACGTCGACCTCGACCGGGTCGGCCTCGATCACGCTGACCTTCACCACATCAGCCGATCCCGATACAGCCCAGGTGCAGACGCAAAACAAGCTGCAGCTGGTGCAGTCCCAACTGCCGCAGGTGGTGCAGAGCAACGGCATCACCGTCTCCAAATCCTCGACCGGCTTCCTGATGGTCATCGGCTTCGTCTCGACCGACGGCAAGATGAACTCGACCGATCTCGCCGACTATGTCGATGCCACCGTCAACGACACGCTGAAGCGGGTCGAGGGTGTCGGCTCGACGCAGCTGTTCGGCTCCGGCTATGCCATGCGCATCTGGCTCGACCCCGACAAGCTCGCCAAATACGCCTTGATGCCGAGCGACGTTGCCTCGGCGATCGAGGCGCAGAACACGCAGGTTTCAGCCGGCCAGCTCGGCGGCCTGCCGGCGCGCAAGGGTCAGCAGCTCAACGCCACTGTGACGGCCAAGAGCCGGCTGCAGACCGCCGAACAGTTCCGCAACATCATCCTGAAGAGCCAGACGGACGGCTCGCTGGTACGCCTCAACGACGTCGCCACGGTCGAACTCGGCGCCGAACGCTACACGACGCAGGCCAATTACAACGGCAAGCCGGCGGCCGGCGTCGCCGTCAATTTGGCGACCGGCGCAAACGCCATCAACACCGCCGAGGCGGTGCGCTCGACGATCGCCCGGCTGAGCTCGACCTTCCCGCAAGGCGTCGAGGTCGTCTATCCCTACGACACTTCGCCCTTCGTGCGGCTGTCGATCGAGGAGGTGGTCAAGACGCTGGCCGAAGCGATCGTGCTGGTGTTCCTGGTGATGTTCATCTTCCTGCAGAATTTGCGCGCCACCATCATCCCGACAATCGCCGTGCCGGTGGTGCTGCTCGGCACGTTCGGCGTGCTGTCGCTGTTCGGCTATTCCGTCAACACGCTGACCATGTTCGCCATGGTGCTCGCCATCGGCCTCTTGGTCGACGACGCCATCGTCGTGGTCGAGAATGTGGAACGCGTGATGCAAGAGGAAGGCCTGTCGCCGAAGGAGGCGACGCGCAAGTCGATGCACGAAATCACCGGCGCGCTGATCGGCATCGCCACCGTGCTTTCGGCCGTGTTCGTGCCGATGGCTTTCTTCGGCGGTTCGACCGGCATCATCTACCGGCAGTTTTCGGTGACCATCGTCTCGGCGATGGTGCTGTCCGTGCTGGTCGCCCTTGTGCTGACGCCCGCACTTTGCGCCACCATCCTGCGGCCGCCCAAGGACCATGCGACGCAGACCGGTCCGTTCGGCTGGTTCAACCGTGTCTTCGACCGCGGTACGCTTGCCTATCGTGACGGCTCGCATGGCATCATCAACCGGTCCTGGCGCTTCCTCGTCGTGTTCCTTGCCATCGTCGTTGCCGTGGGCTGGATGTTTGCCCGGCTGCCGAGTTCGTTCCTGCCGGAAGAGGACCAGGGCATCCTGATCACCAGCGTGCAGCTGCCGGTCGGCGCGACCCAGGACCGCACCGAGCGCGTGCTGGCAGAAGTGACCGACCACTATCTCAACCAGGAGAAGGACGTCGTCGACGGGGTGTTCACCGCTTCCGGCTTCGGCTTCGGCGGCGCCGGGCAGAATGTCGGCATCGCCTTCGTGCGGCTGAAGGATTTCGACCTGCGCAAATCGCCGGCTTCGGCCGCACAGGCCATCGCCGGCCGCGCGATGGGCGCGTTTTCGAAGATCAGGGACGCGCAGGTCTTCGCGCTTGCGCCTCCCGCCATCCAGGGCTTCGGCAACACCAATGGCTTCGACTTCTACCTGCAGGACGTCAACGGCGCCGGCCATGACGCGCTGATCCAGACGCGCAACCAGCTTCTGGCCCTGGCCGGGCAGAGCAAGCTGCTCGCCAACACAAGGCCCAACGGCCAGGAAGACCAGCCGCAATTCTCGGTCGACATCGACCAGGAAAAGGCCAGCGCGCTGGGCGTCAGCCTGGCCGACATCAACAACACGCTGTCGACCGCCTGGGGCAGCGACTACGTCAACGACTTCATCGATCGCGGGCGGGTGAAACCGGTCTATCTGCAGTCGGACCCGAACTTCCGCATGCAGCCCGAAGACCTGGACAAATGGCAGGTCCGCAACGCCAGCGGGGCGATGGTGCCGTTCTCGGCCTTCGCCTCCAGCCACTGGACATTCGGCTCGCCCAGGCTGGAGCGCTACAATGGTTCGGCGGCGGTCGAGATCCAGGGCTCGGCGGCCACGGGCGTCAGTTCGGGCGCCGCCATGGACGAGATCGACAAGCTCGTCGCGCAACTGCCCGCCGGCTATTCGCACGAATGGACCGGGCTGTCGTACCAGGAGAAGCTTTCCGGCAACCAGGCGCTGTCGCTCTATGCGATCTCGGCACTTGTGGTGTTCCTGTGCCTGGCAGCACTTTATGAGAGCTGGTCGATCCCGTTCGCGGTCATGCTGTCGGTGCCGATCGGCATCTTCGGCGCGCTGCTGGCGGCAAGCCTGTTCGGCCAGTCCAACGACGTCTATTTCAAGGTCGGCCTGCTGACCACGATCGGTCTTGCCGCCAAGAACGCCATCCTCATCGTCGAGTTCGCCATCGAGCGGCAGACCGCCGGGATGGGGCTTGTCGAAGCGACGCTGGAGGCGGCGCGACAAAGGCTGCGGCCGATCCTGATGACGTCGCTGGCCTTTATCCTCGGTGTGTTGCCGCTGGCGATTGCGAGCGGCGCCGGCTCGGGCGCGCAGAACTCGGTCGGCATCGGCGTGATGGGCGGCATGATCGCGGCGACCGTGATCGGCGTGTTCCTGGTGCCGCTATTGTTCGTCACGGTTCGACGCATCTTCAAGGGCAGGGCGGCCAAACCAGATACGGGCGAGACGCCGGTGACGGCCAACCAGCAATAGGGAAAACTTCACATGACAGGTTTGGAACGTGGCTCGGTGGCCGCGGGGCGGCTTCTTGCGCCTATGATTACCGCTGTCCTGCTCGCGGGATGCGCCGCTCATCGCCGATGCGGCGCGTGAAAATGCCGCCTCCAGCTTTGGTGATGGCGGGCGCGTCGCTTGGCTGATATTGATGACGTCCACGCATAGTACAGGCGCCATAGATGACATCCGATCCACAGAAGGCCGAAGCGGTCGGGCAGTTGCTCGAAACGCCGGACCTTGCCAGCGCGCTGGAGAGCGAACAGTTCAAGAAGTTCCTCGATCAGGTGCCGATCGCCATTGCGGTCTCGGACCTGGGTTCGAAGGAGCGTGTCGTCTATGCCAACCCGGAATTCGAGAGGCTGTCCGGCCTCAAGGCGGCGACGCTCGCCGAGAAGCACTGGGCGGCGCTTTCCGGCACCGGCCTGCACAATCAGAAGGACCGGGCGCTCTCCGAGGCCGTGATAGCGGAGACCGATTTCGTCGGCACGTTCCGGCTGGAGCGGACGGAAGACCAACCGGCGATCGTCGACGTCTATTCCAACGTCATCGAGGACGACCATGGCAAGGCCTGCTTCCGGCTGGTGGCGCTGGTCGACGTCTCGGCCCATGGCGAAACGGAGGATGCGCGTTCGATCGATGAGCGCATCCGCGAGAAGGACACGCTGCTGCGCGAACTGCAGCACCGGGTGAAGAACAATCTGCAGATGATCACCGCGCTGATCCGGATGGAGACGCGCAACGCGGCCGAGCCGGACCAGAAGCGTTTCGAGAGGCTGGCGGGGCGCGTCGACGCGCTGGCCATCCTCTACCAGACGCTGTCTGGGGACGACGACAAGGATGAGGTCGATCTTGGCGTCTATCTCAGCCAGATCGCATCGGCGGTGATGAACTCGCACGCTGTCGAGGGCATCCGCCTCGATATGAAGGTCGATACCTATCCAGTGTCGATCAATGTCGCCATGCCGACCGGGCTGGTGGTGAATGAACTTTTGACCAATGCGCTCAAACATGCCTTCCAGGGACGCGACGGCGGCACGATCACTCTGCACAGCATCGTTGACGGCGATGGCTGCCGCATCGTGATCGCCGATAACGGCATCGGTCTGCCGGAGGGCGAGACCTGGCCCAAGAGCGGCAAGCTCGGCGCGCTGATCGCCCGTTCACTGACAGAGAATGCCAAGGCGGAATTCGACGTCAATTCGAGCGCCGGCGAGGGCACGAGGGTCACCATCGTCTTCAAGCGCTCGGCTGCCGCCGCCTAAAGCGTATCGTCGTCGTTGCGCTCTCGCACCTAGAGGATCATCTCCAGCTATTCCTTGCGCCTGCGGCAATGAACGCTTCGCGGCCCGGAAGGCTCATAGCGGGCCTGCAGTCCTTGCCCTAGCAGCCAGTTGCCGCTGCCTCACGACAGGCCGGCCGGTTCGCCCTATCTCCATGCGCCGGTCGGGTTTGGACCCGGCGGTATGGAGGATGGGATCGCGTGACATCGACGCCAATTGCCGGTCGCGAAGCGGCGCCCTTGCCGGTCGCGGCACTGATGGGCGCCATGGTGTCGATCCAGATCGGCGCCACCTTCGCCAAGGGCCTGTTCCCGCTGATCGGAGCGCAAGGCACAACGACGCTGCGGCTGGTCATCGGCGCGCTGATGCTGATCGCGGTGCTGCGGCCCTGGCAGATGCGGCCCTCGCGCGCCACTGTGCCATGGCTTGTCGGCTATGGGGTGACGCTTTGCGCGCTCAACCTCCTGTTCTACGCAGCGCTGGCCAGGATTCCGCTTGGCATCGCGGTGGCGCTGGAGTTTACCGGCCCGCTTCTGGTGGCGACCTTGAGTTCGCGGCGCGCCAGCGACTTTGCCTGGATCGCGCTGGCGGTGGCCGGCATCCTGCTGTTGTCGCCCTTCATTCATTCGCTCGCGCCGCTTGATCCGATCGGGGTGATGCTGGCGCTGGCGGCTGGCGGCTTCTGGGCGCTTTATATCGTGCTTGCCCAGAAGGCCGGCGCGGAGCTTGGTACCCGCACTACCGCCTACGGCATGGCCATCGCCGCGGTGCTGGTGCTGCCCTTCGGCGTGGCGCAGGCGGGAACCGCGCTGCTGGCGCCGTCGATCCTGGTCAGCGCGCTGCTGGTCGGCCTGTTCTCCAGCGCGTTGCCATTCTTCCTGGAGATGGTGGCGCTGACCCGCATGCCGGCGCGTATCTACGGAACGCTGACCTGCCTGGAGCCGGGGCTTGGTGCACTGGCCGGCTTCCTGTTCCTGCATGAAAGCCTGACCGTAACGCAATGCACCGGGATCGCCGCCGTTGTTGTCGCCGCCTTCGGCACGGCGCTGACATCACGGCCGCCGGTGCCATCGCCGGAGTAGGGCGCGGCGCAGTAGGGTAGGACGGATGTGCGGGATACCGAAACGCATGTCGATCTCCAGACGCAGGATAACCGGGTCGGGCTCAGCTACAAGTTCTGACGTTGAAGCTGCTGATCTCCCCCCTCGAGGGGGAGATGGCCGGCGAGCCAGAGGGGGTCCGTCCGACCGGATGCAACCTCCTGAGGCGAATGAAGTTAGCGCTCTACGCGCGGCGACCCCCTCTGTCGCCTTCGGCGACATCTCCCCCTCGAGGGGGGAGATCAAAACCGAGGTCACTTTTGGGCGACATGCATTGGCGCCAGCTATCCGGCCCTTCGCTGCCGCTCCCTGCCTTCGGGCGTTCAGCCTCTTAAAAAGGTCCACTGGACATTTTGATCCGCCCGAAGGCGGACCGGGCCTTCACCGTTCGTCGTTCGGGAAGCGAAGCTTGGCTTCCCGCCCGCTTCCCGGAGCACTGCTCACCCCAGCAGGTCCTCGATGCGGATCGGGAAGCGCCGGGGCCGCACGCCGGTTGCATGCCAGACCGCATTGGCCACGGCGCCGGCCGTGCCGGTGATGCCGATTTCGCCAACACCCTTGATGCCGAGCGCGTTGACGTAAGGGTCGTCCTCGTGCACCAGCAGCGCCTCGACCGACGGAACGTCGGCATTCACCGGGACATGATATTCGGCGAGGTTGGCATTCTGGATCCGGCCAGAGCGCCGGTCGGTGATGGCTTCCTCATGCAGCGCGAACGAGACGCCCCAGATCATGCCGCCATAATACTGGCTGCGCACCAGCCTGGGATTGATAACCCGCCCGGCGGCGAACGCGCCGACCAGCCTTGTGACGCGGATCTGGCCGAAATCCGGATCGACCTTCACCTCGGCGAACACGGCGCCATGCGCATGCTTGGCATAGGTTTCCTGGGATGCCGGGTCGGGAGCGCCTCTGCCATGGCCCTCGATCTCGGTGAGGCCCGCGCGCGTGAGGATCTCGGCATAGCTTTCACCGCGGCTTTCATCGTCGCGCCGATAGAGGCGGCCGCCCCGCGCCAGCACGCCTTCATTGCCGGCGCCGTAGAGCGGTGAGTGCTCGTCACCGGTGGCGAGATCGGCGAGCCTGGCGATGACGGCGGCGCCGGCATTGTGGATCGCCATGCCGGCCGTCGCCGTGTGGCCGGAGCCGCCGGCGATGCCTGCATTGGGCAGATCGGAACTGCCGGCCCTGAAATCGACCTGGTCGATATCCAGTCCCAGTCCGTCGGCTGCGATCTGGGCGAAGGCGGTCCAGGCGCCTTGCCCCATGTCCTGCGCGCCGGTCTCCATCACGCCGCTGCCGTCGCTTCTCAGCACGGCGCGGGCCTCGGCCTGGAACATCAGGGCCGGAAAGGTCGCCGTGCCCATGCCCCAGCCGGTGAGGAAGCCGTCACTGTCCCGCATCTGGCGCGGCGCCAACGATCGGCCCATCCAGCCGAACCGAACGGCAGCCTGCGTGTAGCATTCGCGCAGCGCCTTGGAGGAAAACGGCTTGCCGGTCATCGGTTCGACCTCGGCATAGTTGCGCAGCCGGAATTCCAGCGGGTCCATGCCGCAGGCGTGAGCCGCCTCGTCGATAGCGCTCTCCAGCGCGATCGAGCCGGTGGCTTCGCCGGGTGCCCGCATGAACAGCGGCGTACCGGTATCGAGGCGTACCGCATCGTGCGAGGTGGCGATGGCCGGGCTGGCATAGAGCGTGTGTGAGGCATCCGCCGCCGGTTCGAAGAAATCGTCGAACGTGCTCGACGCAGTCTTGGTGTGATGGTCGAGTGCCGTCAGCCGCCCTTCGCCATCCATGCCCATGCGCAGCGTCTGGCGCGTCGGCGCACGATGGCCGACCGGCCCGTACATCTGCTCACGCCGCAGCACCAGCTTGACCGGACGGCCGACGAGACGCGCCGCCAGGATGCCGAGTATCTGCGGCCCGGAGATCATGCCTTTCGAGCCAAAGCCGCCACCCAGGAACGGGCTGCGGATGTGGACGTTTTCCGGCGCGATGCCGAACAGGCCGGCGATGCGGCCCTGCGCCATGGCGAGGCCCTGGCTCGGTGTGTCGATCGACAGTGTGTCGCCATCCCAGGCGACGACGATCGCATGCGGCTCCATGGCGTTGTGGTACTGGGCGGGGGTCTCGTAGGTGGCTTCGATCCGTGTCTTTGCCGATTTGAGGCCGGCCTCGACATCGCCCTTGTGCTGCACCGCCGGACCGCCGACGCCGACAGCACGCGGCACGAAGCTTTCAGCGCCGTCGAGGCCAACGCGCGCCGGCAGCACTTCATAGCGCGGCGACAGCAGTGCTGCCCCCTCGGTCGCCGCTTCCAGCGTCTCGGCGATCACCACGGCGATGCTCTGGCTGGGGTAGCGGACCTGATCGTTTTGTAGCAGGTCGAGCCGGAACATGAAGGGATGGTCCTTGGCGTCCGGATCGGCGGCGAGCGCCGGCCGGTTCAACGGCGTCATCACCTCGACCACGCCATGGTGTGCCTTGGCCGCCTCGACATCCAGCGCGGCAACGCGGCCGCGTGCGATGCTGGAGACAGCGAGCACGGCGTAGAGCATGCCGGGCGGATGGTTGTCGGCGGCATAGCGCGCGGCTCCGGTGACTTTCAGAAGGCCGTCGCGGCGGGTCAGCGGCTGGCCGATGCTGGAGCCCTGCCGGGCATGGGCGGGTTGCTGGTTGAGGCTGAGTTCAAGCGTCACGGCGCGCTCCGGGAATGTTCGAGAACGGGGAGGCAGGAAGAGCTGGCAGACGCTCGGGCGTTCCCGAAAGCGCAGACATCAGCGCCCTGACCACGATGCGGCGGGCAAGCTCGATCTTGAAGGCATTGTCGCCGGAGGGGCTGGCATCGGCCAAGGCAGCGTCCGCGGCGCTGGCGAAGGTCGCCTCGCTGGCGTCCGCGCCAAGCAGGACGGCTTCCGCCGTTCGTGCCCGCCACGGCTTGGCCGCGACGCCGCCCAGCGCCAGCCTTGCGGCGCGGATCTTGCCGCCGTCAACGACGAGCACCGCCGCGGCCGATACGACGGCGAAGGCATAGGAGGTGCGTTCGCGGACCTTCAGGTAGCGGGCATTGGCGGAGAAGGAGGCAGCCTCCGCCGGAAGCCGTACGGCCACGATCAGGTCGCCGGGCTCCAGCGCATTCTCCCGCTGCGGCGTTTCGCCGGGAAGCCGGTGGAATTCCTCCAGCGTGACATGGCGCCGGCCCTTCTTGCCTTCGATCTCGACCACCGCGTCGAGCGCCACCAGCGGCACGCAGAAATCCGACGGATGGGTGGCGATGCAGGCGTCGCTCCAGCCGAGCACCGCGTGCAGGCGGTTTTCTCCGCCCAGCGCGTCGCAGCCAGCGCCTGGCTCGCGCCTGTTGCAGGCGCTGGCGGTGTCGTAGAAATAGCTGCAGCGCGTGCGCTGCAACAAATTGCCGCCGACGGTGGCGGCGTTGCGAAGCTGCGCCGAAGCGCCCGACAGCAGCGCCTCGGCAACCGCCGGATAGGATTGCGCGAACCCCGGATCGTAGGCAAGGTCGGCATTACGGACCAGCGCACCGATGCGCAGGCCACCATCGTCCAGCCGTTCGATGCGGCTGAGCTCCGGCAGCCGAGAGATGTCGACGATACGCTCGGGACTGGTGATGCCGCCTTTCATCAGGTCGAGCAGATTGGTGCCGCCGGCGAGATAGGCTGAGCCCGGCTCGGCTGCCGCGGCGATGGCGTCGGGGATGGTGGCGGACCTGATGTAGTCGAAGTCTCTCATGCCGCGGTCCTCCGGTCTGCTTTGACAAGCTGTTGCTGGGCTTCCAGGACGGCCTCGACGATGCCGCCATAGGCCGCGCAGCGGCATATGTTGCCGCTCAGCCCCTCACGGATGCGTTCGGGATCGTCGCCGGCCTGTCCCTCGGCGATCAGGCCGAGCGTGCTCATGATCTGACCGGGCGTGCAGAACCCGCACTGGAAGCCGTCATGGGCGATGAAGGCGGCCTGCACCGGATGCAGCTCCTCGCCGTGGGCGACGCCTTCAATGGTCAAGACATTGGCGCCGTCATGGCTGACCGCCAGCGCCAAGCAGGAATTGATACGCTTGCCGTCGACCAGCACCGTGCAGGCGCCGCACTGGCCGCGATCGCAGCCCTTCTTGGTACCCGTGAGATCGAGCCGCTCGCGCAGCAGGTCGAGCAGGGTTACGCGCGGATCGACCTCCAGTTCGTGTCGGTGTCCGTTGATGGTGAGGGTGATGGGAAGGCTGGTCATGGGCGTCTGGCTCCAGTTGCTTGACGCGGATGGGATTGAACTGGTGCCTTGCCGCAGAGGGCAAGGTAACCGTTCGGTCAGGTCTTGATGGCGAAAGCGGGGATGGCAGAGGATCTCCCGCGAGGCAGGTCGGCAGGGGAGATGTCGGCTTGCGTGTTCGAAAGACGTGACATACCGGTTCCCCTGATTATATGATAAAGGTGCTCCACTAAAACGGAGGCGCCTCCGTTTATTACGTGGTGGCTGACCCGGCCGGGTTCAAGCCCCCTGACACGATGTGGACAAAAAATTGGCCGGCGAGCCGTCCGCCATTGCTGAACAGAAGGCCGAGGCCGCAGACGCAAAGCCGCTGCGCGCCGATGCGCGGCGCAACCGCGACCGGCTGGTCGAGGTGGCGGTGTCAGTCTTTGCCGAACGCGGCATCGATGGCTCGCTGGAGGAGATCGCGCGCCGCGCCGGCGTCGGCATCGGCACGCTCTACCGGCATTTCCCGACGCGCGAGCATCTGGTCGAGGTGGTCTATCGTCGTGAGGTGGAGGCGCTGTGCGCGGCCGCCGGCGAGCTTGCCCAAAAACATCCGTCCGATGTCGCGCTGGAACAGTGGATGCAGCGCTTCGTCGACTACATCGCCACCAAGCGCGGCCTGGCGACCAGCCTGCGCATTGTGCTCACCACCAACTCGACGCTGTTTTCCGACACGTTCGGCCGGGTGACACAAGCCTTGCGACGCCTGGTCGAGGCGGCGGTGGCCGATGGCACCATCCGCGGCGACGTCGACGCTTCCGATGTGCTGCACGCGCTGGGCGGCATCTATTCAGCGCCCGACACCCCCGAATGGCGCGACCGCTCGCGCCGGCTGGTCAAGCTGTTGATGGACGGGTTGCGGTTCGGAGCTGTAAAGGCACAATGAGGCGACGAGATTCCGGCCGTGAAAAACCACATCTGTCGATAAGTTGAGGGGACCCGATGTATGTAGGCCGTTCCTACAAACTGATCGATTTCGCGCTGTGGTCGCGGCGCAGCGTCATCTACATGGTGGCGGTGAGCGGACTGGCCGTGGCGGCCTACCGTCTTCCAGGCATCGCCGGGTTTTCGGTGCCGTGGTCGGTGGTGCTAGTGCTTGGCACCACCGTGTCACTCGTTGCCGGGTTCAAGAATTCGCAGGTGTTCACCCGCAGCAGCGACGCGCTGCAGGCTTTTACGCAAATTACGGCCAGCAGCCGGTTGTGGTCCAATTTCTGCAGGGATTTCCTCGATGCGCCGACGGCCAAGCAGCTTATCTACCGCCACATCGCCTGGATGACGGCATTGCGTTTTTCTCTGCGTCGGCCGATGCCATGGGAATCCATGGCACGGGCCGCCAATATCGAATATCGGCGGCGCTATCGTATCCATGAGGATGCGAGCTCGGTCGCCAACGAATTGCGTCCGCTGCTCGCCGAACAGGCCGAGGACGTCCTGAAATCGCCTCAGCCGGCGATCACCCTGCTCGAACTGCAATCTGTCCAGGTCAATGCGCTGTTCAAGGACACAAAGCTCCCTCCCCAGATCTACGGCGAACTGACCAAGCTGATCCGCGATTTCCATGACCAGCAGGCGCGCTGCGATCGCATCAAGAACAATCCATATCCCCGGCAATACGCCATCATCAGTTCGATGTTCGTGATGATCTTCTGCACGCTGTTGCCGTTCGGGGTCGTTCCCGTCTTTGCCGATATGGGCAAACTGGGTGGCGCGCTCGGGTCGGTCGCGATCTGGCTGACGATCCCGTTCAGCACGCTGCTGGGCTGGGCCTACATGTCCCTCGACCAGGTCGGCGAAAGCAGCGCCAACCCGTTCGAAGGCAACGCCAACGACGTTCCGATCTCGCAGATATGCCGCGACATCGAGATCGAGCTGCGCAGCGGGCTCGGCGAGGCCGACCTTCCCAACCCGCTGCTGCCGGTCAACGACATCGCGACTTAGGCAGAATCACGACGAAGGCACGGACCCGATTGAACTGGGAATCTCAGCGGCCAGCGGGCTGGAACAGCTCGACCAGATTTCCGGAAGGGTCCATCAACAGGATTTGCGATCCGCCGGGGCGTGTCACGATATCGTTGCGGAACGACACTCCGGCGGCGCGCAGGCGAGACACCTCGGCCGATATGTCCTCGACGAGAAGGTGAATGCGATTCCAGCCACCAGGCCGCGGTTGTTCGCCGTCGGGCATCGGCCGTCCGGCGGAGCTGGTCGGCCCGCTGAGCAAGAGCCGCAACGACCCGCGCTTGACGTCCGCGAAGGCGGGCGCATGCTCAGAGAGAAGCGAAAAGCCGAGATGTTTGCCATACCATTCGATGGCCGCCTCGACATCGTCGACCATGTAGCGCACATTGACCGTGGTTTCCGACATGTCTGCCTCCCGAAGTAGGAGCCGCCGGGCCAGGGTGAAACGCTCGGCGTTTTCCATGGGTGTGACGCTTGTCAGTCAAGCGAATCGTTAGAGCGGTCATAGTTAGAGCAGCTCGACATTACCGCCAGGTGTGAATTGCGTTGCCAACGCACATCAAAATCGGCGTGCATGTCACGGATGTTTTGAGGGCTGCTGGCGCCTCGGGAAGCGCTCAAACTTCAAGGCAGACCTTGCAGAAATGCCTTTGGGATTCGTAATGCGCGAAGGCGGTGGCGATGTCCTGCAGCGGAAAATGGCGGTCTATGACGGGCTTCAGCCTGATAGTCTCTATCGCGCGGATCATATCCTCCTGGTCCGCCCGGCTGCCGATGGAAATGCCGCTGATGCGGATCTGGTTGGAAAACAGGGCGGGGATAGACACTTCCGCCGCAAAGCCGGTCAGGACGCCGACCAGGGCGATGTGCCCGCCCGTGCGGCAGGCGGTAATCGACTGCGCCAGCGTGGCTGGTCCGCCGACCTCGATCACGTGATCGACACCGCGTCCGCCCGTTAGATCCCTGGCCTTGCGACCCCAGTCCGGGACGGATTTGTAGTTGATGACGGCGTCGGCTCCGAGGCGCTTGAGCCGCTCCAGCTTCTGATCGTCGGATGAGGTGGCGATGACCCTGGCGCCGGCGGCTTTGGCGAATTGCAGCGCAAACAGCGATACACTGCCCGAACCGAGGACCAGCACCGCGTCGCCCGGCTTCACCTTGCCGCACACAACCAGGCCGCGCCAAGCCGTAACACCGGTGCAGGTGAGCGACGCCGCCTCGACATGCGTATAGCCTGCCGGTGCCCTGGTGAAAGCGTGCGCCGGCATGCAGACATACTCGCTGGCGAAGCCGTCGAAACTGTCTCCCGGAATATCGCGCCGGGTGCAGGGCGTCATGTCGCCGCCCAGCCACCAGGGATAGAAGACGCTGACGACGCTGTCTCCGGGCTTGAGTGCATCGACACCGTCGCCGAGGGCAATCACTTCGCCGGCGCCGTCGGAGAGCGGAACGCGGCCGTCGGCGAGAGGCATCTTGCCTTGCACGGCAAAGTCGTCGCGCATGTTCAATGCGCAGGCCCGGATCCTGACCAGCACCTCCCCCGGCCCTGGCTGGGGCGGATCCTCCTCGACCAGGTCGAGATTGCCCAAGCCGCCGGGCGCTCTCAGCCTGACCAGTCTCATTGTCTTCTCCGATGTGTGAGCTGTTTGAAATTGGAACGGCGCGCTGCGCCTAGCGGGCCTGCCGGCCGGAAATTACCCGCAGCCAGGGCGCCAGATGGAAGGCGCTCATCAGGAGATACATCGCGGCCATGCCCGTGAGGGGCGAGGCGTCGGTGCCCATGCACTGCATGGCCGCGTCGCCGCTGAAGATGCAGGTGAGCAGCGCCATCACGGCGAAGGTCGGTGCCGCGGCAAGGCAAAGCCAGTCGGCCAGCCCGAGGGTGGTTGCTTCCGGGATCGTGCTGCCAGCACCTGTGTGGATATCGCTCATCGCCTTAATCCTCGATGATTATGCCAGCCACGACAGGTTCCGGGTGGGGAGAGGAACCCAAGCTGGACAACCGTTACTGCTCGCCCTTGTCGCGGAATGCAGCCTCGCCGGCAGCAGACACTTCTTCCCATTTCTTGTCGGCCCCGGCGTCGTAATTGTCGTGCCAGTTCCACCAGGAGTAGAGCGGGGTCTGCGGATAGCCTTCGGGCGAATCCTCCCAAATTTCCTGGCGGCCGAGCGGCGTCGCGTCGAGATAGCTCCAGACGGTGCCCATCGCCTCGTCGCCGCGGCTGTTGATGAGATAGGTGCGGAAGATGCGGTCGCCGTCACGGATGAAGACGTTGTGGCCGTGCCATTCGTCGACACCGAAGTCCTTGTCGAAACTGTCAGTGATTGTGTACCAGGGCATCTCCCAGCCCATGCGCTGCTTCAGCCGCGCGATGTCGGCCTGCGGGGCACGCGAAGCGTAGGCAAGCGTGGTGTTGCGGGCGTTGAGATGGGCGAGGTGGCCGACCTGGTCGGCGCCCAGCGAACAGCCCCGGCAGGCGTGATCGGGCCAGCCATGCACGCCGGGCTCGAAGAAGGCGCGATAGACGATCAGCTGGCGGCGGCCTTCGAACAGATCGAGGAGGCTCGCCCTGCCGTTCGGCCCCTCGAACACATAGGCCTTGTCGACTTCCATCCACGGCATGCGCCGGCGCTCGGCGGCCAATGCGTCCTTGGCGCGCAGCGTTGCCTTTTCCTTCACCAGCATCTGTTCGCGGGCGGCTTCCCAGTCCTGCCTCGAAACGATCGGCGGGGTCTTCATTGCGATGTGCTTGGTCATTGGTCGTCTCCTTTGCCAGTCTGTTGTCGCTTGCTGTCCGCCAGAATAGGGCGATGAAGCGCGAGGGTGGGAGTTACAAGTGTGACGGGATTTGCAGGAACCGGCCCGTCGCAGCAGGGGTGGCGCATCCTCTCGGTGCCTTCGATCGGGTGGAGAGGAGTGTCGGTTGGCATTGTCGGTTCTCCCTTGGCGTGCCGCGCGTTGCCGCTAGAGTTGGCCGAAGCGGCTTGCCGGTTGACGGTACGGATTTAAGTTAGGGCGGGCAGCGCCGAGCTGGGAGTTACAAGTGTGACGGGATTTGAATGGACTCGCTGATCACCGCTGCGGCGCTGGCGCTGGCCGGGGGCGACCCGCTCGGCGCGCTGGATCGCGTCGCGTTGCGCGAAGACCCGCCGGCGCTGGCGCTGCGCGGCATTGCCATGGCGCAGCTTGGTGATCTCGATCGCGCCAAGGCGCTGCTGCGGCGTGCCGCGCGTGGCTTCGGCCCGAGAGAGGCGGTGGCGCGCGCCAGATGCGTCGTTGCCGAGGCCGAGATCGCGCTGGTCTCACGGGATCTCGGCTGGCCGGCCAAGGCTTTGGACGCGGCGCGGGCGACGCTGGAAAAGCATGGCGACCGGCTGAACGCAGCGCATGCCGGCCACCTCAAAGTGCGCCGCCTGCTATTGATCGGCCGTCTCGACGAGGCCGAAGACGTGCTGGCCGGGCTCGATCCGATGCCGCTTCCGCCGGCCTCGCGCGCCGCCCACGAGCTCGCCGTCGCCGGCATCGCGATGCGGCGCCTGAAAACGAAGCCGGCGCGCAGGGCGTTGGAGTGGGCACGCCACGCCGCCCGCCAGGCACGTATTGCGGGGCTCATCGCTGAAGTCGACCGCGCATTCCTGGCGCTGGACACGCCGGCGGCGCGGCTGATCGCCGGTGGTGAGCAACGGCCCCTGCTGCTCGAGGACGTCGAGGCGCTGCAGGCGTCGCCGGCGCTGCTGATCGACAGCTTCCGCTACGTCGTGCGCCAACAGGAGAAAACGGTCTCGCTGGCAACGCGCCCGGTGCTGTTTGCGCTGGCCCGTAGGCTCGCCGAAGCGTGGCCAAACGATGTGTCGAGGGCGAGGCTGATCGCTGAAGCCTTCGGCGGCAGGCACGCCGATGAATCGCACCGGGCGCGGCTGCGGGTCGAGATCGGCCGGCTGCGCACCGAACTGCGAGGATTGGCCGACATCGGCGCGACCAGCCAGGGCTTCGCGGTGGCGCCGCGCCACGCACGCGAGGTGCTGGTGCTGGCGCGGCCGATCGAGGAGCGGCACGCGGCGGTGCTGGCTTTCCTTGCCGACGGTGAATCCTGGGCGAGTTCGGCGCTGGCGCTGGCGCTTGGCACCGGCCAACGCAGCGTGCAGCGGGCGCTGGAGCAGCTTGGCGAGGCCGGCAAGGTGCAGTTTTTCGGGCACGGCCGGGCGCGCCGCTGGATGACGCCGCCGGTGGCGGGATTCACGACCACCTTGTTACTCCCGGCGCCGCTGCCGAACGATTAGAAAGGCGGGACGATATGGTTGAGGATCAAGACATGAAACATTCAGCGGCTGAAATCCTGCGCGAATATGGACCCTTTCGTGATGTCGAGAGGGTGCACGGGGTGAGTTTTGACGGCAACAATGTCTGGTTTGCCTCGGGTGAGAAGCTGAGCGCCTTCGATCCGGAGAGCGGGCAGGCGCTGCGCTCGATCGATGTCGCGGCACATGCCGGGACCGCTTGGGACGGCCAGCATTTCTTCCAGCTTGCCAACGACCTGATACAGAAGATCGATCCTGGTACGGGCCAGGTTCTGGCGACCATTCCGGCGCCGGGCGGCGGAGGCGATTCCGGGCTCACCTGGGCCGAAGGGACGCTTTGGGTGGGGCAGTACCGCGAGCGCAAGATCCACCAGATCGACCCGGAGACCGGGGCGATCCTGCGCACCATCGAATCCAACCGTTTCGTCACCGGAGTGACATGGATCGAGGGCGAGCTGTGGCACGCCACCTGGGAAGGCGACCAGAGCGATCTGCGCCGCGTCGACCCGAAATCAGGCAAGGTTCTGGAGAAGCTCGACATGCCGGCCGGCATGGGCGTGTCGGGGCTTGAATCCGATGGCGGCGACCGCCTCTACTGTGGCAGCACATCCGCCGGGGTGGTGCGGGCGGTGCGCCGGCCTCGGTGAGGCTGACGCCTGACCGAGGCCACACTTGCAAGTGCACTTCGCTCGGCAATTTGTTCGCTGCCGGCTGGCCGTTGCCCCTTGTCGGACCTAGATAGGCTGTGCGCCGGGCGGACGCCCGGCCCAGCTTTCAAAGGATCCCCCCCATGCCTGAACAGCCCACTATGCCCGAACAGATTGCATTGAATGACGGCTCCGCCATTCCCCAACTCGGCCTCGGTGTGTGGCAGGTCGACCAGGACATCACCGCCGACGTGGTGGGTTGGGGCATCGAGGCCGGCTATCGCCTGATCGACACCGCCGAAGGCTATCAAAACGAGGAAGGGGTCGGAGAGGCGATCCGCAGCGCCGGCGTACCGCGCGGCGAGCTGTTCATCACCTCGAAACTGCGCAACGGCGCGCACCAGCGCGATGCGGCTTTGCGCGCCTTCGACGAGACGATGGAGAAGCTCGGCGTTGAACAGATCGACCTGTTCCTGATCCACTGGCCTGTGCCCAGCCAGGACAAATACGTCGAGGCCTGGAAGACGCTGGTCGAACTCCGGCAGGCCGGCCGCATCAAGTCGATCGGCGTTTCGAACTTCAACCAGGACCATCTGGAGCGGATCATCGCGGAAACCGGCGTGACGCCCGTCGTCAACCAGATCGAGCTGCATCCCCAGTTCCAGCAGCGCGGTGTCAGGGACTTTCATGCCAAGCACGGCATCCGGATCGAAAGCTGGAGCCCGTTGGGCAGCGGCCGGCTGCTCGGCGATTCGACCATTGCAGGCATCGCCAAAAAACATGGCAAGTCCGTCGCCCAGGCGATCATCCGCTGGCATCTCCAGGAGGGGCTGATCGTCATTCCAAAGTCGATCCGCAGGGATCGCATCGCCGCCAATTTCGATGTCTTCGATTTCGAACTGGATGCGCAGGACCTGCAGACGATCCGTGGCATGGATTCGCCCGAAGGCCGCACCGGGCCCAACCCCGCGACGGCCGCGTTCCTGTTCTGACCCGGCACGGCACGACTTGTGCCGGCCCGAGAATTGGCGGGTCCGCCACGGCAGGACAGATATGACGGTGTCGTTGGATGGCGTCAGCCAGCCGGGTGACTGACAGCGAAAAGCTGCAAGCTGCCGGGAAGCCCGGCAAGCTCGATCTCGCCATGCTCTTCAAAGATCAGGCCCGATCCGACCACCAGATCGCGAACCGTCCGCGATGCAACGATCGCGGCCGGCTCGACCTGTTCGAGCAGGCGCGATGTCAGCTCGATGGCGATACCGGCGAAATCATCGCCGCGCTTTTCGCATTCGCCGATATGGACCGCCGCGCGGATCTGAAGACCGGATCTGCCCAGTCGGCGACGGATCGCCATGGCGCATTGAATGGCTCGCGTCGGCCGCCGAAACACTGCGAGAAACGCATTCCCGCTGCGCTCGATTTCGGTGCCTTCCGCGAGGTGCACTTCGTTGCGGATCTCGTCGTCATGCCGCCGCATCCGGTCCCGCCATGTCTGGGCGACGGTGCCCGCCGGGGCCGGACCTACGATCTGCATCGACAGCACCGTCACAAGCACGTGCTCGCCTGGCGTCGCGGGCAGGGCGCCGGTTACAAAGGCCTCGATCTCGTCAACCAGGCCATCCGAATTCTGTCCCCAGATGGCATGATCGTCCCCTTCGAGTTCTAGATATCTGGCGCCTACGATACGTTTTGCGAGGTACTGTCCTTCTTCCCGCTTTATCCAGCGATCGCCGCTCCTCTGGATGATCAGCGTCGGAACATGAATCGCGGGAAGGATATCACGGACGTCGATCTCGGTGTTCCAGCGCCACAGCGAGATCGCATCGGCGGGCGAGGCCGAATTGCGCAGGAAAGTCGCGAACCATTGCCGCTCGAACGCGTCGTTCATCAGGCTGGGCGCCGCGCTGGTGAGATCCGCCGGCTCTCCCCAATCTCGCTCGATGGCGGCCAGCTCTTCCTCCACCTGTTCCCGGCTCTTTGCCCAGGGGTAGTCCTTTGCCCATATGCCCTTGGCAAAGGAGCCGTGCAGCACAAGTGCCGCCGTCCGCGCCGGATAGGTCGCCGCAAACAGCATGCACATGTTGCCGCCTTCCGAACTGCCGAACAGAACGGTATGCTTGGAGCCGGCCGCATCCAGGACGGCTCGCACGTCTTCCATCCGCTCCTCGAGCGTTTGGAATCCGGCATTGCGATCGGACAGTCCCGTCCCTCGCTTGTCCATGCGGATCAGGCGCGAGAAGGTGCCAAGACGCTGGAACAAATGCACCACTCTCGGCGATGTCCAGTGAACGTCGAGATTGGAAACCCAGCCGGGGACATAGATCATGTCGACCGGACCGCCGCCGGTCACCTGATAGGCGATGTTGCTTCCCGCCGATTTGACGTAGTGGGTCGGTGGTCGGATGGGCTGGCCCGAGACATCCGGGCGCTCGTCACCTTGGGCCGGCAAGGATCGCGATGCATCCGGCCGCGAAGCCGAACCACCGGCTGCTCGAGTGGCGGCGTCCGATGTCATACGGCGTGCCCTGAGGTCTTCGTAAAGCTTGCGGGTCTCCGGTTCGGGCTGCAGAGCCAACTGCCGCCGCAGGGCATCGCGGCAGCGCTCATACTGCTTCAGCGCGAGGTTGAAGCGGCCCTGGGCGGCATAGATACGCATCAAAGCTCGGTGGATGTCCTCCCGCAGCGGCTCCCAAGCCAGCAGGCGCGTCGCGGCCCGCACGCCTGATGCCAGGCCTTTGGTCGTGGAATAGTGCGCGACGAGCTTTTCCAGCACCGCGATTGCCGTCGTCCTCAGCCGTTCGCGCTCCACCCTGAGCCAGTCCTCGAACGGCTCCTCCTTCAGGCCGAAGCCTTCGAGCAGGTCGCCACGATAGACAGCGAGAGCCTGCTCGAGATGCTGCGGCGAGGAGCCGGCGGCCAGTGCCTCGAACCGCGCGACATCGACATCAAGACCATTCAGGTCGAGGGTGATGCTGTCGCCGTCGGTCATCAACCTGCCGCCGCCGGGTGCGTGCATCGCCTTCCTGACGGCGGACAGAGCCTGTCGCAGGTTCGTACGCGCCTGGGAGTCGCTGTTGGTGCCCCACAGCAGTGCGGCGAGCTTCTCGCGTGACTGCGAATGTCCCGATTGCAAGGCGAGATAAGCCACCATGGCGCGCGCCTTACGGCCGAAAACCGGCACCGCCACGGTATCATCGGCAAAGTCAAAACCACCGAGCAGACAGAGCTGTGCCATCGGATCCGCCAAAGCTTACTGGCGATCCTCTCGCGAACCCGCCCCCATTTCAACGGTGATTCTGCCCAGCACGGCGCTTTTCACGAATCCGTCACGCTTGTTCCAACGCGCTTCTCACGGCGCTGGAGGACGCTATCCCCAGGCAACCGCTGCCTCAGGAGGACACCATGCTGCACCCAAGCTCGACCGGATGGTCCATCCGGCATGACGATCCCTGGGAAAATCCGCAACCCGGCAGCGTTGCGCCGCTGCGTCACGATCTTGCACTCGCTTCGTATCTCGAGAGGCAGCGAGCCTGGCGGGCATCGACGGTCCATCGGCTCGGTCCCCGGACCATCGCGATCCGCTTGCACGCGCTGATCGCGCGTGCCGGGCGCGCATTCTCCCACCATCGGCGACGGAGCGACCTGGCCAGGGCTGGACGCAGGCACTAGGCAGGCGTCGTTCCCGTTCGGAGGGGTGCAATCGTGAAGCTGCCAATCTGCCCCACGGGGGGATTGGCGCTTTGCTGCTTTCGTCAATCTCAGCGCGCCCTCAAATCCCCGACCCGTCGAGCTGCTGGGCGTCTTCGCCTTCCCACGGCGCCGGCATCGACGCGCGGCTGAGGTTGGCGGTCGGCAGCGGCATCCAGCATTTCAGTTCCGGGTCGGCGTATTCGATGACGCGCCCCGGTGAGGAGTCCGACGCGCGCCAGCCTTCCGAGGCGAACTGGTCGGCACGCGACCAATAGGCAAGGTCGACTTCCGCCGGTCCCTGTTCGGACGGACGCACAGTGACCAGGATGCGGCTGCCATCCTTCGGCGCCGTCGACATGTGGCGCCACCGTTCGGGCTCGTCCATCGCATTCCTCCTCGCACTCGTAGCGTTGGGTGGAGTGTCGCCTCGTGGTCCGAAGGGGTCAACCCAAAGTTTGCGCCAGGCATCGGCTGATGACCCCTCCAGACGGTGCCTGCACAGTTGTGCGCAACACGCCGCAGGCGATCATGCACGCTCGACGGGCTGTGACCCAGTTGATAAGCCCGTCTGCGAAAGGAGCGCCTGAGTCGAGATGACCGTTGCGATCGAGATGGGACAGACGACCGCAGGCGCCCCGGCGAAGCTGGATCTCGAGGAACTGCTCGCGACGCGCCTTTTGGTGCAGGGCAATTCGGGCTCCGGCAAGTCGCATCTGCTGCGGCGCCTGCTGGAGCAGAGCGCGCCCTGGGTGCAGCAGACCATCATCGATCCCGAGGGCGACTTCGTTTCGCTGGGCGACCGTTACGGCCATCTGGTGATCGATGCCGAGCAGCATACCGAGCGCGGCCTGCAAGCGGCGGGTGAGCGGGCGCGCATGCATCGCGTCTCCACCGTGCTCAATCTCGAAGGGCTCGACGCCGAGAACCAGATGCGGCGTGCCGCAGCCTTCCTCGGCGGGCTGTTCGAGGTCGCCCGTGACCACTGGTACCCGATGCTGGTGGTGGTGGATGAGGCGCAGCTGTTCGCGCCGGCGGTGGCCGGAGAGGTGTCGGACGAAGCGCGAAAGCTCTCGCTCGGCGCCATGACCAATTTGATGTGCCGTGGCCGAAAACGCGGGCTGGCCGGCATCATCGCCACCCAGCGGCTGGCCAAGCTCGCCAAGAACGTCGCAGCCGAGGCGTCCAATTTTCTCATGGGCCGCACCTTCCTCGATATCGACATGGCGCGCGCCGCAGATCTTCTGGGGATGGAGCGACGCCAGGCGGAAGCGTTTCGCGATCTGGAACGCGGACAATTCATGGCGCTCGGCCCGGCGCTGTCGCGCCGTCCGCTGGGCCTGCGCATCGGCCCGACGGATACCAGCCCGCGCAACGGCACGCCGCGGCTGATGGCAATGCCGGAAGCAGCGCTCGAGGATGCACGCGCGATCATCCTGGCGGCGCCGCCGCCCGAGACGGTGCGCGCGCCGCGCCGGACGACGTCGCCGGACCTGCTCGACCAGCTGATGGCGGCGAAGTCGGCAGCCTTGGAAATCCGCCCCGAACCGGCGGAGCCGCAAGTCAGCGCCGAGGATCTGGCCGAGCGTCGCGAGCGCGTCGACCGTGTGCTGCGCGCCATCCTGGCGCAACCCGACGCCGGCTTTCGCGTGATCGGCGTGCTCTATCAGGAGTTCGTGGTCCGCTGCCGCATCGAAGGCCTGGCCTCGGTCGTGCCCGATCTGCCGGAGTTCCGCCGCATGCTGACGCGCGCCCGGGCCGGCCTAGGCTCCGACATGGCCGAAAGCGATGATGCCTGGCGGGACGTTTCCGTCCGCGCGTCGCTGCTGCCTGACGACATGCAGGGCGTGTTCATGATGATTGCCCGCGCGGCGAAGGAGGGCTGGCCGTGCCCGAGCGACGCCGCGATCGCCCGCGCCTACGGCTCGCACTCGCTGCGCCGCGCCCGGCGCCTTTTGACCTATATCGAGGAGCAGGGCCTCATCGTCTGCCAGCTCGACGGGACAGGCCGGCGCACGGTGACACTGGTCGAATTGGCCTGGGCCACCGCACCGGGAGATCCGAATGCCGAGGAGGTGGAGCAGGGGAGCCTGGCGCTGTGAGGCGGGCGGGTGCTTTGAGCGAATCGCGATCAATTTCTGATGGCAACGGTGAATCGCCGACGCCGAAATGCGCCATGCAGGGCGCTTGCGTTTCGATGGCGTTCACCGGTTCGCCCCGATCACCCACTGTTCCTGGTCGACGAGCGTGCCGGTCATCGGCCCCGCAGCATCCGAAAGCAGGAAGACGGCGAGGTTCGCGATGTCGCTCGTCGAGAACAGGCGGCCGAAGGGTTGCGCGGCGTTGGCGGCATCGAGCCAGCCCGGCCCGTTGCCCAGCGTGTCGGCCTGCATGACGCGTTCGGCCGGCGTGTCGGTCCAGCCGACATTGATGCCGTTGATGCGGATGCGATCGAAGCGATGGGCATTGGCGGCGTTCTTGGTCAGCGTGGCCAGCGCGCCCTTGCTGGCGGAATAGACGGCGAGCTCCGGCGAGCCGCAATGAGCGTTGATCGACAGGATGTTGACGATGGCGCCGCCCTGACCGCGCTTCTTCATGTCGGCGATGGCCGCCTGCATGAGGAAGAACGGCGCCCGCGCGTTAACGGCGAACAGCGAGGCCCAGCCGTCGAGATCGGCATCGAGGAACGATGCCCGGTCGGTCAGCCCTGCGGCGTTGACCAGCGCATCGATGCGGCCGAAGCGCTCGATGCAGGCTTGAGCCAAAAGGGCAGGGGCGGCCGGGTCGGCGAGGTCGGCGGCGACGAAAACCGTCGGCGTGCCGAGCCGCGAAAGCTCTTCCGCCACGGCATCGCCGCGCGTCTTGTCGCGCCCAGTGACGAGCAGGCCGCCGGCGCCGCAGCGCGCCAGCGTCTCGGCGATGGCGCGGCCAATACCTTGCGTCGAGCCGGTGACCAGCGCCACCTTGCCGTCGAGCTGAAGCTCCATTCCTCTTCCCCGCCTCGCATCTGATTTCAGGCTAGCGCGGCGCGATCGTTTTACAATACGGAAATTGGAAATCTTAGAGTGGAGGTTATTGGCTATTGCGCTGCGTGGGGCGGCGAGAGCCTGCCCCAACGCCGTCGCTCCAGGCGAAGCAGGCCGCCGCAAAGACCCTAGTGGACCGTGATGATGCCCTCGACGGCCCGCCATTCCGAAGGCTGGATGAGTCGGTGATGAGCAACGCGGACCGAGTGCAGCGGACCTTCGAGTTCGCGCTCCCAATATTGGAGAAAGCCCTTGAGTTCGGGGAAGGCCGGAGCGAGATCATAGTCCTGCCAGACATAGAGCTGAAGCAGGCTTGGATGATCGGGCAGGTGATAGTGGATTTCGGCCGTCGTCAGGCCATAACCTTCCATTTGCAGGCGGAATTCGCTGCTGACCGTATCGGCCATGTCTTTCTCCTTCTCTCTCCGTTCAGGCATCCAGCCTGCGACATTTATATTGAACCCGCCCGATGCCGGCCTGGACGATCAGTTTGTCGGTCCGTCTTCAAACAACGGCGCGAGAGCTCGG
The DNA here is from genome assembly GCF_020164875.1 of Mesorhizobium sp. CO1-1-8. Lineage (NCBI taxonomy): Bacteria > Pseudomonadati > Pseudomonadota > Alphaproteobacteria > Hyphomicrobiales > Phyllobacteriaceae > Mesorhizobium > Mesorhizobium sp. CO1-1-8. Next base: position 110,552 of record NZ_JAIUGZ010000012.1, on the reverse strand, counting down.
GGGTTCCAAAAATAGCCACGCCATAACAGTGCTTTGGCGCTCTTTCTTGCCAGATCTAAAATTTTTTTCGCCGGTCTCTTGAAACCGAAAACCGGCAAAACTAGCTCGATATGCGCCGCGATGCCGAAGGGTCGCGGCGTTCCGCACCGGTCCGATATTGCCGGTTCGGTGCGGAGGAACCTCAAAACCTGTTTGTCCACGAGGAGAACGACATGGCGTTCCGTCCATTGCATGACCGTATTCTGGTCCGCCGCCTTGAAGCCGAGGAGAAGACCTCCGGCGGCATCATCATCCCCGATACCGCAAAGGAAAAACCGCAGGAAGGCGAAGTGCTCGCCGTCGGTCCCGGCGCGCGCGACGACAGCGGCAAGCTTGTCGAACTCGATGTCAAGGTCGGCGACCGCATCCTGTTCGGCAAATGGTCCGGCACCGAGATCAAACTCGACGGCGAGGACCTGCTCATCATGAAGGAAAGCGACGTGATGGGCGTCATCGATGAGATCGCCGAAGTGAAGAAGGCCGCCTGACGGCTTCTTCGTATCCAACCAGTCAACGAATGCTGCCTAGATAAAGGAGTGATCCAATGGCTGCCAAAGAAGTGAAATTCCATACCGAAGCGCGCGAGAAGATGCTGCGCGGCGTCGACATCCTTGCCAATGCGGTGAAGGTGACGCTCGGTCCCAAGGGGCGCAATGTCGTCATCGACAAGTCGTTCGGCGCGCCGCGCATCACCAAGGACGGCGTCACCGTCGCCAAGGAGATCGAACTGGAAGACAAGTTCGAGAACATGGGCGCCCAGATGGTGCGCGAGGTGGCCTCCAAGACCAACGACCTTGCCGGCGACGGCACGACGACCGCAACGGTGCTTGCACAGGCGATCGTCAGGGAAGGGGCCAAGGCGGTTGCATCGGGCATGAACCCGATGGATTTGAAGCGCGGCATCGACAAGGCGGTCGATGCGGTGGTCGCCGAGCTGAAGACCAATGCCCGCAAGGTCACCCGAAACGACGAGATCGCGCAAGTCGGCACCATCTCCGCCAATGGCGATGCCGAGATCGGCCGTTTCCTCGCCGAGGCGATGGAGAAGGTCGGCAATGAAGGCGTCATCACGGTGGAAGAGGCCAAGACCGCCGAGACCGAACTCGAAGTCGTGGAAGGCATGCAGTTCGATCGCGGCTATCTCTCGCCTTATTTCATCACCAACCAGGACAAGATGCGCGTCGAACTCGACGAGCCCTATGTGCTGATCCACGAGAAGAAGCTCTCCAATCTGCAAGCGCTGCTGCCCGTGCTCGAAGCCGTGGTGCAGTCGGGCAAGCCGCTTTTGATCATCGCCGAGGATGTGGAAGGCGAGGCGCTTGCCACGCTGGTCGTCAACAAGCTGCGCGGCGGCCTGAAGGTCGCGGCCGTCAAGGCGCCGGGCTTCGGCGACCGCCGCAAGGCCATGCTGGAAGACATCGCCATTCTCACCGGCGGCACCGCAATCTCGGAAGATCTCGGCATCAAGCTGGAAAATGTGACGCTGCAGATGCTGGGCCGCGCCAAGAAGGTGGTGATTGAGAAGGAAAACACCACCATCGTCGACGGTGTCGGCCGCAAGGAAGAGATCCAGGGCCGTGTCGCACAGATCAAGGCGCAGATCGAGGAGACCACCTCCGACTACGACCGCGAGAAGCTGCAGGAGCGGCTGGCCAAGCTCGCCGGCGGCGTTGCGGTGATCCGGGTCGGCGGCTCGACCGAGGTCGAGGTCAAGGAGCGCAAGGACCGCGTCGACGACGCGCTGCATGCGACGCGCGCGGCCGTCGAGGAGGGCGTGCTGCCCGGCGGCGGCGTCGCGTTGCTGCGGGCAGCCAAGGCGCTCGATACCGTGCAGACCGACAATGCGGACCAGAAGACTGGCGTCGACATCGTGCGCCGCGCCATCGAAACGCCGGTTCGGCAGATCGCCGAGAATGCCGGCGCCGAAGGCTCGATCATCGTCGGCAAGCTGCGCGAGAAAAGCGAATTCGGCTGGGGCTGGAACGCCCAGACCAACGAATTCGGCGATCTCTTCGGCCAGGGCGTTATCGACCCGGCAAAGGTGGTGCGCACCGCTCTCCAGGACGCGGCATCGGTCGCCGGTCTGCTGGTGACCACGGAGGCGATGGTGGCCGAGAAGCCGAAGAAGGAAGCCGCCGCTCCGGCAATGCCCGCCGGCGCCGGCATGGACTTCTAAGGTCGCGGCCAATCCGCCCGTTCCCCTGGCGGGGAGCGGGCGTCAGTCGAAGAGAAAGTGGAGGTAAAGATGGACGCAATGGCTGGCCTCGGATCCGTACCGGCTCCTACGCACCAAGCGAAGGAATTCCTGGCCTATGAAACCGAATGCAGGAATGTGCTGAAGCCGCTGCTGGCAGGGCTGCTCGACATGGCTGAAGCCGCCGGCTGGAACCGGCGAACCGCCGCGTCGGCGCTGATGTTCCTCGCCGCGCAGCAAGTGTCGGCAACATCCGAGGTATCCGCCGGCAGCGGCTGAACGAAAATCGGCCAGTCCATTCATCTATCCGCGGCGGGCCGCGCTCCCCTGTGCTCGACCCGCTACAGGCACAATCGAGAGGAGGCACAAGCCATGAAGCGCGGACAATTTGAGGAACCGGTCACCCTTCTGGTCGGAATGGGTTTTCCGAGGAAGATCGACAGCGTGATGGAAGCTTATGCACTGCTGCAGGACTGGCCGAGCGCGGGCCGCAACGGCGCCCATGCCGTCGCACTCAACGCTTGCAAGGCAGGCATCGTCGGCGAGATCGATCCGGAGACGGTGCGAGCCACGCTGGTCAGCTTCGCGCGCCGCCACGACATACTGGTACCGGAGATGGTTTCGCCGCTCGCGACGGTGGCGGGTGGTGCGCTGCGCACGAGCTGAACTGACGATGGCGGCGCTGCAACAGCGCCTGGCGACGCAGTTCTTGCGATAGGCCGGCGCCGCCGGACACGTCGGAATCCTGCCCGGGCGGCGGAATTGTCGTTGGTCAATTGAGCGAACGCGTCAGCAAGACTGACCTGTTCTGCCCGAATAACGTCTCTGAGCACCGCCTCCCGGTTAAAAAAGTATCATCCATTGTCTTGAATCGTGGTGGCGCCTGTTGTCATGAGCCGATAGCGTGGCTCTTGAAATGCAGAGCCGAAACCAATTCGGCCGGTTTAGGGAATTGGGCCGAACGCGGCAGATATCCGTGCCGGCCCGGGAGGAAACGGACATGGAACCGGACCTGGAAGTTGTCCAGATACGACGCGGTGAGTCCTTCAAGGCGTGGTCGCATGGCTACCCCTTCCACACGGTGCGCTGGCACTTCCATCCCGAATATGAATTGCATCAGGTGATCTTCACCAATGGCCGCTATTTCGTCGGCGACTTCATCGGCGAGTTCGAGCCGGGCAATCTGGTGCTGACGGGACCGAACCTGCCGCACAATTGGGTCAGCGATATCCCGAGGGACAGCTCGATCCCGCTGCGCGGCCGCATCATCCAGTTTTCGGAAAGTTTCATTGGCGACGCCATGCATGTGCTGCCGGAGCTGGCGGGGCTTGGGTCTCTGCTCGAGGCGTCGCGGCGCGGCGTGCTGTTTTCCAGCCGCACCAGCAAGGCGCTGGCGCCGCTGATGGAAGAGATGATGCAGGCGCAGGGCGTGCGCCGGATCGAGCTGTTCATGATGATCGCCGGCCTGCTCAGCCGCGCCCAGGAATTCCAGCTGCTGGCGAGCGCCAGCTATCGGCCCGATCCGTCGGGCTACATGACCGCCGGCATGAACAAGGCGCTCGCCTATATCAGGGAGAACCTGACACAGCTGTTCGACGAGGCGGACCTTGCCGCCATCGCCGGCCAGTCGACCGGCGCCTTCTCGCGCTCGTTTCGCCGTCACACCGGCATGTCGCTGGTGCAGTATGTCAAACGGCTGCGCATCAATCTCGCCTGCCAGATCCTGATGAGCGACGAGCAGGCCTCGATCACCGACATCTGCTACGAGGTCGGCTTCAACAATCTATCCAATTTCAACCGGCAGTTCCTGGCGGAGAAGGGCATGCCGCCCTCGCGTTTCAGGCGCCTGCTGGCCGACAACATCAACGCGGGAAAAGCCGCTTAACGGAGGAGCCAGGGAGGAACCAAGGGAGGATTTTTCTTTTGCATGACGACGTGAACCGCGTCGAGCGGTTCGCGATTGAGAACGCTTGTCTCGAATTCCTCCGTCGGCGGAGGTTGTCGGTGCGACTCGACAGGCCGGCGCCGGGTCCCGGTTCCAATGCAGTTGGGGCGAGCGCGGACGGGTGTCTTCAGACCAAAGCAGTCAACGACCTTCTTATAACCATATCCAGAAACGGAGAAGACCGAATGACCAAACTTTCAATTTCATTGAAGTCCGCTGGCAAATCCGCCGGCATGGCAGCGCTTGCGCTGTCGCTGCTGGCCGGCACCGCCGCGATCGCCCGGGCAGCCGAAGTCACCGACGCCACCGTCGCGTTCCTGATGCCCGACCAGGCCTCAACCCGCTACGAACAGCATGATTATCCCGGCTTCGCCGCCGAGATGAAGAAGCTGTGCCCGGGCTGCAAGGTGCTCTACCAGAACGCCGATGCCGACGCATCGCGCCAGCAGCAGCAGTTCAACTCGGTGATCTCGCAGGGCGCCAAGGCGATCGTGCTCGACCCCGTAGACTCGACCGCTGCCGCCTCGCTGGTCAAGCTGGCGCAGAGCCAGGGTATCAAGGTCATCGCCTATGACCGGCCGATCCCGACCGCGCCTGCCGACTTCTATGTCTCGTTCAACAATGAAGGCATCGGCAAGGCCATCGCCGACTCGCTGGTCGAGCACTTGAAGGCGCTGAAGGTCGATCCGGCCAGCGGTGGTGTGCTGCAGATCAACGGCTCGCCGACCGACGCGGCGGCCGGCCTGATCAAGAAGGGCATCCATGCCGGCCTCGACAACAGCGGCTACCAGATCCTGGCCGAATACGACACGCCGGAATGGGCGCCGCCGAAGGCGCAGCAATGGGCCGGCGGCCAGATCACCCGCTTCGGACCGAAGATACTCGGCGTGGTCGCCGCCAATGACGGCACCGGTGGCGGCGCCATCGCGGCCTTCAAGGCGGCTGGCGTCGATCCGGTGCCGCCGGTGACCGGCAATGACGCGACGATCGCGGCGCTTCAGCTGATCATCGCCGGAGACCAGTACAACACCATCTCCAAGCCGAGCGAGATCGTGGCGGCGGCCGCCGCCAACATCGCCATCAAGCTGCTTTCGGGCGAGACGCCGAAGGCCGAGATGACGCTGTACGACACGCCCTCGCAGTTGTTCACGCCAGCCGTGGTGACGCAGGAAAACTTGAAGGCCGAGATCATCGACAAGAAGATCAACACCGCGGCCGAGCTCTGTGTCGATCGTTACGCGGAAGGCTGCAAGAAGCTGGGCATCGGGAACTGACCGCGACCCTTGCCCGCTCCGCTGCCTGGCCACCCGTGGTGGCCTGGCAGCGCTCATCCGATTTCTTGAACCGGTTCTTTTGAAAGGTGTTCCAGGCATGATCGATACCCCGGACGAACCGGTTCCGGCAGGCGAGCTGGTGCTCAGCCTGCGTGGTGTTTCCAAAAATTTCGGCGCCGTCTCGGCGCTTACCGACATCGATCTCGATGTCCATGCCGGCGAGGTGGTGGCGCTGGTGGGCGACAATGGCGCCGGCAAGTCGACGCTGGTCAAGATCCTGGCCGGCGTGCATCAGCCGAGTTCAGGCATCATCAGCTATCGCGGCAAGCAAGTGACGCTTGCCGATCCGAGTGCGGCGCTGACGCTTGGCATCGCCACCGTGTTCCAGGATCTGGCGCTGTGCGAAAACCTCGACATCGTCGCCAACATCTTCCTCGGCCGTGAGCTCAGCCCGCTGCGCCTGGACGAGGTGGCGATGGAGGTGCGCGCCTGGACGTTGCTCAACGAGCTTTCGGCGCGCATCCCAAGCGTGCGCGAAGTGGTCGCGTCACTGTCGGGCGGCCAGCGCCAGACGGTGGCGATCGCCCGTTCGCTGCTGCTCGAACCCAAGCTGATCCTGCTCGACGAGCCGACGGCGGCGCTCGGCGTGGCGCAGACAGCGGAAGTCCTCAATTTGATCGAGCGCGTGCGCGACCGCGGCCTCGGCGTCGTCATCATCAGCCACAACATGGAAGACGTGCGCGCCGTCGCCGACCGCATCGTCGTGCTGCGGCTTGGCCGCAACAACGGCATCTTCACCCCCGATGCCTCGAACCAGGAACTGGTCAGCGCCATCACCGGCGCATCGAACAATTCGGTGTCGCGGCGCGCAGAGCGCAGGCAGGCTCAAACTGCCCGGCAAGATCAACCCCAGGAGCCACGCCCATGAGCCGCGAAGCCGAACAGGCCGCCTCCGTGCCGCCGCAGCTCGACCGCGCCGATGTGCGCGTCAAGCATGAGGCCGGGATCGGCGGCGCCATCCGCAGGTTCTTCGACCGGGTCCGCTCCGGCGATCTCGGCTCGCTGCCGGTCATCGTCGGGCTGGTCATTATCTGGACGGTGTTTGCCAGCATCAACCCGATCTTCCTGTCGAGCAGCAATCTGGTCAATCTGCTGTTCGATTGCTCCACCGTCGGCGTCATTGCGCTCGGCATCGTCTGCGTTTTGATGGTCGGCGAAATCGACCTGTCGGTCGGTTCGATCAGCGGCTTTGCCTCGGCGATGGTCGGCACATTGTGGGTCAACCAGGGCTGGCCGGTGGCGCTCGCCATTCTGGCCGCTGTCGCCGTCGGCGGCTTCATCGGCGCGCTCTACGCGCTGCTGTTCAACCGGCTCGGCATGCCGAGCTTCGTCTCGACGCTGGCCGGCCTGCTGGCGGTGCTCGGCCTGCAGCTCTACATCCTCGGCTCGACCGGCTCGATCAATCTGCCCTATGGCTCGAACCTGGTGAATTTCGGCCAGTTGCTGATGATGCCGAAAATCGTCTCGTTCGCTCTGGCGGCCGTGCCCGGCATTGTCATGCTGTCACCGGCCTGCGCACCGTTGCGCGACGCCGCGCCGCCAATCTGTCGGCGCCGTCGACCGGCGGGCTCATCACGCGGGCGATCGTCATCACGGTCATCCTCGAACTCATCGTCTTCTATCTCAATCAGGCGCGCGGCATTCCGTGGATGTTCGGCCTGTTCGTCGGCCTGGTCATATCAATGCATTACGCGCTGACGCGGACCAAATGGGGCCGCTCGATGTCGGCGGTCGGCGGCAACCGTGAGGCGGCGCGGCGCGCCGGCATCAATGTGCGGCTGATCTATTCCAGCGCCTTCGTGCTGTGTTCGATGCTGGCCGCCTTCGGCGGCGTGCTGTCGGCGGCCCGCCTTGCCTCGGCCAGCCAGCAGGCCGGCACCGGGGACGTCAACCTCAATGCCATCGCGGCGGCGGTCATCGGCGGCACCAGCCTGTTCGGCGGCCGCGGCAGCGCGTATTCGGCACTGCTCGGCATCATCGTCATCCAGTCGATCGCCAGCGGCTTGACGCTGCTCGATCTGTCCTCGTCGCTTCGGTACATGATCACCGGCGCCGTGCTTGCCATCGCGGTCATCGTCGACTCGCTGGCACGCCGCTCGCGTGTCTCGCATGGCCGGGCTTGAACCCATCAACAGGAAGCAAGACATGAGCCAAGAACTGTCCGGAAAAGTTGCCGCCGTCACCGGCGCGGCATCAGGCATCGGCCTCGAATGCGCCAGGCATATGCTGGCGGCCGGCGCCACTGTGGTGCTGGTCGACCGCGCCGAGGCGACGCTGAACAAACTGTGCGCCGAGCTCGGTTCGAAGGCGATCCCGCTGGTCATCGACCTGATGCAGCCGGCCAGCGTCGCCACCATGATGCCGCAGATTCTGGAGAAGGCCAGCCAGCTCGACATCTTCCATGCCAATGCCGGCGCCTATGTCGGCGGCGTGGTGGCGGACGGCGATCCCGACGTCTGGGACCGAATGCTCAACCTCAATATCAACGCCTGCTTCCGCTCGATCCAGGCGGTGCTGCCGCACATGATCGAGCGCAAGACGGGCGATATCATCGTCACCAGTTCGATCGCCGGACTGGTTCCGGTGGTGTGGGAGCCGATCTACACGGCCTCCAAGCACGCCGTGCAGGCCTTCGTCCACACGGTGCGCCGGCAGGTCGCCAAGCACGGCCTGCGCGTCGGTGCCGTGGCGCCCGGCCCGGTGGTGACGGCACTGGTCGACGACTGGCCGAAGGCCAAGCTCGAGGAAGAACTCGCCGCCGGCGGCCTGATGCAGCCGCGCGAAGTAGCCGAAGCGGTGATGTTCATGCTGACCCGCCCGCGCAACGTGACGATCCGCGATCTGGTGATTTTGCCGCAGAGCAATGATCTCTAAGCGAATAGGAAATAGGGAGTAGCGAATAGGGAAGAATCCAACGATTTACCTATTCGCTCGCTATTCGCTATTCGCTAAACCGAAGGTTTCCCCATGCCCCACACTCTCGGCATCGACGTCGGCACCGGCAGCGCGCGGGCCGGGGTGTTCGACCACACTGGAAACCTGCTCGCCTCGGCCAAGCGGGACATCGAGGTCTGGCGCGAGGCCGGCGACATTGTCGAGCAGTCGAGCAATGACATCTGGCGGGCGGTTTGCGCGGCCACACGCGAAGCGGTCGCCCAATCGGGTGTTACGCCCGAGGCGATCGCCGGCATCGGTTTCGACGCCACCTGTTCGCTGGTGGTGCTGGGCGAGGGCGGTGTGCCCTTGGCCGTTGGTCCGTCCGGAAATCCCGAACGCAACATCATCGTCTGGATGGATCATCGCGCGGTCGAGCAGACGCGCCGCATCAACCGCAGCGGCGAGGCGGTGCTGAACTATGTCGGCGGCGTTATCTCGCCGGAGATGGAAACACCGAAACTCCTGTGGCTGGCGGAAAACCTGCCCGCCACTTTCGATGCCGCCTGGCAATTCATGGACCTCGCCGATTTCCTCACCTGGCGGGCGACCGGCAGCCTTGCCCGCTCGGTCTGCACGGTGACCTGCAAATGGACCTATCTGGCGCATGAAAGTCGCTGGGATGAAGCCTATTTCCGCACGATCGGGCTCGGCGCGCTGGCCGATGAGGCATTCGCGCGCATCGGCACCGAGATCGTGCCGGCCGGTGCCGCACTCGGCGGCGGACTGACCGCACAGGCAGCAATGGATCTTGGTCTCAGACCCGGTACAGCGGTGGCGGCCGGGCTGATCGACGCGCATGCCGGTGGCGTCGGCACGGTCGGCGCGCGCGGCGAGTTCGGCAGCGTGCTGTCGCGCATGGCCTATGTTTTTGGCACCTCGGCCTGCACCATGTCGTCGACCGCGGCGCCGGCCTTCGTTGACGGCGTCTGGGGTCCGTATTTCTCGGCCATGGTGCCGGGCCTGTGGCTGAACGAGGGCGGCCAATCGGCGGCTGGAGCGGCCATCGACCATCTGGTGCGCATGCACCCCGCGGCTGGCGAAGCGACCGCCAAGGCGCAAGCCGAGGGGCTCAGCCTCAGCGCCTGGCTCTCGTTGCAGGCGCAAAGCCGAAATGGGGCCGCAGCGACGCCGGCGCTGGTCGGCGGCATCCATGTCGTGCCCGAATTTCTCGGCAACCGTGCGCCTTTCGCCGATCCGGATGCACGCGCGCTGATTGCCGGGCTTGATCTCGACACCGGCCTCGACAGCCTGGTCGGGCTCTATGTCGCCGGGGTTTGCGGGCTGGGCTATGGCGCGCGCCAGATCGTGCGGGCCGAGCACGACAAGGGCATTCCCGTCGACACCATCGTGGTCAGCGGCGGCGCCGGGCAAAGCCCGCTGGTGCGCCAGTTGCTTGCGGACACGACCGGCATGGTGGTGGTGGCCTCGACCTCGCCCGAGCCGGTGCTGCTCGGCTCGGCTATGCTGGGCGCGGTCGCCGCCGGAACCTACAAGGACTTGGTCACGGCGATGGCTGGCATGTCGGAACTCGGCGAGGTCTATCACCCCAATGACGCGCTGGCCGACTGGCACGCCAAGCGCTTCTCCGCGTTCGAGTTGCTGCAGCAGGCGGGCAAGGCGATCAGGGAGTGAGTTTTTCCAGTCGGATCAAATGGATTCAGCGTTCTGCGGCCAAACTGAATCATTGCCGCGTACGCTCACAGCTCCTTCTGCGCCAACTCCCTGAATTCGTCGGGAACCGAGCGCGCCGCCTCCAGCGCCACCGTGCCGTAGCCGACGGCCTGTTTGCCGAAGCGCTCGCGGATCTTGTCGATGGCGCGGTCGGCGTCGAAGCGTGCCAGGCCTTTCCTGGTGCCGGGGCGGCGCTTCTCGTCGGCGAGGCCGAGCGGCAGGTCGAGCTGCAGCTCGAAGCTTTCCTCGAGATGCGACACCGAGATCGCCAGCAGCGAGATCGTTCTCTCCTGTGGATTGTCGGCGAGCACGCCGCGCACCAGATCGCCGGCGATCTCGGCCAGCATCGTTGTCGCCGAGATCGGCTGGTCAAGCGTGATCGAACGGGTGACGGCGCGGAGATCGGCAAAGCGCACGCGTATCGTCACCGTGCGGCCGGGCTTTGCCTTGGCGCGCAGCCGGCTGGCGACGCGGTCGGCCAGATGCAGCAGAGTGGGTACGATAACCCGTGCCACGGCGGGTTTTTGGCCAAGCGCCGATTGGGCGCCGGCCGAATGCGCGCGGCGCTTGGTCTCCAGTTTGCGCGGGTCGCGGTTCCATGACAGCGCGGCGAGCTTTTCGCCTGCGGCGGGACCGAGCAGCCGCGTCAGCGCGCCGCTATGCGTCCTGGCAAGCTGACCGATGGTCTCGACGCCGATCTCGGCCAGCCGCGCCCTGGTGGCCGGTTCAACGCCCCACATCAGTCCGACCGGCAGATCATGCAGGAAGGCGAGCTCGGTGCCGGGTTCGACGACCACCAGCCCGTCGGGCTTGGCGACCTGCGAGGCGATCTTGGCCAGGTGCTTGGTGCGCGCCACGCCGATCGAGATCGGCAGGCCGAGTTCGCCCCGCACGCGGCGGCGGATGGTTGTTGCGATCTCTTGTGGGGAGCCGAACAGATGCGTGCAGCCGGCGACGTCGGCAAACGCCTCGTCGATGGAAATGCGCTCGACCACAGGCGTAAAATCGTCGAGCACCTTGATCGCCGCATCGCCCAGCCGCTGGTAATGGCTGAAATTGCCGCCGACGAAGATCAAATGCGGGCAGAGTTCGCGCGCCGTGCGCCCTGGCATGCCGCCGCGCACGCCGAAGGCGCGCGCCTCATAGGAAGCGGCGAGCACGACGCCGCCGCCCACCGCGATCGGCTTGCCGCGCAGCGACGGATCGAGCAACTGCTCGACCGAGGCGTAGAAAGCGTCGAGATCGGCATGCAGGATGGTGGCTGTCGTTTCCATCGACCGCACATCCGCAGTTGCTGATAGATGGAACAAATAAAGAACAAAGACGGATCGTTGTCAAGCGAAGGGCGATTTGTGCGGCAGCCATGCCGGTTCGGCCTGAACGCAACCGCCTAGACAATATGCTCCGCTCGCAGCGCCGCTTTCATCTTTTCCAGCGCCGCTTCGCCGCCTGCAGCCAACTCGTCGGCAATCCTGGCCAGCTTGTCGTCGGCCTTGCGGTGCTTGCTGCCCCAGGCGCCGAGCGTCGCCAGCACCGGCAAGAGGTCGATGCCTGCTTCGGTCAGCCGGTAGACCGTTCTCAGGCCATGCGTCGGGTCGTCGCTTCTGGTGAGGATGCCTTCCTCCTGAAGCGTTTGCAGTCGCTCGGCCAACGTGCGCGAGGAGACGCCTTCGTCGGATTGCAGGAACTCGCGAAAGTGCTTTTTCCCGGCGAAGACCATGTCGCGGATGATGAGCAGCGTCCAGCGGTCGCCGATGAGTTCAAGCGACAGGTTGATCGGGCAGCCGGACTTTTCGCGCGTCGACATCTATGGTTCCATTTTTAAATCACTTTACTATTGACATCGTTTTGGCCTTGCGTCAACGGTTCCAAATGTAAACTGTTTGCGATGACCGTGAGGAGAATGACGGTGAAAAAGCTGGTCCTTCAGATGCAGATGTCGATCGACGGCTTTGTCGGCGCCACCGAGGACCATCCCTGGCAACTCTGGGAGTGGGGTGACGACAGCGCCTGGGACGATGCGCTGAAGCAGGACTTCAACGCTGTCTTCGCAGGCGTCGATACCATCCTGCTCAGCCGCAAGATGGCGCAGGAGGGCTATCTCACCCATTGGGGCAATGCGGCGAGGAAGTTTCCGCGCGATCCGTTCTACGCCTTTGCACAGCGCATCGTCGACGCCCGCAAGGTGGTGCTCAGCAACAAGCTCAAGCAATCGCCCTCGGAGCCGGCTTGGGAGCGCACCAGTGTGGCCAGTGGTGACCTGCCGCGCGAAGTCAATGCGCTGAAAGCGGGCGAGGGCGGCGGCGACATGGCCGTGTTCGGCGGCGCCGGTTTCGCGTCGGCGCTGATCGCGGCCGGGCTGGTCGACGAGTTCCAGCTTTTCATCAATCCGGCGGTGCTGGGTGCGGGCCGCCGGATTTTCGATCAGGGTGGTTTCAGGAACCTGCGGCTGCTCGGCTCGAAGGCCTATGCCTGCGGCATGGTGGTCAGCCGCTATGCGCCGGCGGGGTGAGGGGGCACCTCCATCTTCTCCCTGCTCACTTCGCATCGTGAAAAATGATGCCGACCGTGTGGCGCATGCCTGAGCGCAACCGGCTGACGCCGTGGCGCAGATTGACGCGGTAATTGCCTTTGGTGCCCTGCACCGGCCGGTTGTGAACGGCGAAGACAACGGCGTCGCCCTGGCGCAGCGACACCACTTCGACCCGGCTCTGCATGCGTGGGCGCTGCTCGGTCAGCGCGAACTCACCGCCGCTGAAATCCTGGCCCGGTTCGGAGAGCAGGATCGCCACCTGCAGCGGAAAGGCGAGGTCGCCATAGAGATCCTGGTGCAGGCAGTTGAAGTCGCCAGGCACATATTGCAGCAGCAGCGGCGTCGGCCGCGTCTGGCCGGCGGCATGACACTGATCGAGAAACGCGGCATGCGTCGCGGGGTAGCGCATGGCCTGCCCCATGCGCTCGTTCCACCGATTGGCGACCTCGGCCAGCCTGGGATAGAGCGCGCTGCGCAGGCCGCCGAGCAGGTCGGGCAAGGGATAGCGGAAATAGCGGTACTCGCCCTTGCCGAAGCCATGCCTGGCCATATGGATGTGGCTGCGGAAATGCTCTTCCCTGGGATAGAGGCCGGCGATCTGCCGGCATTCTTCGGGCGAGAGCAATTTCTCGATCACCGCGCATCCGAAGCCGTCGAGTTCGGCGGCAAGGGCGGGCCAGTCGTAATCGGCAACACGCGTCCGAGCAGCTTCAACCGCCGATGCGGCAACCTTGGCATGGGCATTCATATCGTAGCCTCCTTGTCGATCAGAGCGCGCTTGCGCTCGACGCCCCAGCGGTAGCCCGACAGCGTGCCGTCGGCGTGGACAACACGGTGGCAGGGAATGCCCAGCGCAATCGCATTGGCGGCACAGGCGGTCGCCACGGCGCGGGCGCCGTTCGGCTGGCCGAACCGCCGAGCCAGTGTGGTGTAGGTGATGGTGGCGCCGCAGGGGATGGTGCGCAGCATCTCCCAAACCTGTTGCTGGAATGGCGTGCCGTGGCGCATGTCGAGCGACAGGTCGAGGCCGGCGGCCGGCGTTTCGATGAAGCGCGCGATTGCCGCGAGATCGTCGCGCAAGGTAGACTCGTCTTCGACCAGTACCTTGCCCGGGAAGCGGTTGGCGAGATCTTGCTTCAGTGTGTCGGCATCCGAGCCGATCAGGATGGCACAGACGCCGATATCGCTGCGCGCCGCCAGGATGTCGCCGATGGCAGATTCGCCGATGGCGTAGGCGATGGTGTCGAGGGCGTTGTGGACGCTCGCCGGTGGCGCCATTTGGGTTTGCATGAGGTTCATTGCGTTTACTCCTTTGTCTGTACCTGAACCCTAGCTGCGCGCCGTTCGGTGCTCACTCCGATGCTTGCTTTCAAATTCGAATCTGCTTGTAGAGCGCTGATTTTGATCATTCGCACTTCAGCCAAGCATGCTCATGCCACACGCGTGACCGACACCTCGCCAAGCACGAACACCTCACCGCTCAGCAGGCGCAGCTCGATGTCGCCGGTTGCGGTGTGGTTCCACTCAGCCTTACCGTCATCGACAAGCTCGCCGATGGCGGCCATGACCTGGGACTTCGCCTCTAGGGCGCGTTTGCTGACGGCGTTGCGGGCTGTCCCCTCGGTGACGCTGTCATGAGATCTTGCCATCGCGCGCATGCTTGGCCGTCATCTCCGCGCGGATCGGTAAGCGCTGTCGGATTCGCCGGCCTCACGCTCCAGCAGCGCGCGTTTGCGCTCAGCGCCCCAGGCGTAGCCGGACAGGGCGCCATCCCTGCGGATCACGCGGTGGCAGGGAATGGCGATCGCAAGATTGTTGGCGGCGCAGGCGGCGGCGATGGCACGGGTCGCCTTCGGTGTGCCGATGCGCTGCGCGATCTCGGCATAGGAAACCGTGCGGCCGGCGGGGATGTCGCGCAAGGCCTGCCAGACGCGTTGCTGGAACGCCGTGCCGCGCACGTCGAGCGGCAAATCGAGACCGAGCGCCGGAGCCTCAACGAAGCCGACGACGCGGGCGACCAGCGCCTCGTAGTCGCGGTCGCCGCCGATCAGCCGTGCCCTGGGGAAACGGTCTTGCAGGTCGCGCACCAGTGCGTCTGGATCGTCGCCGAGCAGGATCGAGGCGACGCCCTTTTGGCTGGACGCGACCAGGATGGCGCCGAGCGAGGTCTCGCCGACGGCGAAGCGGATCTCCTCATGCGCACCGCCGGCGCGATAGCGCGTCGGCGTCATGCCGAGCATGCCGGTCGATTTCTCGTAGAAACGCCCGCTCGAATTGAAGCCGGCATCGTAGATCGCCGTCGTCACGGTGGCGCCGTCTTCCAGGCCCTGGCGGACCCGGGCGGCGCGGTGCGCGGCGGCATAATCCTTCGGCGTCAGCCCGGTGACGGCCTTGAAGATGCGGTGAAAATAACCGGCGCTGCGGCCGGCCGCGTCCGCCAGATCAGCCAGCGATGGTTCTTCCTCGCTCTGCTCGATCCTGCGGCAGGCGTCGGCGACCATCGCGGCGTTGCCAGCTTCGAGCGATGGGCCATCGGGATTACAGCGCCGGCACGGGCGAAAACCGGTCGCCTTGGCCTGATCCAGCGTGCCGTGCAACTGCACATTTTTCGGGTTGGCGCTCCGCGACGGGCAGGAAGGCCGGCAATAGACGCCGGTCGTCACGACCGAATACCAGAATTGCCCGTCGGCAGACTTGTCGCGCGCAACAATGCGCGCCCAGCGCGGATCGTCGGCAACCGGCAGCGGCGTGGATTTCAGGTTCTTGGCCAGGGTGATGAACATGGCCGCATTGAAGCCGCCAAAAGCCGGCCCCGCCACCCGTTTCCTGCCAAGTGTCAGGAGGTCTTCCCAATCTGGGAATCCTCTTGTTCCCAATCTGGGAACTTGCTATATCTGGCCATGCAGATAATCGCCAAGAAAGCGCTGAAGGATTTTTGGGCCAAACACAATCAGGCCGAAGCTCCTTTGACGGCTTGGTATGTGGCGGTGGGCAATGCCGATTGGAAGACCCCGGCTGACATCAAGAATGCATTTGGAGCGACGGTTGATTTCGTGGGCGACAATCGCGTCATTTTCGACATTGGCGGCAACAAGTACCGCTTGATTGCCCACGTCACCTACAAGTTTCACCGCGTTCTGATCAAATTCGTCGGGACGCACAAAGGGTATGACCAGATTGATCCGGAGAAGGTGTGATGGAAAACATTCGACCCATTAAGACCGAAGCCGATTACGACTGGGCGATCGCCGAAATTACCAGGTATTTCGAGAGCGAGCCGGAAGTCGGCACCCCCGATGGTGACCGCTTCGATGTTCTCGCAACTCTGATCGAGGCTTATGAGGATGAGCATTATCCGATCGAAGCACCCGATCCCGTTGAAGCTATTCGTTCGCACATGGCGCTGTTCAACCTGTCGCGAAAGGCTCTGGCCGAGGTAATCGGATCATCGCCTCGGGCGACCGAGGTGCTGAACAGAAAGCGCGCGCTCACCCTGGATATGGTCTTCAAACTGAACAAGGAATGGAACATTCCCGCCGAAGTCCTCGTGCAACCCTATCACCTTGCACATCACAGGGAACGCAAGCGCGCCTAAGCTCCGGTCGGGCCCGTGGGCATGTTTGGGTGACATGCCCCCGGCTCTCCTATGCCGCGCGTTTGGGTTCCACGGCGAACGGGCTGAGCCCGAGCCAGATCTGCATCTTCCTGCCGATGGCCTGGTCACCGGTCAGGGCAACCTTCGCGCCGGCCTTCTCGACGGTCAGCAATCCCATCCAGATCGCCGTCATGGTGTGCAGGTCGGTCGAGACGTAAAGATCGACATCGAAACCCGGATCGTACCAGCACAGATCGACCTCGCCGTGTTTCTCGACGATCAGCCACCACGAGCGTTTGGACGCCGGCAGGTCCTGATACAGGAATTGTATCACCGTACGTCCCTCGGGCAGCGGAGAGGGGTTCAAATTGCGCCGCATGTCCCACATCAGCAGCGACGGATCGAGGTTCTTCAGCGACAGCCGGGACTCGACCCATTTCTGCCCCCAGAAGCCCATTGCCTCGACGACGGGGCGCAAGTCCCGGCCGGCCTCCGTCAGCCGATAGTCGAAGATCCCCTTCTCGCCCTGGACCTCCCCGCGCTCGACGATCCCGGCGATCTCAAGTTCCTTCAGCCGTTGCGACAGAAGGGTCGGCGACATTTTGGGGACGCCGCGGCGCAGGTCGTTGAAGCGGGTCGAGCCGGCCACCAGTTCACGCATCAGCACCATCGTCCAGCGGGTGCACAGCACCTCGGCGGCCATCGATAGCGGGCAGAATTGTTTGTATCCGTGCTGGCTCATGATTGGTACCTCTCCCTCAAACCTGACCGAATATTAGGCCCTCATGAATGAAGCGGCCAGTACGGAAACTGTACTGCCCCAGTACAGATCGCGGACTGGTTGGCGAGGGTCCTGCCATGCGAGCCCTTTGGCCGGTTGCACGGGATACCCTGTGCACCGCAACCAGGAGACTACCATGACCGCCTACGTTATCGCAGACATCAAGATAAACGACCCGCAGTGGGTGCCGGCCTATGCCGCCTCGGTGCACGACCTCGTCCACAAGCATGGCGGCAGATATCTGTCGCGCAGCGGCAATGTGAAAACGCTCGAAGGCAAGCCGCTCGACACCACGCTGATCGCGCTGATGGCGTTCCCGTCGGAAGCGGCGGCCCGCGCCTTCACCAACGATCCAGCCTATGCGCCCTTCGTTTCGGCCCGTCAGGGCGGCAGCGACAGCCGTTTCCAGGTGATCGACAACACCGATCTGGCGGGAACGATCCCGTATCTGCCGAAGGGATGATCCTTCCCGGTCGTCACATCGATTTCGGGATCTCCAAGCAACAACAGCCACAGCGCTTGCCTGCCGGGCCTCCGTATTTTCGGCGGCCGGCCAGCTGGGCTTTTTCAAGAAGAATGGAATGAAAATGATATTGAACTTTCGCAACAGGCTTATGATGGCCGGGGCCATGCTGGCTGTCTGCACCACCTTCGCGCAGGCGCATCAGGAAGCGGCCGCGCCGGCGTCCGGCCCCAATCCGCTGGCCGACAAGGTGCGGACCGCCAACAGTCGGTTTCTCGACGTCAAGGTGGCTGTATCAGAGGGCTATTCGCCCATCCCCTGCGCCAGCGGCATCACCGGCGGCGCCATGGGCGTCCACTATGTCAACGGCGGGTATCTGAAGGATGACAAGATCGATATCGCCCGGCCTGAAGCGGTGATGTACGAGCCGATGGCCGATGGCACGCTGCAATTGGTGGCGGTCGAATACATCACCTCGAAGGGGCCGGCGTCGCTGGACGGGCAGCTGTTCAATTTCAACAGCGCGCCCAACCGCTACGGCCTGGGTGAATTCTACGAACTCCATGTCTGGGCCTGGAA
Organism: Mesorhizobium sp. CO1-1-8; assembly: GCF_020164875.1. Taxonomy (NCBI): domain Bacteria; kingdom Pseudomonadati; phylum Pseudomonadota; class Alphaproteobacteria; order Hyphomicrobiales; family Phyllobacteriaceae; genus Mesorhizobium; species Mesorhizobium sp. CO1-1-8. Next base: position 92,481 of record NZ_JAIUGZ010000012.1, on the reverse strand, counting down.
GGGCAACCCGACCGGCACTTTCGCCGACATGAACCCGAAAGTGTCATGCGAGCACGCAATGGCGCCGAGCCAGTAAGCAATGAGGCCAGGCGGCATTGACGCCGCCTGGCCCGAACGATCGTTTTGCCTGATCGCCTCAGGCGGCCTTGATCAGCCCGAGCTGGGTGAGGGCGGTGACGCCGTCATCGAGGCCGATCTCCTCGACGATCCTGCCGTCGACCACCTTCAGCACCGTGGTGCCGGTGAAGCGCATGGTGCGGCCGGTGGCGGCCGGCAGCGAACCGACGAGGAAGTCGCTGAAGACCGGGCCGGTATGCGTGCCGCCGCCCTCCCACTGGCCGACGACATAGTCGCCCTCGGCAATCAGGTCGGCGGTGGCCCAGAACCTGAGATCCGGGAAGGCGGCGCGGAAGCCGCTCATGAAGGCCTTGATCTCGTCGCGGCCGCGGCGCTGCTCGTGCAGCGAGTATTTCAGCAGCATGTCGGGTGCCGCGATGTCGTCGACGACGGACAGGTCGCAGCTTTCACCCCAGAAGTCGGTGAACCATCTGACGACGACGGCCTTGTTGTCTTCTTGCTTGGTCATTGGGAGATCCTCTTGTCTCTGCAGGGATCATCGGCGGCGCCGATGATCCCGGGATCGTCGGATTGGCCGATGATCTGGAGCCATGACTAGGAGGATCCGACCGATGCGAAACTCCGGTTCTTGCCGGCCAATCGAAGAGCGGAGGCGGCAGGCGGGGAGCTAACAAAGCAGCCCGCCCGCGGCGGTAACTGTTTCTTCTCTGGTTTTGCCGCAGATTGCCCGGGGATGGGGCAGGCGAAGCAGACGATGGCGCGTCAGGGCAAGAAAAGTCGCAATGGAACGTTCTGGGCCAAGGCCCTGGAGCGCGCCCATCTTGGCGTCTGGGACTGGGATCTTGTAACCGGCGATTGTTTCTATTCCGCGACCTGGGCGCGGATGCTGGGCTATAATGAGAGCGAACTTGCCAACAGCAGCGACCTGTGGCTGCAACTGACCCATCCCGACGACCGCGAGCGGGCGCTGGCCAGCGGCGACCGCCACATTGCCGGCCTGACCGACGCCATCGAGACCGAATTGCGGCTGAGGCACAAGCAGGGACACTGGGTGTGGGTGCTCGATCGCGGCGGCGTCGTCGAGCGCGACTCGATGGGAAAGCCGCTCAGGCTGATGGGTGTGCAGACCGACATCTCCAAGCAGAAGGCCGCCGAAGCCGAACTCGAGCAGGTCAATGTGCGCTTCCGCCTGGCGCTTGCCGCCAGCGGCACCGGCATCTGGCACCACGACCTTGCCACCGGCAAAAGCTATTGGGACGAACGCACCAGGGAGATTTTCGGGCTTGTCTCCGACACCGCCGAAGTCGAGCGCGACCACTGGTTCGGTTATCTGCACCCGGACGACAAGGAGGCCGCGTCGCACGCGCATCTGGTGCCGCTCGATACGGACAAGGTCACCGCCGTGCAGTACCGCATCGTCCGGCGCGACGGAGAGGTCCGGCACATAGAATCCCTGCTGCGTTTCATCGCCGATCCGCAAATCCCGGACCGCCGGCTGGCGGGGCAGATCCTGGGTACGGTGCGCGACATCACCGAAGACAAGCAGCGCGAGCAGGAGCTTGCCTATGCGGCCCGCCATGACGCGCTCACCGGTCTCTTGAACCGCGCCGCATTCGACCGGATGCTGGCCGATCATATCGCGGCCCCGCAATTGCTGCCGCTTTCCGTGTTCTATGTCGATCTCGACTACTTCAAGGCGCTCAACGATTTTGCCGGCCACGCGGCCGGCGACCTGGCACTGAAAAGCGTTGCCCACGGCATTCTGGGTTGCCTTCCGGCGACGGCGCATGCCGCGCGCCTGGGCGGTGACGAGTTCGCGCTGCTGATACCCAATTGCGATGCGGCGCAGGCCGGGCAGCTGGCCGGCGCGGTACTTGCCGCGGTTCGCGATGCCGAACTAGGATCGACGACGGCCACGTCGCGCAAGCTGGCGGCCTCGATCGGCATCGCTTTCGTCGATGACGCCAACACGACGGTGGCCGACGCGCTGGCCTGCGCCGACGACGCCTGCTACGCGGCCAAGGCCGCCGGGCGAAACCGATTTGCCGTCTTCTCCACCGATACGGCATCGGGTTCGGGTGGCCTCAACGCGGCGCGCGTCGTCGCCGATACGGTCGACGCCATGGAAGACGGAAGGCTGAAGCTGTTTGGCCAGGAAATCCATCGGCTGGGCCGCCCCTGGCAGGAAAGCCGCCATGTCGAAGTGTTGGCCAGGCTCGCCGCACGCAACGGCCGGCTGGTGCCACCCGGCGAGTTCATTCCGGTGGCCGAGCGGTTCGGCATCGCGTCGCGGCTCGACCGCTGGATCATCCGCACCGCGCTGTCGCGGCATGGTGCCGCCTTGCGTTCGGGGGCGCTGACGCTTGGCTTCAATCTGTCGGCGCAGACGCTGAGCGATCCGCAGCTTTGGGACTTCGTGGACAGCGTCATAGAAGAAACCGGAGCGCCGCATTCGGGCATCGGCTTCGAGATCACCGAAACCGCCGCCGTCACCAATTTCGACGCCGCCGAACAGTTCGTGCGCAAGGCGCGCGAGCGGCGCTGCCGGGTCAGCCTCGACGATTTCGGCGCCGGCATGAGCTCGTTCGAATATCTCAGGCGGTTCCCCGTCGACACGATCAAGATCGACGGTTCTTTCATCGAACATATCACGCAAAGCCGCTTCGACCGCGAGATCGTGCTGGCCATCACCAGCATTGCCCGCAGCCTCGGCTGCGACGTGGTCGGTGAGAGGATCGAACGGCAGGACACGCTGGCCATGTTGAGCGACATGGGGGTCGCCTTCGGCCAGGGATTTTTGCTGCACCGGCCGGAGCCGCTGGAGCGAATTGTCGCGCGCGCGACCAAGGGAGCGGCGGCCCGCAAGGCATCGTGATCCGGGTGCGCCGAGTTTCAGGCCAGGCCGGACTGGCCTGAAACTCGACACATTCTATCCGGTTCGCCGCGCCGTCGATTGCGGAAACTCCAGCACTCCAGCCTCGGGTCGCCTGTGCTGCGCCTCCGTCACCGCTTCGATCAACAGATCGAGCGCGTCACAGGCCGCGCGACTCGTCTCGTCATTGCCCTGCAGATAATGATAGGCGCGTTCGAGGTGGATGCGGGCGGCTGAAAAATCGCTGGTCAATGGTCCCTCCATTATCCCGCCCTAAAAGACCTTGCCGGAGACGAGGGAACGCCGGGTAAATATCCACAAGCGGCTTTTATTCAAATGCCACCAAACCTGCCGCATGACGGCAAAGGACAATCCGGAAATCATTGCGGCGGCCGTGGGGTCTCCAGGTCTTTTGGGTGAATAGGGTCAGTCTCGCAGAATGATCTGGATCGCCTTATCGACCACCGGATGCAGGCCACTGGCCTGGAAGGACAGCCGGTTGCCGGAGCCGACATTGCTGGTCATGGCAATGGTCAACCCCGAGATCGGATCGTGCAGCATGACGGCGACGTAGCCGGGAATGCTGCCCTGGTGGCCGTAGAAGGAGCGATCGGCGTAGGTGCTCTGGAACATGCCGGCTCCGGTCTCGCGCATGCGGGTGCCCGGAAAGCTCGCTGGCACGCGGTGTTCGAACATCTCGGCGAAGAACGGCGGCGACAGCGCTCTGCCGGAAAACAGGCCGCGCATGAAGGTCACCATGTCAGACGGCGTCGACACCATGTCGCCGCAGCCATAGGCGGCGCCGAACGGGAAGGAACCGGACGAATCCTGCAATGCGTCGGAATAGGGCAGCACGCCGTCCATGCGCCACATCTCGCCGCCCGTGGCGATGTCGGTGGGCGCATTCGCTGGCGGCGGCGGCCGGTGATAGTAGCCGCGCACCATCGATTTTTCCGGAAAGGCTTCGGTGGCTGGCGACCAGGTATTTTCCAGGCCGAGCGGCTGCAGCACGGCGCTTCTGACATAGCCGCCCAACGACTGGCCTGAGACCGCCTCGATCACCATGCCGGCCAGCACATAGCCGGTGTTGTTGTAGACGGCGGGTCCGCCCGGCGCCTTCTGCTTGTCGGAGGCGAAGGCGATGTCGACCAGCTGTTGCGGCGTCCACTGCCGGCTCGGGTCCATCGGAATGTAGTATTCGAACTCGGGCAGGCCGCTGCGGTGGTTGATCAGCTGGAGCACCGAAATGGCGCCGGCGCCCGGCAGGTCGGGAAACCAGCCGGAGATCGGCGCTCTGAGGTCGAGCTTGCCGTCCTGGGCGAGCTTGATCAGGGCCGCGGCAACGAAGGTCTTGGTGCAACTGCCGATCTTGAACAGGCGTTCAGGCGAGACGGCAATGCCATGCTCCCGGTCGGCGAGGCCGGCGGTGAGCGCGGTTGGTGCGGCGCCTGTAGAGTAGGCGAGCGAGGCGCCTACCGCGCCATCGCTGAGATAGGTCTTGAGGAGGGCGTTCAGGTCTTCACGCATGGATTCTGCTTTCGCCGCTAAATTGCTGGTTTCATAGATGTCGGTGCGTCCTCGAGCCGAGCCCGAGGGCAGGGTCGCCCAGCTTCACTCCGCAATATCGACCGCGGCAAAGTTCTGCCGACCGAAGGGGTCGAGAACATAGTTGAGCACGCTCTTGCGGATCGGGATCGCCACCACCGAATGGGCGATCGGCGCCACCGGCACCTCGACCTTCAGGATCGCCTGCGCCCTGGCGTAGATGTCGGCGCGCTGTTTCGGATCGGCGGCGACGCGGCCGTCCTGCAGCAGCTTCTCGAAGGCTGGATCGCACCAGCGCGAGCGGTTGGAACCGCCCTTCACGCCGTCGCAGGAGAGCAGATAGCTCAGCATGTTGTCGGGGTCGCCATTGTCGCTGCTGCCGCCGAGCAGATAGGCGTCCTGTTCGCCCGCCGCGGTGCGCTTGAGATATTCGCCCCACTCGAAGCTGGCGATCTCGGCCTTGACGCCGACCTTCGCCCAGTCGGCCTGGATCATCTCGGCCATGCGCTTGGCATTGGGGTTGTAGGGCCGCGACACCGGCATCGCCCACAGGCTGATTTTCAGGTCGCTCTCGTGGCTGGCTTCTTTCAGCAGCTTCTTGGCGCCATCCGGGTCATAATCGATGCCGGCGTCGGTCACTGCGCCGATTTGCGCCGGCGGCACGATGCTGCCAGCGACCGTGCCGGCGCCGGCATAGACGGCGTCGACGATCGCCTTGCGGTCGACGGCCTTGGCCAGCGCCATGCGCACGCGCACGTCGCCGAGCGGCTGGTGTTCGACGTTGAAGCCGAGGATGCCGATGTTCTGGCCCTTGAGGTCGAGCACGGTGATGTCGGGATCGGTGCGCAAACCGGCGACCGCACTTGGCGGCGGCGGGGCGGCGATCTGGCACTCATTGGCCTTGAGGCGCTCGACGCGGGTGGTCGGCTCGGGCGTGATGGCGAAGACCAGCGTGTCGATCTTCGGCGCGCCGCGCCAGTAGTCCTTGTTGGCGGCGTAGCGGATCTGGCTGTCGGGGACATAAGCCTCCAGCACGAACGGGCCGGTGCCGACGGGTTCGCTATCGATCAGTTCCGGCGTGCCGGCCGCGACCATCTTTTCGGTCTGCTCAAGCGACAGTATGGAGAGATAGTCGAGCGCGATGCCGGGCAGAAAGGTGACATTGGCTGCCGTCAGCGTGAAGCGCACGGTGTAATCGTCGACCTTGTCTATCTTGTCGATCAGCGTGCCCATGCCCAGCGCGTTGAAGTACTCGTAAGCGCCGCCGCCGAGCTTGTGGTAGGGATTGTTGGCATCGCGCTGACGGTTGAAGGTGTAGAGGACGTCATCGGCGTTGAGATCGCGCGAGGGCGTGAAATGGTCGTTCGACTGGAATTTTACGCCGTGCCTGAGATGGAAAGTGTAGGTCTTGCCGTCGGCTGAGACCTCCCAGCTTTCGGCTAGGGCCGGCCCGACTTCGGTCGTGCCAGGCTTGAACTCGACCAGCCGGTTGAAGATCGTCTTGGCGGCTGCGTCCATGGTCGAATCGGCGGTGCCGATCGCCGGGTTGAAGGTCTCGGGATTGGCTTCCGAGCAATAGACCAGGGTTTTGGCATAGGCCTGTCCGCCGAGAAGCACGGACGAGGCCAGAAGCGACGAGGTAAGCACTGCACGCAGAACGGTGGATTTCATCGCAAACGCTCCTGATGACACTTTACAGGTTGAGGGAAGGGCAGGCCGGTGAAGTTCATGGCGTCGCCGCCGGGGTGAGGAAACGGTCAGGCGCCAGCGCGGCAGAAGTGACGCCGCGTGCCGTGAGATCGTCCGGCAGGGGCTGGCCGCGCAGCAGCGCCGAACCCAACCGCGCCAGCGTCAGCGACACCTGGAAACCGTAGCCGCCCTGGCCGCCGAGCCAGAAGAAGCCGGGCAGGCGCGGGTCGAAGCCGACGACTGGAGTGCGGTCGGGCGAAAAGGTGCGCAGGCCCGCCCAGGGCGTCGACGGACGGCCGATGCGCAGCGATGTCGCCTGTTCGATGCGGTCGACGGCGATGGCGACGTCGATGTCTTCGGGGTAGGCGTCGCAAGGCGCGGAATCGGTTTCGTCGGCGAGCGAGCCGATCAGCCTGCCGGCGTCCGGCTTGAAGTAGAATTGCTCGTGCAGGTCGACCACCAGCGGCCAGGCGCTGATGTCCGTGCCGGCGGGCGGATCGAACAGGAAGGCGGTGCGGCGCTTGGGCCGGAAGCCAAGGCCGAAGAGACCGGCCAGCCCGGCGACGACGTCGACCCAGGCACCGGCGGCGTTGACGATGATATCGGCTTCGTTTGTGCCGGCATTGGTGGTGACGCTGAAGCCGGCTGCCGTGCGCGCGATCTCACGGACCTCTTCACCGGTGCGGATCACGCCGCCGCCCGCCTTGAGTGTGGAGGCTGAAGCCGCAAGCATCTTTCCTGTGTCGACATCGAGCGCGCCGGGTTCATGCACGCCGCCGCAGGTGGATTCGGTGGCGATGACCGGGACCAGGGCGCTGACTTCCGCAGCCGACAGGCGCTGCACGCTCGGCACCAGCGCCTGCATCTCGGCCGCCATGCGGTCGACGGCTGCACTGTCTTCGACGCCGCCGACATGCAGCGCGCCGCGTCGGTGCGCGGCGAAGCCGCCATCGATGATCGCCTGCCGGCTGGCCAGCGACAGCGCCCGCACCAGCGCATTGCCGTAGGTTTCTGAAAACAGCGCCGCCGAGCGGCCGCTGGCGTGGTAGCCGAGATGCGGCTCGCGCTCGAGCACGGTGACCTCGGCCCAGGGCTGCACGGCCGCCGCCAGCGCAAGGCCGGCAATGCCGCCGCCGATGACGACGATCTTCTGAGGGGACTTCGACTGCATCTCCTAGGGGTAGAAATAATTTCGTATCCAGTCAATATTTAGCGTATAAGAAAATTATTGGCATTGTTGATGACGACGGGGAGTTCAACTAACAAGGTGGGGAAGCGGCCCGGTGGCCGCGCCAGGAGCTGACGATGTCGGACCAACCGAACCTCGGTGATTGCCTGCGCGGTTTGAGGAAGACGCATGGCTGGACCTTGCAGGAGGTCAGCACGCTGACCGGCGTCGCGGTGTCGACGCTCTCCAAGGTCGAGAACGACCAGATGTCGCTAAGCTACGACAAGCTGCTGCAGATCTGCGAGGGGCTGGGCATCCATGTCACTGAGCTGCTCAGCGGCGACCGCAAGCAGCCGTCTGCGCGCACGCGGCGTTCGGTGACCTCGCAGTCCAACACGCTGCGCCAGCTGACCCGCAACTACGATTACCGCTATCTGGCGACCGACCTGGTGCGCAAGCGCATGGTACCGATCCGCGCTTATGCACGGGCCCGCACGCCGCAGGAGTTCGGCCCGCTGACCAGGCATGCCGGCGAGGAATTTTTGATCGTGCTCAAGGGCGAGATCGAACTGCACACCGACCAGTACGCGCCGGTGCGGCTGAAACAGGGCGAAAGCGTCTACATCGATTCCACCATGGGCCACGCCTATTTGTCGGTCGGCGAAGGCGACGCCGAGATGCTGTGCGTCTGCTCCGGCGACGAGCCGGACATGGAAGGCACGCTGCTGAGCGTGCTGGAGACGGTGGAGGGGTAGGGGCTGGCCCAACCCTCCACGTCGGTGCCGCCCCTCATCTGGCTGCCGCCGTCTTCTCCCCGTAAACGGAAGAAGGACGATCCTATCCACGGGCGGCGCTGGCTTCAACAATTGAGCGGCTCCGCTACAGCGCAACCACACGTCCCGTTCCCCGCCGAACCGCCTCGCGGTAGGCGAGGTCGGCGGCCACCATGTCTTCCATGGCGACGCCCATGGCCTTGTAGACGGTGACCTGATCGGCACTGACCCGCCCCGGCCGCAGCCCGCGCAGCATCTCGCCGAGTTCGGTTCCGGTTTGCGGATCAAGACCGGCGAGTTCGCAGGAACCGACCGGGGTAGGGGCAAAGGCGTCCCTGGTCTCGATGAACAGGCTGGCCCTGCTGATAAGCTCGACCGGCAACTCGCCGCCGGGCGGGGCGACGCCGACCGACGAGACGTGGCTGCCGGGTCGCACCCATTCGGCCGAGATCACCGGCTGGTAGGAATGCGTTGCCAGGCAGACGACGTCGGACGAACGCACCGCGGCCTCGACGTCGGCGACGGCGACGACGCCCGGATGCTGTGCGGCGAGCGCCTTCGCATCAGCAAATTCCTTCGAGACGACTCGGATTTCGGCGAAGTCGCGCACCAGCGGCAAAAGATGCAAATGCTGGCCGGCCTGCACACCGGCGCCGACCACCGTCGCGATCTTGGCGTCGCGGCGGGCGAGTTCACGCACCGAGAGCACAGCCGAGCCGGAGGTGCGCACGGCGGTGATATAGGTGCCGTCCATGACGCAGACCGGCATGCCTGTCTGCGGATCGAACAGATGGATGGTGGCGAGGTGGCTGGGGATGCCCAGGGCGATGTTGCCCTCGAAGACGTTGACGATCTTCACCGTCAGATGCATGCCTACCGTCCAGGCTGGCATCGCCAGCGAATAGCCGGCCTGCGGAATATCGAGCTGCGGCCGCGCCGGACTGATGACCTTGCCGCCGGACAGCGCCTTGAAGCCGCCGGCGAGCGCGTCGAGAAGCTGGCGCAGGTCGATGCAGGTTTTCACCTCGGCCTCGCTCAGGGTGAGTATGGGCGTGTCGCCCTTGGCCTGGGCGCTGCGGGAGGTCGATATCGCTGATGTCATGGGATCCGCTTTCGTTGTCGGTTGCACGACAACGGTATTGCGATCCGGGCGCGTGATGAAATATACTGTTTTTGCTATTTTGGCGTGACCATCACGCTCTTGAAAAGAAAAATGTGTGAATCCTGAAGTGGATGAACTCGACCGCATCGACCGCTCGCTGTTGCGTCTTCTGCAGGAGGATGGGCGTCGCACGACGCTCGATCTGGCGCGGCGGGTCGGCCTGTCGCCCACAGGGGCGGCACAACGCGTCAAGCGGCTGTTCGCCGAAGGGTTCATCCGCGCGGTGCGCGCCGTGCTCGATCCGGCCAGAATCGGACAGGCGCAACTCGTCTTCATCGAGGTGCGGCTCGACCATACGGCGCCGCATGTCTTCGACCGCTTCGCCGAGGCGGTTCTGCGGGCGCCCGAGATCATCGAGTGCCACATGGTGGTCGGCGGCTTCGACTATCTGGTCAAGGCGCGCATCGCCGACATGGCGATGTTCCAGGATTTTCTGCAGCGCGTCATCCTGCCGCTGCCCGGGGTGCGGGAGACACATACCTACGCTTCGATTGCCAATGTGAAGCCCGACGCCTTGCTGCCGATCTAGATTGGCCTTTCTCCGGCATCCAGCAGCCACTGCCGCACGGCTTGCGTCAGCTCGGGGTGCCGCTGCTTTCTCGGCATGACGACATAAAAATCCTGCGTGCCGCGCATTTCGCCGCTGACGGGCTGAACCAGCCGGCCGGCGGCGAGGTCGGCGGCGACGAGAAAGCGGCTGGCCAGCGCAATGCCCTGGCCGGCGATGGCTGCGTCGATGGCCAGGCCCGTCTGGTTGAAGCGCATGCGTTTCAGCTCGGTCGTCATCTTCAGGCCGACCGCTTTCTCCATGAATTCCGGCCACAGATTGTGCGCATCATGCAGCAGGACGTGATGCTGGATTTCAGTGGCGGCGATCTCGACCATGCCGGCCGGCAGCAAGGCGGGGCTGCAGACGGCGACGATCTGCTGGGGAAACAACAGGTCGACCATCAGGCCGGCGCCGAAGGGCGGGCGGCCTTGCCTGACCGCGATGTCGACGCCATCGGCCTGGAAGCTCGACAGGCTTTCGCTGGCCAGCACGCGCAGGTCGACCAGCGGGTTGTGCGCGACGAAGTCGTGCAGCCTCGGGATCAGCCATTTGGTGGCGAAGCTCGGCGTCACGCTGATCGTCAGCCGCGCCGGTTCGGGGCGCAACAGCAGCGTCGCCTCGGAGATCAGGTCGAAGGCGCGGCGGATGTTGGGGACATAGGCGCGGCCCTCATCGGTCAGCGCCAGGCCGCGCGGCAGCCGCTCGAACAGCTTTGTGCCGAGATCGGCCTCCAGCCCGCGAATGTGCTGGGCGACCGCCCCTTGCGTGACGTTGAGCTCTTCCGCGGCGATGCGGAAGTTGAGATGACGCGCCGAGGCTTCGAAGGCGCGCAACGCATTCAATGGCGGCAGGCTGAGGAAGGCTTCGGGCATGCGGGAGTTTTTCTACAGGTTGATTTCAGGCATTCTGGTTCGAACCGGTGCGGAAAACCAGCTATATCAACGCTCAACTCCCGAAAACACCGCTTGCGGTGCCCGTCAACCCGAGAAGGAAAATCCGATGAGTGTAGAAAAAGTAGCTGTCGTCGTGGCCGGCGGCAGCGGCATGGGTGCGGCGGCGGCGAAGCGGCTGGCGGCGGATGGCTTCAAGGTCGCCATCCTGTCTTCGTCGGGCAAGGGCGAGGCGCTGGCCAAGGAGCTTGGCGGGCTCGGTGTCACCGGCTCCAACCAATCCAATGAAGATCTGCAGCGTCTCGCCGACCTGACGCTGGAGCGCTATGGCCGCATCGACGTGCTGGTCAACAGCGGCGGCCACGGGCCGCGCGCGCCGATCCTGGAAATCACGGACGAGCAATGGCACACCGGCATGGATGTCTATCTGCTCAACGTCATCCGGCCGGTGCGCATCGTGGCGCCGCAGATGGTCAAGCAGAAGGGCGGCGCCATCATCAACATCTCGACGGCCTGGGTGGTCGAGCCGAGCCCGATGTTCCCGACCTCGGCGGTGTTCCGCGCCGGCGTTGCCGCCTACACCAAGATCTTCGCCAACACCTATGCCGCCGACAATGTGCGCATGAACAATGTGCTGCCCGGCTGGATCGACAGCCTGCCGGCCACCGAGGAGCGCCGCGACAGCGTGCCGATGCAGCGCTATGGCACGTCAGAAGAGATCGCCGCGACCATCGCCTTCCTGGCGTCCGATGGCGCCGGCTACATCACTGGCCAGAACATTCGGGTCGACGGCGGCATTATACGCGCTATCTGAGGGCGTCGGCCGGGGAGCGGGATTCCGGCATCTCACCCCAAGGAGCAAAAATGCGGCTTTTGATACTCGGCACCGGCTGGATGGCGCAGGAACACGCCCGGCGCTTCACCGCCATCGACGGCGTCGACATTGTCGGCGCGGTCGATGTCGATCCGGCGCGGGTCGGCGAGTTCGCCGACAGCTTTGACATTCCCAACCGCTTTACCGCGCTGGAGGAGGCGCTGGCATGGGGTGAGTTCGACGCGGTGGCCAATGTCACGCCCGACCGGATCCATCACCCGACCACCATGGCGCTGATCGCCGCCGGCAAGCCGGTGCTGTGCGAGAAGCCGCTGGCCGAAACCTATGGCAAGGCCACCGAGATGGCCGACGCCGCCGAAGCCGCCGGCATCGTCAACATGGTGAACCTCACCTATCGCAACGTGGCGGCGCTGCAGAAGGCCCGCCAGATGGTGCAGGCGGGCGAAATCGGCACGGTCAGGCATGTCGAGGCGTCCTACCTGCAAAGCTGGCTGGTGTCGAAGTTCTGGGGCGACTGGCGCACCGATCCGAAATGGCTGTGGCGCCTGTCGCGCGGCCACGGCTCGAATGGCGTGCTCGGCGATGTTGGCATCCACATCCTCGATTTCGCCAGCTATGGCGCCGCGCTCGACATCGATCATGTCTTCTGCCGGCTGCGCGCCTTCGACAAGGCGCCCGGCAACCGCATCGGCGACTACGGACTCGACGCCAATGACAGCTTCGCCATGACGCTGGATTTTTCCAACGGGGCCTTCGGCGTGGTGCATGCCAGCCGCTGGGCATCAGGCCATCTCAACGAACTGCGTCTGCGCATCTATGGCGACAAGGGTGGCATCGAGGTGGTGCACAATCTCGACGGTTCGGCGCTCAAGGCTTGCGTCGGTGACAATGTCGAGAACGCCAAATGGGAAGAGCTCGACCCCGGCACGGTGGCGACCAATTATCAGCGTTTCGCCGACGCGGTGCGAACCGGCGTGCAGGCCGAACCGTCCTTCCGCCACGCCGCCGAATTGCAGAAGGTGCTGGATCTGGCTGTGGTCTCGGACGAGAAGCGGGCGGAGTTGAGGGCGAGTGCGGATACGCAGTGAGCTGGGCGAAGCGGCGGAGCGGCCGGCGCCAGCGATCGAAGATAGCACTGTCGCCAACTTCGGATGGGATCCGCGCCAGTCAGGGGCCGGTCACGAGCGAAAAAACCAGTTTCTGCAGATTGCCGCCATTGCCGAATTCGACGCGGTCGAAATCGCGGCTTGCCTGCACCCGCGCCTTCGAGATCGCGTCGAGCCGCTTGACCACCTCGGCCCTGGTCCTGCTGCATTTGGGATCGTCGGCGACGGTCAGGCCGTCCGTGGCGGCTTGGATGTCGTGGACCATCTGGACCATGCTGGCGCCATGCACCTTCTCATGGGCGGCGACGCCGGCGATGAAGGTTTCCCAGTTCTTCTGGACGGCGGGCGGCAGGGAACCGGAGGGTCTTGGCAAGGTGTAGGTGATGATCAGCTTCGGCCGCCCGGCCGTCAGCACGCAGTCCTTGCCCCTGGGCCTGTAGTCCCTTAGCCCCCAGGTCAGCTTGAAATTGGTGTAGGCGATGGCGCGGGCAATGCCGAGCTTTGGCCCTTTCTCGCCGATCGAGCGGTAGAGTTCGGCGCCGGACTGGCCCGAGATCGCGTAGGGCTCGATCTTCTCGACCGGCTTCCACTCGGCATGGGCGGCGAGCGGCAAGGCAAGCAGGGCGGCCAACGGAAGACACAGACGAACACAGGCTCTCAATACCGCTCTCCGCGAAACAGGACCGGCTGCAGCGAGGCAATGCCACCGGACGAGCTTTTCCTATAGAATGCCTGCTGGTGCTGCAAATGCCCAAGAGGGAGTCAATTGGGGGAAGTCATGAGAGCTGGATATCTCGTCGTCGCCGGTGCGGTTGCGGTCCTGCAGGCCGCGCAGCCGGCGTTTGCCGCGTCGTGCGGTGGCTGGAGTGCGAGGATGGAGGAAGACGAGGGCGGCAGCGTGCTGACCGCCTCGGTCTGCGGCGGGCCGAAAGGCGATGCGTATCTGATGCTGACCTGTTTCGACACGCCGGTGCTGAGCTATGATCTGGGTGCCACCGGCCAGCAGCTGGAGCCTGGCATCAGCGGTTCGTTCGCGTTCAAGGCCGACGGCAAGACGGTGGCGAAGACGCTCCAACTGGAGGCCATGTACAACTACTTCGTGGTCAACCTGGCGAAAGCCGATCCGCTGCTCGACCTGTTGCGCGGCAAAGGCGATGTGTCGGTCAGTTCAGCCAAATATGGCGAGATCAGCTTTCCGCTGAAGGGCTCCAGCGCGGCCATCGGCAAGGTGCTGGCGCAGTGCGGCAAGGCCCAGCCCGCAGATGGGGATTGAGGGGCTCGACAGTTCGATGTCGGCGCAGGAATGAGGCGGTTCTCGTTGGCTCACCGGGCTTGCTGCCGAACCACCCCACCCAGTCGCACCGTCGCGGCCGTCAACTCCTCGTCCGAAAACCCCGAAAAACCCAGCACCAGACCTTGCCGGGGCGCCCCGCCGATGAACATCGAGGACAAGGCCCTGGCGCCGACGCCTGCCGCCTTCGCCGCCTCGACGATCGCTGTGTCCGGCCCGGCCTCCTTCAGCGTCGCCATCAAGTGCAGCCCCTGTTCGGGCACGGTTACTTCGAGGGCATCGCCGCAATGCGCCTCGAGGCCGGCGACCAGCACGTCGCGCGCGGCTTGCACCCGGCGGCGCACGCGCCTGAGATGCGCGGCGAAATGGCCCTCGTTCAACAGGTCGGTCAACGCGCCTTCGGCCAGTGTCGAGGGAAAGCGGTCGGAGCGCGCCCTGACCGCCATCACGGCATCGAGCAGCGTTTCGGGCACCACGACATAGCCGATGCGCAGGCCGGGGAAGAGGATTTTCGAGAAGGTGCCGAGATAGGCGACACGGCCTGAACCGTCCATGCCCTGCAGCGAGGTCAGCGGTGGGCCGGCATAGCGGAACTCGCTGTCGTAGTCGTCCTCGATGATCCAGGCATCGTTGCGCCGCGCCCAGTCGAGCAAAGCGAGACGGCGGCGCATCGTCATCGTCACGCCGAGCGGATATTGATGGGAAGGCGTGACATAGGCCGCGCGCGCTTTCGGGCACAGGCTTTCGCCGATCTCGGGATCTAGCCCTTCCGCGTCGACCGGCACGCCAAAAATCCTGGCGCCGCTGCCGGCAAGCACGGCGTGCGCCATGGGATAGCAGGGGTTTTCGATCCAGACAGCATCGCCGGGGCTGAGCGCGGCGCGCACCAGAAAATCCAGCCCCTGCTGCGTGCCCGAGGTCAGCACGATCTGGCCGGCATCGCAGCGCACGCCGCGTGCGGTTCGGAGATAGTTGGCAATTGCCGTGCGCAGCGGCAGGCCGCCGCGCGGATCGCCATAGCGGAAATGCTCCGGCCCGGGGCGGATGAGGTGGCGCGACAACAGGATGCGAAACATATCGAGCGTGCGCGGATCGGACACCGCCACGCCAAGGCCGCAAGGCAACGAGGTGGCGGCATCGATCTCGGGTGGACGCGGCTTGACCAGTGTTGTCGGCAGATGCGGCACATCAGGCGCGACGAAGGTGCCGGCGCCGACCCTGGCAACCGCAAACCCCTCCGAGATCAGGGTTTCGAAACAGGCAACCGCCGCCGAACGCGAAAGGCTGAAGCGCTGTGCGAGATCCCGGGTGGTCGGCAGTTTCGCCCCGGCAGCCAGCGCACCGGTCTCGATCAGCCGCCGCAGTGCCGCGTAGAGCTCGCGGCTGCGCGGGCCGTCGCCCGGCAAGACCGGGATCAGCGCCGACCAATCCGGCGGATTGGTCCGAATTTTATCGCCATGATTGGTTCTTTTATCGACCAATGCCATGGCGCATGGTTGGCAGACAACAACCAAGGATGCAAGCCGTGAACGACACGCCAGCCAGCTTTCCGACCACCAGCCGCAACCGCGTCAAGCGCCTGCACGAGCGCGGCAGCTACGACCATGCGGCAGTCTTCGCGGTGATGGATGCCGGGCTGCTGTGCCATGTCGCCTATACGTTCGACGGCCAGCCCTATTGCACGCCGACCATCCACTGGCGCGAGGACGACATGCTCTACTGGCACGGCTCGTCGGCCAGCCGCATGCTGCGCCAGCTGCGCGGCGGCACACCGGCCTGTCTCACGGTGTCGCATCTCGACGGGCTGGTGCTGGCGCGCTCGGGCTTCAACCACTCGGCCAATTACCGCTCGGCGATGTGTTTCGGCACGGCGCGGATCATCGATGAGCCTGAAGAGAAACTGAAGGCGCTGGCCGGCGTCGTCGACCGCTTCTATCCGGGCCGGAGCGAGACCCTGCGGCCGATCTCGGTGCAGGAGGCCAAGGCGACGATGGTGATCGGCATGCGGATCGAAGAAGCATCGGCCAAAGTGCGCGCCAAGGGCGTCGGCGACGACGAGGAGGATTACGGGCATCCGGTTTGGGCCGGCGTCATCCCGGTGCGGATGGTGATCGGCGCCGCCGAGCCGTGTCCGAGGCTGCTGCCTGACATGGAGCGGCCGCAGAATCTGGCTGGATATGCCGAGGGTGCGAGGCTCGATAAGGCGCTGACGCAGGCGCAACTGGCATATGAGGGCGAAGTTTAGCCAGCGCCTGGTGGGAGCGTATTCAAATCTTGCCGCTGCCGCCGCCTCGCGATATCTCGACACCATGATCACCTTCCGCCGTGCACAGGCCTCCGACCTGCCTGATATCGTCGCGATGCTGGCCGACGATCCGCTTGGCGCCGGCCGCGAGGACGCTTCCTTGCCGCTGGCGCAAGGCTATATCGACGCCTTCAACGCCATCGACGCCGATCCCAACCAGCTGCTGGTGGTGGCCGTCGAGGACGCCGAGGTGGTCGGCACCTTGCAGATATCTTTCCTTGCCGGCCTCTCGCGCAAGGGCGCTTGGCGCGGGCAGATCGAGGCGGTTCGGGTTGCCGGCCACCGGCGCTCGGAGGGCGTGGGCAGGCTGATGATCGAATGGGCGATCGATCAATGCCGGGCGCGCGGCTGCAGCCTCGTCCAGCTGACCACCGACAAGGGGCGGGCGGACGCGCACCGCTTTTATGAAAGCCTCGGCTTCACCGGCAGCCATCTCGGCTACAAGAAAACCCTTTAGGCGGGCGGAAAACCGCTGCACACTTTGTGGAACTGCTCGCGGCGTTCGAGCATTGCGCCAGCGCTGGCGCATTCGGGAAATCGTTCAGGCATACTTCAACTCGCGGCCAAGAGGGGATATAGGTCAGCCAAGTTGACCTATATTGCAACGTCCGAGGAGGCGTGTCGTGACCCTTATGAACCTGTTGGCTTCGCGCTCGTCGCGCATGAAAGCGTCCGAAATCCGCGAGCTCCTGAAGCTGCTCGACCAGCCGGACATCATCTCGTTCGCCGGCGGTATTCCCGATCCGGCGCTGTTCCCGGCCGAGGCGATCCGTGACGCCTATGCTTCGGTGCTCGGCGGCGCCGAGGCGGGTGCGGCGCTGCAGTACCAGGTCTCGGAAGGCTATTTGCCGTTGCGGCGCTGGCTCGCCGAGCAGATGGGCAAGCTTGGCATCGCCTGCGACGAGCCCAATATCTTCATAACATCCGGCTCGCAGCAGGCGCTGGATTATCTCGGCAAACTGTTCCTGTCGCCGGGCGATACCGCGCTGGTGACGTGGCCGACCTATCTGGGCGCGCTGCAGGCCTTCAACGCCTATGAGCCGCGCTACGACAGGCTGACTCCCGCCGGCGGCAACATGACGCCGGATGCCTATCGCGCGGCGGCGGCCGCAAACGGCGGCAAGGTCAAATTCGCCTATCTGGTGCCAGATTTCGCCAACCCGACCGGCAACACGCTGAACCGTGAGCAGCGCGAGGCAGTGCTCGACCTTGCAGGCGAACTCGACATCGCCGTCATCGAGGATGCCGCCTATCGCGCGCTGCGCTATGACGGCGAGGAGGTGCCGCCGATCCTGGCGCTGGACTGCATCAGGTCCGGCGGCATCGACAAGGCGCGCACGCTCTATTGCGGCTCGTTCTCGAAGATATTGTCGCCGGGCATGCGGGTCGGCTGGGTGTGTGCGCCGCGCCACATCGTCGAGAAGCTGGTGCTGATGAAGCAGGCCTCGGACCTGCACAGCCCGTCGATCAACCAGGTGGTGATGCATCGCGTCGCCGAAGCCGTGTTCGACGGCCAGGTGGAAAAACTCATCGGCGCCTATCGTGAGCGCCGCGACGGGCTGCTCTCGGCATTGGAGGCGCACATGCCCGAAGGCGTGACCTGGAGCCATCCGGAAGGCGGCATGTTCGTCTGGGTGACATTGCCGGAAGGGGCCGACGCCACCGAGCTTCTGGCGCGGTCGGTCAAAGAAGCGCGGGTCGCCTTCGTGCCGGGCAATGCCTTTTATGCCGACGGTACCGGGCGCAACACGCTGCGGCTGTCCTTCACGCTTGCCGACCGGCGCGCGGTGAGCGAAGGCATTCCCAGGCTAGCCACCATCCTGAAGGGATAGGCCGGCGCCGGAAGCCGGCTTTTCCTCCGCCGTTACAGTCACCAGCCGCTCAAGCTTTGAGAGCCTGGTGCGAGCGAGCTTGCGGACCGGCTTTTCGAAACCTTCTTCGCCGTTTTCCACGACGAAGACCAAAGTCATGAAATCGAGCATGAACTCGTCGATGGCTGCCGCGACCTCGCGCGATCCGCCCTTGAACCGGCGCAGCAGACCGGTTGCTTCCTCGATATCGTCGACACCGGCGCTATCGACCAGCGCTTCGAGCCTCTGAAAACAATCCAATCGCAATCCTCCCACCGCGCCACCAAACCCGGTTGCGAGCGGAAAGTTCCAAACTGTGAGTGGTCTCGCGAAAGAAATCGCCTCCACCGCTTGAATTCCGCGGTTTCGAAGGGTCATCGCAATTTTTTTGTTCGGGTGGAACCTCCGTGGCCAACAAAGGTTCTTACCAGGTCTGATCCCCCCTCAGACCTCTGAAGGCTACACATGCTTTCCAAAGGCCCGCCGGATCCCCTCCCGGCGGGCTTTTTGTTGCTGGACGGAAGAAGTATCCGCATTGACGACGCCCTGTCCGAACCTAAATTCGAACCCGCACGAGGAGGCGTTTTCATGGAAACCCAGGAATTGCATCGCGGCCGGCTCATCGACCACATCCAACTGGTGGTCAGGGATCTCGCGGCCAGCCGGCGTTTCTACGAGGCGGTCCTGCAGGCGCTCGATGTTCCGATCGGTGGTAGCGGCGCCGACTTTTTCTGGGCCGACGAGCTGTTTGTCTCGACTGCCGACAGCCGGGCCGCACAGGGAAAACTCACAGGCCGCCATCACCTGGCCTTCCAGGCAAGGGACCACGCCATGGTCGACGGCTTCTACAAGGCCGGGCTGGCGGCCGGCGGGACGGACAATGGCGCGCCGGGCGAACGGCCCTATCATTCCGGCTATTACGCCGCCTTCCTGCTCGATCCCGACGGCAACAACATCGAGGCCGTCCACCACGGCCCGCATAGTCGCAGCGCCGCTTCGGTGAAGATCACCTTCTAAGCTGCCGATATTCAGCCTGGCGGGGGTCGCGGGCGCAGGGGTGATGCGGGAGAGAGGTTGCCTTGCGTTGCCAGATTGATGGCCACGATGCTAACCGTGCAAATGGCGGGCGGGAATCGGTATCGAAGCAACGCGCGCTGCAAAAACCTCAACAAAACTCCCCTTACCCTCGTGGAGATATATTTTTTATGCAAAACCCAACAAGGGCGATCTGTGCCGCCACGCTTCTATTTGCGATCGGGGCCGTGGGCGCTTCAAGTATATCATCTTTTGCTTATATTTCATCGGCACAGGCCCAGGAAGAATATCTTCCGACCGAGAAGGATTTTGTCGGCAAATGGAAACTCAACGGCGGAGCCGTCCGGCCGCCGCGCGATATGAAGGATGTGCCGACACCGGAACAGGAAGCGGCCGCCAGTGAGTTCCAGCAGACGGTGACCGCGTTTTACGGCGCGTTCGACTATCTGGAGATCACGGCGGACGGCCGCTACAATTTTCATCAGTCGGGTGATCCGACGTCGGGGCCTTGCGTCTGGTGCGGAACCTGGTCCTTCAGCAACAGTTCGGCGTGGCTCAAGCTGGATACGGCGCCCCGGCTGGATATCTACGCCAAGGACGGCGACATGCAGATGACCTACACTGTCGAACCCGACGAAAAATCGAAATATGCATGGCTGGTTTTCGGCTGGACGAAGGCCGAGTAGGCGGCGCACGGCTCGCCACACCTAAACGGGCCTAAGCGGCTTCTCATCCATCTCGTATCCTCGTATACGAGATGGAGCCAGCCGCTCGAGGAGACCGCATGAACCCGTTGCCTGAAACCGTGCCGTTTTTCAGCCAGTGGGAGACGCCGGACATGACGCTGGACGTGCTCGCCGACGGCGCGGATGTTGCGCTGCGGCGCGATCCGCTATGGCGGGGGTCGGGCGCGGAAACACTCGATGAGTATGCGGTCTGGGCCGCCAACATCTGCGGCATGGCGTGTCTGAAGATGATCCTGGCGAGCCGCGGCGAGATCGTGCCGACGATCGAGCTTGCCAGGCGGTGCACCTTATATGGCGGCTATGTCGTCAACGAAGGATCGATCAAGGGGCTGATCTACGCGCCCTTCGTCAGCTTCGTGAAGGAAGCCTTCGGCCTGCGCGCCGAGGTGATGACCAATGTCGCGACAGCGGAGATTCCGGCGATCATGCAGCGCTCGCGCTTCTTCATCGCGTCGGTCAGCAGCTCTATCCGCTGGCCCGAGCGCGAGCCGCCCTCGAAGGGCGGCCATCTGGTGCTGGTCACCGCGACATCCGACGAGGGCTTCCGCTTCCACAACCCGTCCGGCCATAACCCGGCCACACAGGCAGACGCAGTGTTGGCGCCGGCCGATTTCGACCGCTTCTTCGCCAATCGCGGCATTGCCGTCGCCATTTGATTTTTTTGACAGTCGAGGGATTTCGATGACGGACAAGACAAGAGTGGCCATCCTTTACGGCGGGCGTTCAGCCGAGCATGACGTGTCGCGCCTTTCGGCCGCCAATGTGCTGAAGGCGATCGACCGGACGCGCTACGACATCGTGCCGATCGCCATTTCACGAGACGGCAGGTGGCTGCTGCAACAACTCGATCGCGCCGCGGCGATCGGCGATGAGGGAGCAGGGGCGCCGGTATCCGAGGATGGTGCAGAGGTCGCGCTGCTGCCCGGCGGCAAGGGCCGGCTGGTCGTCGTGTCTCGGGATGGTACACAACCTGACCTGCCTCCCATCGACGTCGTGTTTCCGGTGCTGCACGGGCCGTTCGGCGAGGACGGCTCGGTGCAGGGCTACGCCGAGGTCGCCGATGTCGCCTATGTCGGCTGCGGCATCCTTGCCTCGGCCGCCGCCATGGACAAGGATGTCGCCAAGCGGCTGATGCGCGAGGCAGGGCTTTCGGTTGCCCGCTCGCTGACCTTGCGGCGCGGTGAGCGCGTGTCCTTCGAGGAAGTCGCGGCGAAGCTCGGCCTGCCGGTGTTCGTCAAGCCGGCACGCCAGGGCTCGTCCTTCGGGGTCAGCAAGGCGACCGACAGTGCCGGCCTCACCGCGGCCATCGAGGCGGCTTTCCAGCATGACAGCAAGGTTTTGGTGGAGGAGTTCGTCGAGGGCCGCGAGATCGAGTTCTCGGTGCTGGAGCGCGCCGACGGGTCGCTGACGGTGTCGCTGCCCGGCGAGATCATTCCGGCCGGCAAGCACGGCTTCTACACCTATGAAGCCAAATACCTCGATGCCAACGGCGCGCTGGTCAAGGTGCCCGCCGATGTCCCGGCCGATGTGGCCGAGAAGGCCAGGGATATGGCGCGGCGGGCATTCCAGGCGCTTGGCTGCGAAGCCATGGCGCGCGTCGACTTCTTCCTGCGCGCCGATGGCAGCCTGCTCGTCAACGAGGTCAACACCATTCCAGGATTCACCGACATCTCGATGTACGCCAAGGCGCTTGCCGCCTCAGGCATCGGCTACAGCCAGACCATCGACGTGCTGATCGGGCACGCGCTGGCCAGGCATGCGGCACGCTGATTCGATCGGGCCATTCCGTCCTTCGAGAGCGGCCGGTGCCGGCCCGTATCATTGCATGTTGAGTGACGCGTATTTCATCGTTGGCTAAAGTTGCGCGTCGGCTCTATATGCCCGATCATCGCATTTGGCAGGGGAGGCATCACGTGGCCAATCGTCGAAACGGCACGGCGTCTCCGGGGCTGGAGGATTCCCTTTCAGCGGCGCCCCATCCGCGAACCTCTTTGCCCAATGTGGCGGCCATCGTCACGACAGTGGCGGCGCTGTATTTCGGGCGCGAGGTTTTCCTGCCGATCGCGATCGCGCTGCTGCTGACCTTCGCACTCGCGCCGCTTGTCTCAGCTCTTAAAAAGGTCGGCATCCCCCGGATTGCCGCCGTCATTGCCAGCGTGCTCGGCGCTTTCGCGGCCCTTGGCCTGTTCTCCTTCATCGTCGCCACGCAGGTCAGCGAACTGGCGCAGAACATCCCGGTCTACCAGACCAACATCCTGACCAAGATCCGCTCGCTCAAGGAAACCGGGGTCGGGGGCGGGATTCTTGCCAGATTGAGCCAAGTGGTCGAGCGGGTCGGCCAGGAGATCGACAGGCAGGACCCCACGCTGCCGGCCGCCACGCCGGAAAAGCCGCCGCGTGAGCCGGTGCCCGTCGAGATCGTCGCGCACGAAAGGCCGCTCCAGGTCCTGCAGAATATCGTCGGGCCGCTGATCAGCCCGCTTGGGTCGGCCGGGCTGATCATCGTCGTCGTCATCTTCATGCTGCTCGAGCGGGAGGATTTGCGCGACCGCTTCATCCGGCTTGTCGGCTACGGCGACCTCCACCGCACCACCGAGGCGCTTCAGGATGCCGCCAAGCGGGTGGGCCGCTATCTCTTGATGCAATTGGTCGTCAACATCGTCTATGCCATACCGATCGCGATCGGGCTCTGGGCCCTCGGTATTCCCAATGCGCTGCTGTGGGGGCTGCTGGCACTGGCGCTGCGTTTCGTTCCCTATATCGGCCCGATCATAGGCATGCTTTTGCCGCTGTTCCTGGCGCTGGCCGTTGCGCCGGGCTGGTCGCTCGTGCTGTGGACGGCCGCCCTGTTCGTGGTGATGGAACTGATCACCGGCAATGTCATCGAACCCTGGCTCTACGGTTCGCGGACAGGACTGTCGCCGCTGGCGATCATCGTCGCTGCGATTTTCTGGACGTGGCTCTGGGGGCCGCTCGGGCTGATCCTGTCGACGCCGCTCACCGTCTGTCTGGTGGTGCTGGGCAGGCACGTGCCGCAGTTTGAATTCCTCGACGTGCTGTTCGGCAACGAGCCCGTGCTCGAACCGCATGCGCGCCTGTACCAGCGATTGCTGGCCGGCGATCCGGAAGAAGCCACCGACCATGCCGAGGAGATGCTGGAGGAGAAATATCTGGTCGAATTCTACGACAAGGTTGCCATTCCGGCACTTCTGCTGGGCGAACAAGACCGGGTGCGCGGCGTCATGGGCGATTTGCAAAGGCGGCAGGTGGCCGCCAGTGCCCTGATGCTGGTCGCAAATCTCGACGACAGCGCGCAGGAGGAGGCAGGCGGGGAGGAAGAGCCGCATGTGGCCGCAGAGGCGAGCGACGATGGCGATCCCGGTGGGGAGGACGAGACCGAACTGCCCGATGGCACGGACATGTCCGTGCTTTGCGCCGGCGGGCGTGGCGAACTCGACGACGCCGCCGCCGCGATGCTGGCGCAGGTGCTGGAGGTCCAGGGCGCGACGGTATCGAAAGCCGGCTTTGCCGATATGGAGCCCGCCAGCATTCGCCGCCTTGAGCTCGAAACCGTCGACACCGTCGTGGTCGGATTCCTGAACCGGGATTCCGTCAAGCACGCCCGCTTTCTGGTTCGCCGGCTGAAGCGCGCCAAGGCCGCACTTCGGGTGGGGATCGTGTTCTGGTCGGAGGCCGGCAGCGAGGACAAGGAGACAGCCGACAAACTGGCCCGTGACATGAATGCGGATTTCGTGGCGCATGGCATGGTCGATGCCGTGCTGGGCGCGCTGTCAAACGAGCCGCCGGTCGCTCTCAAGCTTGTCGCCAAACGACGCATGCGGCGACAGCGGACCGCGTCCAAAAAGGTCACGGCGGCAGCGGCGAATTAGGCCCTGTCTTCGCCTTCTTGCAATATCGGAGTCAATAAGCCAGGCACGAATTGCGAGGTGCCAGTGATGAAAATAGTTCAGACCGATGTCGATTTCCGGGAGGCTCATTCGTCTCCACGATAGGAAGCTGAAGAGTTCGCCCAGGCAGGAACGGATGCGATGACAATCACCATCACGGCATTTGAACGATCGCCCGATCGCGGCAAGGGGCTGGCGCGCGATACACGCGTTCGCTGGGCGCTGGAAGAAGCAGGGCAGCCTTATGAGGTTCGGTTTGTGTCCTTCGCGGAGATGAAGGCGCCTGGCCATCTGGCCCTCCAGCCCTTTGGCCAAATCCCCACTTATGAGGAGGGTTCTCTCTCACTGTTCGAGACCGGCTCGATCATCCTTCATCTTGCCGAGCAGCATGCGGGCCTGCTGCCGAAGGATCGCCATCCGCGTGCGCGCGCGATCACGTGGATGTTTGCCGCACTTAACACAGTCGAGCCGCCGATCCTCGAATTAACGACGGCAAGGATATTCGAAGCTGACAAGCCCTGGAGCGAGGAGCGTTTGCCGTTGGTAAAGGATCGTGTTCGCCTCTGTCTCGACAGGCTCTCGGCCCGCCTGGACGCCGCCGAGTGGCTCGACGATGCATTCAGCGCGGGCGATCTGTTGATGGTCTCGGTGCTGCTGCGACTAAGAATGTCGGGCATTTTGGATGAATATCAAAACCTTGCTGCGTATGTAGCGCGCGGTGAAGCTCGGCCCGCTTACATCAGGGCTTTCGCCGCGCAATTTGCGGTCAACGCCCCGAGCACACTGCATGGGGCGCGAACTGTCTGAGTCTGGCCGATCGAAATTCAGTCGTTAAGATGGTCCCGATGTCTGGATGTTCGCAAAGCCAGGGATGATGCAGCGGATCGTAATTCTTGGAAATGCCGGAAGCGGCGAGTCGACCCTGGCGCACTTTGGCTGCCGGACGATGTCGCCGGCAGGTTCGCCGTGGAAACCCACTGCTATCGGAAGCATCTGGGCTTTCGATAGCTGGTCTATTCGAAACGACCTTGGCGAGACTGTCGCGGACACTGGAGCAGGCGCCCCTACCGGTCGACCATCGCCATGCCCCGCTCGGTATAGCGCGGGCCGGAGATTCTTCCCGGCGCGAGCGCTTCGTCGAGCGCGGCCATCTCGGCGGGATCGAGTTTGACCTCGGCGGCGGCGACGTTCTCTTCCAGGTATTTTCTGCGCTTGGTGCCGGGTATCGGCACGATGTCGATGCCAAAGCCGTCGCCCTTCCCCAGCAGCCAGGCCAGCGCGACCTGGCCGGGCTTGACGCCGCGCGCAGCGGCGATGTCGCTCACCTTGGCGGCCGCCTCGACATTGGCGTCGTAGTTTTCGCCCTGGTAGCGCGGGTCGTTGCGGCGATAATCGCCGTCGGGATAGTCTTCCGCGCGCTTGACCTGGCCGGTGAGAAAACCGCGGCCGAGCGGCGAGAACGGCACCAGGCCGATGCTGAGTTCGCCAAGCAGCGGGATGATCTCCGGTTCCAGATTGCGCTCCCACAGCGAATACTCGCTCTGCACCGCCGACACCGGATGCACGGCATGCGCCCGGCGGATGTTGACCGTACCCGCCTCCGACAGGCCGAAGAAGCGCACCTTGCCTTGCGCGACGAGTTCGCCTACGGCCCCGGCGACATCCTCCATCGGCACCGCCGGGTCGACGCGGTGCTGGTAGAGCAGGTCGATACGGTCGGTTCCGAGGCGGCCGAGCGAGGCTTCCACGACCTCTCGAATGTGCTCGGGCCGGCTGTCGGTTCCGACCTGCTTGCCGTTTTCGATGCGGAAGCCGAATTTCGTGGCAATCGTCACCTGGTCGCGCTTGCCCTTCAGTGCCCGGCCGAGCAGGGCTTCGTTGTCGTAAGGGCCATAGACCTCGGCGGTGTCGAGGAAGGTGCAGCCGAGTTCGATGGCACGGTGCAGCGTGGCGATGGATTCGGCCTCGTCGGCCGGGCCGTAGGACTGGCTCATGCCCATGCAGCCGAGGCCGATGGCCGAGACCTGCAGCCCCTGGCTGCCGAGCTTGCGTGTTTTCAGGGTCATGGTGGGGTCTCCAGGAGGGGATGCCGCGACTATAGCAGCCGCGTCGACGTTGGCCGATTCAATCGACACTCTATTCGATGAGGATGTGGGCTTCACGCGCGGCCTCGACGAGTGCCGCCCTGGCGATGTCGGGGGCGACATCGCCGCTCGTTGCCCGCCGGCAGGCGCGCAGCGCGGACTGATGCTTTGGGCTGCCTGCGTCACGCCAATGTGTGGTGAGCAAATCAATGGCCTGCTGTGTATTGGACAGATGGTGGATGGAACCGGTGACGCCGACCGAAACCGCCACAGGTTTGGAGAACCATGCCGTTTGCATTGGAACCACCTCGATTGGGCTGAAGCGATAAACGCTTATGGCCGCTCAAGGTTTCGTCGATGCCAATCAATCCGCGTGAGAGTTGCCGATACCCCCAAGGGCATTGGGCGGCCCCACTTTGTCCGCGCGGCTCACATGTTCGAGGCGACGTCGCGGGTGGGCGGTTTTTTGGGTTTGTGGGCGGCACGTTGCCGCATCGCCTGGTGGGCGGGGCGGGATTTGACAGTGTTCAAGGTGGCGGGCGCCTTGCGGCGCTTGAGCCAACTGGCTGACAGTTCGGCAAGGAGACTGCGCAAGCCTTCCACGACGTCCTCCACTTGTAAGGGCGACAAGGTAATTTTCGTCGCCCCAACTTGTTCCACCGGAAATCATTCCGCGAAAAATAAAGTTCTTGCTGGCGAAAAGCGGTCGGGCATCACCTGCCGATATAGGCGGCCAGTTCGTCCGGCGTCCCGTTCGGGAAGGCCTGTTTCAGAAAGTCCAGGAACGCCGACACGCGCGCGCTGAGAAGCCGCCGGGAGGGGTAGAGCGTCCACAGAGCGATCTCCGGGCCATCGATGTCGCCCCAATTCACCAGCGTGCCGTCAGCCAGATCGTGGCTCACCAGGGAAATCGGGAGACGTCCAACACCGACGCCGGCTCGCACCGCATCCCGCACCATGATCAGCGTCGACAGAGCGAGGACAGGCTCGACCGCAATCGTCGACTGGCCATCTTGGGTCTTCACGCGCCATGTTTGCCGTTCGTCTGTGCCGCGCGCAACGCCAGGAGCGGTCCGTCCCCCGGTCGGGCGCGGAAGGTCCGGGCTCGCCACAACGACCAGGCGGTCGCGGAGAAACGCCCGTCCGATCAAGCTTTCGTCGGGATTCGGATTGACCCGGATCACCAGGTCGTAACCTTCCTCGATCATGTCGACAGACCGGTCCTCCGTCGTGACCTCAAGCCTCACTTCGGGATGTTTGAGGGTAAATCCCGCGGCGATCCTCCCCATCGCGGTCTGAGAAAAATGTATAGGTGCGCTGATCCGCAGTCTGCCCTTGGGTCTCTGGCCGCCCGAGGCGATCTCCGCAGCCGTCTCGTCCAGCTCGGCGAGCAAGCTCCCCGTCCGCTCGAAGAGTGCGCGCCCTTCCTCGGTGAGCTTCAGGTTGCGCGCACCCCGTTCAAACAGGCGCAGGTCAAGGCTGCTCTCCAAGTCTCCAACCCGCCGGGACAGCGTTGCCTTGGGCCTGCCGGTGGCTCTTGCCGCTTTGCCGAAACCGCCATGGCGGGCAACGAGGTTGAAATCGGTGAGGGCCAGAAGATCCATGAGTGTTCCACCAGTGAGACGGTACGTCTAAAATTTCGGCCTGTTTGAATGTTTGTGAGCCACACATATTGGGCCTGTCAAGCAACCCAACAGGAGAAATTCCATGACCATCCTCGTTACCGGCGCCACAGGCAATGTTGGCCGCCAGGTCGTCGAGCACCTCGTCAAGCGCGGCGCCGATGTCCGTGCTCTCATCCGCGACCCGTCGAAAGCAAGCTTCCCGGCGGGCGTATCGGTCGCGCAAGGCGACTTCCTCGATGTCGATTCGCTGCGCAAAGCCATGTCCGGTGTTTCCACCCTGTTCCTCTTGAACGCGGTGGTGCCGGACGAATTCACCCAGGCTTTGGTCGCCCTGAACGTCGCCCGATCAGCGGGCATCGAGCGGATTGTCTATCTCTCGGTCATCCATGCCGACGTCTATGTGAACGTGCCGCATTTCGCCGGCAAGTTCGGCGTCGAGCGAATGATCGAGCAGATGGGTTTCCAGGCCACGATCCTGCGCCCAGCCTACTTCATCCAGAACGACCTGATGATCGAAGACGTGATCACCGGCTACGGCACCTATACAATGCCGATCGGCGCCAAGGGTCTCGCCATGATCGATGTGCGTGATATCGCCGAAATCGCCGCTCTCGAACTCCTGCGCCGGGAACGATCCGCGGAGCCGCTTGCGCCGGAGCGGATCAATCTCGTCGGTCCGCAGACACTGACCGGGACGGATATCGCGGCCATCTGGTCCGACGTGCTTGCCCGCCCGATCAGCTACGGCGGCGACAACACCGAAGGTTTCGAGCAGAATCTCAAGCAGTTCCTGCCTGCCTGGATGGCGTACGACATGCGCCTGATGGGCGAGCGGTTCCTGACCGACGGGATGCTGCCCGAGGCCGGCGACGTCGAGCGCCTGACCGCGCTTCTGGGCCGCCCGCTGCGTCCCTATCGCGACTTCGCCTCACAAATCGCCGGCTCCGCCTGACGGAACAGCTCTGGTCGTCACCAAGGTACGAAACAGCAGGGCGGCCTTTTTGGGGAGGCCCCCTGACCGGGGCGGGACAGATGCGCGTTCAGCCGGAACTGCCCTACTGCAGGGTGGCCGGACCAGGCCTGTCGAGTTGGGCGATCACGTGCTCGCCATCGGCGCCACCGAGCCCGTCCACGAACAGACCAGCTACGCCGTCGAAATTGGTGAGCCCGTCGAATTCAATTGCGGCGCCAATCAGCTGGGCTGCTTGGAAGACTAGGTATTCGACGTCCTCGAGGGCGACGTTTTCGGCCAGATTCCGGACCCTTACATGCTCCGCCACCGCCGTGATGCTGACGATCCCGTTCTTCCTGAAGGCGATCTGGACCGCTGAACGGACATCATTGCGCAGTCGCGCCGAGTAATCATACCGCATCGAAACCTCCCAAAGGGAACGGCTTTCTGTTCAGAACGCACAATGCGGCAGAGGCTTCGCCTTGGCAAGTCACGAATTAAATAATATCCAAATAAATCAAACAGTTAGCATAGTTACGCAAGTGTGTGCCCTACGCCGAATACCTATCAAGCTCATGATGAGCATGAGAGGCGGTTCACCCATAGCGAGGTCTTGACGCGCTAGGAGCGGTTTCCTAATTATGAGGTGAGTGAGTTGAATACTCATTCGATGTATTCGTGGTCGTAGGCGAGGGAAGCGCGATGACTGAACTGGAACGCCCGGAACGGTTGCAGATCATGCTGACGTCAGACGAACTGGCGGCGCTGGAAAACTGGCGCTTCGACAAGCGCATGCCGAGCCGTTCGGCCGCCGTGAGGGAATTGCTGCGGCGCGGTCTTGCCTCGGACGGCTTCCTGACGGCGGAGCAAGGGACCAAGTCGCAAGACTTCGGCATCCTGCCAACCGCCGGCGGCAACAGCATTTCCGACGGCGGCGAGGAGTAGAGCGGTTCACTGCGCGTGAGCCGCTCGCAGCCGGTCGGCAGTTGCCGCGACACGGCGCCGGCTGACGTAGCGGGACGGGAACTCTCGGTTCAGAGGATGTTGGTCGTCACTTCGACGACGATCGCGGCACCTTCCAGGCTGCCGTTTGTGACGTGCACGACGCGCGATACCCGCAAATCCTGCGTGGTTCCATCGATCGACAGCGCAACGCTTTCGCCGATCCGGGGAACCGCCTGGAAAACGGCGTCCGTGGCCTCCGGCCGGTTGTCGATCGATATACGGCAATTGACGGTCATGAGATGTCTCCTGTGTCGGCCCGGTGGTCAACGCCGGGTCCGCGAAATGGTTTCAGGAGGCCGGATGCAACTTAATGGCGCCCGAATCCGTAAAGCAGTAATTGCTCCATTGTTCATCGTAGCGGAGCAATAGGGCTCGCTGGGGGAGGGCGTTGGGGCTGCCCCGAGCTTGATCCGCTTTGCCGAGGGCGCGCTGCGTTACCGAGGTATGGGGACGAGTTTCGGGGTCCGCAATTCCCCGGCCATCCTTGCCGCCTGGAAAATTGTCATCAAAACCAGGATTGGCTCGCCCTCGGTCGGGTTGATGGTCAGGACGACGCGGCCAAGCTCGTCGCTCATGCCGCAAGACCAGTCCTTGACGGCTATCACCTTTCTCGCGGCCATATGCCGTTCTCCTGAACGGGAGGTTTCTGCGGGCTACGCCGTCTGGAGTTGGTCGACAGCACCTTCGCCTGACATCGCAACCAGCCGAAATGCGGCAAACGCGGCCAGGATTATGAAAACCGCCGTGACGTTCAGGGACATCGTCGACGCAAGGACGCCCCCGTCAAAGCAACTCAGTTCCATGGCGCTGCACCTTCAAGCCCCTTGCGGCCTGGATGATGATCCTGTTTCGGGCGAAATACAAGCGGGCGCTAATGCGATGAAGCCGGCTGGCCATTCTGCGCGCAGCTTCGAACAAGCGAGCGCTTGGTTGCTTGCTGGTTCCCGCTCATGGGCTCGAACCACGATTCACGCCTTCAAAGGGCGCTGTCCTACCATTAGACGAAGCGGGAAAGGCAAGTTGCGTATCACCCCTAGCCGGTTCGCGCGCCGGGATCAACGCACTGCGACGGCAAAGCCGACCGGGGGCGCGATATCAGTCCGGAAAGTTGGTGACAGGTTCCTCACAGCGGTAGACCGGGCAACTGCGGTCACGGGTCGGGACATAGGCCGACATCGGCACCTCCGGCCAGTCGCATTCGTTGCCGAACTGCCTGACATAGCGGTCATATGTGTTGGGGCCGGTGGTCAGCACCACGGCATGGTGACTTTGGAGCAATTGCCGGAGTTGGTCGCAACTCATCGTGCGGGTATCGGGCCTGGCTTCGGCGAGGCCGGTCGCGGCCAGCAGGATCGCTGCCGTCATCAAGGCAATTCGGCGCATCGGCATGGCTATTTCCTCGAATGGATGTACTGGCCGAAACTCGCATCCCGGCGGGTGGTTCCGCAACCGCCGGCTGGCCATCTGTGGCGGCGCAACCAAATGGTCCGTCGTGCATTGCTGGGGATGGACGGCAGGAAGCCTTACGAAACCCCGCAATGGCGGCCCGGAAACGGGGATCGCGAGGCCATGTGCTGTTCCTTCTGCGGCGGGCGCGACCACAGCTATGAGGACTGTCCGCAAAGGGATGCCGACGCCGATCCGGCACCGAATGCCCCTGACCCTCCCAAACCAGACTGATCGGCACCGGTGTGCCGCACCGCGATATTCCCTGCGGCCCACCGGCATTCGCACATCTGATCGATGTCCTGATTTTTCAACGCCGTGCGGCTACATCCTGACCTTGCCGGTGTCACCGATTTCCGGGCGGCTGTCGCTGACCGCTGCCGCCAGCATCTTCACATAGCTGACCACGGTTCCGGGACTATCCCAATACTGGGCATCTTTCGGCGTCACTGTAAGGACGCGGATCGAAGGGTCATCGGCACTGTCCCACCAGGCCTTGGCCGGGGTCGACCACAGCTCCCTGATCTTGGCGCGGTCGTTCGAAACCGCCGCCAGACCGCTGACGGAAACATATTTCTGGCCGCCTGAATCGGCGAAGGCGAGACCGACATTGGGCTCGGCTTCGATCTCGTCGTCCTTGTGACTGTCGACATCGGTGAGGAAGTAGATGGCGTTTTCGTCGCGGACCACATGCGCCGCCATCGGTCGCGAGCGGATGTCATCGCCTTCGCGGGTGGCCAGCATACAGAAACCTATCCTGTCCATCAGCTTCCAGACCCGGTCGAGATCGCTGTTGCCGTCGCTCATTGTATGTCTCCTTATTGAGCCGTCTTATTGAGCCGTCCATGGGGTGTCGGGTGCAACTCGCGCAAGCGCGCAAGGTTCCGGCGGTGAACTGCCCGGAAACTCTCCTGGGAGGAATGTTGGAGGCGAATTGCAACCAAAACGCACCGCGGCGCATTGGGGGCCATGCGCGCACTGCGCGTGTGAGGGAGAAGGGGTCGACAGTGACAGATTTGGCGGGCCTTGATGCCTTAATCGCCATCACCGCCGATGCGCGGCTGGCGGCAATTGTCGATTCATCCTTTGACGCCATCGTCAGCAAGGATCTGAACAGCATCATCACCAGTTGGAACGCGGCCGCGCAACGCATGTTCGGCTACACCGCCGAAGAGGCCGTCGGCCGGTCCGTGCTCATGCTCATCCCCGATCATCTCAAAGACGAAGAGACCGACATCATCAGCCGGGTTCGCAGAGGCGAACTGCTGGCCAGCTATGAGACGATCCGCCGGCGCAAGGATGGCGGCCTCATCGCCGTGTCGCTGACCATTTCGCCGATCAGGAATGCGTCCGGCGATATCATCGGCGCCTCGAAGATCGCCCGCGACATCACCGCCAGCAAGGAGAGCGAGCGCCGGATCAGGCTTTTGCTCCGCGAGGTGAACCATCGCGTCAAGAACCAGTTCGCGGTGATCCTTTCGATGATCAGGGAGACCAGCAAACGCTCGACCGATCCGCGCGAGTTCGAGGAAATGATCCGTTCCCGCATCATGGCGCTGTCGCGGTCGCACGATCTGTTGGTGAACTCGGAATGGGCCGGGGCCAGCCTCTTCGACCTCGCCCAGGAGCAGCTCAAGCCGTTCGGCCACGAGGCGCGGGTATCGCTCTCCGGACCGCTTTTGACCCTGCAGCCGAACGCCGTGCAGAATCTCGGCATGGCATTTCATGAGCTCGGCACCAACTCGTCCAAATATGGCGCGCTGGCGAGCGAGGTCGGGCGGCTCGAGATCACCTGGCGGATCGTCGAAGGCGTTTCGGACAAGCGGCAAATCCATCTGCTCTGGGACGAGACGATGCCAGTGCGTGAGGGGGAGCGGCGGGACGAAACCACGCGCAAGGGCTTCGGCACCGTCGTCCTGCAACGGGTCGCGCCGCAATCGCTGAACGGTTCGGCTGTGCTGGACCGCAGCCCGGGCCATCTCAGCTGGTCGCTGACGGCGCCGCTGGATTCGATCATCGTTCCGCAGCTCGGCACCGACCTGCCTGAAACCGGGCCTTCCTGAGCCCTTGAGGGTCGTTCCGTCAACACCCCGACGTTTTCCAAAACGGCCGCATCCTTGCCGCATCTGGCTGTGAATTCAGGAACCGTGACCCGGCGGCCGCGTTGTGGCGTCAGGCTTTCGGAGGGGACATCATGGAACAGCTCGTCGAGGAATTCGGCCATTCGACCTACACCTCGTTTCCGGTCATTGCGGCGCGGCTGTTGCTGGCGACGCTCTACGGCGCGATCATCGGTTTCGAACGCGAATGGCGCAACCGCCCGGCCGGGCTTCGCACGCACATTCTCGTCTGCGTGGCAGCCGCCACCTTCGGCATCCTGACGATCGAGATCGTGCATGCACCGATGTTCGCGCGGGAAGCCGTCAAGGTCGATCCGATCCGGGTGGTCGAGGCGGTGACCGCCGGCGTCGCTTTCCTCGCAGCCGGCTCGATCATGTTTTCGCGCGGCGAGGTGCATGGGCTGACGACCGGCGCCGGCATGTGGCTGGCGGGCGCGATCGGCGTCGCCTGCGGACTGGGTCTTTGGCAGGTGGCCGGGTTCGGCACGCTGATCGTGCTGGTCGTTGCCGGCTTTCTGCACCGGTTCGGACGCGGACCTGGCCTTGCCGCCGGTGATGAAGGCAGTCAGGCAAAGGCAGAGAAAGAGGCGGCTTCGGCGCCATCAGGGAGAGGGCGAAGGTAATTCCGATCGCCGGGAGATGCCGTGACTGGTTTCACCGAAGAAGCCGGC
Organism: Mesorhizobium sp. CO1-1-8; assembly: GCF_020164875.1. Lineage (NCBI taxonomy): Bacteria > Pseudomonadati > Pseudomonadota > Alphaproteobacteria > Hyphomicrobiales > Phyllobacteriaceae > Mesorhizobium > Mesorhizobium sp. CO1-1-8. The sequence goes on along the minus strand of NZ_JAIUGZ010000012.1, from coordinate 58,775 downwards.
CAGCAGATCGGCCGTCCGCGCCGGGTTCTCCTCGGGAAAGAAGTGTCCGCCCGGCATCGCCTGGCCCCGCACATCGTCGGCCCAGCCGCGCCACAGCGCCAGCGGCCCGCCTTCGCCGGCATACCAATCCGCCAACGCGCCCTGACCGCTCCATAGCGCCAGCAGCGGGCAGCGGATGCGCCGGCCGACAGCCTTGTCCGAACGGTCGTGCTCGCGGTCTAGCGTGGCTGCCGCCCGATATTCCTCGCAGATGGCATGGGCGTGGGCAGGCGTGCGCAAGGCCTCGATATAGGCCTGACGCACTTCGGCTGGAAACGCCGAGGGCGACGAGCCCCAGCCGTTGAGCGCATTGTCGACGATCGCCTCGGCGGCGCCGGACAGGATCTTTTCCGGCAGTGGCTCGGGCTGCGCCAGCAGCGACCATGGCCAATAGCCCAGCGCCAGCCTGGCGTCGGCCCGTTCCCAGGCATCGATGGTTGGCACGATGTCGAGAACGGCGAGCCTGGCGATACTGTCGGGATGGTCGAGCGCCATGCGGTAGGCGACACGCCCGCCGCGATCATGGCCGGCGACCATGAAGCTGCTGAAACCCAGCTTCTCCATCATCCTCACCAAATCGTCCGCCATGGCGCGCTTGGCATAGGGTGCGTGGTCCGGAGCGGACGCCGGACAGGAACTGCCGCGCAAATCGGCGCAGACGACGCTGAACCGGCTGACCAGAGCGGGCGCGATGTCGCGCCACATCAGATGTGTCTGCGGAAAGCCGTGCAGCAATAGCAATGGCGGCCCGCCGCCGTCACGCAGGCAGAATATGCCGGCATCGCCGGTGTCGATTTCCGCGCCTTGAAAACCTTCGAACATGATGGCCTCCGGCACGCGCAACGGCCGGCAAACGGGTTTGGTTGCAATGCCGCCCGGCGAGGCGGCCAACCTTTTTCATCGACAGGCGTTGTCCCTGTGAAGGGAAGGTCGCCGCAGGCGACCCGTGGAACGAAAGAAGGAGGCAGCGATGAGAACTCTCGCCATCATTTCATTCGGCCTTATGCTGGCGCTGGCAGTGCCCGCCGCGGCCCAGCAGCAGAACGACAGCCAGGCGCCGCAGCCCGACAAATGCAGGGCTCAGACCGAGCAAGGGGCCAAACAGCAGCCTGGACAGCAGGCCGATAACGACAATTTGACCGCGAAGCTCAACGACTGCGGCGGCGTGCTCAAGCCGCCCCCGACGGGCGACCAGGGTATGGCGGCGCCGGCCCCCGACGAAGGCAAGACGCCGGTGATCAAGCCGGGTGACGTGCCGCCTCAGCCGCCGAAACAATAAAAGCCGGTCCGCTGGTATTATCGCGCAAGCTAATGGAACCTCGTTTTCTCGGGAGCGTTTCTCTCACGACTTGAATTTGGAGAGATTATCGTGAGAGATATTGCGACCACGGCCACGTTGCTTGCCTCGATTGCCATTGTGATTGCCTTGATTCTGCTGGCTCCGAAGAGTTTTGGCTTCGAAACTTCTCACCCGGTCGTACAGGGCGAGCTACCGGCGGAATAATCGGATCGATTGTTCGGAATCAGGACCGATTTGCACGAAGCAGGCGAGGCACGATGCCCCGCCTGCTTCTTTTGATGGAACCGCTATCGAACCAAGACGCCGGCGTGGCTGCAGAGCGCTGCGAAGGCTTCCTGTGCCTCGGCAGCACCTGCCTTGGTTTCCAGGGCGGCTTCGACCTTCTCGCGCGCCGCCTGGTAGAACGGGCCGCGCTTGGCCTGCGGCCAGTCGATCAGGATTTCGCTGGCATCCTTGAGCGTGGCGACGTCGCGGATCGTGTCCGACCCATGCGGCTTGATCCGCATCGGTGTGGGCAAAATGAGCTCGGACATGTCCTGTTTTCCAATTACTGGAGGAGTTTCGCTTCGCGCGCGGCGTCGATCATCGCCCGCATCGCTTTTTCCGCCGGCGTCCAGCCGTCCAGCGCATCGCGGCAGCTGCGCAACGCCGCCCGGTAGCGCCGTCCCTGGCCAGCCGGCCAGTCGCCGAGGCATTCCAGGCCTTCCCAGGCGCTGCGGATGATGCGCTCGCGCTCAGGCGCGAATTTCAGCCTGATGGGGCGGGGAAACATCTTGTCGTTCAACGGTCGTCTCCATGATTGCCGCAAGTCGCCGGGCGAGATGCGTGAGAGGCACCCGGTAACGTCGGCGGCAGGGCAGGGTTCCCTTGCCCAAAGATCAAATCTCAGCGTCGATGTCCGACAGCGATCTCGGTGTCGGCGCTTCGGCGTTGTGGGCCGCTGGGCGGTCATGCTCGAACTGTTCGGTGCCGGGCAGAGGGTGCAGCCAGGTCTCGCGCCTGGAGGTCCACAATTCATATTCGGGCACGAGATCGGTCGGCGCGATGTCGAGGCTGCCGATCGCCACCTCGGCCTCGTTGTCGTCGACCCAGGCGACGCGGCCGCCGCATGTCGGGCAAAAGCTGCGCGTGCCATAGGAGCTGACGAGGCCGGTGGTCTCGAAGGCCTCGCGCGGCCAGATGGCAAAGGCCGAATAGACCGAACCACCGGCCTTGCGGCAATCCTTGCAATGGCACAGGCCGACGCGCAGCGGCGCGCCGCTGACCTGGAACTGCACGCCGCCGCACAGGCAGCTGCCGGTCCTGCGTATGGTGTCGGACATGACGACCTCCCTCAATGCGTGGCGCTGCGGGCCGGGTGGGACAGATGCTCGTCTGCCGTTTCGTTGGCCAGGATGAGAAACCGGGAAAAAGACATCCTGTTCACCGTACCACCAGGCCCGGTTGACGCGGCCCGCAGCGTCTTCAACGCCGCCCGCGCGAAATGGTTTCGGCCCTAAAGCGTCCCGCGTCCGAACGAATGCGGACGACCCGCTTCATGCGTGTCGTTTCGTTCTCCCAAACCGGGATCCACTTTCGGGCGGCTAGCCGCGGGCTGCCATATGGGCGTCGAGCTTCTTGCGCGAGGGGCCGTAGCGCTTGATGATGGTCTGTGCCTCGCTTGGCGGGATGCCGTATTTGCGGGCAAAGGCGGCAACCTCGTAGGGCTCTTCGCTCGAGACCTGCTTGCGGTCCTGTTTCGTCTTCGACTTGTCGTCAGCCATCTCAGGCCTCGCTTTCTGTTGTCGGGCAAACGCGCAAAACCTTCGGCGCGCCCGCGATCAGCACGACATAACACAGATCGGCGCCGCCGGGTTCCACCAGGCGACATGGCCAGGCCTGCAAACGGCCTGTCAGGCCGATGGCCGCATGGGGTCGGCGTCGGCAGCGTGGTCGCCGTCACATTCGGAGCATGCCGCGCTCCGGCCGGGGCAGCCGCGCCGGTGGGTGCCGGCAGGGCAGCAATGGCCGTTGGAACTCGTCCAGCGCGGACATTGGAAGACCTGGCCAGCGCCGCCGCAGCCGCTGCATTCCAGCGTCGCCGACCGCACGCCATGCGATATCGCCCCAAACCTGACGCTTGTTCGCAAATTCAGCCCGCCCAAAATCGTTGCAGCGGCACACAGCTGCATCAGCCCCGGCTAACAATATCACTTCCGTGATTACCAACAAGTTTCAATCGCGCGATGCGCCGGAAAGCCGGTCGGGCCGGCGCGTCGTCAGGCCGGCTCAGCCGCATCGCGGCGAGATACATGAGCGCCGAGGCGGCCTGCCCGCGGTCCCACCCGGCGGCCTCGACCTTGCGGAGCAGGGCGTCGAGATGCGGAGCCAGCATATCCCTGCATTCCTGTTCGGAGGCGGTGCTCATCGCCGGATGCTGCGGTGCGCCGATGGTCAATGCCTTGGCCATGTCCGTTTCCCCCTTTGAAGCCTCCTTCGACCCGCGGCGAGCGCCCTGTCGAGAAAAATTGGCCTGGTGTGTCGGAACTGGCGCCCGTCGCGCGTCCTAGGGGCGAGCAACCTGCAAAGCTGGAGAACGAGCATGTCGTCGCAAATCATTCAATCGCCGTGGCAGACCGCGGCCCTTCTCATCGCCCGGCTGATCTTCGCCGGCGTCTTCCTGATGGCCGTGACCTTCAAATTCATGGGCATGGCGGCCACCGCCGGCTATATCGCCGCCGCCGGCTTTCCGTTTCCGCTGTTCCTGGCCTGGTGCGCGGCGATCCTGGAAGTCGCGCTGGTGCTGTGCTTCCTGACCGGCGCCTTCTTCACCCAGGCGGCCCTGGTTGCCGCCGCCTATGTGCTGTTCCTCGGTTTTGCCTTCCATGGACCCAGCCACTGGGCCGGCAACCAGGCCGAGTTCGGCTTCTTCGTCGACCATTTCTCGTTCATGGCAGGATTGCTGTTCGCGGCGGTGCATGGACCGGGCAAGGTGCTTTCGCTCAATTTGGGATGGCCGGGCAGGGCCTGAGGCGAGGCCGGCCGGCCACCGCGAAGGGCGCCCGCCGGCCCGCCGGCACCCTCACAGCTGGTCGTTGTAGGGTTCCTTCACCTTGCCGACCATCCGGGCCAGTTTTGAAAAGGAAGGCATGTCGGCCTCCGGCTGGCACTGGTTGGCGAGTTCCAGCAGCCGTATCGGAAAGTTGACGGCATCGCGGCTGGACGCCGACATGCCTTCGGATCGCTCCTCGCTGGTTTCGCTGGCCTCGGCCTTGCGCAAGGCGATGTCGATCTCCTCGGCCGTCAGTATGCCTTTTCGAACCAGGACATGGTTGATCGATGCGACGGCCATGAGCAGGCCTTCGAGTTGCAGGTTGGCGACGTTCATGGCGTTTTTTCCCTCCATTGATCGCAGTTGAAACGCGCCAGCGGCGTTTCCGATCCGGAAGGCGCGCGGAAGCGGCCTATTCCTGCGTCAGGCGCTCGCCATATTCGCGCCACAGCACCTTCACCTCCAAGCTGCCAAGGCGCGTGACCGAAGGATCGCCGCAGCTGATGGCGACGGCGCTGATGTCGTATTGGGGGTGAGCGTTGGCGACGAAACGGATGGCTTCGCCCAGCGAACGCACACGGATGACTGGATCGGCCTGACCCTGGCCGGTGCTGCGCACGCCGGAAACCGTGGCCGGTGCATGCCGCATCCTGAACACGGATGCCATGGCTGGTCTGTCCATCGTCCTCTCCCACAAGGCCGTGCGACGGGAAATCATTCCATGAGCTTCGACGAATGATTTCACACCTGCAGGCTTATGACCAGCCGCCGGCAAAAGCAGGGTTTTTCGCGCTTGCCAGCGTCGGTCAGAGCGGGAGTTTCGACCGAACTAGGAATTTTTTCTCAGAAAACTGTTGACGGGGTGAGTGCAGCTTTGCCTTCCAGACGCTGAACCCTGTTATCGGAACCGATGACATTGTGCTGTCGTTCTACCAGTCCGACGACACAGTCCGGGATATCCAGGCAGCCGCGCAAGGCATCATCGACCAGGCCCAGGCCGCTGCAGACGTAGCGACGGGCGCCATGACAACCGTGCTCGATCCGCAATTCGCGACCAAGGCGACGGCGGAGGCATTTTCCCCGCCGATAGCACCCACATATATCCGCACCGCCTTCTACGACAGCTCTCAGGTGGCAGGCAGCGGCGCTGTGTACCGCAAGAATGGAACGAATGTCGGGGATTTGGTGATCACGCTGAGCGATGGCATGACGACGACAGGCTATACGCTCGCCTCGACCCCGGTGACGGCATCAATGCTCGGGGCGCGTGGTGGCGGTGCGAATGCCACGGCTGCTATCAGTGCACTGCTCGCGGGCAGCTATCCGCATGTGCTGATTGACGGCTCCTACCAGACCGACGGCAACCACACGGTCTCGATAGCGAAGAAGCGCGTCGAATGCTTGGGCGGCTCTGCCCTGATCCTGCGTGCGCCAGTCAGTGTTGTTACCGGCCACCATCCCGTCATCGATATCGCTGCCGATGACGTCCTGATAGACGGGGACCTCACGATCGATGGTGGATCACATGCCGGCTACCAGGCTTCTATTGGTATTCGCGTAGGCCTCTCCACTGGTGCACGCCGGAAGCGGCCGACAATCCGCGGCGTGAAGGTTCGCAATCTTGGCCTTGCCGGTGTTATGGCGCTCTGTGTCGACAGTCCGACGATTGAGGACATTGACGGCTATAACATCGTCACGCCAACCGGCGGCGAGTTTGGCGACACGGTTTACGTGGCCGGCGTCCGCAAGCCGATCGTGCGTAACATCCGGTCGGCGAAGTGCAAACGCGACGGTGTCGTGTTGACCTATACGGGGAATCTAAACACCACGGACGTACTGGTCGACGGGGTTTTCGCCGATGCACATCTCGGCAGCCCTTCCGCCGGTGTCTGGGTGGAGATGACCGGTGCGCGAGATCCACGAGGGATCATAACTAACGTGGTAGCGAATGACTGTCTGGTAGGCGTAGCCGCGACTGACGCCAACAGCGAGATCGTCATTTCGAATGTCAAGGCAATAGGCAACCGGCTCTCCGGTAGTTCTGCCGGTAACGTGTTCGGCGTTCAGATGCAGTCGGGCCGACTCGATAACTGGTACATCGATCGCTACAACACCGCCCTGCAATTGGAGCCAAACGGCGAATATCAGTTCGCCCTCAGCTCGCAAGTTGGATCGTTTGCGACTGGCGAAACGGTCAGCGGCGGTACGTCTGGCTCGACCGGAACCCTGCGGTTCCAACATTTTGAAATCGTCATCGCCGGTTCAACCGTCGACTATGAATTCGGTGAGACGGTGACAGGCGCCTCATCCGGCGCGACGGGCATCTTGGTGGACTTCTTTGCCAACGTGCTGAGGGTCTTGCCGATAAGCGGGACGTTTCAGGCCGATGAAACAATCACTGGAGGCACCTCTGCGATTGCCAAAACGGCAAGCAGCGCGACCCGGCGCATCTATGTGCGCGGTTCGGCCGGCATCTTTCCGGCTGGCGAGACGATCACGGGCGGAACGTCAGGTGCCAAAGCCGTAATCGCCGCGCCCTACCAGACGCCTCTTGCGATCGGCCCGGGCACGTTGATGAACTGCTCGACCGACGCCATTGTCGTTGCGAACGTAGTGACACCGGCGAGCCTTAGCCTTTCTGGCATCAGGGGAAACACCCAGTCGCATGGCATCCGGTTTAACCTTTCGGTGGGCCAACGGCTGCGCAAAGCCAGTCTCAGGGACATCGCCCTGAAGAACTCGACCTCCATTGGCGTTGCCTTTCGGGTGACCACCGGCGGCGCGATAGACGAAATGCTGGTCGATGGCTTTGACATGACGGAATGGGTTGGCGATGGCACCGTCAGTTCCATCACGGCCGGCATCGTAACCCGGTTCATTGGTGGCGACAATCCCGGCCTGCAGGGTACGTCGAGTGTGCCGATCAATCTGACCGTCAACACAACGCTGTCTGGGCTTCACAACCGGGCACTCTGCCACAACAACGGCGCCGGCGCGACGTGGACACATACGCTGCCACCTGCCGTGCCTGGCCTTCGGATCGGTTTTGCCGGAGTGCACGCAACCCATGTCATGAACATCGAGCCCAACGGGACGGACACGATCAAGGGCGGCGGTGCAGGAAAATATCTCATTCTCGATCCCGGCGAGCGCGTAACCCTGGAGGCTTACGCAACGGGCTCATGGGTGGTCAGCGCGACAGTCGGCTGGGCGGGCGATTTCGAGTTGTAGACTTTGTCGTTGTGAATGACCGAATCGCCTAGGTTGCTTTTTTGATTCAAATGGTCGAACGAAAGATATGGTCTTCGCTCTGTGGTCAATGGTGGCCGTGACCACCTTTATACTTGTGGCCCGCCACAATCGGGTGTCTGTTGTAGCGATTGGCTATGTCGGCCTTCTTGCTTATTCGGTGCCAGCGCTGATTGGCTTCACGCGGCCTGTGAGCGCGAAAGGATTGGTGCCATATCTCGAACCGGCGTCGTCGGAAGCAATTCTGGTGATGGTCGCTGCTTGGCTAGGGTTCGGGTTGGCGCTGCTGCTGATGCCTTCGTCTGTGGGGGGGGGGGCGTCCCCCTAGTTACCAGTTGCACCCGATGCGGGTCACCTGGTTCATTCGGTGCGCGCTGATCATTTCTTTAGCCTGCTATGCATGGATGGCAAACAGGGCTGGACTTGAGTGGTACGCGATGGAGCGTGCCGACATCTATGACGCCGTCGGTGGGCTCATTTCCATCGTGTGGCGTTGGGTCAGCGGCCTCGGTCTTCTGGCATCGGTCTATTTCGATAGGCCATGGGGTCGCGGCGCTCGTATTTATCAAGCCATCTTTGCCTTAATGGTCGCACTTAATGCGATCGCGGGCGATAGGACTGTCCCGGTGATCTTGGCAATGGCGTTTGCCATCGTGTTATTGTGGGAATGGCCGATAACGAAGGCCGCCCTGCATTGGAAGGCATGGGCGATTGGGCTGGCGACGCTTGCGATCATCTTCTTTATGAAGCCCTTTTATCTGGCCTACAAACGCGACCTGCCGTTTGGCAGGATGCTGACAGGCGGTTCTGATCCGATGGCTATGGTGGCCTCCTGGGAAGCCTTCGGCACTCATGAAAACATCGAAGGGCTGATTAAGAGTAGCACGACCTATCCATGGTGGAACACGGTTCGTGATACCTTGGCGCAACTGCTAATTCAGCCGTCGGCCTTCGGCTTCGACAGCACTGGGTTCAACACGGTGCTCCAGACCCAGATATTTTCGCAGGCGTTGTACGGCTTGGCTGGCACATTCTGGGGGCAGGCATGGGCGATTGGTGGTATTCCCGTTGTGATCGTATTTGGGTTGATCTATGGCGGAGCGTTGGTGGCGTTGCATCATGCTTCGCTCAAAAGTAAGGGTATGTGGTTCTTCTTCTGGATCATCCTCGGCAGCGTGATTGGAGTCTATGCGCACCGGAATGCCTTGGAGAACGTTCTTGCGCAGGCGCGGCAGCCATTCGTCGGTTTCGTGACGATTCAGGTCTTGGTGTGGGTACTGCTCTTCGGCCGCTTCCATACCAGCGTTCCGGCTGTTCCGATTGTGGATCGAGACTATGGCAAATGAACTGATGTTGAGCAGCCTTGGGGAAGGCAAATGAATGGTGGAGCAGGTATATCTCGATCGGCAGCATGATCGTCTTGTATTCATCGACCAACCAGCCGACGAAGGATTCTGGGACGATCGTTGGGCGCAATCTCTAACAGCAGCGGACATTCGGAAAAAGAGCGTCTTTGTCCAGCATGTTACCCGAAAGTATTTAAGCCCCCCTGATCGAGTGATTGATGCAGGCTGCGGTTTGGCAAACACAGTCTTTGGGCTCCATCACGCAGGGTTCGAGGCATACGGCTTAGACTTTGCCCCCGTAACCATCGCTATGATCAGAAAGCACGCCCCCGAACTTAATATCGTTCTCGGTGACGTGCGAGAAATGCCATTCGAGGATGCCTTTTTCGAAGGGGTGTGGTCCTTGGGGGTGATCGAACACTTCAAGGATGGTTACGCATCGATCATCGAGGAGGCACGCCGAGTGCTGAAACCTGGCGGACTCCTTTTCCTAACTGTCCCCAGCGTGTCGCCATTGAGGCGTCTAAAGATACGACTCGGTCGATACGAAGATGTGAGTGCCGCGGACATGGCCCGATTTTACCAATTTGCCTTCACCGCGAACGACACAATTAGAACGATCAGCGGGATGGGGTTCCGGCTTTTGGAAAGTCGGTCCAGGGGCGGATATCTGGGGTTGATGCGGGAAAGCAACTTGTTGAAGCCCCTGCTTGAACCATTGTATGAGAGCCGGTCGCGACCGATGGTGACCTTACGACGCGCGATCGACTTAGTGCTCAGCCCAGTATCCTTTCACACAAAGCTGTTCGTCTTCAAAAAGCACTAGCTGAAATTCGCTGAATTTTCGAACCCCGACCTCAGTTACTTGTATCCAGAACGGGTTGTCGCGGGATCATCTTCGTCGCGGCATGAACGTGACTCGGCGCTTCGACTGAAGTCCTGTTGATCATTTCCGTAGCGTCAACGCGCCGAAGGCTCATTCATTGATCCTTATCCTGACGGAGCTTCTCATCGATGTCTCTCAGGCTTTTGTTGTACACGCGCGTCTCTCGCCGCACCCCTATCGTGGCAATAACTACCCACGCGATAGAGAAGGCGCCGATGAGGACTCCTAAAACTAAATGTTTTATGTCAGGCATATGTGGTTTTACGCGTCCTAGGTGCGTCAATGACTTGCCGGGCGCACGAGTCTCTTGCCGATACTGAATCTTAAAGCCTGTATCTGCCGACTTGGCGAATGATATCCAGAATCATAATCGCCCGCGCCAAGCCTAACCTCCACCCGGCGAACATACCAAAAATCAAAAACTGAACAACTGCCCGGAAGGGCGGAAAGGAAACACCATGGACCGCAACTTCGCGCGGGCGCTTGCGCTTGTTCTCAGATCGGAAGGCGGGTGGTCGGACAATCCGGCCGATCCCGGCGGCGCCACCATGAAAGGTGTGACGCTTGCCAGCTTCCGCCGCTATGTGAATGCCGACGCGACGAAGGCGGATCTGCGTGCGATCAGCGACGCGCAGGTCGCCACCGTTTATCGCCGCTTCTACTGGGACGCTGTGCTCGGCGCCGAATTGCCCGATGGCGTCGACCATGCGGTGTTCGATTTCGCCGTCAACAGCGGGCCTGGCCGGGCGGCCAAATATTTGCAGGCGGCCGTCGGCGTTGCCCAGGACGGGCGGATCGGACCGGTCACCGTCGCGGCGGCCAAGGCAAAGCCGGCCGGCGTCACCATCGATGCGCTTTGCGATGCGCGGCTGGCGTTCCTCAAGCGGTTGCCGACATGGGCAACATTCGGGCGCGGCTGGTCCGATCGGGTCAGGTCGGTGCGTGTTCAGGCCCTGCTGATGTCGGCGCAGCGCCCCGCGGTGTCGGTGACCGCGCCGGTGCCGCCCAGGGTCGAAACATCGGCCAATGGGGCGCCGTCGGTTCGGCCCGAGCAGCCGGCGCCCGGCGGCAAGACGGCTGCCGCGGCCGGCATCCTCGTTCTCATGGCCGGAGCGCTCGCGGCCTACCGGCATCAGGTAGCCGATTTTTTCGGGAGCCTGTTTCGATGACATGGTTCAACACCAATGCGCTGCACAATCTCCTCAACACGCTGATCGCCATCATCTGCGGCGGCGCTCTCGCCGGCTTCGACTGGACGCTGCTCGGCGTGAGCGACCGCACCGCGCTTCAGATCAGCGGCGCCATTGCCCTTGCCAAGATCATCATCAACGCGGTGCGTGACGGGCCGCGCGGCATGGTCGCGCCGCCGGCCAAGGAGACATGAGATGGGAACACTCGCCCTCGCGCTGCTTGGCCAGGCCTGGCCGTATCTTCTGGCAATGGGCGCCGCGCTTGCCGGTGTCTGGACAGCTTATGCCAAGGGAAAGGCCAGCCAGAAGGCCAGGCAGGATGCCGCCGACGCCGCGGCACGCACCGAAGCCCAGAAGATCGATGACGCCGTCGCCGGCCGGGCGCCGGATGTAAACCGGGGGAGGCTCACCAGATGGTCAAGATCATAGTGCTCTCGCTGATGCTGGCCGGCTGCACCACATCAGGCGGATCGTTCTGCGCGGCCGGACATCCCATCCGGCCGACAAGGGCAGAGGCGGCCACCCTTTCCGACGCGTCGGTGGCGGCGATCCTGGCTCACAACGAAAAGGGCCAGAAGCTTTGCGGCTGGAGGCCATGATGAACGATCTTTTCGACCTGCTCGGCATCAAGGGACCGGTCGTGGCGGCGGGTCTCGCCGGCGGCGTTCTGCGCGCGCTGTCGCGGCATCGCTACAAGCTGCGCGAAATGGTGGCCTCGCCGATCTGCGGCGCGCTTGCGGCAGCTTATCTGACGCTGCCGGCGGTCTCCTACGCCAGGATCGCCGGCCTGCCGATGCCCGATCCCGCCGACGACACCACCACGCTGGCCGCGGCCTTCCTGATCGGCGTCTGCGCGATGTGGATCTCGGACGTCCTGTTCGAGTTCGTGGTGCGGAGAGTCAGCCGCGCGCGGGACGAGTAGCTGTTGGGGTTGTCTGCTGGCGGATTGCCGAGGCCCGCAACAGAGCCGCCCCGAGGCCACGCTGAAACGCCACCTGGCACGGCGTGGCTCTTATTTCCACGACCGACCGCTGCCCGTTTCGGCTCACGCCGGGGCGGGCATTTCTGCATTTTCCGACCGGCCATTGCTGAACGGGATTCGAACTGACTGGTCTTTCGAGATCGCTCGCCGCCGCAAGCCGCTGTTGCAGTTGCATCGTCCGTTGGAACCGCCGAGGCAGGTTGTGGGCGCGGAGGTTCGGGCGGCTGGGGAGGCAATTCGGGCAGCCTGATCAATGTTTCGCCGTCCATCGACCTTGGCAAGATCACCGCGCTGAACGACGTGCTCAGCGGCAACAACATCCTGAGCGGCAATGTCGTCTCAGGCATTCTGAACGGCAACAAGACCAATATCGTCGGTGGCGTTCTGAGCGGGCTCGGCGCCAACCTGCTGGGCGGCAACGGCTACAGGCTGGGCAAGCGCCACTAGTCTGGCGCTGCATTCCAACCATCGAAGACAACCCAAAAAAGCCCGTTCCGGTTCGCGGGCGGGCTATTTTCGCGTGTCGGGCCGATCAAGCGAGGATGTTGACCGCGCGTGCCGCGACCAGTGCGATGGTCAGCAGCGAGATCATGGCCTCGGCCATCATCAGCAGCTTGGCGCGCTGGGAAAGTGGCAAGGTATCGGTGGGCGAAAATGCCGTCGCATTGGTGAAGGCGAGGAAGAAATAGTCGACGAAACCGGGCAGCCAGTCTCGAAGCTCACGGTCGTTCAACGTCATCTGCGCGAACAGGAAGTCGGCCTGTGCGAGCTTGACAAGGCCGCAGGTCGGCGGGCCGCCGCGATCGGTGCTCCAGAACCACAAGGCAAAGACGATGACGTTGGTGACCCAGATGTTGAGTGCGTCGATCAGCAGCGTCGTACCGCTGTTGCCGGCATGGCCCTCCAGCAAGGCATGCACCAGCAGGACCAGCGAGCCGCAATTCATGATGCTGATGATGGCGGTCATGGTCAGCGCTGTTCTGCGGATCATGACTCGAAACTGGCCGATCGCATGCCACTCGTGGTCCTCGACCGCCTTCCGGGTGGCGGCCTGTGTCCAGGCGGTGGCCACCGACAGGGGCAGCAGCAGGGCGGCCTCCAGCGCGGGCGCCAGCCAGCGCGGCCCGAATGAGAGATTGTTGATGACCAGAAGCTGCAGGCAGATGATGATGAGAACGGCCGCACGGGCCATCCAGAAATCGAGCGCGCGGTAGTGAATGACGGCATGGTGGTGGCGCATTTTTCAAATCCTGGATGCTTTCTTGGGGACAGGAACCGATCAGGTAGGCGATGCCTGCCGCGATCACGCCCATTCGCTATGCCCGGCATGTTCAGGGTGCTGCGGGATAGCGTGTTCCATTGTTGTCTTGCTGGCATGTGATGCTGGGAGAGGCGGCATGGTGGCGCGAAACTCTGCCTCAATCTTGGTTTTGCCATGGTCGGCCAAGTATACATTTTCGTAAGCTTCGAGTTCTGGGCTGTTCGAAAAACCGTCCGGTGTGATTTATCCACCGCATGACGCGAATCGACGAACCCATGAATGGTTGGCTGCCGGTCGGCAGTTCTGTTCCAGGCGACTGGCGGCAGTCGTCGATCTGGCCGGGGCTGACGCGCTATCCAGAAGCCGGCCTGGCGCTTTTATGCCTGACGCAGATCCTGTGCTGGACCGTGGTGCCGGCGCTCGTCGATGCCGCCCCGCCCGGCGATGTCGTAGAGAGCTTCATGTGGGGCCGCGAATGGGTGCTTTTGACCTACAAGCATCCGCAGCTTCCCGGCTGGCTGCTCGAGATCAGCCATCTTCTGACCGGATCGTTCCGCTGGCCGCAATATCTGCTCGCCCAACTTGTCGTCTCGGCGACCTTCGTCTTCGTCTACCTGCTGGGCCGCGACATGCTCGGGAGAACCCGCGCGCTGGCCGCGGTGCTTTTGATGCCGTCATTGTATTTCTTCGGCTGGCCGACACCGCAGTTCAATCATGACTACGCGCAGATGCCCTTCTGGGCCGCTATCTGCTGGCTGTTGTGGCGTGCAGGCCGTGGCGGTGGGCCGGGCTGGTGGCTGGCGCTCGGACTGGTGTCGGGCGTCGGGCTCTATGCCAAGTTTTCCACCGGGCTGCTGTTGCTCTTCGGGGCGGTCTGGCTGTTGTCGGACACACGGGCACGCAATCGGCTCGCCACGCCCTGGCCCTGGCTTGGGCTCGCGGTTTTCCTCGCCGCCGCCGCGCCGCTGGCCGTCCAACTCTACCGCATCGATTTCCTGCCGCTGACCTATGTCGCCGGCCGCGATGAATGGGTGTTGGTCCACCGCGCCCGCCTCTATTATATCGGCGTCCAGATAGCGGGGCTCTGCGGCTTATTGCTGGTGCTGGCGATATCGGGGCTGTTGCGGCGTTCGCCCGCGCCGGAGCAGCCCGTCGAGCGCGGCACGCTGGTCTATCTCGTGTGGATGGGGCTTGGTCCGGCGGTGCTTGTCATGGTGGCCTCGCTGTTCACCGGCGCCGGCGAGGCCTGGGGCGCGCCGATGTACAATCTTGTAGGCATTGTGGCGATCGCCTTGCTGGGTCATCGGCTCGGCGCCATCGAGATGCGACGGCTGGCGATCTGCGCGTTCGTCTGCATTGTCGGCATGTCCAGCGCCTATGCGGGCATCCGCTGGACGAGCTGCAATTTGCGCGGGCGCATGGATGCCGTCTGCTGGCCGGCGCGGCAGATCTCGGACGAAGCCGAGGCCGTCTGGCACGCGGCAGTGCCCGGTCGGCTCGATATCGTCGGCGGCGATACCCGCATCGCGTTGCTGGCGGGCCTCAACGCCTATGACAAGCCGTCGATCTTCACGGACCTCGACATGCGGCTCGCCCCCTGGATCACCAGCCAGCGGCTGCGCGATCACGGCATGCTCCTGGTCTGGCCCGGGAGTGGCGTGCCGCCTCGGCTGCTGGCGTGGCTGCGCAATATCCCGGTCAAGACCGTTCTTTTCGACTGGTCGCTCAGGGCACCACCGGTGGCCATCAGCTTTGCCGCCATTCCGCCCGGCGTGAAGCAGCCGGGTTTGATCGACAGCCTCGCCCAACCGAGCAATTGAAGTAGATCCACCGCGTCCGCTGGACGAAGCAGGTGATAATGCCCATTTATGGCGAGACCACTTGCTTTTGAGGAGACGTGACATGGCGACTTCGACCGAACGTGCAGTCCTTGCCGGCGGCTGTTTCTGGGGCATGCAGGATTTGATACGGCGCTATCCCGGCGTCATCTCCACCCGTGTCGGCTACAGCGGCGGCGACGTGCCCAACGCCACCTACCGCCACCACGGCAGCCACGCTGAAGCCATCGAGATCAATTTCGATCCGGCCGTCATAAGCTATCGCACGCTGCTGGAACGCTTTTTCCAGATCCACGATCCGACGACCCGCAACCGCCAGGGCAACGATGTCGGGATGAGCTATCGCTCGGCGATCTATTACACCAGCGACGAACAGAAGCGCGTCGCCGAGGACACCATCGCCGATGTCGATGCCTCGGGCCTGTGGCCGGGCAAGGCCGTCACCGAAGTCGCACCCGTTGGCCCTTTCTGGGAAGCCGAGCCCGAGCATCAGGACTATCTGGAGAAATATCCCAACGGATACACCTGCCACTTCATCAGGCCGGGCTGGAAGCTGCCGGTCCGCGAAAAGGCGGTTTCGTAGAGTTCAAGCTTGTGCCAAAAACCCGATCCTTGCTTGGTGGTAGAAGAAAGCCGCGGAGGTTGTGCTCCGCGGCTTTGGTTCGATTGCGTGCAACAGATTACTTGCCGCAATGGTTGTCGTTGACTGTCGGCGAGGTGGTGCCTGGGGAGGTGCCGTTGGCATCTGCCTGCGCCCCTTGCGGACTTGCCGGGCAATTCTGATCCGCGTTTGAATTCATGTTCCCAACCGTGCCGGTCGTGCTGTTGGTCGTGCCCGGGTCGACAGTGTCGGGGTCGACCGGGCTCGGCGAAGCAGGGGTTTTTGGGTCGACCGTCACCGACTGACCGCTGCCACCGCCATTCGCGCTGTTATCGCCAGCACTTTGCGCCATGGCTGATGTGGCCAGGCCAATGGTGAGAGCCGAAGCTGCGAGGATTTTCATGAACATGGTTTGTCTCCATTTCTGTGAACTCGTCGCTCATTCTTACGAAGGTGATCGCATCGCGACTATCGGGACAACCGGTCGCGGCAGTGAAGGTTCCCGACAAAATTCCGCTCAGGCGCACCCCGACTGGCGCAATCCTTTTGGCGCAGTGTGCTAAAAAAACGGCTTTCCCTTCAACTCGAATGATGCTTTAAGGCGCACATCCACAGGGGTGCTCCGTACGGTCGGGGCTGAGACGGGGGCGGCAAGCCCACAGACCCTAGAAGCTGATCTGGGTAATACCAGCGGAGCGAGGCGGGCGATGTTTTCAGGCGCACAGATTTCCCTATACCCCATGACCGACGATTTCGTCGGCGTCATCCTTGGCGCGCTCGGTGCGCTCGATCCCTGGCGCGACAAGCTCAGGATCGAGACCGACGACACCTCGACCCTGCTGGTCGGGCCGCCCGAAGTGCTGTTTCCTGCCATGCGCGACCTCTTCGTGGCGGCGGCACGCAGCGGCAAGCATTGCGTGTTGTCGACTACCATCTCGCGCGGCTGCCCTGGCGAGCCGGACGATCCGATCTGCCGCTCCGATGCACTTGGCGGGCCCGTCGGGCCACTCGGCCCGCGCAAGGATGCGGCCATCGCGGCGGTGCGCAATGCTGCTGTCACCGGCCAGCCGGCGGCAGCACAGTTCTCGCTCTATGTGATGGGCACCGACGACCACATGGAAGAGATCTACGGCTGCATAGATTTTCTCAAGCAGTCCGGCGTCTATGAGCGTTCGAAGCATTTCTGCACGAAACTGCGCGGTGATGCCGGTGCGATCTTTTCGGCGCTGGACGAGGCTTTCTGCCGCTTCGGACCAGGCGCCGGCCACGTAACCCTCGACGTCACGGTCTCGGCCAACAGCCCGTCGGCTGTCTGAAGCCGCGCCGCTCTCGCGGCCGTCAAAGGTTATCTCCCGTGGTCTCATCATCAGTCGCTTCGCGCCCGATCGCGAGCTTTCTTATCAAGGCAATGCCGGCCACTATCTCGGTCGGTTTGCTCCTGCTGGCATGGCAGCTTTATGCCACCTATTCCGGCATCAGGCCGACGATACTGCCTGCGCCGTTACGCGTCTTCGAACAAGCGATGCTCAATCGCGAGGCGCTGGCCGACAACGCCATTCCGACCATCGGCGCCACGCTGCTTGGCTTTGCCTGTTCGCTCAGCGCCGCCTTCGTGCTGTCGATGCTGGTCGACTTCTACCAGCCGCTGCGGCGTGCGCTATTTCCCGTCTTCATCGTCAGCCAGACCTTGCCGCTGGTGGCGATCGCGCCGCTGGTGGTGCTGTGGTTCGGCTTCGGGCTGGCGCCCAAGATCATGCTGGTGGCGCTGGTTACCTTCTTTCCGATGCTGGTTGCATTGGTCGAGGGCTATGAGTCGACCGAGGTCGAGATCGGGCAAATGCTGCGCGCCATGGGGGCAGGGCGCTGGCGTATCTTCCTGCTGGCGCGGCTGCCTTCGGCGCTGCCTTATTTCTTCGCCGGCCTGAGGATCTCCATCACCTATGCGGTGGTTGGCGCGATCTTCGCCGAATATGCCGGTGCCGCGAAGGGACTGGGCATCTACATGCTCAACGCCAAGAACAATTTCCGCCCTGATCTGGTTCTTGCCGCTGTCGGTGTCAGCGCGACGCTGACTCTTATTCTGTTTGGGTTGACTGTACTGCTGCAGCGCCTTGCCATGCCTTGGGAGCGAGCCGGCAAGAAAACCGAGGGGAAGGGGCCGCGGCGATGAGCCGGCTCGAACTGCGGCATGTGCGCAAGGCGTTCGGTGGGCTCGACGTGCTGGCCGATATTTCGCTCAGCGTCGGCGCTGGTGAATTCGTCTCGATCCTTGGGCCCTCCGGCGCCGGCAAGTCGACGCTCTTCCAGCTTCTGACCGGCGCCGAGCATGGCGAGGGCGAGATGTTGTTCGACGGCGCGCGCCTCGATGACCACGGCAGGCACTTCGCCTTCATGCCGCAACGCGACGCGCTGATGCCGTGGCGGCGCATTCTCGACAACACGACGCTCGGGCTCGAAGTGCAAGGCATGAGGAGACAGGCGGCGCGGGCGTGCGTTGCGCCGTTGTTTGCCGAATTCGGGCTTGCCGGCTTCGAGCGGCATTTTCCCGCGCAGCTGTCCGGCGGCATGCGCCAGCGCGCGGCCTTGCTGCGCACGGTGGTCCAGCAGCGCGACATGCTTTTGCTCGACGAGCCGTTCGGTGCGCTCGACGCGCTGACCCGCACCGCCATGCAGCGCTGGCTCGAACAGATGTGGCGGCAGCACCGCTGGACGGCGCTCTTGATCACCCATGACGTGCGCGAAGCCGTGTTCCTGTCCGACCGCATCTATGTGCTGTCGGCACGTCCGGCCCGCATCGTGCGTGAAATCAAGGTGCCGTTGCCGCGCCCGCGCAGCCTTGGCGGAGAACACGCGCGGCAGGCAAGCGCGCTCGAGGCCGAGATTCTCGACATCATCCTCAACCCCCAATCCATCCAAAGGACACGGCCATGACTGACTTGACGCGCCGGCAGGCCTTGCTGCTGACCCTTGCCGCCGGCCTTCCGCTCGTTGCCGGAGCAAGTCGAACCCAAGCACAATCGGCGGCAAAAAAGGTCACCGTCGCCCTCGACTGGACGGTCAACACCAACCACATCGGACTGTTTGTGGCCTGCGACAAAGGGTTTTATCGCGAGGCCGGGCTCGCGGTCGACATCCTGCCCTATAGCGATACCGGTGCGGGCACGCTGGTCGCAAACCGCGTCGCTGATTTCGGCATCAACGGCACCATCAGCCTGTTCACCCAGAAAACCTCCGGGGCGGATCTGAAGGGCGTCTATGCGGTGGTACAGTCCGAAACCGGCCGCGTGGTGTTCAATGCGGCACGCAACGAGATCAAAAGCCCAAGGAGTCTTGACGGCTTGATCTATGGCGGCTTCGGCAGTGCCTGGGAAAACGCGCTGATATCGACCATCATCCGCCATGATGGCGGCAAGGGCAATTTCGAGACGGTGACGCTCGGCACCTCAGCCTATGAGGCGCTGGCCAATGGGTCGGTCGATTTCACGCTTGAAGTCTCGACCTGGGAGGGTGTCGAGGCCGAACTCAAGGGCGTCAAACAGCGCAGCTTCGTCTATGCCGATTATGGCGTGCCTGACGAGCACACGACACTGATCTCTTCGAGCGAAGCCTATCTCCAGGCTAACCCTGAGTCCGCGGCCGCCTTCGTCCAGGCGACACGGCGCGGCTACCAGTTCGCGGTCGGCCACCCCGAAGATGCGGCAGGCCTGCTGATCGCAGCAAACAAGGATGCCTTGACCAATCCGGCGCTGATCCACGCCTCGCTGAAGGCATTGATCGACGGCCACTATCTACGCAGCCAAAGCGGCGCCATCGGGACGATGGATCCGGCCAAGATGGAAGCGATCGGAGACTATCTCTTCGCCTCCGGCATTTTGCGCGATGCCGACGGCAAGCTGGTTGCTCAACGCCCGGATTTCGGGAGCTATTTCCGCAACGACTATCTGAGCTAGCCTGGCAGAACCAAAGGACCTGGGTTGCCAGTCTATTCTGGGCGATCGCTTGGAGCAGGGTCGTCTGGATGTGGCGCCCTGGGCTCCCGACAGGCAGTTTAATACCGATCTGATCTTATTGATTAACTGCCCGGCAATGGTTGCGTGCAAAGGTCGCCCTGAGGGATCATCGGGGTGTTTGCATTGCTCATATCAAAAAGCGAGGCACTTTCGCACGTCAGTGACGGCAGGATTTTGTCCGCAGCCCGCAAGCGCGAAATCCTGGTCGATTTGCGCGAAGGTTTCTTTCGGATCTGCGCGCTGGCCTTCGCGGGCATGTTCGTCTACCGCGGCGTATATCACTTGATGCTCGACCCGACGCGCATCAATGTGGCGCTGTTGGCGATTTCTGAGATCCTGACCTTTACGTGGCTGCTTCTGTCGCGGCGGCCGAAGGTTCGCGACTGGAACCCGCTCACCGTGGTTGTCTCCGTGATCGCCAGCTTCGGTGTCGGCTTCATCGACCTTGAGCCGGGCGTGGCCATCATCCCGGTCTATGTTGCGGCGCCGCTGCAGGCGCTGGCGTTGGGGTTCGTGATCTGGGGAAAGATGTCGCTGGGGCGTTCGTTCGCCATTCTGCCGGGCAATCGCGGCGTGATGACCGGCGGTGCCTACCGCCTGGTGCGGCATCCGATCTATGCCGGCTATCTTACCGGCCATGTCCTGTTTCTGATGTCAGCCTTTTCCTTCTACAATCTCGCCGTCTACGCGGTGATCACCTTCTTCCAGGTGCACCGCATCCTGCGCGAAGAGGCGCTGCTGGCCGCCACGCCGGAGTACCGGGACTATATGAAGCGCGTCCACTACAGGCTGTTCTACGGCGTCGTCTGACAAGCTGGCGCGCAGAATCGTTCGGTCTGCAATCACGCTGGCACCCTTCGCGTGATCTGCGCGCGCTTTCTCCCGCGTAGATTGGTGTCAGTCTGCTAGGCCCAACCTCAAGACATTGGCGGTTGTCATTCCGGTTCTGTCTCAGGCAGGCCCGTTCTGCCTTGTGCCGCGTCTCACTCCGCATCCGGACCATCAACAGACCCTGGGCACTTGCAATCATCGTGGCGGTCTTGCTGTCTCTGCGAGAGGCTCATGCATTGTTCGGCGCGGTGCGCGGCGCCGCAATAGGATAAGCGGAGAAACGTTCGATCATCAATGGATCTGCGCGTTATTTCTGCAAATAACCAATATTACAAATTTTATTAGCATTTTATGTTGCAAATTTTGCTGATGTATACCACCTTTAATTTCAGTATTCTCTCTGTGAAACTGAAATTCGTCGCCTACGGAAAGGCCATGAGCCTGGAACCATACTGATCATCATTCTTATCGTTGCGCTGTTTGGCGGCTTCAGCGGCCTCGGTGGCGGTCCGTTCTACGGTACCGGCTATGGCGGCGGCGGCTTTGGGCTCGTGCTGCTCATCATCGTGCTGTCGTGCTCGGGCGTATCTAGCCGGGTTATCGCCAACTGATCGCAATCTCGTGAGCGCCCCCAATATCGGCGTGCACCGGATTGTGATGCAGGCAAGCCGGCTTGTGATCCTGCACTCTGCAAAACTTTCGTATGGTCATTGCGGTCCACACCCCCCGTGGAAACAAGAGGAGAGGGTCCCACCCCTTGTCCTCCTCCAAGGCCCGCTCCGGTTTACCGTGGCGGGCTTTTGCTTGGCGGTCGAGGGAACCGGCCGTTGATATCGTTGAGTTGCGGAAGGCTGCCAATGCCGCTGACGTTGCGGACGACACTCTGCGAAATTTGAGACGTGAATGTGCTGTAGAAGAAGCGGCTGGCCGCCAGCACGCGAAACTGCTCATCGAGAACCAGAAACGGCTCGGTGATCGTGTTGACAATCGCCTGCGCCAGCGTCTTCGACGTTCACGATGGGTTGAAACATGGCACAAGCCAAACGAGCAGCGTTTTGCCACTCCAAGCGCCGACAGCATATCTTTGCCTGGCCGTTGTCGTCCATAATCCCCAGCGCGGTAATGTCCTGGCAGCTGCGTTGCTGGGCTTGCCACTGAACAGGAAAAGGCGGGCACTTGCCCGCCTTCACCCGGTTGTTCTTTTCGGGCATGCGACCCAGTCGTGCTGCGTCAGTTCGCGCCGCCGAGCTGCTTGGTCATCTTGCAGAAATCGTCATGAGACTTGGCAATGGCCTCGTCGCCACATTGCTTCATCATGCCTGCGCGGTCTTCTTCCTTCATAGCCATCCAGGCGGTCTTGAATTCCCCCTCGGCGTCGATCGATCATTCCATGTCAGGTACGTCGCCGCTGACGAAGAGCGTGTTCGGCGGGCCGTATTCGCCCAGCGTCGGGTCGGCTTCGCGGCTCCAGGCGATGACGTCGGCATGCTTTGCCGCCAGAGCCCTGGCGGTGCGTATGGCGCGGTCTTCGCTCTGCTGGTCGGCGGGTCCAACGGCTGGGAACAGCTCGCCATCCTCGCCGCGATCGAACGCGACCACGACGATCAGCCTGGGATTTTTCTGGCCACTGGAATCGGACATCTTGCACCTTTGGCGCGGAACCTATCACATTGCTCGGGGGTGAAGGCCGCGAATCGATGAATGCCGACTTTGGGGAGTGGCATCGTGCAAGATCAGCGTTTCGATGAGCCGGTCAGGATTGCGCTCGGCCGATCGCGAAACTCGATCAACGTGGAGCGGGTCGCTCAGGCTGCCGACATCCTGCTGAACCGCTGGCCGGTTGCGACCGGCCAAAAGCATATGGTTGCCCGCAAGGTCTGTCTGGCCGTGCTCGAGGGAAAGAAAGAAGTCTCGGCGGCAAGGGCGGCGTTCATCAACGCGGCTATCGAGGCGGATATCCTCGTTGAGCCGCGTGAGGTGTCGATCCCGTAGCCTGCCCCGGTGAAATTGAATCAAGGATCGGCTCTATCCTCTTGATTGTTCTCGGTCCGGCTTTTCCGGGTTATGGCAACCGGCCGGTTCGACGCGCTCTGCGGACAATCCGAATTCGGGGTTCATTGGGCCTGTTTCGGCATCTGTTGACACGGCATTTCTACCCGGGTATTGAACAGGATTATACAGGTTCACTGAACAGGTACCTATATGAAGCGGCGCGCGGTTCAACTGTCTCCCGGCACGGGCAAGCCCGAGCAAATCGCCACCGTCCTCGAACATGAGATCCGTTCCGGCGTTCTCGGTTTCGGCGACCGCCTTCAAAGCGAGAACGAACTTGTCCAGCGCTTCTCCGTCAGCCGCAACACGGTCCGCAAGGGCCTCGGGGAACTGTCCAGCCGCGGGCTGATCACGACCAAGGTCGGCATCGGCTCGTTCGTCACCTTCGACGGCAAGCCGGTCGACGACGCGATTGGCTGGTCGCGCGCGCTGGCCGATGCCGGCGCCAATGCCGAGACGCGGACGCTGCGGCTGGAGGTCATCGAAGACCCTGATCTGGCTGCACTGCTTGGTATCGAAAGCCCGCTCTTCATTGCCGTCGACCGGTTGCGCACCAACGCCAGCGACGGCCATGCGATCTCCATCGAACGCAGCCGGCTGCCATTGTCCTCCGAGCTTGAGGACGTGCCGTTGCGCGGATTGCGCGAGGGCTCGCTGCACCAGACGCTGCGCGCCGCCGGCCTCATTCCCGACCATGGCGAGGAATGGGTCGAGATCGAGATGCTCAATGCCGAGGATGCGGCCATCCTCGGTTGCCCGCAAGGCACGCCGTTCCTGCGCGGCCGCCGGCTGACGCGTGCCGCCGACGATCGGCCGATCGAATATGTCACCAGCCTGCTCAATCCGGCGCATTTCGCGCTGCATATGAGGTTCTGAGCGATGTCTGATGCAACCAGCAAGGCCATTGATCGCGCCATGGGAGCGCTAGTCGGCGGAGCGCTGGGAGATGCGCTCGGCATGCCAACGCAGCTTTTGTCGCCGGCCCGCATTGCCGAACTCTATGGCCACGTCGAGGATTTCATCGCGCCTTTCGCCGATCATCCGGTGTCGAAGGGATTGGCCGCCGGAACCATCACCGACGACACCGAGCAGACGCTTCTGCTCGGTCGCATCCTGGTCGAACCCGGCGACCGTTTCGACCACGCGCGCTGGGTCAATGCGCTGCTCGACTGGGAGCGCGAGGTCAAGGCGCGCGGCAGCTATGACCTTTTGGGGCCGTCGACCAAGCGTGCCATCGACGCCATCAACAATGGCGTGCCGGCAGAGGAAGCGGGACGTAGCGGCGACACAAACGGTGCGGCGATGCGTATCGCGCCTGTCGGCATCATGATGCCGCTCGAACCATTGGAGGCGTTCGTCGCCAAGGTGGCGGAGACCTGCCGGGCGACGCACAACACCTCGATTGCTATCGCTTCCGCTGCTGCCGTCGCTGCTGCTGTCAGCCGCGGCGTCGCCGGCGGTGGCTGGCGCGATGCTTCCGCCAGCGCCGTCGCGGCGGCGAGGCGAGGGGCGACGCTTGGTCATTGGGTCACCGGCGGCGACATTGCCGCGCGTATCGTCTGGGCACAGGACATCGTGCGCGGCAAGGCGATCAGGGATGCCATTCGGCTGATCACCGATCTGGTCGGCACCGGCGTCGCCAGCCAGGAATCCATTCCGGCGGCCTTCGCCGTGCTGGAAGTCGCGCGTGGCGACCCTTGGCAAGCAGCCGTCATCAGCGCCAATCTCGGCGGCGACACCGATACGATCGGCGCCATCGCCGCCGGCATGGCCGGCGCCTGCAGCGGTTTTTCCCGATTGCCGCAACAGCATATCGCCCGGCTTGTCGGCCTCGACATGTCAGAGGTTCGCGCGCTCGCCGCCGACCTCGTGGCAGCAAGGGTGGCGAAAATCGGTTCCGGCAAGGACGCGGCGGCATGAGCGGTCGCCTCGTCCATATCGGTAGTGCCGTGGTCGACTATGTCTACCGTATCGACGCCTTGCCGGCGCCCGGCATGGAAAAGACGGCGTCGAGCTTCGCCCAGGTCGCCGGCGGCGGCTTCAACATGATGGTCGCGGCCAGCCGCACCGGCATGCAGGTGGTGTTCGGCGGCCAACTCGGCAGCGGACCCAATGGCGATTTCCTGCGCGCCGCTTTCATAGCTGAGGGCATCGCGACGCTGACGCCGCCATCGCCACTGATGGACAGCGGCAACTGCGTCGCCATGATCTCGGCCGACGCCGAACGCACCTTCGTCTCGTGGCCAGGTGCGGAGAGCCTGCTCAGCCTCGACATGATGGCGCCGGTCGCGGTGGCGCCGGGCGACTGGGTGTTCACTTCAGGCTATACGCTGAGCTATCCCAAGAGCCGCGATGCGCTCACCGACTGGATAGAGGCACTTCCGGCCGATATTCCCTTCGTCTTCGACCCGACGCCGGTCATCATGGAGATTCCGCGTCCCATCCTGTCGCGGGTGCTCGCGCGCACCACATGGCTGAGCTGCAACACGACGGAAGCCGCCGAGATTGCCGGCCCGGGTGATGTCGAGGGCCTCGCGGCACGACTTCTCGCCGACCACTGCCCGAAGGCTGCTGGCGTGATCATTCGCGCTGGCGCGAAGGGTTGCCATGTCAGGTTGGCCGATGGCACAGCGCAGACCATTGCCGGCTTCAACGTCAACGCCATCGACACCAATGGCGCCGGCGACACCCATATCGGCGCTTTCGTCAGCGCGCTGGCGCGCGGCGGCCCGCCCTTCGAGGCAGCGCGCTATGCCAATGCTGCTGCGGGCATATCGGTTACCCGCCATGGTGGCTCGTCGGCGCCGACGAACCGCGAAATCCAGACATTCCTGAGCCATGCCGCCGACCCGTCGGATGCAGACCGGACACAGAAGGCCAATGCATAACAGCTGAAAGCCTGACAAGCCCGGGAACCGGGCAAACCCACAGAGAGGAACCAACCATGCGCATGCCTGACTTGACTGCTCTGCTGACGGCGACCGCCGTCTTTACCTCCGCACTCGCATTCGCCGCCAAGGCCGACGAAGTGCATGTGCTCAACTGGAAGGGCTACGGCGCCGACGAGCCGTGGGCCGTCGAGGCTTTCGAAAAGGCGACCGGCAACAAGGTCATCAACGACTTCTTCAATTCCGAACAGGAAATGCTGACCAAGATCCGGACCAATCC
Source organism: Mesorhizobium sp. CO1-1-8 (assembly GCF_020164875.1). Taxonomy (NCBI): domain Bacteria; kingdom Pseudomonadati; phylum Pseudomonadota; class Alphaproteobacteria; order Hyphomicrobiales; family Phyllobacteriaceae; genus Mesorhizobium; species Mesorhizobium sp. CO1-1-8. The sequence continues at coordinate 32,991 of NZ_JAIUGZ010000012.1, read as the reverse complement.
CGGCCTCTACGACGTGGTCATGATCAACGCCGCCTTCAACGACCAGGCGATGGACGGCAAGCTGATCCAGCCGATCGACGTCTCCAAGTTGCCGAACTACGCCGATATCAGCAAGGACAAGGCGGGATCGCCGATGCTCATCCACGACGGCAAGGTCTACGGCGTGCCGTGGGTATGGGGCCTCACCGCACTCGCCATCAACGACAAATCCTTCGACAAGCCGCCGACGAGCATTGCCGAAATGTGGGATGCCGCCCACAAGGGCCGCGTCGTCATTCGCGACGATGCCGTCGAAGCGGTGCAGTTCGGCGCCATCGCCACCGGCCAGAACATCAACGACATCAAGGATATGGATGCGGTCAAGGCGAAGCTGACCTCGCTGATGCCGCAGATCAAGACCTTTTGGAGCTCGGAGAACGACTGGAACCAGATGGTCGCCTCCAACCAGATCGACATCGGCACCTACTGGAGCGGCTCGGCCGATCGCGCCAAGACGCATTTCAAGCTACCGGTCTCGCTGGTCGTGCCGCAGGAGGGCGCCGTCGCCTGGCTCGACGCGTTTTCCATTCCGGTCGGCGCCAAGAACGTCGCCGGTGCCGAGGCCTTCATCAACTACATGATCGACCCGAAATTCTACGTCGAATGGGTCACCAAGGTCGGCGCTCCCGTCTCCGCCAACACCAAGGCGGTGGAAGCGCTGCCCGAGGATGCCTTCAACCGCAAGGTCATGGGCGACCCCGAAGTGGCCAAGCGCATCCAGTTCCAGGCGCCGATCACCGATGCGCAGCGCGAAGCCTATCTGGCGCTGTGGCAGCAGTTGAAGGTGGACGTGAAATAGAGCCGACATCCGGACCAGCCGGCGGTTCGCGCCGGCTGGTTCCTTCAATTCTGGGGAGGAGGGTTTCATGGCAGCTGCGACAGCGTCGCGAAGCGGGCTGAGATCGGCATTGCCGCTGCTGGCGCCAGCCTATCTCTGGCTGACGGTGGCGATCTTCCTGCCGCTGTCGGCCATGGTCTTTTTCTCGTTCATGACCGAGCTGCCGCTGTCGGGAAAGCCGTGGGCATTCACCCTTGGCAACTATGCCACCTTCTTTTCGCAAAGCCTCTATCTGACGCTGCTGCTGGCCTCGCTGCGCCTCGGTCTCGAGGTGACGCTGTGGTGCATCGTCATCGGCTATCCCGCCGCTTACGTGCTCGCCAAGGTGCTGAAGGGGCGCAGCCGCGAGGCGATCTTCCTGCTTGTCATCCTGCCGTTCTGGTCGAACGGGTTGGTACGTATCTTCTCCTGGGCCATGGTGCTGCGCGAGGGCGGCATTCTCGACACTGCGCTCAACGCCGTGCTGCCGTTCAAGATCAACATCGACCTGATGTACTCTTATCCGGCCGTCATTATCGGGCTGGTGCACTCCTATGTGCCTTACATGGTGCTGACCTGTTATCTCACGCTGCAGGCTATCGACGACTCGCTGATCGAGGCCGGGCGCTCGCTTGGCGCTTCACGGTTGCAGGTGCTGAAGCGGGTGATCATCCCGCTGTCGATGCCCGGACTGGTCGCGGGTGCGGCCCTGATCTTCGTGCCGGTCGTCGGCTCGTTCATGGAGCCGCGCATCCTCGGCGGCCGCACCGGCACCTTCTACGGCACGGTCATCGAGGACCAGTTCGTCGCCGTGTTCAACTGGCCGCTCGGTGCCGCTCTGTCCTTCATCCTGCTGGCGGTGGTGCTGGTCATCCTGGCGGTTGCCTCGCCGGTGCTGCGGAGGGCTGCGTGATGGCAACAACCCGCATCCTCGAATGGCTCGGCCGCCTCTACATCTGGCTGCTGCTCGCCTTTCTCTATCTGCCGATCATCATCATGGCGCTGATGTCGTTCAACGTCTCGCCCTTCTACCAATTGCCGTTCGAATGGACGACCGAATGGTACGCCTCGCTGTGGCAGAACAACCAATTGATCTCGGCCACCTGGAACAGCGTCGAGATCGCGGTCATCACCACCGTCATCTGCGTCGTGCTCGGGTCGGCGGCATCATTGGCGCTCTATCGCTATGAATTTCGCGGCAAGAAGTTCCTGCAGGCGCTGCTGTTTCCGCCAATTGCCATACCGTGGCTGATCACCGGCACGGCGATGCTGATCTTCTTCTTCGGCGTCGGCATCGGCCGCGGCCTGCATGCAATTCTGCTCGGCCATGTCGCATTGGCGCTGCCCTATGTCATCGTCGTCGTCTCGGCCCGGCTGCAGACCTTCGCGCCGGAGTTGGAAGAGGCGGCCCGCTCGCTCGGTGCCAACCAGTGGCAGGTGACGAGGCGTGTCACGCTGCCCTGGATCATGCCCGGCGTCATCGCCGGCGGGTTGTTTGCCTTCGCCGTCTCGTTTGACCAGTTCGTGGTCTCCTATTTCCTGGCGACGCCGGGGCAGACGACGCTGCCGGTCGAAATCTATGCCGCGATCCGCAAAGGGTTCACGCCCGAGATCAATGCGGTCTCGACAATCATCATTGTCGTGTCGATGGCGCTGATGCTGCTCACGGCGCGTTTCTTCAAATTCGGCGGAGAGAAATAGTGGCCGGCGTGCAGGTATCTGATGTCTCGCGCAGCTTTGGCGCGCACAAGGCGCTGGACAATGTCTCCATCGACTTCGCCGATGGCGGCTTCTATGCGCTGCTAGGGCCATCGGGCAGCGGCAAGACCACACTGCTCAGGCAGATCGCCGGGTTCGATTTTCCAGATTCCGGCCGCATCACCATCGGTGGCGAGAGCGTCGAGCGGGTGCCGGTCGAAAAACGGCGCATCGGCATGGTGTTCCAGAACTATGCGCTGTTTCCCAATATGAGCGTCGCCGACAATGTCGCCTTCGGCCTGTCGGTGCGCGGCGAGGCCAAGGCGGTGATTGCGACGGAGGTGCAGCGCGCGCTCGATCTGGTGCAGCTTGGTAAGCTTGGTGGGCGCCGGCCGCACCAACTCTCCGGCGGGCAGCGACAGCGTGTGGCTCTCGCCCGCGCCATCGTCACCAAGCCGCGCGTGCTGTTGCTCGACGAGCCGCTCGGCGCGCTCGACAAGGCGCTGCGCGTCGATATGCAGATCGAGCTCAAGCGCATCCAGCGCGAGATCGGCATCACGACCATCTTCGTCACCCACGACCAGGAAGAGGCGCTGACGATGAGCGACCGCATCGGCATACTGCGCGACGGCAGGCTAGTGCAGGAAGGACCACCGGAGGAGATCTACGACCGGCCTAAAAGCGAATTCGCCGCCACCTTCCTCGGCGACGCCAACATTTTTCGCGGCGACACCACAGGCGATGGCATCAGGCTTGCGGACGGAACGGCGATTGCCGCGGGCGCCGGGCCCAAGCTTGCCGCCGGCGCCAAGGCGTGCTGCGCCGTGCGACCCGAACGCATCCGCATCGCCACGGATGCCGAGGCTTCGGATGGCACCGCCAACATGCTCAAGGGGCAGGTCTCCAAGCGCATCTTCGCCGGCAACAACAGCACCTATTTCGTCGAGCGTGGCGGCCAGACGCTGAAGGTGATTGTGCAGAATACCGGTGCAGACAGACTGGCTGAGGGCCAGGAGGTGGTGCTGCGCTGGTCGCCGGAAAGCACGGTGTTGATCGCGGTAAACTGATCCTCGCTGGGTCTTGCCAGACTGTTCACAATCAGGGACAGCATAACTGGGCACAAGCCCGGAGCATACCGATGACCCTGGAACTGACCGCACAGGACCGATCCATGCTCGACGGCGAGCAAGGCCCATCCGCAGCCGCTGCCATGAAAATCCTGGTCGCCTTTTCCAACTCGATCGGCGCGCGCGGCCTCCTCGACATCACGGGCGCCCATATCGACGGCTGCCTCTACCACGGCAAGGCGGGGCTCGATTTCGTCGAGCGGCTGGTCGAAGGCGGCGGCCGTGTCCAAGTGCCGACGACATTGAATGTCGGCTCGTTCGACCTCATCCATCCCGGCATGGTGAAGATGCCGGCGGCGGAAGAGGTGCCGGCGCGGCGGCTGATGAAGGCGCATCTGGAGCTTGGCTGCCAGGCGACCTTCACTTGCGCGCCCTACCAGACGCGATTTCGCCCGAGTTTCGGCGAGCAGATCGCCTGGGGCGAATCCAACGCCATCGTCTTTGCCAATTCGGTGATCGGCGCGCGCACCAACCGCTATGGCGATTTCATCGATCTGTGCTGCGCCATGACTGGGCGCGCGCCGGCCTGGGGTCTGCATCTGAGCGAGAACCGGCGCGGGCGGATCCTGTTTGAGCTGGATGTTCAGGACGGCGAGCCGAGCGACAGCCTTTTCGTCGGCGTCGGGCTATTCATCGGGCAGGCGAGTGGCGACCGCGTTCCGGTGATTGCCGGCCTGCCGCGGCCGCGCGACGAGGACCAGCTGAAGGCGCTGGGAGCGGCGGCGGCAACGACCGGTGCGGTGGCGCTGTTCCATGCGGTCGGCATCACGCCGGAAGCGATGGCGCTCGATGAGGCATTCCAGGGCCATGTGCCTGACGAGACGATCCGCATCACCCGCGCCGATATCGACCATGCGCTGGCCAGGCTGTCGAGCGTGCCGGATGGCGCGCCGCTGGCGGCCGTGTCGCTCGGCACGCCGCATTTTTCGCATGCCGAATGGATGCGACTGTTGCCGTTGCTGCGCGACGCAGCACCCGGAAGGCGCATCCCGATCTACGTCAACACCGGGCGCGCGACGCTGACGCGGCTGCAGGAGGAGGGCGCGCTTGATGGCATGGAGGCGTTCGGCCTGATTCCGGTCGCCGACACCTGCACCTATGTCACTGCGATTCTCGAGCGTCTCGACGGCGCGGTGATGACCAATTCCGGCAAATGGGCGCATTACGCGCCGGGCAATATCGGCGTGTCCGTCGCCTTCGCTGAGATGGAGGACTGCATCCGCTCCGCTGCGGTCGGGCATGTCGTGCGGAGCGCCTCATGACGCGACCGGTGGAACGAACCGGCACCTTTCAACTGACCGGTGAGGCCGATGGCCTGGCTTTGGTGTTTTCGCAACCGCTCAGCTTCTGGGGCGGTATCGATGCCGAGACCGGCGAGATCACAGACCATTCGCATCCCGGCCTCGGCCAGAATGTCGCCGGCAAGATACTGGTCATGCCGAGCGGGCGCGGCTCATCGTCTTCATCCTCGGTGCTGGCCGAGGCGATCCGCAGGGGAACCGCGCCAGCCGGGATCCTTCTGGAGCGGCCGGACCCGATCCTGGCGGTGGGCGCCATCGTTGCCGAATTTCTTTATGACATCCGCATGCCGTTGGTGGTGTGCGATGTCGCCGGCATCGCCTCTGGCGATAGGATCATGATTGGTGTTGGTGAGGACGGCGCTGCGACCATCGACGTTAAGCCAGCCATCAATCCCGCAGAGCGACGCCGCCAGTAATTGGCGAAACGGCTCAGATTCTCGCCGGCGAGGCGGATGCGGCACATATGTGGGGTAGGGTCGCGAACATCCGTCACCATCATCTCACGGAACCGGGCGAGGCTGGTCTTGGCGAGATCGCCGGTCCAGACAATCTCGGGATGCCGGACATAGACCTGGACCGCGGTGGCGAGCAGGTCCTTGATGCGGGCGAGCCAGTCGCGGTCGATGGCATTGGCGGCGCTGGAGGTTCTGTCCGACGGCGAGGCGCGGGTGCTGTTCGACACCAGCACCCATCCGGAATGGAACGTACCGAACGTCATCTCGGTCAATGACGCCTCCGCGGCGAAATATCCCGATCTGGTCAAGCGGCTGCTCAAGGTCGATATCGAGATTTCGCGTTGGGCCGACGCCCATCCGGACGAGACGATCAAGACCTTTGTCAAGGCGACCAAGTCGTCGGAAAAATCCGTCCGCAAGACCTATGCCGACGGCGTGTTCCACCAGGATCCGAAACTCACGGACGACGCGGTCGCCGCCTTTGCAGGGCGAGGAGAAATTCATGGCCAGCGCTGGGCTCCTGAAGGGCTCGATCGACTATGGCAAATGGCTCGACAAGAGCTTTGTCGATGGCGCTGCGGCTGAAGTCGCTGCCGTCCAATAGATCAGAAGCATCGAGCGGGGCGGGCGCTTTACCGCGCTGCCCCGCTCGTCTGGTCCGTCAAATCTCCGGGATGTTCTCCTTGAAGATCACCTGCAGCCTGGGCTGGTGCAGTTCATAGGGCAATCCCCGGACCGCATGGGTCAAGGTGTTGAGTGCCTCACGGGCCTCGACGCGCGGGTTCTGGTCGATGACGGCGTCGAGCGTGCCGTCGAGCAGAAGATCCTTGGTGCCGTCCGTCACCTCGTGGCCGAGGAAGACCATGGATTGGGCGCGGCCGCGCTCCTTGAGCGCGCGGGCGATGCCGGTGTTGCCGGCGCCGACATTGTAGATCGCGGCAAGGTCGGGGTGCCGCTCCAGCAGGGCGGATGCCTCCGAATAAGCCTTCTCGCGGTCGTCGAGCATTTCGCGCATCTCGACGATCTGCAGATTGGGGGATTCCTCCGCCAGGATATGGCGGAACCCCATCTCGCGCTCTTCGTGACCGCGATAGGACAGCGAGCCGGCGAACAGCGCCACCTTGCCCGGACGCCCCGATCCCATGAAGCGGTTGAGCAGATAGCCGGCCAGCCGCCCGGCGGCGCGGTTGTCGATGCCGATATAGGCGACCCTGGGCACATGCAGGATGTCGGACGCGATGGTCACCACCTTGATGTCGTTGGCCGATAGGGAGCGGATCGCTTCGCGCACCGTCGGATGGTCGAGGGCGATGACGCCGACACCTTGCGTCTGTCCGCGCAGATCCTGCAGCAGGCGGGCGAGACCGTCAGGGTTGAACCCTTCGATGGTGGCAATGTGGACATCGAGGTCTGGCCGTGACTGCGCCTGGGCCTCGATCTGGCGGTGCAGCATCTTGATGAAGGAATTGGTGCCGGCGGGCAGCGCGAAGTCTAGCCGGATGACATCGCCCGGCAAGGGCCGCGGCGGCGCCCCGTTCGGGCTTTCGGCGATGTAGCCAAGCCGCTGCGCCATTTCGAGCACGATTTCACGCGTGCGGGCCCGCACGCCGGGGCGGTTGTTGAGCACTCGGTCGACCGTTGCGGCCGAGACACCGGCTTCCCGGGCTATGTCAGTCAGGGTGGACCGCACCGTCTTTCATCTCCTGCATGCGTCGGGTCGGCTGGCGACGGCTTCCCCGCCATCGGCGATTCTGATGGGAAATGATGTATCCGCCCTTGGCCGATGTGCAAGCCGCCGCGCTAAATCAAATGATCCGGCCGGGCTGCGCAGGGTTGGGGAGAGGCGGTTTCCATCAAATCGAGGCATCAGGAGTACGGTATGGATCCCGGTTTTGCACATTTCTCCGCCCTGCTTGCAATATTGTGAGGTGTTTTGATTATTTATGATGTTGACAGCCTTGCCACGCTGCCGTCAATATCCCTCATGAGGGTCGTGGAGGAAACGTGGCCCGGAGGGAGGAGTTTCAATGTCTGACTTGATCCGCATCTCGCGGCGCCGGCTGCTGGCATCCGGAGGAAAGGCGGCTGTGATCATGGCCGCCGCTGGTATCGCACCCCAATTCATTCGTCCCGGCCGTGCCTATGCGGCCGACGCGCTGGCGCCCGGCATGATCGGCGGCCCGACGGGGTTCGATGGAGCCGAGCGCTACCAGTATGGCGCCGACACGCCGGAAGGCCGTGCCATCGAGGCAGCCAAGGCGCTGAAGGGCGCCGGCAAGGCGCCGGCCAAGATCGTGCTCGGCCTGTCCGACGGCTCGATCGGCCAGCTCACGCAGCCGTTCCCGGCCGGTGCGCCGTCGATCAAGGAGCTGTGGGAAAAGGAAACCGGAATCGCGATCGAAATCGTCGGTCTGCCGAACGGCCAGGAATTCACCAAGACGATGCAGGACATCTCCACCAAGGGTGGGGCCTACGACATCTACTCGACCGAATGGAACCGCCTCGGCGACCTCGCCGAAACCGGCGGCATCGCCAAGCTCGACGACTTCGTCGCGCAGCATAAGCCCGAGTGGGACGACCCCACGACCGGTTATGTCAACGGCGCCAAGGGCGTGTCGCTGCTCAACAAATACCGCGGCTCGAACTATGGCGTCTCGCTGGATGGCGACTTCCAGACCTGGGTCTATCGCACCGATCTGTTTGGTGACGAAGCCGAGAAGAAGGCCTTCAAGGACAAATACGGCTACGATCTGGCGCCGCCGAAGACCTGGAAGCAGCATGGCGACATCGCCGCCTTCTTCCAGCGCCCGGACAAGGGGCTGTTCGGCTCGACCGACCTGCGCAACCAGGGCTGGGGCTACACCAACTGGTACCAGCGCTATGTCTCGATGGCTTCGCCCAACCAGTTCCTGTTTGGCGATGACGGCAAGCCGATGATCAATTCAGAGCAAGGCATTGCCGCCACCAACGAATATGTCGCTTCGCTCGCGCATCATTCGCCGGATGCGATCTCCTGGGGCTGGCCGGAGCAATACGGCAACTTTGCCAAGGGTGGTGCGGCGATGACCTGCGCCTTCTCCAACCTGCCGAAGTTCCTCGACAATGCCGGCAACAAGGATTCAGCCGTCACCGGCAAGATCGGCTCGATGCTGCCGCCCGGCCGCGAGATCGACGGCAAGCTGATCAGCCGTTCTGTGCTGTGGTTCTCGCTGACCGGCATGGTTTCGTCACAGTCGAAGAACCAGGAGGTCGCCTATCTCCTGCTGCAATGGCTGGGCTCGGCCCGCATTTACGCCTGGATGAGCGCCAACCCCGGCGGTTATCTGGACCCGTTCCGGCTGTCGGATTTCTCCGATCCGCTGGTGCGCCAGACCTATCATGCCTACCACATGGACGTGGTGCGCGAGACGGTCGCCCGCACGGTGCCGACCATCAACTATCCCGGCGCGACGGCCTTCCACAATGCGCTCGACGAGAACCTGATGGCGGCGCTGACCAAGGCCAAGACATCAGAGCAGGCGATGGCCGATACCGAGGCAGAGTGGAAAAAGATCGCGCGGCGTACCGGCGAGGACAAACTGCTCGAAGCCATCAAGACCAACAAGGAGGCCTGGCCGACAGTTCTCGATCCAATCGTCTGATCCTTCTCCCTGGATCATATCGAAGGAGGGGAGGAGCTTGCTTCTCCCCTCCGCCCACAACGCCACCAGCAAAGCCGCCAGATGAAGCGTTCCGTTCCTTTCCTGATATTCCGCTATGCCGCGATCTTCGTGGCCATGGGGGTGACGCTGGTGCCAATCCTGTGGATGGTGTCGATGGCCTTCAAGCCGATCGCCGAATGGTCGGCGACCGGCGCCGAACTGACTTGGTGGCCGAAGAACCCGACGCTCAGCAATTTTCGTTTCGTCTTCGGCGAGTCGACCAACAATTTGATCGTCGCGCTCGACCGTAACGCGCTGAAGCCGATCCTCGCATCACTGCTGTCGGCGGTTTTTGGCACGGTGATCGCCATATCGGCGGGCACTGCCGCGGCTTATGGGCTGTCGCGTTTCGGCTCCGGCCAGAACCTGCCGCTGGCGCTGATCCAGCTCAGGATCTTTCCGCCGATGGCGGTCATGATCCCGGTGATGGTCATGTGGGCTTTCCTCAATTTCACCGATAGCTGGTGGGGTCTGGCGCTGATCTACGGCATCGTCACCTTGCCGTTCGCCTTCTGGCTGATGAAGACCTTCTTCGACGACATGCCGCGCGAGATCGAGGAGGCAGCGCTTGTCGAAGGCTGTTCGCGGCTGCGCGTCTTCACCCGCATCACGCTGCCGATGATGCGCGCGCCGCTGGCCAGTGCCGCGCTCTTCGTCTTCATCCTCAACTGGTCGGACTATCTGATCGCGCTGCTTCTGACGACGCGCGAATGGGTGACCATCCCGGTCTACATGGCCTCTCTGTCCTCCTCGATGACCGGGCAGCTCTATGGCGCCAAGGCGGCGCTTGGGCTGATCGCGGCCGTGCCGCCGGTCATCATGGGCATCGCCATACAACGCCATCTGGTGCGCGGGTTGACGTTCGGGGCGCTCAAGCAATGAGCGCGGTGACTGTCATGACTTCCAAGGATGAGATGAAAGCCGTCAGAGCAAAGTCGGTTTCGCGCGATGAGGGCGCAAGGCTGGGTTTCCGGCTGACGCTGCCTGCGCAGATCCTGGTGCTGTTCATCTCGGCCTTCCCGCTGTTGATGCAGCTCTACATCAGCGTCACCGACTGGTCGCCCCTGTCGGGCACCGGCTGGTGGAACGCATGGTCGATGTGGAACAGCTTTGCCAACTACACCGATCTCGCCGCCGACGCGCGCTTCTGGAGCGCGCTGAAGCGCACGGCCATCGTCATGATCGTCTGCGTGCCGGCGGAGTTCCTGCTTGGGCTGGCGCTGGCGACACTGTTTGCCGACGATTTCCCGGGCAAGCGCGTCTTCTATTCGATCCTGCTGATGCCGATGATGGTGGTGCCTGCGGTGGCCGGCTACATGTTTTTCATGCTGTTCCAGTCGGGCGGCCCGGTGAACGACATCTTGTCGTCGCTGACCGGCTCACCCGTCACCATCGCCTGGCTGTCGGATCCGACGCTGGCGCTGATCGCGGTGATGGTCGCCGACATCTGGCAGTGGACGCCGTTGATGTTCCTCATCCTGCTTGCCGGCCTGGTCGGCGTGCCGGAGGACCAGATCAAGGCGGCGACGCTGCTCGGCGCCAATCCGTGGCAGCGCTTCGTCACCATCGTGCTGCCGAAGATGAAGACGATCATCATCATCGCGCTGGCGATCCGGGTGATCGAGAACTTCAAGATATTCGACACGCTCTACATCATGACCGGCGGCGGTCCAGGCGTCGCCACCGAAACCATCTCGGTCTACATCTACAAGCTCACCACGCAGGACCTGATCTGGGGCTATGTGGCGGCGATCGCGCTGGCCATTTTGGTCGTGCTGTCGATCGTCGCTGTGTTTGCCATGAAGCGCATGGCGCGGGCACGCGAGGTACCGACATGAGCGCCATTCACCTGCAAAACCTGGTCAAGAAATTCGGCGACTTCACCGCGCTGAAGACCATGGATTTGGCAATATCAGATGGCGAGTTCATGGCGCTGCTCGGCCCGTCGGGCTGCGGCAAGTCGACGACGATGAACATGATCGCCGGCATGGAAGAACCAACCGGCGGCAAGATCCTGTTTGGTGAGCGCGACATGGCCGGCGTGCCGATGGGCCGGCGCGGCGTCGGCTTCGTCTTCCAGAACTACGCCATCTTCACGCATATGACGGTGCGCCAGAACCTTGCCTATGGACCGAAAATGCGAGGGGCTGCCAAAGCCGAGATCGACCGCCGTGTCGGCGCCATCGCCGAGATGCTGCAGCTGGGCCCGCTGCTCGATCGCAAGGCCGACCGGCTGTCGGTCAACATCTTGCAGCGGGTGGCGATCGGCCGCTCGGCGATCATGGAGCCGGCGATCTTCCTGCTCGACGAGCCGCTCTCCAATGTCGACGCCGCTTTCCGGGCCGTCATGCGCACCGAACTGAAGCAGCTGCAGCGGCAGTTCCGCCAGACCATGGTCTATGTCACCCACGACCAGCTCGAGGCGATGACCATGGCCGACCGCATCGCGGTCATGGACCATGGCGTGCTGCAGCAGGTCGGCACGCCGCTCGAGGTCTACAACGATCCGGCCAATGTCTTCGTCGCCCGATTTATCGGCGCGCCGGGCATGAACCTGCTCAAGGGCAGGCCGGCGGAAAGCGACCGCGGACTGGTCGTCGATCTCGGACCGCTGGGTGTCACGCCGCCGCTGCCGGGCGAACTCGCAGCGGCCATGCGTGGTGCACGCGGCGAGGTGCTTTACGGATTCCGGCCTGAACAGGCGACGTTGGTGCAGAATGGGCAGGGCCTCGCAATGCCGGTGACCTTTGTCGAACGGATAGGTGCGCGCACCATCGTTCATCTCGGCCAGGGCGAGGCGGCTGTGAAAGCGGTGTTCGACAATGATGTTGGACTGGCTATCGGAGACACCGCTGTCATTGCTCCCACTACGTCGTCGGTGCGCGTCTTCGACGCCGCTACCGGCCTTGCGATGAAGGCAGGTTGAGATGGCCGATATCGTCTTCCGTAATGTGACCAAACGCTACGGCAATACACTCGCCGTCGACGACGCCTCGTTCACCGTCAACGACAATGAGTTCTTCTGCTTCTTCGGACCGCCGCTGTCGGGCAAGTCCACGATCCTGCGCCTGGTGCTCGGGCTGGAGACGCCGGACTCGGGAGAGATCCTGATCGGCGGCAGGCCGGTCAACGCGGTGTCGCCGGCCGAACGCAACGTGGCGATGGTGTTCCAGAACCTGGCGCTGTTTCCGCATATGAGCGCGCTCGACAATGTCCGCTTCCCCCTGGTCGAACGCCGGGTCGCCGAGGCCGAGATCACAAGGCGGGTCGCCGACGTCGCGGCGAAGCTGCATATCGGCCATATCCTGCACAAGCCGCCGGGACAGCTTTCGGGCGGGGAGCGGCAGCGTGTGGCGATCGCGCGGGCTCTGGTGCGCGATCCCAATGCCTATCTGATGGACGATCCGATCTCGGCGCTCGACGCCAGACTGCGCGAGGAAACGCGCGTCGAGTTGAAGCGCATCCAGCGCGAACTCGGTAAGACGCTGATCTACGTCACGCATGACCAGGAAGAGGCGATGTCGGTCGCCGACCGCATCGCCATCCTGGAGGACGGCAAGATCAGGCAGATCGGTGCGCCGGCAGAGATTTACGACCGCCCGGCCAGCACCTATGTGGCAAGGCTGCTTGGCTCGCCGATGATGAACATCCTCAGATCGGCACGCGGCGAGGGCGGTGTCGAAGCGGCTGAAGGCACGATCCGCATCGAAGACAAGGCAGCGCCCGCCGACGCCGTGGAGATCGGCCTGAGGCCGGAAGACATCAAGGTTAGACCGTGGGCGGATGGGGGCCCGGGCCGCCCGGCGCGAGTGTTCGAGGTCGAGCCGCTTGGCGGCTACACCGTGGTGACGCTCGCTGCCGGGCAGGCGCGGCTGAAGGCATTGCTGCGCGGCCAGCCTGACATCCGGCCGGATGCCATGGTGGCGATATCCTGTGAGCCGGCCAGAGTGCATTATTTCGAACAGAGCGGCGGAGCGTTGGCACGATGACGGCCGCCGCAAGGAAAGACTTTCGGGAGGATCAGATGGCACACAAGGGCTTCGAGCCGGACGTGAAGGTTCGCACGAAGGAATACAAGATCGGCTGCGTCGGCGCCGGCATGATCATGGCCGAGTGCCATCTGGCCGCCTACAAGGAAGCTGGATTCCCGGTGGTGGCAATCGCCTCGCGTACCAGGGCCAGCGCCGAGAAGGTGGCGACGCGCTGGAGCATCCCCACGGTCCACGACACGCCGGAAAAACTGATCGAGGACGAAAATGTCGAGATCATCGATCTTGCTTTCCCGCCCGACCTGCAGCCGGCGCTGATCCGCCACGCGCTGAAGCAGAAGCACATCAAGGCAATCCTGGCGCAGAAGCCGTTGGCCTTGTCGGTCGACGAAGCGGTCAAGCTGCGTGACGAGGCGGCCAAGGCCGGCAAGATCCTCTCGGTCAACCAGAACATGCGCTACGACCAGTCGATGCGCGTGCTGAAGCAGATCATGGACAGCGGCGCGCTGGGCGGCATCGTCTTCGCGCAGATCGACATGCACGCCATCCCGCACTGGCAGAGCTTCCTCGAGGATTATGACCGGCTGACGCTCGCCAATATGAGCGTGCATCATCTCGACGTGCTGCGCTTCCTGTTCGGCGACCCCTCTGAGATCACCACGCTGACACGCAAGGATCCGCGCACGACATTCGACCATTCCGACGGCATCACGGTATCGACGCTGCGCTTCCCGTCCGGTGTGCTTGCCGTGTCGCTGGAGGATGTCTGGTCCGGTCCGCGCCAGGACGGCTACAAGGACGACCAGCACATCAACTGGCGCGTTGACGGCACGAAGGGGGTCGCCAAGGGCACCATCGGCTGGCCGACTGGCGCTGCCTCGACGCTGACATATGCCTCGACCGAGACGACCGGTGGCGAATGGGTCAGCCCGAGCTGGGACACGATGTGGTTCCCGCATGCCTTTATCGGCGTGATGGAGCAGCTCCAGCATGCGGTGAAGACCGGCACGCCGCCGGCGCTGTCGGTCGCCGACAACGTCAAGACCATGGCGCTGGTCGAGGCGGGCTATCGCTCGATCGACGAGGGCCGCACGGTCAAGCTTTCCGAAATCGCTACCTGAACACCGCAACTGAAACACCAGACAACTGAATCGCTTACAGGGAGGAATTCACACCATGATGCAGGCAGGTATTTTCACGGGCTATTTCCCGTACGGCCTCGAAGAGACGGCGAAGAAAATTCGCGGCCACGGTTTCAACACCGTGCAGCTCGACCTTCATTTCAAGGATATCGACCTGTCGGCCGGCCAGATCACCAAGGACAAGGCCAAAAAAGTCCGCGACACGTTCCGTGCCCACGACCTGCCGATCTGCTGCATCTCGGGCTACACCAATGTCATTCATCCCGACCTCGCGCACCGCAAGGCGAATGTCGATCGGCTGAAGGAAATCATCCGCAACGCCCGCCAGCTCGGCAGTCCTTATGTGATCTCGGAGACCGGTACCTACAACACCGAGAGCGAGTGGATGAGCGATCCCAAGAACAAGTCCGAAGAGGGTTTTGAGATGTGCCGCAAGGTGATCTCCGAACTGGCGCAGGAAGCCTATGACCACGGTTCAATGTTCCTGCTCGAAACCTACGTCAACAATGTTGTCGGCTCGGTCGAGGAAACGGTGAGGATGTTCGCACAGGTCGACCATCCGGGCCTCGGCCTGCTGATGGATCCGACCAACTACTTCGAAAGCCACAACATCGACCAGATGGACAAGGTGCTGAACCAGGTGTTCGACACGCTGGCCGACAAGGTCAAAATCGCGCATGCCAAGGATGTCGCACGAGCCGGCGACGACAAGAGCGAGAAGCATGCCGACATCGGCGATGACGACGCGCTGGCCTCGCACACCTTCCGCGGCGTTGGCGAGATGGTCCTCAACGCGCCGGGCACCGGCTCGCTGAACTACGACCTCTATCTGCAGCGCCTGTCGCAGAAGAACCCGAACATCCCGGTGATCATCGAACACCTTTCGGAAGACGACGTGCCGAGGGCCAAGAAATTTCTCGACGACAAGTTCCGCGCCAACGGCCTCTGACGGGCTGTGCGCCGCCCTTTGCCGGCGGTGCATCCGGCTTGGAAGCAACAACAAGGGAGGAATTGTAGTGCTGAAATACGGATTGAAACTGGCGGCGGCCGCGACTGTGTTCGCGGGCATCGCATTCGCCTCGCAGGCAATGGCGCAGGATGGGCAGAAAACCTTCTACCTGCTGTCGCATGGCGGTCCGTCGGATGCGTTCTGGCTCGACTGGAATGCCGGCGCCACCAAGGCCTGCGACCAGCTCAAGGTGACCTGCAAGATCTCCTTCAGCGGCGGCGACATGGCGGCGCAGAAGGAGGCCTTCAATTCCGCGCTTGCGGCCAAGCCCGACGGAATCGCCACCACCTCGGCGCAGCCCGGCCTGTGGACCGAGGAAGTGAAGGCCGCCAAGGCGGCCGGGATTCCGATCGTGTTCTTCAACACAGACGATCCGGCGACCGGACGGCAGGCCTATGTCGGCGCCGATCTCAAGGAGGCGGGCGTCATCTGGGCCAAGTATCTTGTCGACCATAAGATGGTGAAGCAGGGGGACAAGGTGTTCCTGCCGGTGGAAGTGCCTGGCGCCAGCTACCAGCAGCTGGAGACCGAAGGCATCGCCAGCGTCTTCGATCCGTTGGGGATCAAATATGATGTGGTCGACTGCGGCACCGACCCGGCCGGCATCATTGCCAAGATGACCGACTATATGGTGGCCAACAATCCGCCGGCGATCATCGCGCTCGGCGATTCCGTCGCGGCCAGCGTCAAGCGGGTGTTTGACGGCGCCGGTGTGCCGGCCGGCAAGATCCCGGTCGTCGGCTGGGGCAATTCGAAGGAAACCGCGGAGGCCGTCAAATCCGGCTTCGTCAACGCGGCCGCCTGGCAGTTCCCGTCTGCGCAGGGCTTCATGCCGGTGGCGCTGCTCGGGCTCGCCGCGTCGGGCGAACCGATTGGCTACGACATCCACACGTTCAGCCTTTATGACGCCTCGAGCGTCGAACCGATCCTGAAACTCTACGACACGAAGTGAAAAACCGGTGCCCGCGGCGCAGGCCGCGGGTGCCTCTTGAAAGCATGGTTCAAGCAGTCATGATGATCACCGCAGAAGACGAAATGCCTGTCGGGAAACGCAGATCGAGCCTTATGCGCTCGCCGCAATTCTCCTCGCTCGTCATCCTCGTTGTCCTGCTCGCGGTGTTCGCCGTCGCCGATGCCAATTTCCTGTCGCCGCTCAACATCTCCAACATGATGGCGTTCCTGCCCGAGCTCGGCATCATCGCGCTCGGCATGACACTGCTGTTGACGGCAGGCGAGTTCGACCTGTCGGTCGGCGCCGTGTTCGGGTTGGCGCCGGTCGTCGTCATGCTCCTGGTGCAGAATGGCGGCGTCGATATCGGTGTCGCCCTTCTGGCCGGGCTTCTGCTGTGCATCGCCATCGGCGCCATCAACGGGCTGATCGTCACCAAGATCGGCATTTCGTCCTTTCTGGTCACGCTGTCGATGCTGCTCGTGGTGCGCGGGGCGGCACTCTATATCACACAGGGTTTTCCGTTGAAGTCCTGGGACCAGCCGGGCTTTTTCGTGACGCTCCTGGCCGGCAGCTTCAATATCGGTTCGTTCCGGTTCTACACCTCGCTGTGGTGGTTCATCGGTCTCTCGTTGCTGGCGATCTACGTGCTGCGCTATGCCAAGCTCGGCAACTGGATCAGCGCCATCGGCTCCAATCGTAACGCGGCGGTGGCGCGCGGCGTGCCGGCGGACGCCGTCAAGGTGTGGCTGTTCATCCTGACTTCGGTCCTGGCAGGACTGGCCGGCATGATCAGCGCCTTCCGCATCTCGGCCGCTTCACCAGTGGCCGGCACCGGCTACGAGCTCGAAGTGATCGCCATGGTGGTGGTCGGCGGGACGGCGCTGACCGGCGGGCGCGGCACGATCCTCGGCACCATCGTCGGCGCGCTGATGCTGCGTGCCATCCGCAACGGCATCGTGCTGATCGGCGTGCCGGGCCTCGCCTACAACATCTTCGTCGGCTTGATCATCCTCGCCATGCTCATCCTGCACGCTTTGCTGCAGAAGAACGCCGCAAGGGGCTGATGATGGAAGTTCTCCGCCTGCAGAATCTGCAAAAATCCTTCGGCAGCGTTCGGGCGCTGAAGAATGCGTCCTTTGCCCTCAAGGAGGGCGAGGTGGTGGCCTTGCTTGGAGACAATGGCGCCGGCAAATCGACGCTGATCAAGGCGATCTCGGGTGTGTTTCCGATCGACCGTGGCGACATCTATGTGCGCGGCGAAAAGGTTTCGATCCGCTCGACACGCGATGCGATGGACCTCGGCATCGAGACCATCCACCAGGATACATCTCTGGCGCCGGATCTCAGCATCGCGCGTAATCTTTTCCTTGGCCGCGAGCCGGTCAAGCTGAAGTGGCTGGGCGTGTTCGCGCCGCTCGATTTCGCCAAATTACGCGACGCGGCGTCGGCGCTGTTGAAGCGCGTCGGCATCTCGAAAAAACTCGATGCCGATGCGCTGGTCTCGACGCTGTCGGGCGGCGAGCGGCAGTCGATTGCGATTTCTCGCGCCATGCAGTTCGCCGCCAAGGTCATCATCCTCGACGAACCGACCAACAATCTCGGCGTCGAAGAAACCCACGGCGTGCTGCGCTTCGTCAAGGAGGTGCGTGACGCTGGCCATTCGGTGCTCTTGATCACCCACAACATCCATCACGTGTTCCAGGTCGCCGACCGCATCATCGTCATGCGCCGCGGCGAGATCGTCGCGGAGCAGACGGTTGCCGATACCGATCTTCTGACCGTGGAAAGCATCATCACCGGGGCCGACATGTCAGCCCTGCTGAAAGAGACGAGAGCGAAGTGAAGAAGTTGGCCGTCACATGGTAGAACTCTACGGCAAGACGCTTTCGCGCCGGCAGGTATCGGAACGTTCGGGCATGCTGTCGCAATTTGCCGGCGTGCGGTTGATGACGCTTGGCGACGGGGTGGAACGCGGCATTCGCATGTTGGAGTTCCGCACCGGCTCGGGCCTGCGCTTCACGGCGCTGGTCGACCGGGCACTCGATATCGCCGATTGCGACTTCAAGGGCCAGGCGATCGGCTGGCACTCGCCGAGCGGTTTTCGCCATCCCGGCCTGCACGATTATGAGGGGGAAGGGGGGCTCGCCTGGGCACGCTCGTTTTCAGGCCTGCTCGTCACTTGCGGCCTCGACCATATATTGGGCCGGGAAGAAGTGCCGGCCGACAGCTACAACTACCCGGGCAAGAAGACCGTGATCCATTCGCTGCATGGCCGCATTGGCACCATTCCGGCGCGACTGACCGGCTATGGCGAGGCCTGGGATGGCGACCGCTGCGTGCTTTGGGCCGAAGGCATCGTGCAGCAATCGGCGGTCTTCGGCGAGGATTTGCATCTGATCCGGCGCATCGAGGCCGATGTTGGCGGCAACGAGATCCGGCTGTCGGACCGCGTCGTCAACCACGGCTTCAACCGCACGCCGCACATGTATTTCTATCACGTCAATGTCAGCCACCCCTTGCTCGACGAGGGTTCGCGCTATCTGGCGCCGATCCGCGACGTCGTCTGGGCTGGCCATGCCGGCGAGCGCTACGAGGCGCAGAAGGTCGGTTACCGCACGATGCCAGCGCCGCAATCGGATTTCAGCGAGCAGGTCTGGCAGCACGAGATGGCAGCTGACGCCAATGGCGAGGTGCCGGTGGCAGTGGTCAACGACCATCTTGGCCTCGGCTTCGAAGTGGTGACGCGCAAGGACCAGCTGCCTTGCGCCTATCAATGGCAGAATTTCCAGGCAGGGCAGTATGCGCTGGGCATCGAACCCTCGACGCATCATGTCTTGGGCAATCTCGCGGCGCGCGAGCGTGGCGAGATGATCTGGCTGGAGCATGGCGAAAGCCGTTCTTACGACGCGGTGTTCCGGGTGCTCGACGGCGCCGGCGCGATCGCCATGGCTGAAGCGAGGATCGCTTCGATCGCCAGGCAGCCGCAACAGGATTATCCTGTGCCGTCGGGCAATTTTCCGGCATTGGCGGGCAGGGCATGATGCGAAACGAATGCTCCGGCTGGCGGGCCGGAAATCGGAGGTCGATGTGATGGAGAAAAAGCGCGATTACAGCCTGGTCGGCGAAAGCACTCGGCTTGCGATCGAGACCGGGTTGGCCTCGGCCGAGTGGTATCACACCGATGTGCCGCGCAAGGCGATGAAAGAGCTGATGCAACGCTCGGACGGGCCGGCGATCCGCGACACGATCATCTGGATCGTTGCCATATTGGGTTCCGCCGCCGGGATCGTCTGGTTCTGGGGAACGTGGTGGGTGGTACCGTTCCTGCTCGTCTACGGCGTGCTCTACGGCTCGTCCAGCGACTCGCGCTGGCACGAGTGCGGCCACGGCACAGCCTTCCGCACGCGCTGGATGAACGATGCCGTCTACCAGATCGCCAGTTTCATGCTGATGCGCAATCCGGTGACCTGGCGCTGGAGCCATGCACGCCACCACACCGACACGATCATCGTCGGCCGCGACGCCGAGATCGCGGTGATGCGTCCGCCGGACTTGCTGCGCGCCGCACTCGCCTTCACCGGCATTCTCGATTTCCGCTATTCGCTGCCGACGCTGGTACGCAATGCGTTCGGCAGCATCTCGCCCGATGAGAAAAGCTTTATTCCCGAGATGGAGCTTCACAAGGTGGTCACAGCCGCGCGCTGGCATGTCGCCATCTATGTCGCGACCATCGTGCTGGCGCTTTATCTGTGGTCGTTCCTGCCGCTGGTGCTGATTGGCCTGCCGCGCCTCTACGGCAGCTGGCACATGGTGCTGACCGGCCTGCTGCAGCATATCGGGCTGGCCGACAACGTCACCGACCACCGGCTGAACACGCGCACCGTCTACATGAACCCGATCAGCCGCTTCATCTATTGGAACATGAACTACCATGTTGAACATCACATGTTCCCGATGGTGCCCTATCACGCGCTGCCGAGGCTGCACGAATTGATCAAGCACGATCTGCCCGAGCCGAACCCTTCGATGTGGCATGCCTATCGCGAGGTCTGGCCGGTGCTGCTGAAGCAGCTTCAGTACGAGGACTATTTCCTCAAGCGTGAATTGCCGCCGACGGCCAGGCCGTACCGGGACGAGTTCCATGCGCTGACGGTGCCGGCGGCAGCGGAATAGAGTTGCAGGAGAAGCAGATGGCCGACTGGGTTGAAGCGTGTGGCGTCGACGATGTCGAGGAAGAGGATGTCATCCGCTTCGATCATGGCGGCCGTACCTTTGCCATCTATCGCAGTCCGGATGACGAGTACTTCGCAACCGACGGGTACTGCACGCATGAGAAGGCGCATCTGGCCGAGGGGCTGGTGATGGACGACATCATCGAATGCCCCAAGCACAATGGCCGCTTCAACTATAAGACGGGTGTGGCCCGAGGCGCACCGGTTTGCGTCAATCTCGCCACCTATCCAGTGAAGGTCGAGGCTGGCAAAGTGATGATCCGGATCGGCTGACCTGCCGTCGAATGCAACTGAGGGAACCCTTTTGATGAGCCGAAAAAGACCGACGGTGGCGGATTTGCGCGCCATGAAGGGCAAGCGCCAGCTGACCATGCTGCGTGTGCTGACGATGGACGAGGCCGAGGCAGCCGAGCGCGCAGGGGTCGACATCGTCTCGGTGCCGCCTGAACTGGTGCTCAACCCGCAATACCGTGACGCCGCACCCAGCCTGTTCACCATGCCGGGCGACAATTTCTACGAGATCGGCACATCGGACGATTTCGTGCGCTGGGCCTTCCGGCTCTACAAGGCCGGCGCCGACGCGGTCTATTGCAGCGCTGGCTACGCCACGATCAAGCGGATGGCCGATGACAATATCCCGGTCATCGGCCATGTCGGGCTGATCCCGTCACGGGCCACCTGGACCGGCGGCTTCAAGGCGGTCGGCAAGACCGCCGACACCGCCATGGACGTCTTCACGGCGGTGAAGCAGCTGGAAGCCGTCGGCGCCGTCGGCGCCGAGATCGAGGTCGTACCGGTCGAGGTGGCCAAGGCGATCTCGGAACGGACATCGCTGATCATGCTGTCGATGGGGGCGGGCACCGGCTGCGACGCGCAATATCTGTTTGCCGACGATATCCTCGGCCAGAACCGTGGCCACATGCCCCGCCACTCCAAGATCTATCGCAATTTTGCTGCCGAATTTGATCGCTTGCAGGCCGAGCGCATCGCCGCGTTCTCGGAATATGTTGCCGATGTCAACAGCCTGGCCTATCCCGAAGATAAGCATGTGGTGCATATGGACCCGGCTGAGCTCAGCCTGTTCATGAAAAGGGTCGACAGGGCGTGAAATCTCAAGGCAATGATGCGACGGACGAGGCCGCGCCGGTTCATATTCTCACACTTTCCTGCGAGGATCGGCCGGGGATCGTCGCCGCCGTCACGGCGGAGCTTGCCGCGAATGGCGCCAACATCGCCGAAAGCAGCCAGTTCTGGGACCGGCAGACCAATCGCTTTTTCATGCGGATCGCCTTCATCAGTCCGCCAGGCTCGACCAGGGACAGTCTGGAGCGGGCCCTGAAATCAAGCGTCGATCGCTTCGGCATGAAGACCGCGCTGGTCAATCAGGAACGCCGCCCGAAGATCATCGTCATGGTCTCCAGGTTCGACCACGCGCTTCTCCATCTGCTGTACCAGATCAGGGTCGGCTGGCTGAACGCGGAGGTTGCCGCCGTCGTCTCCAATCATGAGGATGCCCGCCGCTTCGCCGAGATGGAGGGCATTGCCTACCACCATTGGCCGACCACGAGGGAGAACAAGGCCGAACAGGAACAGAAGCTGCTGGACCTGGTGCAGCGGACAGGGGCCGAACTGGTCATCCTGGCGCGCTACATGCAGGTCTTCTCGAAAGGCCTGTCGGACCGGTTGTTCGGACGGGCGATCAACATCCACCATTCCTTCCTGCCGAGCTTCAAGGGCGCCAAGCCCTACCACCAGGCTTTCGATCGCGGCGTCAAGCTGATCGGTGCGACGGCGCATTACGTCACCTCCGACCTCGACGAGGGTCCGATCATCGATCAGGAGACCGAACGCGTCACCCATGCGATGAGCGCCGAGGATTTCGTTGCTGTCGGGCGCGACATCGAAAGCCGGGTGCTGGCGCGCGCCGTCAAGCTGCATCTCGAAGCCCGCGTCATGCTCAACGGCCACAAGACCGTCGTCTTCTGAGAAGCCGCGTCAGGCCGGCCAGCTTCCGCCGGCGAGTGCGGCGTAAAGTGCCTCTGCGTCGATGCCGAGCGGCCGGTCCTCTTTCAGCATGGGGACGAGCACGCGTATCGCCGCGTGAAGTGCGGCGGTGCGTGGCGCCAATGTAAAGCCGTCGCGCAAGTCGATGGCCTGTGCGGCGGCCATCAGTTCGAAGGCGATCAGCCGCCGCCATAGCACGATCATACCAGCGCATTTCGCAACCGCGAGAGGTGTCCGCGTGGCGTGGTCCTCAACGCCTTCCGACACGGCCAGGAAGTCGAGCATCACCGGATTGGCCTTGTGGCGGATGGCGGCCTGGATCGACGTCACCGTCTTCTGCAACGGCACGAAGCCGGCCGAGGCGCCGCCAATCGGCGACAGATATTTCGGCAGGCCATTGCGGCCCGAACCGGTGAGCTGGATGAAGCGCGCGGCACTGGCCGCGGCACATTGAGCGATCGCCAGGCCGAGCGTTTCAAAGGCGAGCGCCAGTGCGCGCTGGCCTTCGCCGACATCGATGCGGCGCAACGAAGCTCGGCGGCAACGCTGTCCTCGATGCTGCAGCAGGTGGCGATGCTGTTCGGCGTCGCGGTGGCGGCGGCGATCCTCAATTTGTCGCAGATCGTCAGGGATCGCCCCGCTCTCGACCTCGTCGATTTTCGAATCGCCTTCCTGGCGATCGGCGCCATCGGACTGGTGGCGGCGTTGCGTTTTCTCGTGCTGCCGCCAGGTGCGGGCGCGGAGGTTCCTTTCGCCTTGGTGCAGCGCTTTCGCGAGCGGCGGCAATGGC
Source organism: Mesorhizobium sp. CO1-1-8 (assembly GCF_020164875.1). Lineage (NCBI taxonomy): Bacteria > Pseudomonadati > Pseudomonadota > Alphaproteobacteria > Hyphomicrobiales > Phyllobacteriaceae > Mesorhizobium > Mesorhizobium sp. CO1-1-8. Next base: position 9,735 of record NZ_JAIUGZ010000012.1, on the reverse strand, counting down.
GTAACCAATTGCCAAAAGCGCAGAGTTTTCCGGGCATTGCGCCAGCTTCGGCAATCGATGCGTCCACTCGGTGAATATTGCTGCCGGCCTGGGTTCCGAGCGCGGATTCATTTGACGAACCGGCGTTGGGCCGATTAGCGTTCTTTCCCAGGGATGGCAGCGCTGCCATCGGGGCAAACGCAGACATGAACACGATCGGCTGGCCGAATTTCAGGAGCCTGAATCAGGAAGGCATTGTCTTTGCCATCGCCGTGGTGCTGTTCGTCGCAGCGGCCATAGGCCTGCCGGGTTTCATCGACCCCAACAATCTCGTCGCCATCGTCCGCTCCGTGTCGGTGCTGGGCATCCTTGCGCTCGGCATGGCCGTCGTCATCATCGGCCGCGGCATCGACCTCTCCGCCGTCGCGATCATGGCGATGTCTGTCGCCTGGTACCTGCAACTTCTGAACTCGGGGACGCCGGACGGGCTGGCCTTCGCCTATGTGCTGGCCGGTGTGCTGGCCATCGGCCTGCTCAATGGCTTTCTCGTCGCCTATGCCGACGTGCCGGCGATCTTCGTGACGCTGGCAACGGGCTCCTTTGTCTTCGGCTATGTGCGCTCGCAGCTGATCACGCAGGATGCCGTGCCGGTGCCGCAGGGTCATTGGGTGGAGCTGCTCGGCGGCCTGCGCTTCCTCGACATTCCCGTTGAGGTGTTCGTGTTCGCAGGGCTGGCCTTCCTGTTCTTCCTGTTCCTGCGCTACACCAAATGGGGCCGCTACATCTATTTCGCCGGCGACAATCCGGTTGCCGCCCGCAACATCGGCATTCCGGTGCGGCCGATGCTGGTGGTGCGCTATGTGCTTTCCGCCCTCGTCGCACTGATCGCCGGCCTGCTGACGGCGGCCAGCCTGCATTCGATCAACACGCGCGTCGTCAATTCGACGCTGCTCTATGACATCGTGCTGGTCGCGGTGATCGGCGGCATCGGCCTGTCCGGTGGGCGGGGCGGGGTGCGCAACGTGCTGGTCGGGGCAGCTTTGATCGGAATCCTGCTGAACGCCATGACCATCATCGACATTCCGCTGCTCTACCAGAACCTGATCAAGGCAGCGATCCTGCTCGGTGCCATTATTGTCGACGGCATCATCAATCCACGTGACGAGCAGACCGCCCAGCAAGGCGACATTTAGGGGTACCCGGTCCGATCCATCCCGATCGGCCGGCAATGAAAATCGAAACGAGAGGATCTGACATGAAATTCATCAGGACATTGATGGCCGCTGCCACGGCGCTTGCCGTCACCGCCTTCGTGGCGCCCACCTTCGCCGCCGACGATCCGGGCCCGGCGGCTTACGCGCAGGCGCTCAAAGGCAAGCGCGTGATGCTGGTGCCGCTGGCGATGGGCTTCGACCTGGCGCAGGGCTGGGCGCATTATCTGAAGACCGAAGTCGAGGCTTGGGGCGGCGTGTTCGAGACGCGCGACCCGAACTGGGTGGTCGATGCCGGCGCACAGGCGATCACCGACGCAATCTCCTCAGACACCAGGCCGGACGTGCTGATCATCCATGCGCCGGACCTCAACTCCTATTCCAAGCTGATGAAGAAGGCGCAGGCCGCCGGCACCTATGTCATCCTGGTCGACAATCCCGCCAACTTCCCGGCCGACGCCTTTATCGGCAGTGACTGGGACCGGCTTGGCCAGCTCGAGGCCGAAGCGGCGATCAAGGGCTGCGGCCCGAACTCGTCGAAGAAGATCGGCCTTGTGCAGGGTGACCAGGCGAACTCATCCAGCCTTTATCAGTATGCCGGCATCATGAAGGTGCTGGACAAGAATCCCGACTTCAAGGTGGTGGCCAAGCCCGATTCCAACTGGGATGCGACGACCTCGCGCAACGTGACGACGACGATGCTGCAGCAGAACCCTGATATCTGCTCGATCATCGATTTCTGGGATGGTGACGCCACCGGCGCGTCCGCCGCGATCCGCGATGCCAAGCTCGACGGCAAGGTGTTCCTGGTCACCACCGGCGGCGGCGAGAAGGCGGCCGACTGCGACAAGCTGCAGGACGGCACCTATGGCGCCGTGGTGATGACCGATCTTGCCCGCCAGTCGGGCGACATGAACGCCATCATCAAATTCCTGCTGCAGAGCGGCCAGCCGGCCGGCACCTCGCACACCTACATCTACACGCTGGAGAAGGCGACGACCAAGGCCGACCTGAAGCCCGATAGCTGCTGGGACCTGAAGGCGCTGCAGGCACAAGCGGCGGCGGCAAAGTAAGCCGCACTTTTTCGACTGAGATACAAGCGAGGTGGCCGGAAGGATCCGGTCACCTCGTTCCCTCATGGAATAGCAGCAGCCGATGTCCTTTCGCGAACGCCTCCAGTCCTGGCGCTACAATCTCGTGCCCGACCATGTCGTCGGCGAAATCCTGACCAAACGCTGGACCGACAACGCCATTCCGTTCCTGGCGCTGGTGGTGACATTGGCGACCTTCGGCTCGGTCATTCCGGGCTTCTTCAAGCTGACGGCGCTGCAGGAATCGACCCGCCAGCTCGGCGAGTTCTCCATGGTGGTCACCGGCATGACGGTGGTGATGCTGGGCGGCGGCATCGACCTGTCGGTCGGCTCGATCTTCGCGCTGTCCTGCTTCTCCGCCGTCTATGTCTTCTTCATCCTCGAACAATCGATCTGGCTGGCGCTGGCCGCTTCGCTCGCCACCGGCCTCATCTTCGGTGCCATCAACGGCTACCTCGTCGGCTATCTCAGGCTGCGCGCCTTTCTGACCACGCTGGTCACCTTCATATTCGGGCGGGCGCTGTTCGACATCCTGGTCACCACCTATGCCGCCGATGTGCAGCTTTCGACCGCGACATCGGATGTGCTGGACTTCATCGGCGACAGCACTTTCTGGGGGCTGTCGGTCTCGGTGTGGCTGGCGATCATCCTGGCCATCATCACCCATATCGCGTTGACCCGCTCGCGGCCGGGCTGGCACGTGCTGGCGGTCGGCGGCTCCAGGCGCTCGGCGCACAATGCCGGCATCCGCGTGCGCCGCACCGTGTTCATGACCTATGTTTTTTCCGGCTTCTGCGCCTCGATCGGCGGCTTCCTCATTGCTTGCCGGCTGAGCGGGGCAGGGCCGGGAACCGGCCTCAACCTCGAGATCATGGCGCTGACGGCGGCGGTGGTCGGCGGCGTCAGTCTCGGCGGCGGCCGCGGCTCGGTGATCAAGGGGCTGATGGGCGCCATCATTGTGCTGACCATGACCAACGGGCTTATCCGCTTGGGCTACGGAACTGGCACCAATCAGATGGTGCTCGGCATCATGCTGGCGGTGGCGGTGACCATCGACATCCGCTGGCTGAAGAACCGGCACAAGGTGCTGAACGAGGTCTATGTCGCGCCGGTCTATCTGAAGATGGGCGAAACACAGTCGGCCGCGCCCGGCTCGGGCACATCATACGAGCTCGACAACCGGCTGTCGGCCGCCGACCATATCGGGCTTGGCGAGCTGGAGGGGCCGGAAGACGTCATCCTCGACCGCGACGACAACCTCTATTGCGGCACGCGTCATGGCGAGATCGTCCGCTTCTTCGCGCCGGACTACGTCAAATCGGAAGTGTTTGCCCATATTGGCGGCTTTCCGCTCGGCCTCGCTTTCGACAGATCGGGCAATCTGATCAGCTGCGTCGGCGCCATGGGGCTCTACTCAGTCTCGCCGGATCGGGAGGTCAAACGCCTGTCGGCCGAAACGTCGCGTTCGTGGACGTCGATCGTCGACGATGCGCGGCTGCGTGACCCCAACGACTGCGACATCGCACCGGACGGCCGCATCTATTTCACCGACTCGACCAAGCGCTACGATGCGCATGACTGGGCGCTGGACTCGATCGAGAACCGCGCCACCGGCCGGTTGCTGGTCTACGACCCGAAGGACGGTTCGACCAAGACATTGCTCGACGGCTACCGCTACACCAATGGTGTGTGCATGGCGCATGACGGTAAGTCGCTGTTCTTCGCCGAAAGCTGGGCCTGCCGCGTGCATCGCTACTGGCTGGAAGGGCCGAAAGCCGGCACCGCCGAATGCGTCATCCGCGACATGCCGGGCTATCCCGACAACATCAACCGCGCCTCCGACGGCAATTACTGGATGGCGTGGCTCGGCATGCGCACGCCGAGCTTTGATCTCTCGCTGCGCCATCCCGACATGCGCAAGCGAATGACGCGGCGGCTGCCGCAGGACGAATGGCTGTTCCCCAACATCAACACCGGCGGCGTGGTGAAATTCACGGAAAAGGGCGGCATCGTCGAGGCGATGGGCGATCTCACCGGCGGCGCGCACCCGATGGTCACCTCGATGCGAGAGCACAAGGGATATCTGTTCGTCGGCGGCATCCTCAACAACCGCATCGGCCGCTACAAGATCGCAGGCGCCGACCCGAACTGGACCAGCCCCGCTTCCTATTGGGGAGCAAAGCCATGATCCTCGACCCTGTGCTCGACCTGTTTCGCGGCAAGGCGGTGACCATCCCGCCGCTCGACGGCGCTTTTCGCCCCAACACGCGGCTGGATGATGCGCCTGCGTTTGCCGAGCTGACCGAGCCCGACAATCTGTTGGTTTCCGGTGACAGGCTGCTGGCCTCCAGCGGCAACGTCATCCACTCGGTTGCTGCCGGCGCGACCCCAACCGTGGTCGAGACCTTTCCGTCGCCCCTCACCGCGCTGGCGATGTCGCCATCCGGCGAACTGGCGCTCGGGTTGGAGAGCGACAAGCTGCTGATTGCCGGCAAGGAGGTTTCGCTGCCGGCCGAGATCCGCTGCATCACCGCACTTGCCTATGCCGACGACGGCACGCTGTGGCTGGCCAACGGTTCGGCCGAGCACGCGCCTTCGCAATGGGCCGCCGATCTGATGAAGAAGGGCGCTTCCGGTTCGCTCTGGAAGCGAGACGCAGCAGGCGGTGATTTCCGCAAGGTGGCCGGCGACATCGCCTTTCCCTATGGGCTGCATCCTGTCGGCAAGGATGTGCTGGTCAGCGAAAGCTGGCGTCACCAGCTGGTGCGTTTCGATGGCGCGACGGGCAACCGCTCGACGGTTCTGGCGCATCTGCCTGGCTATCCCGCGCGGCTGTCGCCGTCCGCCGATGGCGGCGCGTGGCTGACCTTGTTTGCGCCGCGCAACCGGCTGATCGAATTCGTGCTGCAGGAAACGCATTACCGGCAGGACATGCTGAGCCAGGTGCCGCCCGCCTACTGGATCGCGCCGGCGCTGGCGTCCAGCCGCAGCTTCCTCGAGCCGCTGCAATGCGGCGGCATCCGCACCATGGGCATCCACAAGCCGTGGTCGCCGAGCCGCTCCTATGGGCTGGTGGTCAGGCTCGACCAGAAGCTGCAGCCGCAATTCAGCCTGCACAGCCGCGCCAATGGCACGCGCCATGGTATTTGCAGTGTCGCCGAGAAGGATGGCCTTCTGTTTATCGCCTCCCGGGGCGGGGACTGCATCCTTTCCGTCGACGCGGGAGGTTTTTGATGGAACCGATCGTTCGGCTGGAAAACGTCACCAAGAACTATCGCGGCGTGCCCGCGGTCAAGAACGTCACGTTCGAGCTGCGCAAAGGCGAAATCCACGCGCTGCTCGGCGAGAACGGCGCGGGCAAATCGACGCTGACCAAGATCATTGCCGGCGTGGTCGACGCTACCTCGGGCAAGATGTTCCACAAGGGGCAAGAGATCGCCTACGCCTCGCCGCACGCAGCGCTTGAAGCCGGCATCGCCATGGTGTTCCAGGAGACCAGCCTGGTGCCGTCGATGACGGTGGCGCAGAACCTCTATCTCGGTACTGAAAAATTCCTCAACCGGCTGCGCGGCACGTACATTTCAGCGCAGCAGTTCCTGCAATCGCTGAACTTTCCCGTCGACCCGAACGCGATGGTGGCGACGCTGGGCGCGGCCAAGCGGCAGATGGTCGAGATCGCGCGCGCCGTCCACCACAATGCCGAGATCATCATCTTCGACGAGCCGACGGCGACGCTGACGCCGGAAGAAAAGCGGCACTTCTTCGCGCTGATCCGCCGGCTGAAGGCGAGCGGCGTCTCCATCGTCTTCATCAGCCATGCGCTGGAAGAGGCGCTCGATATTGCCGACCGCATCACCATCCTGCGCGACGGCGAGCTGGTCGTCACCGACGACACATCTGCTTTCGACCGAGACAGGATCGTTTCCGCCATGGTCGGGCGCACATTGTCGGGACAGATCTACCGCCAGCGCGACGAGGCAAAGCTGCGCAAGGCCGGCAAGAAAGTGCTGTCGGTGCAGGACATTTCGATGAGCAATGTCGTGCGCAACACGTCCTTCTCGATCTTCGAGGGCCAGATCACCGGTGTGTTCGGGCTGATCGGCTCCGGCCGCACCGAAACCTTCAAGATCGTCTCCGGCATCTATAAGCGCGACTTTTTGCGCGGCGGCGCCATCGAGCTCGACGACAGGCCGGTGCGCTATCTCGTGCCGAGCGAAGCGGTGGCCGACGGCATCGTCTATGTCACCGAGGACCGCAAGAGCGAGGGTATCTTCGAGACGATGGGCATTGCCGAAAACCTGTTCGGCGGACTGCTGGCGGCGGGCCGCGAAAAGGCCTGGGTGATCAATGCGCAGGAAATGCGCGCCCTGTCAGCCGAATGGACGAAGACGCTGAACATCAAGGCAATCAACGACAATGCGCGCGTGGTCGAACTGTCCGGCGGCAACCAGCAGAAGGTGGTGATCGGCAAGGGGCTGGTGCAGCAGCCGCGCATCGTCATCTTCGACGAGCCGACACGTGGCGTCGATGTCGGCGCGATTGCCGAGATCCACCAGATCATCAACCGGCTGGCCGATGAGGGCCTCGCGGTGGTCGTCATCTCCTCCTACCTGCCGGAGATCATGAACCTGTCCGACCGGATTCTTGTCTGTAGGCAAGGGCGTATTGTCGAGGAGTTTTCGCCGGCGGAGGCCACGGAGGAGAAGATCATGTATGCGGCCGTGCATTAGGGTGTGTCGATATTCAGGTGAGGTCGGCCTGCAAACGCCGGTTCCTGCGCTTCCGGTGCTCACGTACGAAAAGTACGCTCCGCTCCGGTTCTCGGAATCCACCGTTTTCGACTCGGCCTGACCTAAATCTCGACACACCCGGCGGTTCCGTCTGCAACGCAAAAAGGCGAATATGCAAATTAAGTGAATGGATTAGCGGCGGCTGTTCAGCATCCGATTCAATTGTCCGCCGTCGAGAACGAAAGGAAATGCCATGGCCACCACCAGACTCCTCAGCGACGCCGAGGTCGAAAAGATCCCCGCCGTGAAAGCCGTGTTCGACGATATCCGCGCAACGCGCAAATCCGATTTCGTCAACAATTTCTGGCGTGGGCTGGCCAATGATCCCCCGGCGCTGAAGCGCGTCTGGGAACAGCTCAAGGTGGTGATGGTTGCGGAGAGCGCCATCGATCCGTTGACCAAGGAGATGATCTACATCGCGGTGTCGACAGCCAATGGCTGCGCCTACTGCGTCCATTCGCACACGGCGGCAGCACGCGCCAAGGGCATGACCGATGCGCAGCATGGCGAGCTGGTGTCGATCATTGGATTGGCTGGGCAGACCAATCATATGGTGACGGCGCTGCAGATCCCGGTCGATCCGCAGTTCGAGGTGAAGTGAGGGGAAGCTTGCCCTACACCGGCCGGTAAACCTTCTCCGCCGTGTTCCAGAAGATTTCCGCCTCCACCGCCGCACCATGCTTGGCCACCGCGTCGCGGTGCGCCTTGATCAGCTCGGCGTGGCTGGTCCACAGCTTCTCGATCGGGAAGTTCGAGCCGAACATCAGATGATCGGCGCCCAATATCTCGATCGCGTTGTCGACAATGTAGGCGATCAGCGCCGGGTCGTTGCGGTGGATGAAGGTGCCGAGGCCGGACAGCTTGGCGTAGAAATTGGGCGCAGCCGAGAGCGTGCGCAGGCCGGCCTTCCAAGCCTCGGTGGTTTCCGGTTCCATGCCGGTCAGCATGCCGGCGTGGGTGAGGATGAAGTTCGTCTCCGGGTTTTCACCGACCAGCGTCAGGCCGTCCTTCATCTGGGCAGGGAAGAGCTGCAGATCGAAGGACAGGCCGTAATCCTTGAGCCTCGCCACGTTGGCGCGCACCTTCGGGTCGATCACCTGGTCGGCCGAGGCGGCGAAGCGGAAGGCCGGCGTCTCGTGCCAGTGCAGCTGCATGCGCACGCCCCGCAGCAGCGGATATTTCTTCAGGCGATCGATCTGCGGCCTGATGTCGTCGACCGTCATGTCGGTGTAGCCGACGATGGCATGCGGCCAGCCAGTCTCGTCAGCGGTCTTCTGCAGGAAGGCGACTTCCTTCTCGAAATCCTCCTTGGCCCAGTTGGTCTGGACATAGACGGCTTTTTCCACACCGGCGCCTTGCTGGTCAGCCAGAAACTCCTCGATCGGGTAATCGCGCCGGATCGGCTCGTAGGGGCCGAAGATGCGTGGCACCATCGGGCCGACCAGCCAGGGCTGATCCTTCTGGCGCCAGATGTGGAAATGCGCGTCGATTGCTTTCTGCATCATGAAACCCTCTTCCAGATTGCCGCCGCCGACGGGGCAGGGCGGGCGAGCGACAGGATGAAATCGGTGAGGCCGGCGAGCGATGAGCCGTCGACCAGATCGTCGAGCGCGGGCAGGATGGCGCGCAGTGCCGCCGTTGCCGGCCGGAAGCGCGGGTCGCCGGCTAGCGGTGTGGCCAGCGACAGCCGGAAAGCGCGGGCGCTCAGCCGGCGCATTGCCGTTTCCAGCTCGCCATGGTCGCCGCGCTCCAGCGCGTCGGACAGGATGACGATTGCGGCGCCGCGCGCGAAGGCGGAGAAGCGCGGCACCGAGAGGAAAGCGAGCAGCGTCGGTCCCATGCGGGTGCCGCCATCCCAATCGTCGACCTGGGCAGCGGCGCGCGCCAGCGCCTGGCTGCGGTCGCGGATGCGCAATGCCGTGGTGATGCGGGTCAGCCGCGTGCCGAAGGTGAAGATTTCGGCCCGGTCGGCGCCTTGCACGGCGGCATGCGCCAGCTTGAGATAGTCCGCCGTGTGCAGTTTCATCGAGCCGGAGACGTCGATCAGCAGCAGCAGCTTTCGCGGGACGGTCTGGCGGCGGCGCAGCAGCGGCGAGGGCACGTCACCATCGGCGCTGACGATTTCCCTGAGCGATCGGCGCAAATCGAGCTTGCCGCGGGAGTGGGTGCGTATCGTGCGGAAGGAACGGCGGGCGGGCAGGGCGGAAGCGAGTTTGCGACGAAAGGCGGTCAGCCTGTCATCGTCGCGCTGGAAATCGCGCGTGCTCAACTGCTCCAGGGCCGAGGACAGTTCGCCGCCCTCTTGCCGCTGTTCGGCTTCGATCCGTTCGTCGTCGGCGCCGCCATCATCCTTGATGCGGGTTTCCTCGTCCGCATCCCCTTCGACCACTGCGGATGCATTGCCATAGAAATGGCTCTGGAAATGCGCCTCGAATTCGTCGCGGCGGTCGGGCGGCGGCGCCAGCGTCGCGAGCGCCGCCTCGCGGATGTCGGCCATCGAGCGCGGGCCGAGCAACGTCACCGCCTGCATGAAGCCGGAGACTTGCTCGGGAGCGATGGCGAAGCCGTAGCGGCGCAGCAGCCGGCCGAAGCCGAGCAAGGGCGCTGCGGCGTGGGGCAAGCCTGTTTCCCGCATCATTGCGAGGCGCCCCCCTCTGTCCTGCC